>NZ_JAVDDS010000005.1 GCF_030848475.1 Herbivorax alkaliphila
GTTTCAATCCTTGTTTTAATGGATTTCTTACTGCAACCTAGAACAGATGAACAGGCAAGAATTTTACTATGCGTTTCAATCCTTGTTTTAATGGATTTCTTACTGCAACTTTCTTCTACGATTACCCATGTGGAATCATGGATTTGTTTCAATCCTTGTTTTAATGGATTTCTTACTGCAACTTGCATCTGCTATAGCGTTATTTACTTCATTCAAATTACTTTGTTTCAATCCTTGTTTTAATGGATTTCTTACTGCAACAAAAACTAGATTAATTAATTTAAATCAAAAGGTTAAATGTTTCAATCCTTGTTTTAATGGATTTCTTACTGCAACTACATGGTACAGGTGTTAGACACGCGTACCATGAGACGTTTCAATCCTTGTTTTAATGGATTTCTTACTGCAACTCTTTAGCCCGAACTTGTAAATGTGTTCAACTTCATGTTTCAATCCTTGTTTTAATGGATTTCTTACTGCAACAGTTATTTGAATACCATTTAACCTGATGTTTCCTCTGTTTCAATCCTTGTTTTAATGGATTTCTTACTGCAACCCATTATTTGATTTATAAATTTTTCATCATCAGAATGTTTCAATCCTTGTTTTAATGGATTTCTTACTGCAACAAATTGGGGTGGGATTAGTAAATTCGGTAACAAAAAAGTTTCAATCCTTGTTTTAATGGATTTCTTACTGCAACAAAACTTTGTAAATCTAATATCTAACAAATTATTTTGTTTCAATCCTTGTTTTAATGGATTTCTTACTGCAACCTGAAGATTACAATGATGCTATAGATGACTTAGAGTTTCAATCCTTGTTTTAATGGATTTCTTACTGCAACTTTGCTTTCATGCATACATTATTGTATCATATTTGCGTTTCAATCCTTGTTTTAATGGATTTCTTACTGCAACTTTTTTTGCTGCTTCTGATGGTAGTCCCCAATGTTGTTTCAATCCTTGTTTTAATGGATTTCTTACTGCAACCAGACCATTCAATAATTTATCAAGACAGGTTGCTTATGTTTCAATCCTTGTTTTAATGGATTTCTTACTGCAACAAAAGGCAGTAAACTCTATAACTCACTACCTGAATGTGTTTCAATCCTTGTTTTAATGGATTTCTTACTGCAACTTCATCTGTTCTAGTGATTATTATTTTGCCACCAAGTTTCAATCCTTGTTTTAATGGATTTCTTACTGCAACAAGTAAAAACGATTTTGCCGTTCTTCACGTCAACTTGTTTCAATCCTTGTTTTAATGGATTTCTTACTGCAACTTGATTATCTGACTTGTGACTTGCCTTTTGCCGACATGTTTCAATCCTTGTTTTAATGGATTTCTTACTGCAACACTAAAGTATAGTCGTCATTATTATAATTATAGTATAGTTTCAATCCTTGTTTTAATGGATTTCTTACTGCAACTCTTCAAAAACAATCACATCTTGGCCTTTATAACCATGTTTCAATCCTTGTTTTAATGGATTTCTTACTGCAACAATTTTGAGAATAAACTTTTAAAAAGTTTTGTCATTTTTTGTTTCAATCCTTGTTTTAATGGATTTCTTACTGCAACACGTACCACAGTATTATGCAAAAATTTGAATATGTAAGGTTTCAATCCTTGTTTTAATGGATTTCTTACTGCAACTAAATGGGTTTTTAGAATACAAAGAATCATAGTCATTTATGTTTCAATCCTTGTTTTAATGGATTTCTTACTGCAACATGGACAATAACCACGAAATTACATATAATACATTTTGTTTCAATCCTTGTTTTAATGGATTTCTTACTGCAACTCGATTCTTCTATCTACTGTTCCGTTTCCATTTTGAACATGTTTCAATCCTTGTTTTAATGGATTTCTTACTGCAACGTATAAGTGAGAATTTTAAGAGAGAGTTAGAAGATTGTTTCAATCCTTGTTTTAATGGATTTCTTACTGCAACCAGGTGAGTCTGGATATACAGAAGATTCAGCATTAAGTTTCAATCCTTGTTTTAATGGATTTCTTACTGCAACTTAGTGTGGGTTCAGTATACAACAAAGGGCCTGAAGGTTGTTTCAATCCTTGTTTTAATGGATTTCTTACTGCAACAGCACTTTGTGACCAAAAGCTTATATATCAAATCTAAAGGCATTTTTGTGACTATATTTTTTTAAGTGTTTTTTATTTAAAAACCTTAAAAAACTCCATCTTTTTGATGTTTTTGAATCATCAACATAGTGTCCAACCTCACTAATAACAATATTTCAAAGCCTATCCATGCAAAAAATCAAATAATTTTTCAGCAACATTTTTCCAGTCACTATAAAGCACACTTATAATTTACCATAAGACACCTTAACTTTCAACTAATTTTACATAAAACTTCTATCTTTAACCTTTACTACTGTTCCAAATCCTCTTGAAACTGATTTCCCAATACCTAGATACTCAGGTATCATAAAATTAGTCATAAACCTTCCCTTAAATCCTATCATTTTTTTGTTTTTATAGTTAACCTCCACTGGACGTATTTTTATAAACACTTCAATAGGCTTGTCTACCCAACATTCTAGCGACTTTGACATAGATAAAATATTACCAATTAAAATTTTTTTTAAAAGCCCTGCTCTTTCTTCTTCCTTAAGTTTTAAGTATTTTTCATGGTTATTCTGATTAAGTGCCATCCAAGGAGTTAAAAATTCATACTCATTAATTTCTTTGCAACACCCAATTTCCATAGTTTTTAATATATACCCTTTTTCAAGAATACTCATTAACTTATCTTTAATATCTATTTCTTTTACATCATAAAAAACATCTATTAATATCTTTGAAGCATCATTTATTGCAATAATATTTGGTACTCCTTTTATTGACTTATATTGTATTACAGGATAAGTATAATTAAACTTATCTTTTTCTATATGATTGTGAAGTTCCATATAATTAGGAAACTTTTCTGCTAAATATCCTCTTATTTTAGGTATATCTCTACTCTTAACCTTGTTGCCTTCCAGCCTGACTGTAAGCAATTTTATATCCAATTTTACATTCCCCCCACTAGAAAAAATAGTCTTCTTCAATTTCTCTTTTAAAACCTGTATCTTTATCGTATGTATTAAAAATCATGTTCTTACTAAATACTGTAATATCTTTTTCGTTTATGTCCATATGCACTTTAACTGCATACTCTGGCAAACTTAAAACATATTTGTAAAAATCCTTTTTAATACTATTTAATTTCTTCTTTCTTTCAAATCTGTTTTTGATTTTTTTTATATTTTGGTATTCTCCTAATATTTTTTCTGCTTCACCATCTATTTCTACATAAACATCTACTGTTTTAAATTTCTCTTCAATAAGCTCAAAAGCAGATTCATTTTCCCTCTTGTCAAAAGCTTTAGAATAATTTAAACTATCTATTTCTTTAATAAGTTCATTACTTTCATCTCTACCATGACTTTTCAAACCCTCATAATACTGCTTTGCCAAGTTAAATATGTCTCTTTCCTCTATTTTAGACTTATCTTGTAGTACCTTTTTTGTTTCTTCAAGTAAAATGTTATCATAAATATAACTGGCAAAAAGCCTGTCTGAATGATTTTCATTAATTAAGCTAACAAGAGTTACTATTCCTTTTTTGCCTCCCCACTCACGATTACATCTACCTGCTGTCTGATTTATACTGTCCATAGGAGCAAAATCTCTATAAACCCTCTCTATATCAATATCAACTCCTGCTTCAATCATTTGAGTTGAAACTATTATTTTTCTATTTAAGCTCTTTTTAATTTTTTCAATTCTATAAAGCCTTTCTTTAGGAATAATATTAGTTGAAAGATAATATATTTCTGCATCCTCTTCAAACTCTTCTTTTAAAAATTTATAAATTTCTATTGAAGTCTTTATTGTATTTACAACGATTAGAAAATTATCTTTTTTATAGTTACAAATATCTTCATAAAGAATTTCCCTATATTCATCAATTGTCATCGCCTTTTGTAAATAATTTGTATTGATTATTATTCTGTTTAACATATTAAAGTACTTATTCTTGTTTTTTGCAAGTTCAAATATTTCCTGTTCTTCTTCCGAGAAAATCAGTGGCATTGTAGCAGTCATAAAAATAAAATAACAATTTAGATATTTAGACATGCCCTTAAATATCTCTTTCACAAGATTCCAATACCTAAAAGGAATGTTTTGTACTTCATCTAATATAATAATTGAGTTTGATATATTGTGAAACTTTTTAAGCTTCCTATTTCTGTTTGTGAATATTGAATGTAGAAGTTGAACAAATGTACTTACAACAATTTCAGATTCCCAAGAATCAATAAAATGCTCTGATACAGCATGACTATAATTTTCCATAGCATTTTCCACTTCCCATTTATACATCTTCTCAGATAAATAATGGTGTTTTATAAGTACATTGCTGTCTTCTGACCTTAAAACCTTTGAAAAAACATCAAAATTTTGCTCAATAATAGATGTAAACGGCAAAGTATAAATAATTTTAGGATTATATCCACATTCTTTTATAATCCTTTCCTTAAGCCTTAGTGCAATTTTTAGTACTGCAAGTGTCTTTCCTGCTCCTGTAGGAAGATTTATAGATAATATTTTTCTATCTAATTCAAGTTTTTCTAAAGCATCTACGACATCACTATATATTTCATTTCTCAGTTTTGCCATTTCAATATTTTTATTTCTAAGAGTTTCTACATATTTTTCAACACAACTAGAATATAAAGAGGGTCTGTTCATATTTTTTTCAATAAAGGTTTCAATACTCATTTTTTCACTGCCATAAATAGCTTCTAGTTTATCTGAAAACACAAGTATTGAAAAGAGATAATTTAATAAAAGATACGTTTCACTTTTCTTTAAATCACTTATTTTTTTTCTCATTTTGCGAGAAACCATATATTCAATTTCCTTTGAAAAATCACCAACATCAATATTAAATATATCAAAAGAGATATTAATTTCACTTAACAATTTAGAAAATTTTTCTTTATCAATGCTCTTAAACTGTTCAATTAAAAGATTAATATTTTTATCATCTAATTTACTTATATATTCGGTAAAATCTTGTAATTCTCCATGATGTTTTGAAACCAGAATATATGACAAAAAAGAAAACCTCTCATCCTTCATAATTGAATTTGTTATTATAAAAGATAATACTCCGGATAAAAGACCATGTCTTTTTCTTTCATCATTTTGAAGTTTTTTCAAAACCGTCTCATCTTCGACACTTCTAATATACTTTTGAAAAAACGGCGTGGCCTTTCCTAAGTCATGTGTTAAAAGATTTATTCTGTTTAATACCTTTATGTTTTCTATGGAATAGCTATCAAAATTTATTTTTTGGCTATTTAAAATGCTTTCTCCTATTAAAAACACATTTGAAAGGTGAACCTCAAGTCGTTTATCCGGATGTGAAAGTAACATAAAACACCTCTTAAATTATAGTTATATTTTCATTCGAAAAACTAATATAGCTTTTAATACATGCTTTTATTTCTTTACTGTTTCTTTCAAACAGTACTTCACCATATTCCTTTACATGTCTAGTTTCATCCATTTCTAAGGGAATTGTTTCTGTAAAATATTCCTTTCCATCTTCAAAAACGATGTCTCCCTTATTAATTCCTGTTAGTGGCAGAATACTTGAAATTTCTACAAATTCATTGTTATCTGTTACCTCGTCCCCTTGAAATTCTCCAACAAATTTATAATTAGCAAGATTCTCACTTAGACCCATGCTTATGGTATATACGCTATTGTGATTTTTAAGTACATCTTTTAGCTTATCATAGATTTTTTCATCTTCATGTGAAAAATATATCCTGTAACATGAATCTTTTAAGTACTCTACTTTTATCTGAGATCTCTCATGTATCTTTGTAAGGGATTTCTTTGTATTAATAAAATTTTCACTTATCCTTACTTTCTTTATAGGATTTTTTATACAAACACCTATCTTTGCCTTTTTCTTTGTAAAATGTTTGCAGTATTCATTTTTATCTAATCCAATCATAGCAGCTATTATTCCTGTAATAGCTGTTCTTGTCGGAACTGAATATGTAAGGGGAGATGTAGTAGTATATGGTTTTTTAAAATGACCATATAAAGACCATATATCAAAAGCCAAGTATTTTTCAATCATTTGCCTCCCTCTCTCTTAAAAAGATTTCTCTTCAAAATTCAACTCTCTGACATCTTGCAGTAATATTTTCTCATCTTTATACTTTAAATTTAGGTTTTTATCACAAATAAATATAATTTTTTCTATATTGTTTTTATTTTCAATTAATGTATCGATTAAATCATCCACTTTAATATAAAAATCTTTGTAGGATCTTATTTTTTCTTCCTCTGTATTTGGTACAAGTTCTATTTTTCTTTGCAAATCTCCCATAAAGAAATTATTGCTTTCCTTATACACCACTCTCACCAAAAGCCTTGGCATATGTCCCATTTTAGAACGAGTGATAAGATTTTTTGTTCCATTCCATATTGCCTCATCTAACATCAATATATCATCATCAGAAAGTTTTGTATCTTTTGCAGCATTTTCATTAATTATTCCATGAAAACCAATCAAGGAATATGGGATTATATACTCTTCACGAAAAGTTTTTTGAGACTTTCCCTCTCCAGAAGCAAACGCACCTGTCCCTTTAATGTGCTTTAACTCTACCCTGTTTAATGACCTTCCCATGTTAAACTGTACAGGTCCTGTAAATGTTATAGAAGCTTTGTTTAAAGGTATAACTCCTCCAAATAATCTTATGTCTATTGCTTTTTCTAACACAGTATCAAGATTTTCATTAAAATCTTTAGCTCTAGCCTTTCCGTCTTTTAGTCCACCTTTTTCAGCTTTTAACTCTCTTACAAAAATATCTTTTCCATCAGTTCCGTCATAACCTTTAAAATTATACATATAGTCTCTTATTGTTCTTTTTAATCTTACATCTGTAACAATGTTAATACTCGCTTCTTCATCTATCCTAGGTTTGTTTTCATCAAGTGGATCTCCATTAGGATTTGCATCTGTTACATCATATAAAAAAAGTACTTCCTGCCTATTTTTTATCATTCTTCTTCCTCCTCACTTTTCTTTTTAAAATGCTTTGCTAAAGTCATACCCAGTACAAAGTAAAAACTAATATCATCATTAGAAACACTTTTGTCTTCTCCAAGCATATACATTCCTATTAAGTGCTCTAATTCAGCGTAATAGTTCTTTTCATACTCATTGAGCTTGTTGATTGCCTCTGTAAATATTCTCTTCAATAGTTGTCTGTTTAATTTAAGACCGTTTAACCTGCTGTAAAAAGGTTTACTGCCTCTTTCTCTGTACTGTACGTTCAAAAGATTTTCAACCAATACTCCTGTTAAAAATACTGCTCTTTTATAATCTGAATCAAATACATCTTTATAGCTTTCATTTTCAAAAAAATCCAGATATTTTTTGTTTTTTTCTGTCTTCTCCACCATTATTCTTTTCACCCCTTTCCTTTTGTCATTAAACAAACTCAATTTATTAATAAACATTATATTCATAAGTGCGTAAAGCACAGGAGTTCCTAAATATCCATCATTTGAAAAAATAACTCTTGTTTTAGAAATCATTCTGCCTAAAAGAAATTTATAGCTTATCTTTTTATATGTAAATACGTTATTTAAAATTTCTAAAAAGTTTTTGTCAAAGTCACCTTCCATTGAATTATTAGGAAAGAAATATCTTAATTTTTCAAATGTAAATTTCATATCATAAAATGTCTTTTCTTTTCCGGGAAGATTTCTAAATAAATTTATATCTTCTACTTCATCTTTAATTCTCAATATATGTTTTACCTTGCTAGGTACTATGTCTTCTATGTATAATAATATTTTAAATACAGAACCTGATTGTTCTTCTTTATATATTAACATGTTATAGTTTAAATAATTTTTGCTATCTTTCATCACTTCAAGAAAATTTCTCTCACTTGCTAAAAGATTTTTCTTAGCTTTGTCTTTTGTTGAAAACTTTTTGTCTTTTTCAAACTCATTCAAAATATCTGTAAATTCTTCCTCATCTTCTTTATCTCTTATAACAGTTTTTGGTATTATAAAATAATTAAAGCCTGAAAATTTAGATGAAAGGTTTTGTCTAACATATTTTTTCCCTTGATTAAGTTTTTGTGCACACTCTCCACACACAGGATAATTTCTCCAAGCTTTTTCCTGTTTAAATCCTCCTGTAACAAACCCAATTTTATCAACAGTATACGAATTAAAGGTATTTACAAACCCAAAAACTTCAGATTGGTTTTTGCAATAATAGCAAATACCATTTCCTTTTGAAACCTTTCCATACTTGTTGTAATATTGCTCGTTTAAAATTCTGCCCAAATAGTTTTTTACCATTTGAAAGTCACCTAAATAATTTTCTATTCCATTTTTTATAGTGACAATTGTGATTATAAAAGACTCACCTTTTTTAAGAGAGATTGATTTAATTTTTTCATCTAAATTTGATTTGATTTCTTCTTCATTAGAAACTACATAGTCATAAATATTTTTAAAAATTGTTTTTTCTTCATCTTGTCCATCTGTATTTGCAACTAAATTCTTTATTGAAGTACTTATTTTGCTAAGTGTCCTTTCAATATTTGTATATTTTGATGTAGGAGTTATATCTCCGCCTCTTGGTGAACCTTTTTTATAGGCATATTTGCTAATTTTATTAAGGTCAAATTCTTCATATTCTATGCCCCTGTAAATAAGTTCTTCACCTTCTTCAAAAGTTATTTTTAGCACATGATTATAGCTTCCCTTTTCATTTGGATTTTCAATAACCTCAAGATATGGATTAGTTTCTGCGTCTCTATTTTGAGTTACATAATCCCCCAGTTGTAAAAGACCTGCAAGCATCCAAGGCACCTTCTTTCTGAAATTAAATTAAAACGCTCGAAATGTTATTGATTACAATTATACCACATTAATCTAAATAATCAATGCTTACATTAGGGTAGATGTATTTAAAAAGAGTGAGTAAAAATTATCTGCCCCCATTGGGGGCAGGTTTTATACGTGTATAACTTCTATTTTTCTATGTTCCGTATATAAGCTGTATTCTTTCCAGCTCCTACTTTAATGATATAGTTTTCTTTTACAAGTTCCCTTAATGTGACTTCTGCAGTAGAGGTGCTTATATCAGGGAAACGCTCAAGAATCATTTTTTTAGATAATCTTTCTAAGGAATTATCAAACAACTTACGTATCCTCTCTGGCTTTGTCAGATTTTTATCATGAATTAATTCTACACGACTTGAAAACTCTTTATAAGCGCTAAGGATAACTCCCAACAAATATTTCACAAAAGGATAGTAACTATTCTCTTCTTCGTGCCATCCAATTGAGCTGTTCTGTAGAGATTCATAATACGCTTTTTTTGTTTTCTCAATAATCATCTCTATACTAAGATACTTTCCTACAATATATCCAGATCGATACAACAGTAATAGCGTAAGCAATCTACTCATTCGACCATTCCCATCATTAAATGGGTGTATACAGAGAAAGTCTAAAATAAACATGGGAATCAGTAGCAAAGGATCATATTTTTCCGCAGCTATTGCATCTATAAATGTCTCAGTTAATCGCTCCATAGCCTCTGGCGTTTCAAAAACCGACGTAGGTTTAAATCTAACTCTACTCGTTCCACTCGTATCCGTCTCAGCTATAACATTATCAGCGTTCTTAAACCGCCCCCCTGAAGCTTTTGGGCTAAAGAAATAGAGGTCTCTATGCAATTGAAGAATAACGTTCGTGCGTGGCTGTATATAATCATAGTTTTCATGAATTATTGCCAAAACTTCCCTATATCCTGATATTTCTCTTTCTGAGCGATTCTTAGGTTCAGCTTTTTCTTTCATCAAAGCGTCTAATCTTTCATCAGAAGTATATATTCCTTCTATACGGTTTGACGCCCCTGTACTTTGAATTCTTGCCACCTCTAGCATTGATTCTAAAACATCGGATCTTGCTTCAATAAATAAATCTTGCTTTCCTTTAAATTCATGAATGGCTGACACTAAATTCATCAGTTCATAACTTATTAATTCATCAGGAATTTTACGATAATCAAAACTACGCACAACAGGCTCCTTTCTGCACAAAACTATTTGCTTCTGCACAATTTTATCACTACTTTATGCAGAAAGCAAACATTCTTGTGTAGAACCAATCTCTCTTGCTGCATAATAATATTCGTTTCTGCACAATTTCGTCTGTATTTTGTACATCAAAAGACCTTTTTATGCATTACTAAATGTGTTTGTTCTATATTTATGAAAACATGATTTAAAATGTTTCTATGAGTAAAAAAACGGTGAATATTTGCCTGAATAACTACCTATAATATCAACAATAATTAATATAATAAATGGTATATTTGTTTTAAATCCATATGTTAATAAAGACATTAACAAGAAATACATTAATGACGACATAACAATTGACTTTTTAATTCTTTCTTTTTTTGAAGCCCCTTTAAACATAAGAGGCATACTGACATTTTCCACTGCATCTAAATAGTTTACAAGATTATATGATTGAAAAATAAACCCAATATTTCTTTGGCGAAATTGAGCAAGTTTTTTTTCATTTAACCTTTCAATGGAAACATTTTTTATTTTTATACTTCCCTTTGTTGGTTTTTCGAGACCAGCAAGAACATTTAATAAAGTTGATTTCTCTGAGCCTGAAGTGCCAAGAAAGCAACAGAATTCACCTTTTATAAGGTCTAAATTTACACCATCAAGTGCAACAACTTTTTCATTTCCCACTCGATATATCTTGCTTAAATTAGAAATTCTAATAATCGGTTCCATACAAATCTTCCCCCCCTCCCCTTAATAAATAAAATTTTTATTTAATTACATATTTGTAATTATTCACCCTGATAATTGTTGATAGTTTGACAATTACCTTTTTCATGTGATACATTTGTATCGTCTAGTTATCTCTATTTAATCTTATGTGAAAAATTTATCATTAGCATTATAATACAACATTGTTATATAAAAATTAAAATATAATAAATACACTTTTTTAGTAAATAGTAATAAAAAAAGTGTGCTTTGATATATGAATTTTTACAAATTATCCATAATTGCATCTCGCAATTGCACATGTTATAATAATACAGGTTAGATAAATAAGGAAACTATATTAAAATATAAAACTATTAAAATAAAGGGATGTGAAATTAAAAAATGCAACAATATAATGAAAACCAAAGGAGAATTGCAGACCGAATTAAGACAAATACTCCTCATTCTAAGTGGAAGGATTGGAACTGGCAATTAAGACATACCATTAAAGATATTAAAACTTTCCAAACATTACTTGGAATCAAATTTGAAGATGAAGAGAGAAAAAAACTTGATGAGACTTTATCAAAGTTTCCTCTTGCCATAACTCCATATTATTTGTCATTAATAGACACTGAGGATTTTAGAAATGACCCTGTATACAAACAAGCTTTTCCTTCAGTATCTGAGATTACTGTAGGAAGTCACGAAATGGCTGATCCACTTTCAGAAGATGATGACAGTCCTGTTCCTGGAGTAACACACAGATATCCTGACAGGGTTCTATTGCAGGTAAGTAATGTTTGTGCAATGTACTGTAGGCACTGCACAAGAAAAAGAAAAGTAAGTGATGTGGATTCAATTCCATCTAAAGATGAAATAATGGAAGGAATTGAATATATAAGAAGAACTCCACAGGTAAGAGACGTGCTTTTATCTGGTGGCGACCCTTTCTTATTGTCTGATGAAAACTTAGACTGGATACTTACAAAATTAAGGGAAATTGAACATGTTGACGTAATACGCATAGGTTCAAGAATACCTGTTGTACTTCCCTACCGTGTAACTGATGGTTTAGTTGATGTATTAAAAAAGCATCATCCACTATGGGTAAACACTCACTTTAATCATCCAAGAGAAATAACTAGATCTTCTAAAGATGCAATAAGAAAACTGGCAGATGCAGGTATTCCTCTTGGAAATCAAAGTGTTTTACTGTCAGGAATTAATGACTGCCCTGAGATAATGAAAGAACTTGTTCATAAACTTGTAAAAAATAGAATTAGACCTTATTACCTCTATCAATGTGATTTATCTGAGGGACTTGAGCACTTTAGGACACCAGTAGGTAAGGGCATTGAAATAATGGAGAGACTAATAGGTCATACAAGTGGTTTTGCTGTGCCAAATTATGTAATTGATGCACCTGGAGGCGGAGGTAAGATACGGGTAATGCCTAACTATCTCATATCTTGGTCGGTTAATAAAGTTATACTTAGAAATTATGAGGGTGTCATAACAACATATACTGAACCTGAACAATATGACAACGTAACATGTGATAGAGATTGTGATACATGCAGGCTTAATTTAAAAGTTGATGAAGCTTCCGAGTATAAAGCTACAGGTATTGAAAAACTTCTTTCAGACTGGGATGAAACTGTATCTTTAGTACCTGAAAATAATGCTAGAATAGAAAGAAGAGATTCTAATGGTAACGGCAATGGCAATGGAGATTAATAAAAACACATTTGCTTAGGAATAAGACAATAGTGAACTCGTTTAGCTAAAGCTAAATAAAAGCCAATTATAAACTTTAGAGATGATTTTAAAATAAATATTTATTTTAAAATCATCTCTTTTTTTAAAATCTTTTTGCTGTCACATGCTATTTAACAAACACCTTATTACCTTGCTTATCTACAGTAAATTTATGATCTCTTGCTGCATCTTCCACGTGCTCAAATGCCCAATGATTTTTGTCTAAGTCTACAAATGTATTTTCATTCACCTTTAATGAGCCTCTGTATAGCATTTTGTTTAGCATAACAACTGCTTCTGCACGTGTAACTTTACCATTTGGTTTAAAACTTCCATCTTCATAACCTCTAATTATTTTATTTCGACTAATTTCTTCTATAAAGTTTAATGCCCAATGTCCTTTAGTATCTGTAAAACTTTCTTTTAGTGCATCTTTTTCATCTAAATTCAAATACTTAAATACCACTACAGAAAGTTCTGCTCTACTTATAGTTTCATCAGGTCTAAATGTTCCGTCTTCATATCCTGTAAAGATGTTAGCACTTGTCACAGCTTCTACGTATCCTGCTGCCCAATGGCTACTATCTACGTCTTTGTATTCTGTTTTTTCTATATCACTTTGAATTGGCAGTTCCATAATTTTTGCTAATATTGCAGCTACTTCTCCTCTGGTTATATCTTTATCAGGTTTAAATGATTGATCAGGATAGCCATTTATATATGATTTATGAGTTATATCCCCATGTCTTCTAGTTCGAGCCATAACCTCAATAGTTGATATTGAATTTTTAGGATTGATTAATTCATCATCTTTTATCTCAAAAGTATTTTTAATTTTTATCTCAGACTGAGGTATCTCATTAACCTTTACTTTGTATGTTATTTCTCCTGATTCTTTTTTATTTAAATCAGGCATTTCCCACTTTATTACATCTTCTTTGACTATACCTCCATCTGCCTCTATTACTTCTGTGTATGAAGGAACCTCGGCAAACAACTCAAATTCTCCAGTTGGCGAATCAATCAAATTATGATATTTTATTTTATAAGTAATTACTTCGTTTTCTGCATAAGCTCTTTTATCTGTGCTTACAAAGACAGAAATGTCTTTTGGCATAACTGATGGTATTTCTTCTACAGTTTCCGATTCTTCAACATTTTTTTGTGGTTGTGGCGTTTCTTGAGGTTGTGGTGTTACTATTCTCCCTGCACCTTGCGAAGGTGGTGTTGATTCTACTATTTCAAATGAGACTTCATCAGAAACAAAAATTTTTGATTCATCTTCAATTTTATACGCAACAGTAGCAAGTTTATATTCTCCTGAATCAGCATTTTCTGTTGACCATTTATCATTTACTACTATTGAATCCTCCTGTAACAAGCTTAAATCTGATTTATTATTTTCCCATATTCTAAATTTAAGTTCATCAAAAATAACAGTCATTAACTTAAAGTCTTCTATAGCTTCATCTGGATGTAGATTACTTATAGTTTCCTCTATTTTTACTGTATCACCTATAGCATATTTACTTTTATCTGTTTGTACTTCTACTTTTATATTTTGAGTGAAAAAATCATTTGGTGCAAATCTAGCAAATATATCTAAATCTTCTTCTACTCTAAAACGATATTCAGCTTCTGAAGATATTTTTTCATCATTTACATACCAACCTTCAAATGCATACCCATCGTAAGGAACAGCGGTAATTTTGGCATAATCCCCCAAAGCCCTTCCGCCACTTCCTAAAACAAAGCCATACTCTTCTTCTACATAAACATTAATATCAAAACGGGCCTTTTGAGCTTCCTCACCCATTATAGAGACATCTGGAGCCATTGCATTTCCATCTATATCAGCTACTAAGTATTCTACTTGAGAGCCATTTACAACTGCATCAGAAACATCGTCAACATCAAAGGCAGGTACAGCGACTGTAAATACATCATTCTCTTCAACATTTATATCATAGTAATTCAATATTCTTGAATTACTTTCTGTATAATAACTGTATTCATTTATTGATGCTGACATTTCACCAGAATCTGTAGCAATAAGGTTTACATTATAGTCAGCATCTGCTGGAAGATAAACAAGTTTTTCTCCATCTTCATTTATAGAAGAAACAATGCTGCTTTCTGCTATTTCTTGAGGAATATCATCTATTATAGAAGCTACAAGATTGTTGTCTGAATCATATACTTCAACATCTACTGGACAGTTGATTCTTATAATTCTAGTAGAGCCAATAACAAAATCATTACTTGCGTAACTTATGAAAGGAATAAATGAAAAAATCATTGAAATAATTAACATTAAACATATAACTCTTGTTTTGAAATAAAATACACTCATTATAAATTCCCCCAGTTTTAAAATAATTAATTTTTGTAAAGCTCTTTTTTATTTTTATTTTTTCACAACATATACTGTTTCACCATCTATCACCTCCTTGCTCTCTACTATTAATAATGAATTGTTAACACAAAATGCAGGTCGGACACTTGACTTTGCCAATCCCCCTTCCCCTCCGAACTCTAAAATCCCTTTTCCACCTAAAGTTCCGTCAATTCCAACTACCCATACAGCATCACCAGACGAACTTAGATATGGTGTGCGCAAATACCAGATGCGTTCTTCTCTTCCTTCATATGCATACGCTGAATAACTCTTTTTGTGTTCAAAATATTCAAGGGACTTTCCCTCTTTTGCTACTGAGATTCTTTCTAAACCTAATTCAGTATAGGAAATTAAAAATATCTTTCTTTCTATAGGGTATGCTTCTACGTCTACATTCCCTATATTATTTATAAAAGTCCTTGTTACCAATACCTTAGTGTTAACAATATTATCTTGAATAAAATCACTTAAAGTTTTTATATATTCATCATTTAAAAATTTGTCTACTAGACTATTCTCATAAAAAACTTTTTGAGAATCTTCATTATAAGGACGTTCTTCTTCTAATACATATTTTCTCAAAAGCATTGTGTTACCATTATAATCAGATGTAAGTACTAGATATGGTACAAACTCATCATTTTCTTCTATGTATACGGTATAATCATTTTCTTCAATTTTATTATTTCCTGAGCCTATTTTACTAAAAATACCTGAAGAAACCTGATTATCATAAGCAATATCCGATATGGTAACATTTTCACTATCTTTTTCCACACTTTCACACCCCATAACTAAAAACATATTTGCTATAATGAAAAATAATAGCATGCACTGTACTTTTTTCATTTTCATATCTTCACATCTCTTCTTGTTAATTTTAAACATATCTTACTTTATAGTAATATGATATATCACCAGCACATAAAATATCAAGTGCCAAAAGTCACTGTTTTTGTGACTAAAGTCATTAAAAAAAGTGACTTTAGTCACGATAAAAAATGACTAAAGTCACGAAATGGCATTTTTTTACGTTTTTACATGGTAAGATTATTATTATTTGGCTCTAAAACAGTATCTTTAATATCTAAAAATAGTGAGCAACTAAAAAAATATTCTAACGGAGATGTAAATAGAATTCTTAGAAATTTACAACAATTCAAATAAAATATGATAAAATTAATTTAGAAAAAATATTAAGGGTACTTATGAATATAACAGAATATTTATATAATAAATATGGTGACTATGCCCAAACAAGATTTAACTACTTTATCTAAATGGCATAAATTAGCAGCAAAATCCGATAGCCTAAATGATTTTGAAGAGAAGATGTAATAAGATACTGTTATAACACTACATGTTAACATAACAGATTAACAACCCGATGTTCAGCTAAAGCTAAATATCGGGTTATTACCTATGCACTTATTACTTCATCATCAAACATATACAAGTATACATCATCTAAGCTAGGTTTTGCATTCCTTAAATTTAATTCCTCAGGTTTTTTGTCTGATATAAATCTGACACATACACTATCTTTTTCACTTGAAATATTACTTACCTTATATTTTTTCTGAATATCTTTCACCATCTCTTTGCTTACACTAACTTCAAAAACTTTACCTTGCATGTCTTCTAAAATATTACCAGGTTTATCCTGCAACAAAAGTTTTCCTTCTTTTATTAATATAATTTCCTTCGCTATAAATTCTACATCAGGAACAACATGAGTGGCAATAATAACTATTTTGTCAAGTGCTATGGTAGAGATAAAGTTTCTTATTCGTATTCTCTCTTTTGGATCTAATCCTGCTGTAGGTTCATCTAAAATAAGAACTTTAGGGTCATTTAATAATGCCTGTGCAATTAATATCCTCTGTTTCATTCCACCTGAATAGGCACCTAATTTCTTATTAGCATCTTCTTTTAAGTTGACTGTATTTAATAAATTTTCTATTCTTTCTTTTGCAAGGCTTTTCTTTAAACCTTTAAGTGCTGCCATATACCATAAAAATCTTAAACCTGTAAAATCGTCATATATTGCCTGCTGCTGTGGCATATACCCAAGAATATCTCTATACTCTTTTCCCATCTTAACTATATTTTCATTATTATAAGTAACTTCTCCTGTATCCGACTTAAGATTATCTGTAATAATATTCATAAGTGTTGACTTCCCAGCTCCATTAGGCCCTAAAACACCATATATACCCGAAGTCAGATTTACACTAAAACTGTCTAGAGCCTTTTTCTTTCCCTTATTATAAGTCTTGCTGACATTTTTAATTGACAGATTCATCTCTTTTTCACCCCCAAAGCTAACAAATTGTGATTATACTTGTTCCAGCATAAAATACTTATACATGCACCTAAAAGTACCAGTACAGAATAATACAATACTGTACTCCATATTGAACTGCTCATTGTAAATTCCGTAAACATTAAATAGATATTATTAAATGAGTATCTGCGTATAAAATCTAGTCCTGCCCATTGAATCAGTATAGGGCATACAAAAACCGCAGATGCAGCTAAAATAGCCAGCGAATGTCTTTTTATTATAAGTGATAAAAATAATATGCAATTAGACATAATTAAGACACCTAAAAATTGTAGCACAATATTTAAAATAATGAATGTTATAACACTAACAGGTATATTAAAATTTCGAAACATCATTATACTCTGTATAGGAACATTCCAATTTTCTACATTGTAATTTTTAATAAGATTTATATACTGAGGCAGATATATTATAACCATTAATATAAAAGCAATTATATATGCAACTGCATGTTTACAGGCAAAGAGCCTGAATCGGCCATTTTTAGTACACTTTAAAATGGCAATCATATTGTTTTTATAGTCATTTGGAAATATAACACATAAACACAATATCAACAATATGGTGTACATTATCCCATTAATTATATCTCTCGACCTATTATTGAAAATATAATCAGATGAAATCTCATTAACAAACCCTACTTCTAAACCTTTTGTTTCTTTTACTTCAAGTAAATACTGATACTGATTGTAAACATCTTGAAAAGCCTTTCTCTTCAATTCAAATGCCTCAAGTTCTGCATTTTTTCGATTATACTCCTGCAATGTAATTTCATCCTCTTGATAAGCATTATAGACATTTGCAAACTCTTCAGGAAGTTTTTCAAATCTTTCATTTTCCTCTTCAATAAAATTAATCTTTTCCTCATTTAACTCTCCCGAAAGCACTGCTAAGTAACTGTTATAATAGGCATCATCTTCATTAAATCTAAGCTCTTCAAAATTAATACTGTTATATCCAATAATAAGGGCTACTATTATAATTATATATCCTTTCCCTGTAACAAAACCTTTAAAAAGCTCATGGTTTATTGGTTTTATAGATTGACCTAACTTTATTTTGTTTAATTTTAGTTTGTTTCGCAGTCCATGAAATACTGAATTAGAAACGGCAGCATTGTTTTTTACATAGATAAACACAGAAAAAACAGGTAAAACAATAAATAGTATACCTATCAACACCCCTGCCAAATATAAATTATTAATGGGATATCCAAAAAAATTAATGTTTCTATATTCACCTAATAAACTGTATGTATTATAAAAATATATTATATTGATATATTTTAAAAGGCTTACATGAGAAAGTGAATGAATAAAAACATGAGAAATATAACTATAGCCTAATAATACAGCTATGCAAAGGTATATTTTACTGGCATTATTTATTAATGTAAAGAAAAGTGAAAATATAAGAGCCACCAAAATACAAACAGCCAATTTACCCACTAAAAACAAGGTAATATACTGCCCTACTGTCAACAGTAAGTTACTGTGTTTAAAAACCTCCATAGATTGTATATATCTCGACAAATCTCCAAAACCATATAAATAATTCCCCATTAAAATAATAGAACCATAAAAAATTAATGCTAATGCCCCGGTTAGTAAAATTAGAGTAATAAGTTTGGCAACTGCAATATTAAATCTTCCCTTTTTGTTTGTTCGAATTAACCTTGTTAGACCTGATTCCTTTTCTTGAAGAAATATGTACACACATATAAGGAAAATGATTATGGCAATTAAAATATCTGTAGTAGAAAATTGAGTTGCAGAAACGACACCCTTATCAAGACCTAGTTCTAGAGGAATATCTTTTAGGTGTTCAAAATCTTTTGGAGTTTTAATTATGTTTCGATATGAGAACGTCCCTTCCTTTAATATATACACTCTTCTTATTCTATAGAAATTTACAACAATTAAGAAATATGATAAAATTAATTTAAGAAAGTAACGAGGTTTTAGTATGGGTGAAACAAATACTAATAAAAAGCAGGAAAAAATCAAATTAGACCAAATTATGAAAGTCCTTTTTAAAATGTCTAAAAAAGTTATGATTGATATGATAAATGGACTTTTTAACGAAAATTTCATTGCTGATGAGGTAAACATTGAGTATGGAAATAGTGAATTTGTTAAAGATGATTTTGATAGAATAATAGGTGATGTTTTTATAAATATTTATAAAGACACACATTTATATCACTATCATATTGAGTTTCAGACAACAAATGATAATAGAATGGTAATAAGAATGTTTTTTTATGGATTTGAAAAAGCAAGGGAATTGAATTTAAATAATACAAACGATAATGAAGAAATACGACTTGATTTTCCTAAACAATTGGTTATTTTTATTGAAGAAAACGAAAATATAAAAGATGAATTATCTTTTGTAATGGTTTTACCTGATGGAAAAGAAGTACGTTATAAAGTACCAACAATGAAATATTGGCAATATTCAGCACAAAAGTTAAAAGATAAAAAACTATATCCCCTACTTCCTCTACAGGTATTTAAATCAAGAAAAAGAATAGCAAAAATATACAATAGCAAAAAAGAATATAAAGAAAAAGCACATTTAATTAATAAAGAGTTTAACATATTATTAGACACAATCAGAAATACTATTGATACATTAAGAGAAATAAATGACAGCAATGAAATTCTAATAAGTGATTTAGAAAAAATATTAAGGGTACTTATGAATATAACAGAATATTTATATAATAAATATGGTGACTATACCCAAACAAGCACGGAGGTGTATGATATGGTACGAACATTGTATGATCCAGCTATTGAAATGAAAGGTAAGATCGAAGGTAAGATTGAAGGTAAGGTTGAAGGTAAGGTTGAAGGTAAGGTTGAAGACATTTTAGAACTTCTTGAAGATTTAGGTAGAGTACCTGAATCATTAGCTACAAAAATAAAAGATCAAAAAGATTTGGCTACTTTATCTAAATGGCATAAATTAGCAGCAAAATCCGATAGCCTAAATGATTTTGAAGAGAAGATGTAATAAGATACTGTTATAACACCACATGTTAACATAACAGATTAACAACCCGATGTTCAGCTAAAGCTAAATATCGGGTTATTACCTATGTACTTATTACTTCATCATCAAACATATACAAGTATACATCATCTAAGCTAGGTTTTGCATTCCTTAAATTTAATTCCTCAGGTTTTTTGTCTGATATAAATCTGACACATACACTATCTTTTTCACTTGAAATATTACTTACCTTATATTTTTTCTGAATATCTTTCACCATCTCTTTGCTTACACTAACTTCAAAAACTTTACCTTGCATGTCTTCTAAAATATTACCAGGTTTATCCTGCAACAAAAGTTTTCCTTCTTTTATTAAAATAATTTCCTTTGCTATAAATTCTACATCAGGAACAACATGAGTGGCAATAATATTATAAATTACGTATTCATTATATTTTATTTCTTGCTGATAATATAAAAATACATTTGCCAGCATTAATAAAGGTACAAGAAACAAAATCAACTTCTTATTAAAGAATTTGATTAATTCATATGCTATTAGTCTCACAATAATCCCCCAATAAAATGTCTAGTTTCATTTAGCTTTCTATAAGGTTTTTAAACTCTAAATTACCACTGCCGATTTCTTTTTTATCCAAATAATCTACATAGTATGTAACATAATCTTTTGTATAAAATATAAACATATATTCATCATCCCCTGAAATCAATTTATGCATTCCTCTATAATAAGACATATCTACTGTATCAACTATTTGATAATCCAAATCATATATTACCATCTCATCAGGAATATGCTGATACTCTTCCAAATTCAAAGCTGCATAAAGTGGTCTTATATATAAATAGTTGTTGTCAGAATAAATATGCGAAAGAAAATTTATGTCTACTGGGAGTTTTTCTATATTGCTTCCATCTAAATCAGACATATATGCAAACCATTCTTTTTCATAATTATCATCTCCATCAAACATATTAAGTATAAGTTTATCATTTAAAAAGCCTTGAATAGTTGGTCGAATATTATCATCATCATCAGAAATTATTTGCGTCGTAGTTTCTTTTTCTATATCATATCTCATTAACCTTCTTATATTAGATTCTCTTTCAAGAAAATAGACATTATTTCCATATGGCATTAAGTCAAAAATACTACCATCTGGACTACTTCCAGTATATATTATCTCTGGCTCATTAAAAAATCTTTTTTCTAAATCATACTTCATTATATGGTACTCTAAATCTGAATCCTTACTAAAATCACGCACTGTGTAATATACAACACCTCTGTGTATTGCTATGCTAAGTGGATGAAAGTCAAGCGTTAGTATCGTCTTTCTCTCTGTTCCATCCTTTGACATCTCAATTAAATAAATAGGTTCTTCTGTTGTTTGACTTTCTTATAAAAAAATCCTCTCTCCTCTTTCAAGTATGTATAGTTTTTCATCATAAAATGTTAAAAATTCGCCATTGGTAAAAGAACTGTCATCCCTGTTGTTCTGACTTTGTTGACTATAATCTGCATCTGGTCTGCTATCCAATAAAACAGGTTCCATATTATCCTTATCTGCATAATATATACGCGTGCCATTTAGAAAATAGTAACCACTACCAGCATCAGCCATGGTTATGAGTTCCCCCTGTCTATGGTATAAATACTGATAGTCAGTTTCTGAATTGTATGAATTTTTCAAGTCTGCATCAGCTTTGCAACCAGTCAAAACTATAAAAACTGTAAGAAATACGAAAGTTAAAATGTACCTTTTTTTCATTTTTACACCTCTTTCTATTTTAACCCAAGAACAGTACCTAATAAATAATTACATATGGCATTTATTAGGTACTGTTCTATTTAAATTTTAATTATGCCCTCTTTTGTTAAGTCAACTTTAAGTATTAGCAATTTTATATCCACTCATTAATCCATGTAGACCATACTGTCCCATTTGGGCAAACAGGATGCCACGTCCCATTAGCACTACTTCCTATGTACTTCGTTTTAACTACTTTCATATCAGCTGATACATGACACTAAATATAGAATATATTCTATATTTCACCATTATATATATATATATATAATGGTAATGTCAATAGTTTCTTTGATATTTTTTGTCTTTTTTTGCAACAACTTTACTTAAATATTGTTTTATCCACTTATGTAAACTTTTGCATTCATTATATTTCATTTCCCACTCTCAACTTCTTTTTTATCCAAATAAATTTAACTTAGGTACAATTTTACTACAAGCTTTGCTTCTAATCAATAGATATTTTTAAAACATTGAAACACCCCCACCCTATTCCCATAAAAATTTACAACAATTCATATAAGAAATATGATAAAATTAATTTAGAAAAAATATTAAGGGTACTTATGAATATAACAGAATATTTATATAATAAATATGGTGACTATACCCAAACAAGCACGGAGGTGTATGATATGGTACGAACATTGTATGATCCAGCTATTGAAATGAAAGGTAAGATTGAAGGTAAGATTGAAGGTAAGGTTGAAGACATTTTAGAACTTCTTGAAGATTTAGGTAGTGTGCCTGAATCATTAGCTGCAAAAATAAAAGATCAAAAAGATTTGGCTACTTTATCTAAATGGCATAAATTAGCATCAAAATCCGATAGCCTAAATGATTTTGAAGAGAAGATGAATAAGACAATCTTTATAAAACTTCAGGTGGAGTAAAATCTCCACCTGAAGTCTCAATGTTTAACTAAAGCACGCAAGTTCACTCATATATTTCAATTAGCGATTCTTCAAACTCTTCATCTTCTATTATTTCTCCAAATACATCTACATCCTCTATTGTTTCTGAAAACACATCTTCCTCTTCTATTATGTAATCATCATCTTTATCTTTGCCCTTATCCTTGTCTTTTTCCTCATCTTTTTCTTCATTAGGTTGCTCTTTGTGCCTTACAACCTCTAAAGCTTGTGTATCCATTGATATAATTGAAATAGTTCTTGGAAAGGTCTTATTAAATCTGAAATTCCCTTTAAATTCTTTAACTTTCTCGCCTTCAATCAAAAACTGTACTTTATCTATCTCCTTCAACTCTGTCAGAGAATTTACAATTGAGTAAATTGTCATCTTTTCCTGAGCCTTTTCACCTGAATGTTTCTCTCTAAATTCACTGTTAAAATCAACAACTGCAACATCACCATCTATCTCTATCTTTGATTTAAGCTTTGATTCAGATGGAATAGTAGGCCTTAACTCGTCAACTTTAGGTCCCTTTATTAGTTCATTGACAATAATCCCTGCTAGATGATTTACACTTTTTTTTGCTTCACTCACAGGTATATATCTAATTTCCAACTTTAACTCTGTACAATCCTTATTTGCAAAATAAAGATTTATTGGAACTTTGTCTGATATCTGCCTAGCTTCCGCTTCACTTAATGTAATGCTACTAACAGGGTGCACATCTTCACCTTGTAAACTATCCTGCTTAGAAGAACATCCTGCCATAAATGTTATTATCATAATGCATACTGATACAATACACAATTGTTTTTTCATCAACCGGCCACCTCACTATAAATTCTTTATAGATTATTTTTATGCCGGTCATACACTCAGTATTCTTCTTTTTTACCCTTAAATCAATAATTACTATCTACATCATTGACACTATTTGTTAAAATAGCAACTGTAGAACTTGTCCCTAACCTTGAACATCCTACCTCTATAAACTTCATAGCCTGCTCTAATGTCTTAATACCTCCAGAAGCTTTTATTTTTGTCTTTGAACTAACAGATTCTTTCATAAGTTCAATATCACTCAATGAAGCTCCACCCCCATTAAATCCTGTAGAGGTCTTTACAAAATCTGCTCCCGCCTGCTCTGCAATTTCACATGCCTGTATTTTTTGTTGGTCATTTAAAAGAGCAGTCTCAATAATTACCTTCACTATAACATTTCTATCATGAGCACAATTTACAACTTCACTTATATCATTTTTTAAATATTGATAGTCGCCTGAAATTAACTTTCCTATGTTTATAACCATATCAAGTTCTTTAGCACCATTTTCTATCGCCTCTATGGACTCATTAACTTTGCACTTTGTAGTTGTAGTCCCATGGGGAAAACCTATAACTGTGCCTACTAACACTTTTGAATCTTTTAAAATTTCACCCGCTATTTTTACATGACAGGGTTTAACACAAACACTGGCCACATTGTACTCTTTAGCAAGCTTCACCTCTTTTTCAAGCTCAAGATCCGTAAACTCAGGTTTTAACACTGCATGATCAATCGCTTTTGCCACAACATCTCTTTTATCCAATTCTTCTTCCTCCTAATAATTAAAATAATGCTGAAATTATATTAATAACATCTTTATCTACAACAGAATAACAAATTTCAAGTCCACTTCTTTTCCCCTCAATTATACCTGCTGCCTTGAGTTTTGCAAGGTGTTGAGATACTGTTGACTGGGGTAAACTCAAGCATTCTTGAATTTTTGTAACATTACAATTGTTATTTATTAATCCTCTTACAATACACAGTCTGTGAGGATGAGCCAATGCCTTTATTTTTTCAGCCTTTTTCTCATATATTCTACAATCTTCCATATAGACTTCCTCCTATTATCTGTATATCTTGATTTTATGATATAATTCATTAATTGTCAATAACCACGATGAAAAGAAAGGAACATATACATTTTTAGTATTTTTTGTGATTTATTTTTTCTTACCAATCTTATAACCAAAAAAAAGTTAAACTTTAATATTGCATATATTATATTGAAATGCTATAATTATTATTAATCTTGTTTTTTCATATCATGGACGTAAGGTTGCAATAGACTCAAATGAATTAACCCTTCTCAAGAGGCGACATTATAAGCATTTCACTTTATAAGATTTTGAGAATAATAGTATGTAGCACCTTATTTATGGTATGTCGTAACAAATATATTATTTTATGTGAAGTAATGTATTTCAGCACTATTAGAATCAATTTGTTCAGTTCAATATGTTTGTCAATATTTAAGCTCAAAGGAGATAATTAGCTCTTGTTTGCATGTTTTGTAATGAAATATCCTTTAGAGAAAGTTTGTAAAAAGTATTATTATTTTAAACTTAGTAATGCTAAGAAATAACATCGGATTTTGCCCTTGAGAATACAAAGTTATTTCTAAGACATTACTTAACGTATTAATTCTTTTTTCTATTAAATTTAAAAGATTTGTGTTTCTAAATGTTAAAACTTCATAAAAAAAACAGAGAGGATGGATAGTTTGAAAAATTTAAAATATTTTCCTTTTGAAAGAAATAAATATTTTTATGGTAAGCTTCTAACTGTTTCAGATTTTGAATCTGAGCAAAAATATTTTAATGACAAAAGAAGGTTATTAAACAGGTTATTATTTGGAAGCGGTATAGTGTGTGGACTTAACACTGTTAAAGTAGATGATACATCCATATCTGTTGAAATGGGAATGGCATTAGATTATGCAGGAAGAGAAATTGTACTGGACAATCCTGTAATTAAGAAGCTTTCTACAATAGATGGATTTGAAAGCAGTAGTTTGTCTAAAAAACTCTACTTATGCATAGAATACGCTGAAAGAGAGAAAGAACCAGTTCACTCTATTTCTGGCACTTCCGATAATGAAGAAAGAATTGAACATAATAAATATAAAGAAGTATATCGGCTTTTTATAAGTGAGGAAGAGCCTGAGCCTTCAATTTTAAGCTTATCAAATCTTTATGAGAATGTTCAGACATTATATAATGATAACAAGATAAAGGTAACCCATCTAACACCTAAATATGTAAACTCCCTTGGGGAGATGTATCTTACCGTTATAGTAGAAAACAATCAGCAATCCCCCTTCTCCTTTTTTTATGAAGTGGATATGCCCTGTTTTACTACATCTGATGGCAGCAACTCTCTTAAGGTTAGTTTTAACGGTTCAGACAAAGAAGAAAAAACAATCTTAAAATTTAAGCTTAAAGCAGACAAATTAAACGATACTAAAACAGATTTAATTGTAAAACCTGAAAGCTTTAAAATGACAATAAACGACAGCGAAGTTTCAAGATTAGATATTAATTGTAGGAATTCCGTCAATATAATTAACTCTCACATTAGAGAAGCAATTAAAAAAGATTACTTTTCTTTATCTATGGATGAAATCACCAAAAACATCAGTCAGCACAGACTTTATCTTGCCCAAATAAATATATTAAACGTAGGAGAAACATACGTTATAGAAAACATTAAAAATAATCCTTTTAGTCAATATATATTAAATTCTTCTCTTAATTCTGTATTATTAGACCAAGAAATAGCTAATAATATTGAATGTACTGACAACAATTATTTTGATGATACAACTAATATAATAAACAATTCCTCTCCATCTTTTAGTAGCTCCAGTTTACAAAATTCCTTTACTACAGGAGTTGTTGAAATCCCCTTAGGTCTTAACCCTAAATACAACAAGAAATATTTTACAGAAGAAATCATACATGGTCTTGGGAAGGGCCCTGTTTATATTGACCTTGGTGTAGAATATGAAGAAAGTGACAATAATATTTTTAATCTTGGCCATCAAATTATTTTTGGTGACTCACAAATATTTTCCAAATCTCAATATGAACCTTCTGGTCCTTTGGCTTCAACTGGAGCTGTTACCTATGCTGATAAAGGAACCTTTGTAATAGGAATAAAGCTTTTATCTAATACTGAATCATCCAGTATAAAGGTAAGGTGGAGAGCATATAAGGATTTAAATGACAATTCCATTGATTATTCAGATGATCATAATAATGAATTTTTTATAAGACCTGATACAATGACACTTTCTCCAAGAGAAAGTGGACATTTTAAAGTTATTTGTGATAATAATTCAAATATTTCATTTAATTGGAGCATTGTTGAGGCAGAAGGAGGTACAATTGACTCTAATGGATTTTATACAGCACCAAGTAAAGAAGGCGTCTATGAAATAAACGCTGAAAGCTCATCAGACCCAAAACTTAAAGCTTCAGCCTTTGTTATAGTAAAAGAAAAATAGACAAGACAAGGAGATGTATAAATGAACATTAAAACATTAAGTCATGAATACTTCATAGTTAAAAATGTTTTTTCCTCACCGTCTCAGGATATTTACATAGGTAAACGTCTTGGTTGTTCTCAAGAACGTTTATTTACTATTAACAAAATTATGGATAAGCATCTTATAAAAAAATACATGCCTTTTTTTACTAATTTAAAACAAAAGGACGATATAAATGAATTGATAGATATATTATCAATAGACTCCTGTCTTTATGTTATATTTAAATATTTTGATGAAAGAAAACTTGACTGGGTTCTTAACAATATAAGAATGTCCTTCACTGAAAGGCTTAATATAGCCAAAAGTCTAATTGTAAATATGATGTCTTTAAAGCTTCCACCAGAATTTACATCTTTAATGCTCAAAAGTAGTAATTTAAACGTGGAAAGCTCATACAAAATATATTTTAACTATTTTTTAAATCTTAATGACATTAATGACTCTGTTAGCCTTGAAGAAATTATGAATCATACAGGTTTAATACTTTCTAAAATTCTTATACATGATAAAAAATATCATTTTGATGAACTTTGGAATGTTATTGAAAACTGTATAAAGTCTAAATATGCGTCATTTAAAGAACTATATTCAGATTTTAATGAGTTTTATAGGTGCTATACTTCAGATCCTGAAAACTACCGTGCTTTGGCAAATAAAAGTTTATTATCAAAAATCAAAGAAAAGAAAAAAATCTTAAATGGTGTAAAAGTTGTTTCAATTATTTTTATAATAGCAGGACTTTTGACTTTTTGGATATACAGCTCTTTCTTTAAAACAAAACAGGCATTTAATGAAACTGACTCGTATAATGGCATCACCCAAATTGGTACTGTTGAACTGTTATCTGATTCTATTTACCAAGACAGTACCCCTAAAGATGGGAGTGATTAATTAATGAGGTGGAAACTTTTTGTACTTTTTGCCATATACATTCCAGTATCTATATTTACAACACTAAAACTGGTACCTGATTATTTTAACTATATAACAGAAGTAAACATTGATAATTCAGGATATATTCACTATATAAATAACTTAAATGACCAAGTAAATATTGTAAAAACTGATAGCAATGGAACAATTTTAAACACCATTGATTTCAAAACTATTAAAGGTAATCGCCTATATGAATACTCTGACATGGCAATTGACTCTGAGGGAAATATTTATGTAGTTGAGATAGAATATGAAACATTCTCTCATTTGATAATATCTGAAAAAATACTTAAATTTGATAAAAATGGAGAGTTTCAAAAGGAAATATACTCAATCAGTTATGATGATGCTAAGCGCCGCTTAAATATTGGAATTTCATCTGTGGACATTTATGAAGATTTTATTTATTTTTTCCATCTAAATGAAGACAAAAGTTTTGTCAAATTGAAAAGAATTTCTATAAATGGTCATACAACAGATACCATTAAAGAAATGGTGCTGTCTCAAGAAATATATCCTTCTGAATTAAGGTACTCTCCTTCAGGAGATATTATCTTGCTTACTAGAAAAGCAAACATAATAAAACTGGATAAACAAGGGTCTTATACACACATCTTCCCTCATGAAGGTTTTAGTGAAAACTCAATACCATCAGATTTAAGCATTGATGCTAATGGTAATTTATTCTTTATGGATTTATTCACTGGAAACAAAGTTTTTATAGATATGAACGAAAAAAAGGCAATTGTAAAAAATAACAGCAGTGATATAATAGAGGAAAAAACAGGTCTTACTTATAAGGATATAAGAAATCTATATGCTTATAATGAAAACCTATTTGCTGCTATAACTAATGATGTGATAGATGATAAAAAAAGTATAGCTTATATGGAGGAAAACACAAATCAGGTTATTTATCCATCACTTCCCCACTCATATTATATTATAAGAATAGTTACTCTTTATATTCTATTGTCTTTAGCTACACTAATACTTATCCTTTTTTATAAGCTTTTTAGAAGATTTGTTTCAAAGAGATCTTCTATTATATTCAAACAGGCTATAATTTTAATGCCATTAATTTTGATAAGCATGATTATTGTTAACATATATACAATGAATATCTATCAGCAAGTACTATATGATGAAACAATATCTCAAGTTTATAATTTTTCTCTAGGTTTTTCACGTAATATTGATGCTGAAAAAGTTAAAGCAATTGATTCTCCAAAAGCATATAAGGGAACGGAATATAATGAACTAGATGAAATTCTCAATTTTGATCTTGACAGTTACTATGATATAAGAGAAGAAGAGTATAAAAAAATGATTTATAATATGTTAAGTGTTGTAAGAGATGATAGATTTTATATAGGAGTTTCGTACAGCTATCAGTGCAATATGCCTATGGAATATATCTATAATAGGAAATCTTTGGACTTATACAAAAAGGCAGCAAATGAAAAACGCATTATATCTGGCAGCATACAGGATGAACTTGGAACCTGGCTGGTTGTAGTAACTCCTATTATTGATTCTAATGGAACAGTTGTAGGTGTTCTTGAAACTGGAACAACCTTCGATGATTATAATGCAACTGTTGTATACAATACCTATAAGATTTCTATAGTAAACCTTTTTTCCGCTTTTATAATTATTATTCTCTGTATGATTGCACTTTATATATCATTAAAGCCTTTAAGAAAGCTAAAACACGGAGTTGATTCAATTTCCCAAGGAAACTACGGAACTCAGATTAAAATTACCTCAAATGATGAAATTACTGACATAAGTAAAGTATTTAATCAAATGTCTGGTAAACTCCAAAAGCATTTTAATGAGCTTACCAAGCTCAACGACGCATACTATAGATTTGTTCCTCTAAAGTTTTTTGAGCTGTTACACAAGAAAAGCGTACTACATGTCAAGCTAGGAAATCAAGTAAAAAAAGATATAACTATTATGTTTACAAATACACAGGATTTTGATCAAATATCTTCAAAATTATCAACTGAAGAAATATTTAATCTTATTAACTCTGCTTTTAACTTAATTGGCAATGAAATAACAAACCTCGGAGGTATTGTAGATAGATTTGACAGGGCTGGTGTGTTATCTCTTTTCCCTGTTAATCCAGAAAAAGCTCTGACCTCTTCCATTGCCCTAAGAGAAAAACTTTTAGCTCAAAAAAACTTAAACAGCAATGATAATTTGGATAGTCTAGATTTTGCCTCTGCAATACATAAAGGCTCAGTTATGCTGGGAATAGTAGGGCAGGAAAATCGAATGTCTGCAACAGCTATTTCGGAGCACGTAAATTTGGTATTTCGTATTGAAACACTGTCAAAAGAACTTGGTTGCTCAATTTTGGTTACTGAACCTGTATACAAATCTCTTCCAGCTAATAAATATAACTCTCGACACATAGGTCGAATTGTTTTAAAAGAACGAAATGAAATAATTAATTTATATGATTTCTATGACGGAGATCAACCTGAATTGTTAATGCTCAAAAAAAGAACAAAAATAATTTTTGAAGAATCTGTCAAGCTATTTTTACAGAGTAAGTTTTATGAAGCAAGAAATGGTTTTATAAACGTACTTAAAATTAACCCATATGATTCAGTATCCAAAAAATACATTTATAAATGTGACGAATACTACAAAAAAGACTCTGTCGAAAAGCCAGATCTTTCCTTAAATACTTTTTAGAATAGTCGCCAAGGAGTTGGATAATAATGTTTGATTTAAAAGATATTCTTAGTAAAAATATTAAAATTATATCAAATTCAATATCAAGGTTTTTCAAAAAGTTTGTTAAAAAAATCAAAAAACTCTCTAATATTAAACGCCATTCTGCTAAATTTACAAAAAAAGCAGTCAAGAAAGTTCTTGGCTTTTTACGTGGAGATAACAAAAGCCTGAAAGATTATTTTCAATTTGGCAATTTACTGATATCAAAAAAATTAGCAGTAATAATTATAATTATCTGTATCGCAGCCCCTATATTGTTCACTAGATATGCTCTTCCCCCAATTAGAGAGAGGTTTTGGACGCCAAGCTTTTATTTTAACTCACCTGATATAGAAAACTATACTGGAAGAGCAAATATTTTAGCCTCAAACTCTCAAGTAGTTTATGTAGGTGATATAGTAGAAGGCAAATGTACAGGAAAAGGACGACTTTATGATTTAGAAGGCTCTCTTGTATATGTGGGCGAATTTTTACTTAACAACTTTAGTGGAAAAGGCAAACTCCATCATGATGGCAATGTTTTGTTTAATGGAGAATTTTTGCTAAATAAATATAACGGTGAAGGGCAGCTTTTTGATGAGTCAGGTACACCAATATACCATGGAACTTTTAAAGATGGCGAATATAACGGTCATGGTACAAAATACTACCCAGATGGAACAATGAAGTATCAGGGCACCTTCAAAGATGGTTTGTTCGAGGGAGAAGGAACCTATTATGAAGATGGAATGATAAGGTACACAGGGGGCTTTAGAAATGGTGCGTACAGCCAAAAAGGTACCCTTTACGATGAATATTCACGTAAAAAATTCACAGGTTATTTTGAGAATAACCTGTATCATGGGGAGGGAAAAGAATTCTTCCCTGATGGAACCATTAAATATACCGGCACTTTTACTTTGGGAAAGTACAACGGTCAGGGTAAATTATACGATTATGAAAAAAATACTATGGTGTATCAAGGTAATTTTGCCGATGGAATATATAACGGGCTTGGCAAATTATATAATACAGAAAATGGTAGGCTAGTATATGATGGAGAGTTTAAAAACGGTTTATTTGATGGTTTAGGTACCATATATGGTATAAATGGAAGAGAATTGTTTAATGGACCTTTTAAGGATGGAAATATTGATTTCTTCTATTTACTAGGTAAGCCTGTAACAGATTTAGATAACGTTTTTCTTACTCCAAATACAATCAGCATGCAACATGATTTGGTGTGTATCACCTATGAAGATATGAATTTAAGCCTTGTACTTTACATGGAAGAAGAAGATGAAGCACTTTTAGATGATACTTCTTTAACTGTTAACGAAGTGATTTTGTGGGGTGATGTGAATATATCTGAAATAAATAATTCTATGGCTTTAGAAGACTTTATACTAATTCATGGAGAACCTTTGTATTCAGGCTACACGTATCTTACCTTTGAAGATGAACTGGTACTAAGCAATATATTAAAAAACAATAGTATAGATTTAGACCAAATACCTGATGAAATATATCTTGCTCATTTCAAAGGAGAAGAATATAGTTTTTCAGCATTTTTCAAAGGTGAGGCAGAAGAATTTTTATATCTCATTATAAAATAGTGAGTGAACAAAATAACAATTAGGACAATCAGGAGGTCATATGAATAAAGTTTATTTAAAATCCCCCTCAACTGATAGGATGCTTTTTAAAAAAACAGGTATATATATTCTGGTTTTAACTATTGTGCTATGCCTCTTACCTGTGAGAGCAACTTCAAGAACTCCAAATAACCTTACTCTGGATGAAGCAGTGCTTCTTGCCATAAAAAACTGTAGCAATATAAAAGATGTGGAAACTGAGCTTATACTAAAAGAAATTGAATTAAGGCAAGCAAGAGAAGCCATCCGTGATATAAGACGTAAGCAGTCCACAGTGAGATTCTCTCTGCTTTATAATATTGAGTTCCCTTCAAAGCACGGTCTTCCAAGAGAGATAAGCCTTGTAATGAAGGTTCCAGAAATAGAAAACAGTATAGTTGTTCTCAATGAAAAGTTGAAATATGAAGCATTAAACACACAATTTAAAGCAGAAAGTGCTTATATTGAAACTGTTGAACTTATGGAAAGCGTTTCTCTTTCAGAAACGCTACTTGAAAATACAAAATCAACACTTGAAAGAATTCAAAGAGATTACAGAATTGGAAAGGCAAGTAGGGATGACTATGAATATTTAAAAAAAGAGGTAGAAACACAAACTGATAACCTTAGAAAAGAAATTTTAAGATATGACAATGCAAAGAAAAAACTTGGTGAAATTGTTGGCATTGATGTACAAACAGGCTATAGTTTTAGTAAAGACTTTTCTTTTGTATCCTTAGAAAGAAAAGATCTTCAAGGCATTGTCTCCCATTCTGTAGACAATGACTTTGACCTTTTTAAAGCCTCTAGGAATAGAAAAATAGCTGAAAGAGAACTCCAGGAACTTAGAAATATATACAACGACCGTTGGGGCAGCAAGGTCAGTATATTGGAAAGTGAACTTTCCAAAAACAGTGAAATCAACTATCGGTCATTTTTAAACAAATATCATAGAGCTTTAAATAATATTGAACGTCCCTGGACAGGTAGACGTCGTATTCGCCTAGGTTTTTTTAGCATACGTATACCTAGAGAATGGTTTCAAGGAGAATATGACGGTATACGCTACTTTGAAGACGAAAAATATGCATTATTTCTATCTTTAATTGAAAGAGACAGAGCTAGAAAAGCCGAAGCTGATGCAGAAAAACAACTTGTCGATATGATAGAAGACACCTATCTTACCGTTAAGGAACTTGAAATTGCTTATGATGAATCAGTTAAAAATGCTCAGGATGCAAAGGCTCAGTACGAAAGAGCAAAAACCCAAAATAGACTTGGTGAGTTAAGTTTTCAAGAACTTGAATCTGCAAAAAATAACGCTATACAAAGTGAAAATGCAGTTTTTTCAAGTCTCTTAAATTATAATAAAACAATAAGCATGTTTAACCTTTATGCCAGTGGTGCAATAGATAAATTCAGGTCTGGAGTCTCTTTTGACAGAAGTGAATTTGAATCAGGTGATTCATTTAGAACAGATGACCAAGCAGACACCGATTTATCAAACCGTCCCAATTGGTATGTTAGACTGCCTATAACCGACTTTAAATTCATTTTTGGTGTAAATATCCCTGATAGTGCAGATATAGATGCAACTCATTTTGCACTTTTTACTGATGATGGAACACAAATTGGAAATAAAACAAGACTAAGCAACACCATCTCCCACCTGCCAATTTCCTTTAGAAACTCCACAAGGATGGTAGTTAAGCTATACATGGATGATATACCGACCCATGAAGCAGAAATTGATGGAGCTCAATTAGAAGGAGAATTGGTATTTAAAGAGCTTTTGGAAGAATCTCTATCTCATAGTGAAAAAAACATAGGAGAATGGTCATTAAATCAGTTAGATTCTTTTTTCAGATCAAGCTTATCTGTAAAAATAAGCGATGAAATAGCAGCAACTCACTATCAAGTTATAATTGATGAAACAAACATCACAAGTGAGGTAATAGAAATTGATAAACCTTTTAATCATCTTTCTATAATATTTAACAACCCTGAAATAATTGACATTAAACTATATAATATGGACAATGAATTATTTACCCTAGACCTTTCTAAAGAAGATGGAAATAATATTTTAAATATAAAATAAATTATCAGGATGGTGAGCTTATGGCATTAACAAAACCTCTTAAACAAACTATAAAAAACTTAATAGTTTTACTTATAGTCTTTATTCTTTGCATCTATATTTTAAATATGGACGTTCTGCATGCAAATCCCTCAAGACCTGATGCAAAAGATATTCCTATAGGTTCACTTATTATCGGATCACATATTATTTCTTTTGAAGCCTTAAACAATGATCTTATTGATATTGCATTAAAAAGTGCTGAGGAACACTTTCAATTTGATACCTACTATAAGTCAGAGTTTGCAAATGGAACATGGTTTGAAATAACCAATGCCTCAAGCTTTTCTGATATATCTACTTCTGGGAATGCTGTTTCAAACTCAGAAATAAATGAACTGACTTTAACACACTGGACAAGAGATGATGGTGCAACAATTGATCTTGAATCCGGTCGTAAAGTAGATTTGTTCAGAATAATTGACTACCGAAATCCAAATGTTTTACCTGAACTAGAGGAATTAAAAACCCAAAGAGAAATGATTCTAGAAATGGAAGATCGCAGTTATGAGGATTATGATAAGCTAAATTCAATCAATAGGGTTTTTATTCCAGTATTTTCGAATAAATACAACGACAAAGAAATGTTGATGGATAAGCTTACAAAGTATATAGAATATTTAAAAACCACTAAAGAAGAACCTGATCAAGTGATTGAAATACCTACTCAGTTAAGAGGCAATCTTAATACAGAGAAAATATTGGTATCTTATGAAGAGGTTTACGATCGACTTCTGACAGAGGCAGAGTATGCTGACAAAATTGTAACAAAAGGCGAAGGAGACGATAGAAGATTTGTTAAAAATGCCTACACCGATCTCTCTACAAAATACTGGTCTGCACTTGATCAGGTTCAAAAGAAAATTGTGGAACTGGAAAATCAATCAAGTGATTCTTCCCCCCACTCTCCCATTTTGTCTGAGAAAAAAACTGCTTCTAAAAATCTTTTAGACGCTGTTTCTGAAGATGATTATCAAAGTGCTGACACTTCTCTTCACAGAATATATGCGATAAATAACATTCTATCCAATTCAATTATAAACATTAAAATTGAGCTATCCATACTGGATTCATTAAAAGAAAAAGAAGTTGAGAAACTTATTACATTGGCTAAAAGAGGTGACTCACCTCAATATCTTAGTGCAAAAAATAATGGTGAATCCTCTAGATTATTAGCGTCTCTCAAAGAGGAAAATATGCTATTATTAGAAGAAATGGGGGATAATATAGAGGAACTAACTGACTACATTAAACAAAGAAGAAGCAATCCAAATGATGTGTTATCTTTATATCAGGACATAAGAAGCCAGTATATGTCAACAATTCCCTTAGTGCCTGAATGCGATTCTCAAAAAGAAATAGTTGACTACCTAAATTCCCTTATAGATAGTTTAAATTCTAAAATTGCATCTATACATTCTGATTTAAACAAAACCTCTTCGGAAGCAATTGATGAGCTTAATTTAATTGACGAGCAGGTAAAACTTTTAAACGAACAATACATGGACTCTATAGAAAAAGGCGATTTAGAACTGGCTGCTTCAATAGAAAGAGATATAAATGAGCTTTCCGACAAAAAAAATTCTATAGAAAATCAGGCTCTTGAAAATTATAAAGACCTAATGAAAGAAAAAAGAGATTTAGAAGAACAACTAAAAGAAGCAATGGATGATGAAGACTTAGATACTGTTAATGATTTGATATCACAGTTAGACTCCATATCCTCTGACCTTATAAATACTGAAGATTTCCTTGACGATAAAGCAAAACTCATGTCAGAGCTTTATGAGGATACTTTAAATGATTTAACCGATTCAATACTAGAGGGAAATTATGATAAGGCTCTTAATCTAGCAAATGAACTTGCCAATATTTCAGATAAATTACCCGATGATTTTAAAGGCAAAGAAGCAAAAGAGTCAGACCTTAATAACCTTAACAAAATTATAGATGATAAATATGTAGACCTTGTAGTTGAAGGAAGTTTAGATGAGGCTGACAATCTTAAAAGCATACAAGACTCCATAAATCAGGCTTTAGAAGAACTCATGGAATCAATCCCTGAAAGTCATGAACAGCCCGAAAAGTCTGATGACCAAGTAGATGAAATCTTGTCAGATCTTTACGAAGACACACTAAAAGAGCTTGATGATTCTATTCAAACAGGAGATTATGAAAAGGCTCTTGAACTGGCAAATAAACTTGGAAATATTTCTGGCGAGTTACCCGATAGTGCTGTAAGCCTAGACACTAAAGAGTCAGACCTTGATAATCTTAACAAGCTTATAGATGATAAATATAAAGATCTTATATCTAGTGGTAAACATAGTGAAGGCGACCAACTTAAAGCCTTGCAGCAATCTATGAATACAGCATTAGAGGAGGGTATTGGCATAGATGATGAAACAGACATAGATGATTCTTCCTACGATGAAGATGATACTTATGAAGATGATACTTATGAAGATGATACTTATGAAGACGACTCATATGAGGACGATTCTTATGTAGACGGAACAGGACCATTATTATCTGACTTAAAACAGGCTGAAAGCTCTCTTGGCATGGGTTATGTAGGAGATATAAACCATATTATAGATTTATCCGCCAGAAAGCATCGTCTTATAGTAAGGCTTATCATCCTCAATAGTTTAAAATCTAATCCAGAACAAAACCTAAATGCTATAGATATGCTAATGTCAGACATAACAAAACAATTAAAAGAACTTGAAAGACAAAAGTATCAAAGTCATGAACTTGAATTAAGGTCTCAAGTTATTAATGGATATCAACTACTCCCTTTAGAAAACTTAATAATTGAGGGAAGTAATGCAAAGCATAGATTTCCAATTGCAGTAAGAAACAACACAGTATTCATTCCCCTTCGTTCTCTCGCTGAATCTATGAGAGCTAGGGTTCTGTGGAGGCCTTCAACTTCCGAAGTTACTCTAGTAAATAATAACAACATTTTTGTGTTTAATATAGGAAGTGAAGTCGTTGCTATAAATGGCAAGGAAGATATAATGCCCTCTCCTGCAGTCACAATTAATGGTGCTACTTATGTACCTCTTGATTACATAACTAGGAAACTTGAGCTTGAAAGTATCTGGAGATCTGGTGACAGTTGCTTAGTTCTTTATCCTAAAAGATTAGAGGAAAGAATTAAGTAAAAACATATACTACAAAAAGAAAGGAGCCATAAAATGGCACGATACTTTGCACTAAGTGAAGTGGGAAACTCAATAATAAACCTTCTAAGAGATAACATGTGCCCTGAGCTCATACAAAATCGTGACATGATATTACTATGCTCACCCTTTGATAAAAACGATTTTGTTTTATCTCTTCACCTTTATGATATTCAAGAAAATGGAAGTTTTAGGAATGTTAATATGATTAATTTAGATAATGAACGCCAACAGTATCCTTCCATTTCACTTACTCTTTATTATATGATTTCAGTAAACATAGGAAGGGATATAAAGTCAAAAGCCGTTGATGAACAACGAATATTAGGTAGAACCATGCAAATTCTCCATGACTCACCTGTAATTGAGAATTCAAAGCTTGGTAATTCCTTTGATGAGGGAGAAGAACCTTTAAAAGTTGTATTAAATAATCTTACCTTTGATGAGAAAATCAAGCTATGGAGTGCTTCAAACTCCCCTATAAAGCTGGCTCTATACTATACTGTTTCACCAGTATTAATTGAATCAACCAGAATTAAGACAACTAAGCGTGTGGTTGATATGGATCTTATAATAAAAAAGAAGGATTGATATGTTATGACCTTGCTTGCATGTAAGAAGCTTTTTAGAGTTAATTTGGCAGTAATGCTAATAGATGATTTTACTGATAGTTGTATTTATGGATCAGGATTTACACTGTCAATTAAAGATACAAATATAAATCCCCTTAGAAAAAACGATGGTTTTTATGTCTTTACAAATCTGCCATCAAACCAGATTCAAATAATGGTAAAATCATCAAAATACATTGATGAAATCTTTAATATCAACACTGAAAGCTTACAAGCTTCTTCACCTGTAGTTAAAATACGATTAAAACCAAATGTAAATTATAATCTTTCTACTACTTGTACAGCCGTCACCGGTGTTATTAGATCTTCTAACAATAATCCTCTAGACGGGGTTAACATAAAGGTTGTTCCTCATAACCAAAGCTCTGATTATAAAATAGTTAAAATTAAAAAATTAAAGGATAAAAACTTAATTACTTTATACTCCTCAGGAAGCAAAAACCTTGAAGGTAAAACTTTTTTAATATGTGATAAAAAAAGTGACAAAAAAGAATACTTTACCCTTTTGGAAAGCTTTGACAACAACAATACATTTATATTAAAAGAGCCATTAACACATGAATATAACAAAAATGATGCTTATATACTTAAAGTTTATTCAACCAGAACAGATAAAAATGGCCAGTTTCTTATGCCTCTTGATTTTAAAATTGATAACAACAAGGAAATTATACTTGAAGCTGAGTATAACAGCAGGGTTATTTCAAGGGAATTTGAAATTTCAAAAAATATACGAAATAAAATTGGAACAATAACTTTTTAAATTTATTATTATTTTCTATTTGGAGGTGTTATTATGGGTATATGTGTATGTGGTGGTGCAATGCTGCAATGCAGCTTTGGAACTGCCCCCAGCAATTTCACTGTTACCCCTCAAAATAAAGTATTAACATCAATGCCTGTAGCCAATATAATGGATTACAAACCAATGGTTAATATTCTTCCATTTGGTATGTGTAATTCTCTTGCAAACCCACAGGTAGCATCAGCTACAGCTGCTGCTTTAGGTGTCTTAACTCCTATGCCTTGCATTCCAAACACACCAAGCCCTTGGGTTCCAGGTTCTCCCACTGTACTAATTGCAAATATGCCTGCACTTAATAACTCATCAAAACTTATGTGTACATGGGCAGGAATCATACAAATAACAAATCCCGGGCAAACTACCATTCAGGTGCCCTAGAGTGAATAAATAAAAGATTACAATAATTATAATTTTAAGGAGGAAAAATAATGTCAGAAAAAATTATTGATGTAGTACGTGAGATAGCTAAAGAAAATGGATGGGCTTTTAATGAAATAAACGATTTAATTAAAATTGATGTAGAAGGTAAAAATGGCACATGGTCATCCTTTTGCAAATGCCTTGAGGAGGAAAAGAAATTCATATATTATTCTGTTTTGTCAATTAAAGTTCCAAAAGACAAAATTTTAAGAACTGTTGAATTTATCACTCGCTTAAATTATGGACTTAAAATAGGTAATTTTGAAATTGACATGGATACAGGAGAATTCCATTTTAAAACAGCTGTTCAACTTATAGATAATACAAATTCACATGACATCATAGGCAATAACATCATAATAAACATACTTACCATGGATGAGTTTCTCCCATTAATAATGAAAATTATTTATTCCGACACTCCAATAAAAGACATTCTAGAATAAGACAAGGGGACGGTTCTCTTGTCTTGATTAGCTTTTTAAAAAAACTAAGGAGTCTCGATATGTCAACAAATATTATTCAGGTACCTACTGATAAAAGATATAAATTAAAAAACCTATTTAATGATGTATATGAATTTCCAATGATTAACTCAGTACTTGAAGGATACATGGGAAATGCATGGTCTGACAGTATAGACAACCCTTCTGTCTGTCAGCTTTCTCTTAGTGGTTATACCATTTTTGCCGGAGATTCCAAATGCCCTACTGCCTTAGGTTTAGTAAAAAGCTTAACCAATCCTGTAACTGTTTTGCCTTCTTCTCCTTACTGGAGTGAACTAATAAAAGTCCAGTATGATTCGAAAATATCTATAATAACCAGACATGACTTTACCCCAGACAACTTGAACTATGAACACGTAAAAGGTTTTCTAAGCAAATTACCTGAAGGATTCCAAGTTAAACCTATGAATGTGGAAATTGCTAAAAAACTACAAAAAGAAGAGTGGTCCGAAGACTTTATTAAAAACTTTAAATCTCCTGAAGATTTTTGCAAAAGAGGAGTGGGATATTGTATTATCCATAATGGTAATATTGTGTCTGGTGCATCGTCCTGTTCAATTTTTGCTGGAGGAATAGAAATTGAAATTGACACTAATACAGCCTTTAGAGGAAAAGGGCTTGCAACTACTGCTGCTGCCGCACTTATTCTATACTGCTTAGATAACAATATCTATCCTTCTTGGGATTCATCAAACCCTGTATCAATAGGTTTAGCTTTAAAATTTGGATACCGTATCAAAAAAACTTATCAAGTAACAAGAATTAACTGTTAAAACATAGTAAGGGGTGTTTTTTATGGCATTTTGGAATTCAAAACGAAAAAAAACTGCAAATAACAGAGACAATAATCTAACAAAAAATAATTTGCCGGCTGAAGCTTCAAGTCGCTCTGCAAAACTTGACAAAGAAGCTCTGCTACAGGCTTATATAGAGGCTGACAGCTTAGGTAAACAATCGGATAATGAAAAGAAAGATTCTGATACTCCAAAAAAACAATCTGGAATCTTTACAAGAGCCTGGAGTAGTGTAAAAAACTCTTTCAAAACTGCATCAAGCTTTTTTGGAAAAGGTTCTCTTACATCTGATTTGGTTGCTATGAAAAAAGCACCCTCTAATTTCATGGAATCATATCAGAATGAAAAAACTCCAGATTTTAAAAAAACAGACCAAGGTTTAAAAATTTTTACTCCTGACAAAGTCACCTCCAATAACCCAAATGATGTGGAAGAAACCCAAGTTCAAGTTAAACGAGAAAAAGCATCAATTAAACCTGATAGTGGGCCATTGAAAATAGATTTAGCAGATGGAGTTAGCTCCTTTGAAACTGCATCCTCAGTCCATAGTAACTTAAAAAAATTACAGACTCCGACATTAGATACCAAAGTTAGTAAATCCCACGCTAAAGAAATGAAAGATAAGGGAGAAGATGTTTTAAAGGCACAAACTAAAAAATTAAGTTTTTTTGCAAAGCTTGGCTCCTCTCTAGAAGTTTTATTTACAGGAGAAAAAAATTTTCGTACAGAAGATATGCTAATTGGAAGTTTCATTTTACTTGAAAATCCATCTGTTAGCATTAAATCCAAAGGTATCGCTGACATTGAGTCATATGATACTAAACTATTACTTCCAGGTATTAAAAATGTTAAAACTCCTGATAAAGTCAATTTACGTTACGATATTGCAAACAAAAAATATTTTGGAGATATTTCAGGCTTTGATTTAGATATTGAGCATGAAAATCTTGAATTTCAAATAAAAAATCTCTATTACAAATCCAGCGAAGGTCTATACAGTTCCGAAAATGCTATCCCAAAAATGTCTGTATTTGGTGGTCAATTTACTGGAGAAGAACCGCTAAAAAAATTCAGGTTTGACTTAACTGATTACACTTATGTTTTTCAACAAACTTACTTAGTAGCAAATAAAATGAATCTATTTGATTTTATCCAAGTTGAAAACCCTAGATTTATAGCTAATTATGCAAAAGGAAAATATAATTTATTCTTAACAAGAGGTGATTTCAAAATAGTACACGGTACCAAATGCAATGATCCACTTTCAAGTCCATATACAGACTTAAGTGGTCTCCCCAACCTTTCATATATAAACCAAGAATGGACAGATGGAATTGAAAATGGTTCAGCCCTCTTAAGATTTGGAAGCATAGATATAGAAGCAAGTGGTATTAATGCATACATTGAGGATAATTGTGCCACAATTTCAAAATCTGAAGCCTCAGAAATCATTGAACAGTCTGAGTTTAAAGGAGAAATTAAAGATTTACATCTAGATATTGACGGTTATTGCTGGAACTCCTTTAATCTACTATCTGAAAAACTAAATTTATTTGATTTGTTTGAAGTGGAGAACCCTGAGTTTACAGTTATTTATGACAATGAACAATACACTGATATATTATCTGACGGCAGTTTTAAAATAAAAAGTGGCAACGAAACTTCTAGTCCTATGGTTAACATTAATGCTGGTGAAAATACCCTTTTATATAATTCTGGTGAGTTTTCAGAAGGACTCTTGTCAGGAAATGCCAGGCTTAAATTTGGTAGCATCGATGTTGATGCATCAGATATAATAATTAATGCAGGTTCAAAATCTGCTTTAATCGGCAGTGCCAAAGCAACTGATAAAATACTTGACAGTAGTTTTTCAGGAGATATTACAGGACTAAACTTAAATACCGCTGGATATAATTGGGACTCTTTTGAACTTTCCTCTTCCCTACTTGACTTTGACGTTTTAAAAATAGACAATCCAAGATTTAAGGTTAACTATATTGAAGAAGATTATACATATGAATTAATGGAAGGATCCATTAAAATTAAAGGAAACACATCAAATCTACCCTTTGTAGAATTAGAAGGTACTAATTCACTTTTATACAGAGCAGGCACATTTACAATTGATCTCGACTCACAAGCTTCCATTCCGTTTGGCAATATCGATGTAACCTTATCAGAATTAGTTTTTGACACAAAAACCATGTCTTTATCTGCTTCTGCCAATGCATCACAAGAAATAGGCGACACCCCTTTTAAAGGGAATGTTAACGGTTTGATTTTAAGTAGCGACGGTTATAAATGGTCTTCCTTTGTTCTGTCTACAGATAATAAACTTAATTTATATGACATGTTTCATGTCAATAAAGCTGAATTTTCTGTTGAATATTTAAAGAAAGACTACACAAATTCTCTAACCTCAGGAGATTTTAAAATTAAAAACGGAAATAACTCAATGGCTGATATAGAAGGAACAAAAACTCTCTTATACAGAGAAGGTAAATTTTCAGGTGGACTTGAAGAAGGAATTTCAACACTTAAGTTTGGAAATATAAGTGTTGATGCATCAGATATAAAAATTAATACAAACTCAAAATCTGCATCTATTGGTGATGCAAAAGCATCTGAAAAAATACTTAAAAACAGTTTTAAAGGAAACATTAAAAATTTAAAATTAGCTAAAAAACAATATAAGTGGACCGAGTTTAAACTGTCCTCTGAAACCACTTTAAATTTATATGACTTATTTCAAATTGACAAACCTGAATTTTCAGTTGAATATAATGATGAAAAATACACTGATATTTTAACTTCTGGTAACTTTAAAATAAAAAATGGCAACTCGCCATTACCCTCCGCTGCTGAACCTATGGTTAATATAGATGGCGAAAAAACTCTTTCATATACATCGGGTAAATTTTCAGGTGGACTTAAATCTGGGACTGCCGAACTACAATTTGGTACCATATCAGTGGATGCAGGAGGCATAATAATAGATGCAGCATCAAAAAATGCTTCAACAACAGGTGCCCAAGCATCTCAAAATATTTTAAATACTCCTTTTACAGGAATTGTTCAAAACTTAAATCTTGATAAAAAAGGTTACAAATGGAGTAACTTTAAGCTTGGTGCCCCAAGCCTTAATTTTCTCAACATGCTTCATTTACTTAATCCTTTATTCTCTGTAGAATACGATAATAGTAATTATAATAATAAATTAACTTCCGGTAGTTTTAAAATTCTAAATGGTAATTTTTATGGTCCCAACCCTTGGGTAAATCTCGAAAATGTGGGGGACTTTATTTATAGCTCTGGTATATTTACAATTGATCTTAACTCTTCAGTTGCAGAACTTCAGTTTGGAGATATATCGGTAGAAGCTTCCCAAATGAGTGTGGACGAAAACTCAGGGTCAATTAATATGTCTAAAGCTTCCTCTTATCAATTAATTGGGGCAACCCCCTTTAATGGAGAAATCCAAGGCCTTAATCTAAATCAAATTGGATATACTTGGGGCGCATTTATGCTATCATCAACTGACAGTCTTAATCTTTTTGATATGTTTCTTATTAATAATGCTGAATTTTCTGTATTATATAACAATAGCAATTATATTAATAATTTAACTTCTGGCCGCTTTAAAATAAAAAACGGTACTGCTTCTTCATCAGAAAAAAATGATGAATTTGTAGATGTTGCCGGAAATAGTACACTTATGTATAGTTCAGGTATGTTTTTTAATGGATTTGATTCTGGAACTGCTAAGCTTAACTTTGGAAAAATATCTGTAGATGCAAGTGATATATCCTTTGATGCCAATAAAAAAATTGCACCTATTAAAAGTGCACCTGCATCAGCTAATATACTCAAAAACACTTTTAGCGGAAACTTTCAAGGACTGCATTTAACAGAAAAAAGTTATCTTTGGAACTCTCTTTATTTATCAGGAGACAGTTTCAATCTATATGACATAGTAAGAATTGAGAATCCCTTAGTTGCTGTAATCTACGACGATGGAGACTATACCGACTTGTTTTTATCAGAGGGTATTAAAATTATGAACGGCAAAAAAGAAGGTTCTGAGGATGCTAAAAGCTTTGTGGATTTAAATGGTGAGTGCACTCTAATTCATAGAGTTGGAAACTGGTCTGGAGGAATTGAAAATGGAAGTGCAAAATTAAACTTTGGCAGTATAACAGCAAATGCCACTGGAATAAATTTCAATTCTGGAAGCAAATCTGCATCTGTTGAAAATGCCTCTGCATCTGGCAAAGTAGCTGGCACAGATTTTTCAGGAAATATTACTAACTTAACTGTATCTCAAGGTAAATATGACTGGGATTCCTTCACCCTTTCAGCTAACAGTGTCAGTTTCTATGATTACATAAATATAACCTCTCCTAAAATGGATTATACTCAAAATAAGTCAGAAAACTCAAGTATAACTACAATAAGTGCAAAGGATGCTAAATTAAACATTGCAGGTTTTACAGCCAATGTTGAAGGTGGAATAACTGCACAAAAAACCGATTTTCAAAATGAAAGTGAATGGTACTTTAAGATAGGAAGTAAAAATAATGATGAAAGCATTAAAGAAGACGAAAGTGCAGACGGCAGTATAGAAGTAAGTTTTTGTACACTAAACTTCAATGCAACAAATGTAGAGTACTCTTCTTCAAATAAACTTTTTACAGCCGATCACTTTAAAGCCAATGCAAAATTTCTAGGTAGTGAAGCACAGGCTGATATATCAGGGTTTAAAGCTGGCAGCCAGGGCTTTGACTTTCAAGAAATTGACGCAACATTTAGTAATCTTAACTTTTTTAATGATACTTTTTCTATAAAAGAAGCAACTATAAAAAAAGATACTGAAAATCTTTGTGTCTCAGGAGCTTTTGACTTTGACTTTGCAGGATTAACAGGAGGTGCCTATAATGCTTCGGTAAACTTTGATAAAACTGGAAAGACAAGTGGAACGTTAAATGATTTTAAACTAGCCTGTTCCTTTTTCAACCTAAAGATTGGTTCTGCATCATTTAACGACAATGTTTTAAACATTTCAAATCTTGAAATAACAACTGGCTCAGGTAATCCTGAAGGAATTAAGGCTTCTGATAAAAAAGATGAAGCTCAATCCTTTTTTGGTGGAGCCTCAAAATATCTTCAATACATAGGTCTTGAAGGTTTTGGTCTAAAATTAGGACAGGTCACATTAGAAAATAATTCAACAATAAATGATGACGGTTCAAAAAATGAAAGCAAACTAAAATGTACTGCCAAAGGTTTATCCTTTATAGCCCCTGCCTTTGAGATTGACAAATTTGGCTTTAAGCTAAATTTTGATTTAGCAACTTTAAGTGGCTCATTGAAAACTCCTGAGTTTACTCTCCCAGATAATATTTTACCTCCTATGAGTTCAACCGAAATCAACGTACCTATATTAGGCATACCTTTTCTCTCTGCAAAAGGAGGAATAGAGTTATTTGGTTATATGTCATTATTTGGAGAAGGAAGCATTTTAAATCTCACCTCACAAACTAATTCAATAGACAGTCCTTCAATTTGGCAAATAAACGCTGATCTTGGTCTAAAAGGTATGGCTGGCATTAAACTCATAGCAGGTATTAAGGTAGGCTCAAAGTATATTGTTTCTTTAGAGGGTGGACTATATGGTGAAGCACGAATTGATCTTTTAAGTAAAGTTGGTATTTCATCTAACTTTGAATATAAAAATAAAGACTTTTTGTTTAAGAAATTGGAATTCCCCTATTCAACAGATGTTGACGTCACTATAGCTGGCGGAATATATGCAAAAGCAAGCGCATTTTATATGTTTGAAAAAAAATATGAATATGAATTAGCTAAATGGAATGCAGGATTATTAAATATTAAAGGAAACATTACAAAGGATGTAAACGAAGATGCTTCATCATTTATTAACGAACTAAAGACCGAATTCTTAAATTACAAAAAATCAGACAAAAAAATGATTCTTGATGTTACAAATGAAGATGGAAAAGCAGTCAAAAATGAATTGATAGAATTAAATAACTCTAAAGGAACCACAAAATTTGAAGATAATAAATCTTATATAAAAGAATCATTTGCAAACAAACTTAAAAAAATGAATGATGAATTTAAAGATGTGGAATCTAAGCATAAATCTCATAAGAACAAAATGTATAATCTCCGCTCTAAAGCCGCTATGTATAAATATAGAATAATAGTTGCCGAAGGACTTTTAGATGATTTCGGAAATCCAATCAATGAAAATGCAAAAAATGATACTAGATATGATAAGCTGACACAGTTAATGGGAAGCTCAAATAAAAAATCTCCTGATAGAAAACAAAAGTTTATTAACGACTGTAAAGAATCATATAATAAAAAATATCCTAAATTTAAAAAAAATCTTGATTTGGCAATGCATTATGGAGTATTATCTTCTTTTATACGAAATAAGGAATTCTTGATTAGAAAAACTCTTGAAAACCTTGATTATGAAGATATTAATATAAATGCAATTATAGACGACAATGATGAAGAATTTGAATTCATGTTATCAAACAACAATTATGATGAATGGAATGACATTACAGATGTGCCTCTTGAAAAAATAAAAGTAAAAAATATGTTAGACGGGTCTAGAGTTTCTAGCTACTCTGAGTAGAATGGTAAATGCAAACTAAAATAGGGTCAGGCTTGAATAATTTACTTATTCGAGCCTAACCCCATTTTATAGGTTATAGTATGGGCCTAAGTCATCTTTTAAAAGGGTCTTCCCTATCTTTCCGTACTCATACTTTAAGGCAGTTAAAATATGTCTCATTTCTATTTTTGTGCCATCATCAGCTGCAAGATAGGCTGAAAATAGGGCTATATTTTTTATATTGCTACCTGTAAGCTCAAATCTCTCTGCTAAAAAATCAAAATCAATATCTCTTTCAACAGGTGCCTCCTTAGGATAGACATTTTGCCAGATTTGTCTTCTAAAGTCGGGACCAGGAAATGGAAACTCTACAATAAAATTAATCCTTCTTTTAAATGCCTCATCAAAGTTTTGAATAAAATTGGTTGCAAGTATGGTAATGCCCTCATGTTCTTCAATTCTTTGAAGAAGGTAAGACACTTCCATGTTAGCATATCTATCATGAGAATCTTTTACTTCTGAACGTTTTCCAAACAGGGCATCCGCCTCGTCAAAAAACAATATCATACTACTCTCTTTTGCCCTGTCAAATAACTGTTGTAAATTTTTCTCTGTCTCACCAATATACTTACTTACCGTTTCGGATAAGTCTATCTTATATATTTCAAGCTGAAGCTCATTTGCCACTACCTGTGCTGCCATTGTTTTACCAGTACCAGGAGGCCCGTAGAGTAAAATACTAAGCCCTTTTCCATAGGGAAGTTTTTTATCAAAACCCCATTGATTTTGAACTATGTGATTGTATTTTACAAAGTCACATGCATTTTTCAAAAGCTTCTTTGCTTCACCTGAAAGTACGATATCTTCCCATTTAAACACTGGTTTTATAATTGACGCCATAGAGGGAAGCTTGTGTGATACCTGCTTAAAACAGGCACTATATAATGTCTTTTCACAAATCCCCTCATCATTTTCTAATAAACTCATATCTTTTGCTGTTTCAAGGGAGTTTTTTATAAGCCCTGGTGTAAATTGAAATTTATTTGCAATACCAGAAATGTCTATATCCCCCTTTAATTTATACTTCAAAAGCATTTTCTCCCATATGTTAAACCTTGACATATTCCCAGGGGTTTTAAACTCTATATCTATAATCTTATAGCCATAGAGTTCATCCTTTATATTAATTTCCTTTTCAGATAAAACAAAAGCTGTGTTTCCAATTTTTTCTACGCACTTTAATAAGGCATATATTTTTGTATAATCTAAGGTCTCTTCATCCTGTAAAACTTCAAGTTTAAAAAAGCAGAGTGCTGCACCATGAATTAAAGCTTCTCTGCAAATTGTATTCATGTTTGTTTCTATGCTTTCACCCGACCTTAATATTTTCTCCACATCAACAAAAAGTACAGTTTGTCCTAATTCTCTACATAAATGTTTTACTAAAAACTTCTTACCTGTTCCCCTTTTCCCTTTAAGATATAACAGCAGTTTTTGCTTAAATAGTCCTTCATTGCCTTTTATAATGCCCTTCATTGTATCTAACATATCCTGTCCCTCTAAAAGTTCATCTAAATCCTGATTAGGATAAAAAACATCTGCCATTTGAGATGCTTTTTCATCTTCAATACCTGTATCGAGAATAAAATTTAATATTCTTGAATTTAGTTTTAAGACCTTTGATAAATCCGATCTATCACTTGCTAAGTCATTAAGACTTGAAAAAAAATATTGATCCAATATTTTACGATCATTAATCATTGAAATAGCTTTTGGTACTGCCCTTGAATTTAATGTGTAAAGCTTTATAGCCAATTCCAATGTAGGAAGTCTCAGTGTTATATCATCCTGAAGAAATCCATAAAGTTTTTCAAACTTTCTATTTAACTCTACGGTAATGGCAAGCATAACACAGTGACGCTCAAAATGATTGAGATTAAATATAGTATTTATGTATACAAGGGGAAGGAATACCCCCTCTTTTAAACTTGCCCTAACTCTTTTATCTATAAATTCTTCTGCATACTCAATATCCTCACTGTAAATACAAGCACCCTCAACACTATCTGTATTTAGCTCCCCCCTTAATATATCAAGCACCTCATCTTTTGAAATAACCAGTCCTTTAAGCTGACTAAGATTTTCTGGAGAATTTTCTTCATGTTCAGCTTTGAAAAGATTTACAATTTTAATTTCATAAAACTTTAAAATATCTAAAAGATATTCTTCATTATTTTTATAGGGAACATCTAAAAGAGTATTGTCAAACCTTGAATGAAATAACCCCTTCATCCTTATTTCCCTCCTCTATTCCTGTTTAGAGCTGTCTTTACCATTTGGTCTAACAACTCACTTATATTAAGTCCACTAACTTCCCACATCTTTGCAAACACACTGTGTGCTCCAAATCCCGGCATTGTATTAACCTCATTAAAATAAAAATTTTCTTTGTCATCAATAAATATATCTATTCTCGAAAACCCTTCCAGCTGGAGGGCTAAACAAATGTTCCCCGCCATCTCTTTTAGTCTTGTAATACCCTCAGTTGAAAGCTTTGCAGGTATATCATCCTCTAACGCATTACTTCCAAATTTAGCATCATAATCTAAAAATTCATTACAGCAATTATACTTAGCTGGAAGACTTATTTTAATATCATCCCCCTCTAATATTCCAATTCCATACTCACTTATATTAAGCGCTTTCTCAATAAGAAGTTTATTGTCTAGTTCTAAACCACTTTCCACACTTAAAATAAACTGATCTCTGTTCTTAGCCATTGCTACACCAATAGAAGACCCTAAATTGGAAGGCTTAATAAAATTGGGATATGATAACTTTTTCTCAATTCTGTCTATACAATTATTTTTATCTTTTATCCAATCACTCTTTCTTATTACATCAAAATCAACAACAGGTATACCATGTGTCATACAAACCCTTTTTGCAATCTCCTTATCAAGTCCTATAGCTGAACCTAATATACCACACCCTGCATATGGAACATCTAAAAATTCTAAAAGCCCCTGTATTGATCCATCTTCACCATATTTTCCGTGCATAACTGGAAAAACTATATGATATTTGTGGCTCAAAATATTATCATAAAAATCGCTTTTATTTATTTGACTATGTGAATTAAATAAAGAAAATGTCTTAAGTTTTTCTAAAAAGCCCCGGGGCATTTTCTCATTCTCATCAAATATTGATATCTCCGGGTTGTTGAGAAATTTTGGAATCAGCTCTATGAATTCCTCTGGAGTGGAAGGTTTTCCATCTTCCTTAATGTAAACAGCATGGATGTCATATTTTGAACAATCCATATAAGCTAAAACATATAAAGCAGACTCTACAGAACCTATGTGTTCAGATGTCTTTCCTCCAAATACTACTGCTACTTTTATTTTATCAGCCATTTTAACCTCCATTAAAATTATTTTTTTACTTACGCTTCCCTGCTTTCCTCTTTATTGACTTTACTAGTTTTACCATGTGTGAAAACTGCAAACATTAGAATACAAAATATCAAAACGATTCCCATATAGGCTATTACCATAGTAGGATTAAATGAGGCCATAAGCATCCCTATAAAAACTGGTGCTAAGACGGTTGCAAACTTCTCATAAGTGCAATAAATGCTTATCATTTTTGTCTCACCAATTTCTCTGGACTTATCTATTGATATAAGATAAGCTTCCCTTACAGCATCTACAAAGGTACTTCCTAACCCTATTGCAGCTATAGATATAGCTACAATTAAAACACTTCCACCTGTGAGATACAATAAAAATGAAGCACCAATTATCATGTTTCCACAAATCAAAAATATTTTATTGTTGTTAATTTTATCAGAAATTTTTGCAACTAGTGGTGTCATAAGGCTTATGATGCCAAATATCGACATTAGCCTTCCTATATTCCCTTGGGAAATATTTATAGAATTCATATATAGAGGGAAAAAGAACTGATACACTCCTACAAGACAAATCTGCAACGGTATGCTGGACAAGAAAAGACAAAGTGCTATATTTCTGTCTTTAAATATTACAAATAGATCTATTAAACTCTCTTTAAAATTTCTAGTGTCATCAATATCATCCACAGGTCTTTTTTTGTCTTTAACATAATGGTAAACAATAATTGCAAAAGCTATTCCAGTTGCCACAGAAAGCATCAATCCCACCCTGTAACCAAATTTACTTACAATTACACTACTTATTGGTAGGGCACAAATACTTGCAGCAGCATATCCTGCAGACCAATTTCCAAAACCTGTGGCTCTGTATTTCTCTCTTGTGTTTTGAATGATAAAATCTATAGAGTTTATTATTGTTCCTCCATATCCTATGCCAGCTAAAAACCTGAATACAATTAACATTGGAACATTAACTGACAGTGCAGAGAATAATGATCCAATTATCGAAATACTTATACAAGCATAAAACATGTTCTTTACAGATATTTTCTTAGATATAAACCCTACAACAGGAATAATTATTGTTACACCAACCATATAAGCAGATATAGGAAGACTAACTATAGCCTCTTGGGACAATCCTAACAGATTTACAGGATTTTCACTATAGAGATTTTTGGTGAATAACGGTAGGAAAGACATTGAAAACAAGTCTCCTAAAAAGAAGGTAAATGCAGCAAGCCTTATTATTTTAAATCCACTGTCATCATCAAATTCTTTTTCATCACTACCATCAATAAGAGCCCTTTTCCTTCTAGCTATCAAGGTAAGGAACATAAGCATTTCAAAAGCAAAAAGCAGTGATACAAGTATAATAGTTACCGAGTCCTGAAGCATATCGCTAAGCTGGCTCTCCTGTAATTTCAAATCTGGAATATACACCAAATAACCTTTTAAAATTCCATCACTATCTCTTATTTCATTGATATACTCCTTGAACTCATCTTTTATTTTGAAAAAATCACTTTGCCTGTCTTCTTCCAGTAAATTTCCTTCCACAATACTTCGGCTGCCTTTGTAATCTGCCCTATATAGTATTTCTCCTTCCTTATCTGTAACAAATACATCTTTACATTCCTTAAAGTCAGCAATGCTTATTCCCAACACATTCTCCATGTTTTTTAAGCTATCTATAGATAACCCTAAATCCATAAGGGTTTCAATATTTTCTTTCATATTCCATGATAACGATGAAATTTTTGACTCTATAACTTCTGTATAGGCAGATTTGAAATAGTTGTAATTGAGATAGGTATAATATGATTGAGCTATCAAAAGAACAGCTAAAATAGCCAGTATCTTTTTTCTTTCAATGTTAAAAAACCTTTTTAAATTATTATCTTTTTCAGAACTAAAATTATCTATCAAAGTAAGAAATACAACTATAAGGCAGGCTGCCCCAATTAAAATCCACACAAAATATACTAGGTTATTAAGAAGTATTTCTACAATTCTTTCAGTAATAATGTTTTTATTAAATTGAGAGATTAAGAATCCAACCAAGTTATCATCATTATGAAGCAGAGGAACTACAATATAGTAATGGTTTTTATATTCTATAATGTTATACTGATTGTCTTTATAAATATCTAGGTTATCCACATGTCCAATATCAAGAATTGTAGATTCAGCTTCTTGTTGAGTCGCTCCAAGTACCCTTCCTTCAACAGAAGTTACAAACATATTACTTAAATTTTCTTTTCGATAAAGCCCTCTTTTAAGAATGTCTTCTAAACCAGTAAACCTGTCTATAGGTCTTCCTAGATTTATACCTCTTTCTATCTCTTCTTTAATCTCACCTGTAACCACTTGAAACTCAGAAATCAATGACTCTCTGTAAACATCATCAAAAGAAGCAATAGCAAGAAACAGCGTCAAGAGTTGAGATACTACTAAAATAATAATTGCTCCTTTAATCATGCTTACGTTTCGAAATTTATTCAAGTTTTCCCCTCCTAAAAAATGTTTTGGAAGTATTGGCCTGTTCTAAGGGACAAAATCCCGACGATTTAAAAAGAAAAATTATGCAAACTAAGTCCTTAATAGTATATTTCATCAGTACTCAATAATAAGTCAACAGGAACATCATAATTAAGAGATTTTGCAGTTTTAAGATTTACAGAAATCCTCGGATTGTGTTCAAATAATTGATTCAATTCTCTTGGTTTATAACCATGCAGTATCATTTCAACTTTCTTTGCATTGTAAATCCCAGCTGACGTTAATTCTTCCATGGAAACACCGTATAGCACTCCATTTTCAACGTACATAGACCCCATCATGACAAAAGATGGAATTTTATGATTGTTAAGTATTTTTAGTATGTTGGGCAGATTATTTATATTAACGCCTGCACTAGGATTTAAATATATAGCATCGATATGAGGGCTTAACTCTTTTAACGCCTTTAAAAACATATCATCAGCTTCAGGCACTTCCTCTTCAATGAGGTATTTTGTAAAGCCTACCATATCAAAGCCTCTTTCCTGGGATACTTTTTCAACATCTCTTAACGCAGCATAACTTCTTCCCTCAACTGTATCTGTATAAAGAACACCCAATCTTTCAAATCCAACAATATCATGAAAAAGTCTGACCTGTCTTAAATATACACTTGGGTCACACATAACAGTTAAGAAATCTTTTCCTGAGTCTTCATACGACTTGCTTATGCCAGCTCCAACAGGGTCTGAAATACCATCTCCAAGAACAGGAATAGGAAAATCCCCTATTTTAGATATGTACCGTGTTGAAGATGTACCAAGACTGATAATTAAATCAATATTATCAGAATTTTTAATGCTTGAAAATTCTGATGACTTCATTCTTTCTGTATCCCATTCCATGTCAAAAAACAAATCTACGGAAAACTCAACATAGTCACTATATGAAATACTGTTTAACTCCTCTAAAAAAGAAAGCATGCTGTCTGCTTCTTTAGGCAAATCTACATCATTGAGCCATCCTATTTCTTTGAGTCCCTCCAGCATATTTGAGAAATAATCTATATAGGCATAGTACTCTCCACTTTGTACAACAGCAATCTTAAATTTTTTGTCTCCTTCTTTTAATATAGGCCCTAAGTTTTTATTATTCATTTCATCTATTATAAAATCTGCACTAAGATAGTTGGTATTATCTCCTCTAGATTCAATTAGAAAAAATTCTTCATTGTATTTTGACAACTGTAAAACTGATATTAAAAAAATAATTGATGCTAAAGCCAACCTGAGTATAATTCTTTTATTCATACAACCCACTCCTTTCCGCTATACATGGTGTTCTTTTAAAAAAGTTTTAAGACTTTTTTAAATCAATCTATTCTTTATAAATCTTCTTAGTTCCATTCCCTAAAAAACAAATGCTATCGCAACGAGTTACGCCAATATTAATTCGTTGTGATATTTCTTTAGGGGTAATGGATTCAAAGAATTGTTTTCCAAATATAACAACTTCATCACCAACTTTGGCATCTTTAATCTCAGTTATATCTGCAATTAAGGATCCCATTCTTGCTTTACCAAAAACAGGTGCTCTTTTACCTCTAATCAAAACATCTAAATGGTCAGAAAACAGTAAAAACGGGGCATTATAATAGCCAATTGAAACTGTGGCAAAAGTCTTCTCAGAACAAATATAATCTTTGCAGTTATATCCAAACATTTTTCCCTGCCTAAAATCATTGATGCTGTTAATTCTTGCTTTAAGCTCCATTGCCTGTGAAAACTCATGCTCTGTATCTATAAAAGGAAGTGATAAGCCATACATTAATGTCCCTACTCTTACCATGTCATAATGACTCTCTGGATAAGCTAAGATTGCTGGACTATTTGCAACATGTACTATTGGAATGTTTATTTGCATTTTTTTTATCTCTGAAAGCAAATTATTAAGCAATTCAAGTTGTTTGTATACCAGACTTTTTTTATTATCATAAGCTGACACTAAATGGGTAAAAATTCCTTCGATTTCTAGGTTCTCAAGTTCGTTAACTCTTCTTATAAAATCCACACACTTTTCTACATCCACTCCACTACTTTCATAACCTGTATTAACTTTTATATGTATTTTTTGCTTTATACCCTTTAGTTTCGCTTCCCTGTTAAGATTTTCTGCAAAATATATTGAGAACACAGAAGGTATAAGTTCATACTGGATTATTTGGGGTATTTGCTCAGAAAATATATTCTCTAAAATTAAAACAGGCAAGCCTGTCCCTATTCTTCTCAATTTTAATCCTTCTTCTAGATTAGATACTGCAAGTGCATCAGCTAAACCTTCATTAGAAATTATCTGTGAAATTCTCTCCATTCCATGTCCATATGCATCAGACTTTATTACTGCCATAACCTTTGTATCATTACTAACTTTTTCTCTTATTTTTATTAGATTATTTCTTATTACATCAATATCGATTTCCGTCCAGCAAAAACCATAGTCATTTGATTCTATCACAAAATCACTCCTAATATTTTCAACTTACGAAATATCTTGATTTATGAAAGCAACCTATTTCAAATATTAAATATTTTTCAATTAATCAAAATTCTGATACTATTTTTATCCACCAAGCATTGTGTTAAATGTAAGAGTGGAATATCCATCCAGTTTAAGTTTAGTCGGTCTTTCTAAATAGCTGTTTATTCCCAGATAGGAATAATTCCCCAGATGTATCAAAGGTTTTAAAACTACTAAGTTTGCTTGGGTATGTGCAGGTTTTACACTGTCAATTATCTTTTTTAATTCAGAGTATTCCTTTCTGCCAGGTACATGTTGCTCTTTAACAATAACAGTAAAAATATATGGACTATCGCTGTAAAGCCGTTTCATTAATTTATCTTTTTCAATATCATTAAACTTTTTTATCTGGAAATGTTCTATGATATAAGGCTTCTCTGTGGTGTATAACTCTACATGTTTTTCTATACTCTCCTTAGTACCCTTTGTTTTGTATGATTTTACAGATGTTTTTATAAGAGCTTTTAACTTATGAGCATCCCATATATGAACATCATCAATCCCAACCCAGTCTGCTAAAAAATTCAAAAACTCTCCATAAACACATTCAGGGTCAAAATAATTTGATATATTGTCAATTTTTTCTTCCATATCAAGATACAAAGATTGAAATATTCCGAGAAATCTCTCAAGAAATTCACTACTATCATTTTCTTGCTGGTATATTTCAGGAAGATACTGAACAAATGACTGAACATCATAATATGCCCTTATTTTTCTGATTATAGGAGATTTTTTCTGACTACTAGTCAATTCAATCTTAATCCATAAATACCTTCCCTTTGCATTGTTTATTAATACATCCTTTGCATTATTAAAAGATACAATATCTAAAACTTCAAAAAGTTCCATTTTCTCTTTATCTTTTATAGAGTCATCCAATAGCCAATCATCAATGTCTATAAGTTTGTCCTTAAAAAATATCGTCTTTTTCTCATTTACATAACACGATAGCTTTATAAAATCATTTTGGGGTATATAACCATCAACAAGTATTCTATACCAAGACATCCCCTTTTCTCTGCTGTCTATAGATGTCCAGATAAAGGTCCCTCTAGTTCTTCCTTCTGCTAGCTCTAAAGATCCATCAGACATAATTTTTATATTTTGGCTAAAACTATTTCTTAAATCATTATATCCATTTAAGGAAAAGAATTTTGTGTCTTGTCCCATCTAATGTCACTACCTTCCTATAAGTACTTTATCTTTATAAGTTTTTCTTTACTCTTTAACAAATACATCATAACTTTTAAGGTATACAAGCCCATTAGGAGGAATAATAATATCTCCGTTTATATTTCTCTCCACGCCTTTTCCCTGGGCATTTAATGTAAGACTTACTATATAATCAACACATTCTTGTCCTTCAATTATTTCGTATATTTCTGCATACTGTACAGTGCTGCCAAATTCCCATCCTCTGTTGTCACCATTGTCTGAAACACCAAAAAATTTGAAAATAACACTTTTAATATCCCTCATTGCATTTTTATAATGTGACTTTGAGGCTATTTCACCATAAACTTCAATGCCTATATATTCAGGAGACATAATACGTACCTCAGTAGTAATAAGCCTATACTTATCCACTTGTTTTTTTATGTTTTTTATGTATATATCACTAAGGCATGGTCTTTCATATTCACTAAAGGGTTTTACAACAAGTCCGATACAATTGCTAGCTTCTCCAGCTGCTTCATAAGAATGGCTAGACTTAAAATTTGCAATAGCCTTTGCTTTTTGAATCATTAGTCCAGGAGTGTTCATTACTATATCCTCGTAATCTTCAAGGGTTATCGCACGCCCTGAACTGCCTAAATCTTTTCTGAACCTTTCTATTGCATCTTCTATTGTCTCTTTATCTGTCCCATTTAAAGCGTGGTCACCGTTTGACAAATTTATATTTAAAAAAGCTCTATTCTCCAAAAATTCCTCTGCATAAAAACTATTTATTTCCCCTTTTTTTACGTTACCTTTGCTGCCTTGACAGGTAGAACATGAAATTATCAAAATGTTGTCAGTCCCTGAGGGTGGAATACTGCCTTTTTCATTATTGCCAAACATTATCTTTCCCTCTTTTGAATTTAGAATATAGTGTTTGGCATTTGCCTTTGATGAATCAAGATCATCTGTCCTTTCCCAGTCTTCCCAGACCATCTCACCATTATCTGATACTTTACCAACCTGTAACATAAGATTTTTTTCCATTATTGATTTAGCACCTATTTCAAATTCCTGATCAGGATATCCTGTACTTCCACCTAAAATTTTATTTGTCAATAAATTATCATCTCTTAATATTACCCGTATATTAGAACTCCCTTTATCGGGGACATTTTCACAAAATGATTTATCAAAAATAAGCTGTTTTACATTTTCTTTAGTTTCAATACAATAGACATTTTTTAAAAGATGCTGTCCACTTGTACCTTTTTTATCATCCCAAAACCTCCAAAAACCTTTATCATCCCATACCTGAATATCTATGCTGCCATACAATGAAAGATATGAGTCAATGGAGTAAACCTGTCTGCTCCCTCCATTTCCATTAAAAGTTAACACCTCGCTTAATGTGTTTTGTTGCACTGTTTTATATGCGTTTAGATTAAGTGATTTAATTCTTGGAGCAACATCGTAATTATTTTTTTCAAGGGTACATCTTATCCAATAAAAGTTTTCATCATCTGCTTTATCTTTAGCCATTTCTTGCTCTGGAAAAAACAACATATAGCCCGTATTCAAAAAGGAATATGTCTCATCTTTTATTATTTTTAATGGCTTCCATCCATCTTTTGTGAAATACTCCCACTTCAATAAGGCTAAAGGAGTAAAAGCACAATCATCTATTGTGTTTCGTTTTACAAAATAATTATTATAAATATCTACAAACATGGATATTTTCGACTTTACTTTAAGAGGCTTCTCAAATGCTATATATAGTTTAGAACCTGTTTTTGGTGTTTTCCCAAAGATAAACCCAAGTGACTGGTTAGAGTATGTAACATTTGAAATATCCACTTTATCAGAATTATTTTCCGATATTATCTTTTTTATTTTATTATCTACTAAGTTTACAGTGTCCAGTATCTCAAAAACTACATCATTCGCCTGAAGCTTTGTACCTTTAGGTAACACTGTATCCTTAACAATATTTCTAAAAAACACATCCGAAGTGGCAGGAACAGTCTTTCTAGGTGCAAAACCTAATAGTTTTAAAAACTTTAAATTATTTTTATCTCCCACCTGGTTTATATAATACTGCTGCATTTCCTTGAGCCAGGAAAACAACTGTAGCAACGTAATACCTGGATCATGATAGTTTTGGTCAGTCCATTGGGGTGACACCCTAGGTATTTTTTTTATCATACCTTCTAATATTTCTTTATAGTTTTGATTATCTAAATTAGGTAATGGCAGCACTTGATTTCCACCTTTCTATAAGACTTCAACTTCAACCTCATGTTTTCCGCTTATTATTACTGCAAAAGGTATATTATGAATCTCGTCAATATTCCATTCTTTTTTGCCTTTTTCGCAATTTTTACTAGCTGTTATAAACATTTTATCAATTATATTGACTTTTTTTATTGTTTTTAAATAGGTATATATTTGAGTTCTATTTGGCAGGTTGCCTATATCCCATCCTTTTTTGCTAAAATTACCATTTATCGGATTAAGAAATTGCTCAAGCTTTTCATATACTTCACGCTGCACCTCAAATACATAATTAATACTTTCTACCTTTATCCATACTTTTATAGAAAATTCAATGAAATCAGGTTCAATTATATTAAATTTAAAGGGCATCAAAGTTTCCATAGTTTTACCTTTAAAATATGCTTCAATTTTTTCTCTTTCATATGCAAAATAAGTCTCACTTTGCCTGTAATTTCTTTGTAGAAGCACTAAAGTAACACAGCCAGCTTCTTTTTTACCCATTTTATTTATATTGGAAAAACATTTTGCCCTGATTACATTTCTTGAGGCTTCCATAGCAAGAGCCTCATAATCACCTGTGGTTACAGCTCTCCCTCTGTGCTTTAAAATGTCCTTTCCACGCCTTGTAGACTTTTTTATTGTCTCTCTGTCGTAGCCTCCATAAGAGGGTACTGGATTAAATATCTCATTTACAAAGCGTAAGCCTTCTATAGATCTTGTAATCTCACATGCATCTAAATTTCCAACTTCGCCTCCACCTGTACCATACTTTATTTTTATGCTCTCAGTTTCCTGTGACGGAGGGATTTTTCCCCGTATTCCATCCCCAAAGAACACTTTACCTTCATTTCTATCTATTATATAATGTCTGTCATATTCGTTTGAATTTATAAAGCTATCAACTTCTCTCCACATAACCCAGATTTCTTGAATACTTCCCACTTCATCCCAAATTATTTCAGTAGATAAATCTTTTTGATACTCAATCTGTGCTTCACTTAAAAAATCCTTTTCATTTACCCACACCTCGTGTCGTTGTACTTTTTTATGTGAAAGCTGACACATTTTATTAGCTTCTTGTAAATCTATAAAAAACATCTCTTCTGGCACTGTCTCCACATTCATAATTCTAGTAGAATTTAAATATATTCCTTCAATCTGAGGAAGTAAGCTTTCTAAATATGCATCATACTGCTTGTCTATATTAACAGCCCTAATCCAATATCTTTCTTTTCCAAATAAATTGCATTTTTTTAAGCCTTTAGGTCCTGCAAAAGCAATTATCCCACTTTGTTCAAAGTTTTCTGTATTATCAACTACTTTTAAGTCTTTCCAGCATTCTTTTTCTCCCAAGTCAGAATAATACTCCCATCTTAAAGAAGGAAGAGGATTTTTACTTTTATTTTTTAAATTAAAAAATATATTAATAGGTGAACCCTGAAGGTTTTTATCAAAACCTACGTACATTGACGGTTCTCTATCTTCTGGAATGTTAAATATTTCTATACTTTGATTTGAAGTGGTAATAGAACCTGTAACATCACTGATTTTAGTGTTATCCATTGCAAATATTTTTTCTGGATTAAGTCCTTTGTCAGTATACTTGTAATTAAAAGATACATCCTCTATCCATGGTGATATATAATAACCATTTGTTTTAAAACTATTTCCTACAGATATAAGTCTTACTCTTATCCAGTAATTATAAAAGGCATTTACCCATACAGGCTCAATGTCAGAAGGACAGGTAAAATTTATTGTTATTTCTCCTTCTTCACAACTTCCAAACACAGAGTCATATTTTTCATCTATAAACAGCCTTGCCCAACCCGCTCCGTTCCAATATTCCCAAACAACTTTATCTGCTGTTATATTATATTCCTCAGGTTTTTTAAACTTGGACTTTTTCATAATCATTTTCCAGTTAATATCTGTATCAGGTGATACTACATCAAGCTTATGCTTATTAAACTTTAGCTTAAAATTAATTTTTACGTTAGAGGCTTTTTTAGAAAGTGCCTCCTGACAAGAAATATAACAATCATTGTAAACTGAAAACTCATCTCCAAAAGGATAAAATCCACTGATATCCTTTTCTATATCCTGTGAAAAAACTTTTTCAGGCTTTATGTCCGTGTTTTCTGTTTTTAAAAAGATACTGTCTATAGGAGTTTGTGAAATGCCATGTACATCCCTAGCTTCACAACCTATCCAGCAGCTTTTATACTCTTCAAATTCTTCGTTTTCTATGTGATGGTCATCATCTTTCATAAGAATGATTTTATCATCATTTTTAATTACTTCACTAAATTCAAACCATTTTCCATTACTCCTATAAACCCACCTTGTATATCTGTCATCTGTAAGGTTATAAAGAGTTTTATCCTTGTTTTCTTCATCCTCAGGAAACTGTATAGTAAGTTCAACTAAGGCCTTATTTTTTAGTTTTAAAACATCATCATGGCAAAAGTAAATTGCATGTTTTTGAAGATTCTTATAATTATTAAAATCAAAAAAACTTACAGATTTACCCTCCTCTTCATCACTATATGCCCTTATAATTTTGTCTTTAATTCTGCTCAAAAAATAGATATCTTTAATTTGTGAGGGAGTAACATAAACTTCATTTTGAGTTTCAAATACAATCTTATCAGAATCATCATTTGTTTGGGATAGAAGACCGGTATTTTTTTTGACAAATATCCCTTCGCTAATAGCTGAACTTAGCTTAAAAGTAACAATTCCCTGTGCAGATATAGACGGCAAGAGCTTTATGTCAATCAAATTCAAAAAAGATATATAGTTTTTATATGGTACCTGATTAATCCGTGAGACTGTTTCTTCAAACATATCTGCAAACAGCAATGCAAGAGCTGACCCAACATCAGGATTATCAGTGTCAAATCTCCACTCAGGGGTATAATGCTTTGAAACCTCTTTAATATATTTAATTATGTCATCCTTTGTTCTTTTATCTATATTAGGTATATTCAACTTGAAAACTACCCCCTCTTTTTTTGCGAATGTATTTTTACCCTATTCCCTCATTAATGTAGAATGGATAAACAAGATTATACGGGTTGTTAGTTGCTCTAACAACGTAGCTTATATTGATTAACAGTTTATGGGCATCCCCATCGTCTTTTGTTAACTCAACTAATATCTCGCTTATTCTTGGTTCCCACTGCACCAATGCATTTTTCACTTCTGTCTCCATAAGTTTTAATGTTGTATAGTCATTGGTATCAAACAAATACTTCTGAATATCGCATCCAAAATCTGGCATCATAACCCGTTCTCCTTTCCGGGTCATTAGTATTATGTAGATGGCTTCCTTTATGTCCTCTTCGTATTCTGAAGTTTTTATTCTTCCAGTCTTTTTGTCTACCCTAATAGGAAATTTCCAACCCCGACCTAAAAATCCTTTGACCTCATTTTCCAAAACAAGCCACCTCCTTAGTTTATCTTTACTACGGCACCTTTTATATTTGCAGCTCCATCAGATTTAACATTTAAATTTGATGAAGCTTTAATATTTAACATTCCTGCTTCTATACTCATACTCTGAGTCTTAAGTTTGATAGACTGGCTTCCATCTATCTGTATATTATTGCTTTTTAACTTAACACTTCCTGAATCACCGTCAATTTGCATATTAGATGACCCAGATTCGACAACCACTTTGCTTTTCCCCTTTACTGTCACAGTTCCTTTCTTTGTATCTATCTCCATTAAATTGCTTCCATCTTTATCTTTTAATAAAATGTTGTTTTTTTCATCATCCATCCTCATCTGAAAATCTCCTGGCGTATGAATATCAATATATTCCTTCCCCTTTTCATCATTAAAAACAATCTCATGTCCACCTTTGGTCTTTATTTTTTTTACATGATTGTCCTTGTTAAAAGTCTTGTCTGGAACTTTGTCTATATTATTCCAAAGGCATCCTATAACATAAGGTTTGTTAATGTTACCTTCGATAAATGCCACTAAAACTTCATCTCCTATTTCCGGTATAAAATAGGTTCCTCGATTCTTTCCTGCTGCTAATGTAGCAACTCTTATCCAGTCGGTTATATTTTTTTTAGGTTCCCTTGTTAAAAGCTCAACCTTTACCATTCCAGGGAATTTCTCGTTGTTGTTGTCTACAACAATACCTATCATAACCCCGTAGATAACATCTTTTTCATCTTTTACAGGTTCTAACAAAAGATCATATATACTCATAAATTATCAACTCCTACATCAAAGGAAGTTATAAAACCTCTACTTCCAATATTGTGTGTTACTTTTGCAATGTAATAATTTCCATTTATACCTTCACCCATTTTTGATAATTGAATAAATCTTCCAGGAACGATTTCTGGCAAGCCTATACATTTTCCTTTTCCACTGCCAAGATTTTCCCCAATCTTCTCCAGCTCAGCTTTTGCCCTGATATCTGCTTCCTTTTGTGATTTGATTGACTGATCCACAATTAGAGTCTTAACATCTTTTATGACACTTTCTCCTGACTTCCCAAGTTTGATTGTCTTTTTTGCCTTGCTTTCAAATATGTCCTTTTGAAGTTCATTGCTGCTTCTTACAATAACTTCAGAAACTTGTCCCATAAGACCTATTTCCCGTGAAAAACTAAGCAAATTTACTCCCCATTCCAAATTAATAACAGGCGGAGTAATCTTTTTAGGTTTTCTAAAATAAACTATTCCTTGAAAAACGAAAAATTCCCAGTTAAGCTCTTCTGCAGATTTTTTTATAAACTCATAATCACTTTTAGAACTTATTTCCACATAATCTTCTCTATCCGCTAGCTTATCTACCTTTATTTCATTATTTTTACATAGCACGGAATACTTTTTAATTAAAGCTTCAACAACTTTACCAACATTTTTTTCACTTGTGACTTGGGATAATCTGTTATTCATCATAGCACCTTTAACATCCATACACCTTATATGAATGGCCGGCACATCATCTGAAAAGTCTGCTGAGATTTCTGATATATATCCTTTGAAAACCTTAACTGTCTTTATATATCCAACCTGAACTTCTACAATTTTTCCCAAATCAAAATATTTATCCATTAATTCTTTTTTAAAACGTCTCGCCACTTTATCATATATGTTCAAAACCGAAAAAGAGCACGCACTAGCTTCATAACCTACCGTTAACTCTATATTTATATCATTAATTACAACCCGCTCTTTTTCCACAGGATCATTATTATTAATTAAAATTTTGAAAGTTGGAACGGAAAAATCCATATAGTGTTTTTTTAAATCCGAATATTTATATTTTTCACTACTCATCAAGTTTTTTTGTGTCATAAACTTAAAGTCCTTTCTTTATCTGTGTCTTATGCATCTTAATAAAATACCTGTAGGTTTTAAATCAGTTTATTGAAGGCAATTTAAAAACCATTCCAGACTTTACTTTTCTTGGATTCAATATCTTGTTTTCATTTGCAATAACTCTCCACATAGCAGGGTCGTCATACTCTTCATTAGATAGTGTCCAAAGCTGATCGCTTCCCTTTAGTATTCTTTGCTTGGTTCTATCCGGAGACTCTAAAGGCTTTTCTTTACTATTAGAACTCTCTTCAACAGTTACTTCTTTAAAAACCACTTTAAGCTTTGCCCTCACAGGCTTGCCATCACTCATAAACATAGTAAAATTTTGATCTGCACTTTCTAAGTATCCAGCAAAGTTTAGTGACCCCCACACAAAATGACATAACGGGGGTCTATGTGTTGTAGGCTCTACATTAAGAAGATCTGTAATTTTATCTGTTTTTTCTCTTACATCTTCACATTTTGCATCTTTGTTTTCTTTTGACTCTAAAATATATTTTTTATAGGTATCAAAATGCAAATCCATATCAAGTTGCCTAACATTTCCTGCGTTAAACTGGGCTACATTTTCATTTGTTCCCGTTATTGGTGTGAAACCTATTTCATTTCCAGCGGATATAGTGTATTCGCTTGGATTAAAATGAACTTCTATTTCCTTTGTTTCATTATCTTTTTCATAGTAAATTTTCGCCTTGTCTAATCCCACTCTCTTCACCCTCTCTTTAAATTATTAAAAATATAGTAGTCAAAATATCCCCCTTCTTTTTCTTTCAAAATCCAGCTTTCGTTCTAATTTATCATAGACTTTCTCCATAATGCTATTAATGTCAATGTCAATTTTTTTAGATTTACTGCTATCTAAGCTCTGAATATTTTCTTTTATTTGCTCATTCTTCTGAACCTGTTTCAAACTGTCTTTTTTGTGTTCATTTAAATTTGTATTCTCATTCTTCTCTTTTTCATTTGCCTTAAGCACCATATTAGGGTAGTTTTTTTTATAATTTTCATCCTGTCCTTTTTTGTCAGCATGTCCATGTTCTTTAATATCTAGTTTGTCAGAATGCTTTATTATTGACAATGTACTTTCACTGTTAATAAGATCAGTTGTATTTATGTGTCTGTCATATTTTTCAAATATTCCACCTAGGATTGTTTTTGTATTTACTTTCTTTGTTATTACAGTGTCTATTTCTTCAATTTCTTGTATGTTTTTTGCTAATAATTCAGTTTCACTTTTTTTATTTGCAAATATGCTTTTAAGTTCTTTGTGCAAAAATGTATTACCTATTTTCATAATACTATTAGCATAATCTGTTTCTTCCCCGTTCGAGAGGCTTTTTAGTTTAATGAATGTTAACTTATTTTTTTGTATGTTTAGCTTTTCATTTAATTTTGTAAATATATTATTTCTTTCCTTAACTTGTATAAGTTCATATTGTTTATCAATGTCATAAAATAATTTTTTATTCTCTTTTTTCTTTAAAATATCTATGTCACTTGTTATTTCGAAGTTTTTTTTGTTGACCACTGTGTCAAATATCCTGTGTATATTTCTTTCATTGTAATCTTCAATCTCTTTATTTAAATTGTGTGATTTTTTATCAACATCCACAAACTCTTCAAAAGGCATCTTATGACGCAGTACATCTTTTAACGAAAATACTTTATTGTCAACTGATTCATTAAAATTTATAAGTCTATTATGTGAGTTTGTTGTAAAAATACTGTTTAAGATTTTGTTTCCAGTTGCATTTATTCCAACCTTAAAAGCATTTACGTAATTATCCTTATACCAATTTTTCCACTGAGTCAATAAATATACTGTAATCTGTGACATATTACCAGCATTTTTTGAATGTTCTGTTTTCTTAATATTGTTATAATATTCTTTAGTTGCCTTTTCTTTGACTTTTGATTTTTCCTTAATTTTGAGCTTATCTATGTAATCATGACTTTCTCTATTTAAAATACTTTCATGTTGTATAACTTTTTTATCTAATACTCTTTCAAGACTTTTTTTTCTGTACACCTGTGGCTTTTGTTTTATATCCTTTTGAGATATATCACTGTTTTTTAAATTTTTGTGGACTTTAAACGGTTGATTGTCCAATAATTTTTTTAATATGCTCTGTTTTTTGTAATATAGCTTGCTGTTTTTATAATTATTGCTTTCATATTCTCTAAAGATATTTATATCTTTAGATTCTGTGTTATTTTTGATAGATTTGTTTTTTATAAATCTGTTTTTTATAATAAAGTTACATATTTTTTCTACAAGATAGCTGTTTGAATTCATTACTTTTTCAGTTATTAAACCACCCTTAACAAGTTCAAAAATACTCCTGTTTTCATCGCTAAATGTACTTGTAACTTCTTTTTTGTTATTTTTATTTAGCCTGTTTATTTCTACGTAAATAGATGATGTATTTTTATTGTTAAAACTTTTATAATCACTTTTCAATATTGAGCTGACAACTTTTTGGCCAATGTGTCTGCTTAAATCTAGCAACTTGTAATTTGTAATATCATCAATATAATGTAAACGAATATCTTTTGAATTTTGCTTTTTTAAATCACCGTTTATTTCACTTGTATCTGTTAATACGTTATGGTAATAATTAATTTTATTACCATAATATGTTTCTTTGTAATCTCTTATAACTTTTTCATTTAACCTTCCATCTTTTTCACCAATTTCGATTCTGTCGGTATCTTTTTTTGTTTTCTCAGATAATATGAACTTCTTAATGAATTGCATTGAATTTATATCTTTACATGCCTCTTTTGTGATGTTAAAAATTTCATTATTCCCATTAGATAGCACAAAATTTGTATGCTCGCTCCATTGATTTATAATATTTGAAAAGTCTTTAAAATCTGAGTATATAGTATTGTTTATAAAATCATTTTTTTTACTATAATATTTATTAGAGTCATCGGTATTTGATATAAAATTTTTATTAAAATCTACTTTATTAAAAACCCTTTCAGCTTCATCATTAAATATGTTGGCATACTCTTCATTAAAAACTCTTTTACCTTCATCATTAAATATGTTAGCATACTCTTCTATATTGCTTTTATCAATTTTGTTCATATTAAATGACGCTGTACTTTTATAATTATTTTTGAATATTGATTTGAATATTTTCCCAACAGTATATCCGCTTAAATTCACTGGCTTTTCAGTTGAATTAACGCTATTAATTAATGTTATGTCATTTAATTTTTTAAAATTACCATCAAAAAAACAATTATTTTTTTGATAAATGCCATTATGTTTAAAATTGTTTTCTTCCAGCGTATAATATTCAAAAACATTACTTGGGTTATTAGTTTCTGTTGACCAGTTATTGTATTTTTTATTCTTATTGTATCTATTGTTAAGTATACTTGTAAAACTATCTTGACTGGAAATTTCATTTTTTATGTTAAATACTTCATTATTGTATTTTTCTTTGTCCTTATATTCATTTAATAAAAAAACACTTTTAAAGATTTTAGAAATTTCATGTGTACTGTTTAACATTTTCTCATTAAAATTATAACTACATTCTCTAAATAAAAAATGTCCATTTTCAGCCTTATTAGCTATTTGATTATTTATACCATCTGAAGCTATATGTTTTTGATTATACTTTTTTTTATTTTTTCTTTTTACTGAGTCTACTTGAACTTTTGAATCTTTTTTACTCTCCACTTCAGGCTTGCTAAAATTGCGTTTTTTTTCATGGTTTAAAACATACTTTTTGTATATTACACTATTGTTTTTTAAAAAATTCATTGCCTGATTTTCAAAATTTTTATGTGCATGGTTAAAAGATAAGCCTGAATATTCCAAATAATGCATGCTGGCTTTAATAATTTTTTGGATGTTTTTTTTATGGAAGGCAGTATTAACAGTATTAGATATATTATTATAATTTTCTGTATTTAATTGCAAAAAAAGATTGTATATATTATTATAATTTTGCAAATTGCTAATACTGCCATAAGCATCCTGATTGTCTAAGTTGTAATCCTTATGCAAAATTAGCTGGACACCCTTCCAATTATCGCCACTTCCATATAAATAGTCTTTCATAATTTTAAGAGAAAATCCAGCATCTATTAAATTTATATTTATATTTAAGGGTTTAATGTTTGTTCACTCACTTTCTTAGTATGTTTCTAGGTTTAAACAAACAAAGCATCATTTAACATCTGATTTCCTTCTTTAGCAAGTCTTACTGCTGAAGACACAAGAATACCTTTAGCCAAACTAGGTATTTCTGGATTAAGTCCGCAGTGAACTATTTCAAAACTCTCAACCATTACATCATTGCTCAAAGAATCAAGATCAGAAGCATTCCATCTAACAGGTAATAAAGGTGCATCTATAGTTATTATTCTCATACACCGTAAATCACTGCTCATAACCAAAATTGTACCTGCCGTATCACTGGCAACTCCTAATTGAAATGCCTTTAATATCTTCTTTGAATCAAAAAGACCTATCCCCTTTTCAAATACAATTTTTTTTTCACTGGCTTTAGCTCTAGGAAGAACATGACAGTGGGAGTTTACTCCGCCTTCCACAATTGTGTCATATTCTATGTCTGACTCAAGTCCTGTTATTTTAGAAAAACTAAACAGAGCTTTACCAAAAAGCACTATAAAATAATTACCTGAAACGGGATATCTGTTAAGTAGCAAAGACCGAGCTTTTCTCGCTACATTTTTAGCTGATAAATCTATGTCTATAATAAACACCTCCAGAAAGTATATCAAAATCCCTCAAATATATTTTTAGGAGAATCATTTAACTGGCTGTTTATCCTAGATATCTCCTCGCACCAGCGTTTTCTTTCTCTGTGATCCATTGCCATAATATCGTCATGGTTCCAGTGAAAATAATAGGCAATAAATGCTACCTCTTTGTAAAGCTTTTCAGCTGGGTAGACACTTATTCCCCCGCCTCCAAAAAATTTACAGGAGCCTCGTAATTATGACCGCACTTTGGGCAAGCTGTTTTGTATGATGGATTCTCCATCTGGTTTATTCTCTGATATAAGTCCTGTAGATAAGCAAGATCTGTGGTAAAAAGCTTCTCAACAGTTTTAGTATCAATTCCTTTTATATCTCCCAATTTATCAATAACCCTTGAAAGAAGAATAATGGTTAAATATCCAGGATTAGACTGGACTCTTGGATCTTTCATAGGAAGAATTTCATCTGCTGCAGTAGCAAGCCTCATTACACCTTTTTTGTGTAAATTTCCATTTTCATCAATGTAACCTTTAGGAAGCTCAAAATTATACTCTGTTTGAAATGCCATAAATTTCCCCTCCGTTTTTTAATAATAAAATAGCCAAAACTTTTATCTCTTTCCAAGTGTTTGGCTCAGGCAAAAAACAGATTTACATCTGTTTTCTGCCTCCCACCAAAAAAATAATTTTTATTATAGTTATAAGCTATTCTGTTCTGCTCAATCCCTCATGAGCAATTTCCAGTGACTCCATTGCAACTTCCGAACCCATACCATTAAAGTCTGGAGCTGTATACTTTACCGGCCATGCATTTATTAGCTGCCAAGAAGCTTTAGACTCTCCTTCATCGTCCAGCACAGTTATTGTAACAGTTTTCCTTTCAATATTTCCATCAGTAATACCTTGAAGCCATTCATAAAGCACCATAGAATCGGTAACACCCCATTTAAGAGTTATGTTACCATATTTAGTTAATCCCGGGAGCTTCACAGGTGTAGGGACTGGTGCATCCCCCTCTCTATATTCAACAACATCTACAGAGGCATCAAATCCTGTGACTTCGCTAAAACCTGCCTCATCTATACCATCTATCTCCAGTCTGAATCTAAAATTTTTATAAGGATTCATAGCAAACTCTCTCCTTTCAACTTAGCATCAAAATAATTGAGCTTTTTATTACTGCTGCTCATTTACTTTCTGAGTAATTCTAAAGATTACGAATTCAGCAGGTTTTACTGGTGCTACTCCTATTACACAAATCAATCTTCCATTATCAATATCGTCCTGAGTCATGGTATTTCTTCCAATATCCACAAAAAAAGCTTCATCAGAACTACTTCCTGCTAATGCCCCATTCCTCCACAAATTAGTAAGGAATACATCTATAGTACGCTTCACTCTTACCCAGAGAAGTTCATCATTAGGTTCAAATACAGCCCAGTTAGTATTTGCTTTAATTGACTCTTCAAGGAATATAAACAATCTCCTTACGTTTATATATTTCCAATTAGAGTTTGAAGAACATGTTCTAGCCCCCCACACTCTTATTCCCTGACCAACAAAGCTTCTTATTATATTAACGCCTTTAGGATTTAATATATCCTGCTCTCCTTTATTGTAAGTACAATCTAACCCTACGCACCCACGTATAACTTCGTTTGCAGGAGCCTTTTGAACTCCTCTTTCCTGATCTGACCTTGCATAAATACCAGCTATTGAACCTGACGGAGGTATATATGTATTCTTTTTATCCAGCATGTCATATACTTCCAGCCACGGATGATACATTGCAACATAATCACTATCAAACATGTTTCTGTGATTTATAACATCATCAACTTTTTTGCTGTCTTTTGGAATATCTAAAATAGCAAATCTACTGGCTAAATTTTCACAATGAGCAACCAATGTCAGTTGAACATTTGGATCAGTTATTCCAGGAATGGCCATTATACTTACTTCACCATTATCAATAAAAGATTGAATACCGGTTCTTTTTCCAGGTCCATTGTCCTCACCCATAAAATCAGAAGCTTTTACCTTTGCAGCTGTCCCATTACTTCCTCCAATAAGGGAAATAATATATGAATCATCTGATTCACCAGCTACCATTTGGTATGGTGCAACTATTTCCTCCGTTTTTTCCGCTGCCAACTTTATCTCAATTAAGTCTGATTTTGATATCTTTTTTTCAATAAAGTTTGGTGCTTGAACGTTAAATGAAACATTTTCATATTCTTCAACTACATCATCATATTTTACTTCCATATTGAATTCACATGTCGAAATTGTTTTTGATGGTAATAAGTCCTTATCCACTACATCACCCTGAAAGTCCTCCTGGAATTGCAGTACATTATCCTGTACTTTTACCACCTTATTGTATACTTTGCTGCTGCCGTCATTAAATACAACTACATCGCCTTCTAAAAATCCTACTGAACTTTTGACAAGATATTTTGTTCCAGCACCACTGTCTTCCTCTATTCCCATTATTTGAGTCTTTGCCTTTGACGACGGTGTAATAACAATTTTCACCTTATTTGCCCATGCACCAGGATTTTTAGCCAAAACCTTAAGACATGAGTCTTGTGGGTTAGTCGCTACTTTTGAATCCTTTGGTGCAACTCTCATTACAAAGCATCTTGCCCCTCCGTTTAAAAAGAAATGCTCTACAGATGAAGCCAAAAAACGGTATTCTCCAAATTCACTTTCTGATAGATAACCACCAAACTTTCTCTTAAAGTCTGATATGTTAGTTACAAGCACTGGGTTACCTTCTAAAGACCCTCTTTCTGCAAGACCAATAAAGCCAGCTGTGCTTGTACTAACGCCTTCCATTGGCCTTCCACCAGATTCAAATTCTTCAACATACACACCTGGAGATAAATACTCTGCCATAATTGCCCGATTTCAAATCGAATAGTCGTACAAGAAACATCATATTCTATCCGTCTGAAACCAGATGCCTCCCTTCAGTTTTTAATTTTTAACAACTAGATACATTGCTTTTTGATAATAATATACATTACTTGGTTATGTATATTATTTATGAAAATTACAGAAAAACTTTTTACAGAAAAACTTTTGTATCATTTTACAGAAAAACTTTTGTATCATTTAATATCGAACATTAATAGCAATAACTTAATAAAATATTAAAAGTTTTAAAATATTTTATTACTTGCTAGACAAACCAAAGCTTAAGGCATTGCACAAAAGATAAGTTTTAATTTACAATGTTTACATAATTACCTTGTCATTATAAATAGTGACTCTATTTATCTTTCTACAAATATATATAATTCCCTTCTTTATTTTAAGGTTTTTTATTGGTAAAAATGTTATTCACTATCTATTTCTTGTGGCTGGAGTTCTTTTTCTTTTTCTTTTTCTTCTTCATCTTCATCTATTTTTTTCATTATAATTAAGAGTTCTTCTATTAATAAATCCTTAGCTTCAAATTTATTTAATGTGTTACAAACCTTTTGAACCATCACCTTTTTTATCTGCTCTTTTTTTTCTACCGTTTTTTGATAACCATCTATTTTCTTTGTAAAACTGTCCTTTAATAAATTCAGTATTTCCTTGCCCTCTGAAAGACTTTCTATGTCAAGACTTTTTAAATATGTATCTGCCTCAATAACCCTTTGACTGTCACAAATAAGCTCAACTCTTTTGTTAAGTTCCTCAATAATTTTTTGTTCCTTTTCACTTGAGAAAAAGCATAGTAACTTTTCATATGTAGTTCCAATATTATTTTTTATAGCTTTTTTTATATCTTTTTCTAGTTGACCTGGTTTATTTAAATCTTTTGAAACTAAAGCTATTGAACTATCTTTTTTATCTTTTGACAAAAAAGTCTCTTCTTCTATTCCAACTTTTTTTGATCTCTCCCCATCTACCCTTTTCATATATCCTTCATTAACAGTTTGATCTTTAGTATTCTTTAATGAAGAAACTAAAGTTACTTCATTATCTTTATTTATTCCACCTTCAATTTCTCCGTTTGTCATAGAAATTTCCATCATTTTCTCAGGTTCTTCTCCTTCTCTTTTTTGCTTAATGGTGGGATTATAGCTTTTTAGTTTTTTTTCCTTAATTAAATCAATATCTTTGATATGTTCTGGCTTTGGTATGTTTTCTGCTTTTTGTGATTTATCAACGTCTTCTTCTGTATCTCTTTCTAAAACTGTTGATAAAATTTGAGTTGCAGCTAGGTTTCCTGCATTTTTTTGAAACTTTAAAATGTCATGCTCCTCATTCTGCTTAGAAGACTTTTTAGATATTTTATTTTGAACACCTTTTGCTTTTCTTTCAATACCGCTTTTTTTTGAATACATAACACTTGCCACTCCTTTATTAGAGTAGATGAATTTAGAACAGCTTATGCAAAATTGCCCTTTTAAATATTTATAAACCACCTAATATTTTATCGACATATTACATAATCTACTTTACAAACGATAACACTACACTTTGTAATGGCTAAAAAATAGTATCCGATTCTCATCGTCCAAATCTCGTTAAAATAATAGGGATTTTGTCCTTTATATTAACCATTAGAAAACCAACTCCAAATTTTGTGTCCATTACTAAAATCAATATCCTTTAGAGTATAACTTTCACATATCATAGGACTTAAAACAGTTGTTTTAAAGGTTGTTAGACTATTCAACCTTTGAATTATATTAGCATCTAATGATAAATTTTGCATCTGTTTTTTCTTGATTAAAATAGTTTTTCTAGAAAATAATCTATTTCTTATAATTATATTATTAGAAATTATTTTGTAACCACCATCTTTGTATCTTATATATCCAAGGAATACTCCTAATACTAACAAAGTCAAATTTAGCCAAATCCAATTACCAATATCAAAGTAAGACATTAAAATTAAGTTTATTATTGGTATTAGCAAAAAAGGAGCTACACCTCTTATAATATACCTTTTCAAAGCTCTTTTGGGCAAAGGACAATACTCAGTTTCATAAATTCTATCTGGTGATATAAACTCTAAAAACTTCTTTATTTCCTCTTTTTTTATCATAGGATGAATTATTGTCTTTTTATCTTTTTCAGAGTTTATTCCTCCCGCAACAACTACTTCAATACACCCGTATCCTAACATCTGCCTGATAGGGGATTCTATTATTTTCACCGCTTGAATTCTATGGCGTTTAAAACTTAACTTCTTTTTTTCAACTATCCCTCTAGATAATTGAATTTCATCATTGTCATTAGAAACTACAAACTCTCCGTACCGTATAAAAACAATTATAATAGAAATCATCCAAGATATTAAAAAGATTATTATAATAAAAAATGCTATTATACTAACACTTAATTCACTTAGAAATTCTAATGCATTGTCTAAAACTGTTTCTGGAATTATTTGAGTGCCCTGAGAAAACAAAAAAGCAAGCACGGAAAAAATAAAACCTATCCCTTCAGAAGTCATCCCTGCTAATATTATTCTTTTATTACTAATTTTCCAATTCGAAGACTTTCTAACATCATTTTGAGTCTTTTTAACTTCCTTAAACTCATCACAAACAGTAACATCATCTATCTTTGTTAGTTCTTTTTTTATTGTTTCTGCATATTCTTTATTTATTGCATAAATATGTACCTCAGGTTCTAAAAAGCCTCCTGCTGTTTCAATTTCTAAAGTTACTAAATTAAATATTCTAAATAAAATACCTGCCTTAAAATTTATTGTTTGCACCCGTTCTCTTTTTATATACCTTTCCTTTTTTATAAATATACCTGACTTTATATGTAAGATACCATCTTCAAAAGAATACTTAAAAAAGAACCAGTTCAAAAAAATATATACAATATATAAAACAATTAGTATTATTGCAGAATAAAGAAAATATCCACCAAAATGTACTTCTCCTTCACTTCTGCTTTGACCTATTATAATAATTAGGGCATAAAGAAAAAAAGCTTTAGCCTTTTTTAAGAACTCATTTAACATGGTGATAGGATGAACTCTTCTTTCTTTAAACATCATCATCACTCACCTTTGCTAGTTCTGATATTTTAGACCTTAAAAATAAAGCTTTTTCCATTTTAATGGCCGGTATTTTGTGGACACTCCCAGCAGTAGAAATTGATAATGTGGCTAATTTAAAAAAACGCAAAATAGGTCCTTGCTCTGTATCAACATGTTGGATTCTAGCCGTAGGTATTAAAGTTCTTTTAATAACTATAATGCCATTTTGTATATCTACTTCTGTTTCTTTTATTTCATAACACCAATGATACATTCTAATAGAAGGTACTATTAAAATCTCAAGAACTCCCAAAGTAATGCTCATCCCTAATAGTATCCATGTAATAAAATTGGGCAAAGAAAAATATAAGTCATTTAAAATGTAAAAGACTATAGTTATTGTTATATATACTACAAAAGACACACATCCACTCAAAATCCAAGCCCTTTTAGCTATTGGATCCATTTTTTCACTTGGTTTTTTAAACTCCATATCATCACCTTTTTTGTGTTTTGCTCTCATGAAATCTCCTGCTCGTCATTTTTATCTTATTTTAAGACTCCACTTGAAGCCTCGATGTTTAGCTTTAGCTAAACGAGTTCACTTCTTATTAATTGGAAGTATTCTAATTCTAACACGAATTTAGTATTTTTATCAAATTAACTTTTAATATCTATAGTAAAAATAATGGAGTCAGGCTTGAATAATTTACTTACTCAATATTGAGTAAGTAAATTATTCAAGCCTGACTCCAAATATTAAAGTCCGTCTTTTTTCATAGCATTTACTATTCTACAATGATTTATAAGATCCTCTTCTGTCTCAGCCTCATGTACGTAGTTTAATCCATATGGCCAAAAATGTTGCCCGTCACCTTTTAAAGTTGCACTATCATCTCCTGTAATAGCTCGTAGTTCTTTTGTTGCATTTTCGCCAGCATAAGTACCATCTACTATAAGATTTCTCCAGCTATGGGATGTTCCTACTCCAACAGTATGTGCAATCTCATGCATTGCAGTAACATGATTCATATAACTGGTATTACCAAATCTTATTGTACCGTTTATATTTCCATCAGCTGTTGGAACAGACGGTTCATACAACACAACTAGTTCCTTTGTTATCGTGGTATAGGTGTTATAATATGATACTGCTGTTTCCATAGCCTCTTCTATCCGCCTGTAAGCGTCCTGTTCTTCAGAAGTAGGATTTTCTGCTCTAAAAATTGTATACGTTACATTTCCACTCACCTCTGGCGTTGGCTCCGGTGTTGGTATTGGTGGCTGCTGCGTGGATACAGGAAACTCTGATATAATATCTAATATGTATCTTACAATCAGAACATAGTCACTAGAATCTATTATACCATCACCATTTACATCTGCTGCTATTTCTCCATATTGGTATGAAAAAGAATCTTGAATACCTAATACATATCTTTTCACCAATGAGTAGTCAGATGAATCAACGCTACCATTTCCATCAACATCTCCATATACAAACTGATCTGAATAAGCAATACATGTAAAACCCGACATGCTAAGCAAGAAAACAATACACAGTGCAATTATTGACTTATTTTTCATAGCATTAATCTTCCTTTCTCTATATTTTTCCTCTCGTTTTATTTATTCGAACAATAATTTATTTTTAGGGCTATATTATATGAATAGATTACACCTAATAGAGCATGTTAATACGACGTGGAAAGGGAACACATTGTTTGAACGAAGCGAGATTTGAATTAATTATAATTTTATTGTATAATATATTACGTTAAGATTTCTTTCCATATAGCTTTTTTCATTACAATAACTAAATTATATGATTTGCAAAATTAGTTTTTGCAAATCATGTATCTAAAATTACTGAACATTTAATCAAAATACCATAAGGAGTCCTAAAATGATAAATAAAAGTATATCCCTTATATGCAACTCTGAAAACTCTAAATATGACATATTTTTTGATATGTTAAAAAAAAATCTACCTCAATTAAGATTTTACTTAAATGAAAATTATTTTATTAATGATATGAAAAACCATACTTCAAAAAGCCCTCAGAAAGACTCTGATTTTTTCATCTTATTTGTTGAATACTCACATTTAGATGATACCTACACTTACCTTAACTCCGCATACTCAAATCAGGACTATATACTTATAGCATTCGACAATAGCTTCCCTGATTCTTTAAATGAATATGACAATTTATTTGAATTCATAAATGTAAATAATCATAAAATGGATTTGTTTTTTAAAAAATTAATGAATGAAATAAATATCAAAAATAAAATACTTTCTCTTAAGTACGAATTAAAAGAATTTTATGAAATAGGTAAATCTTTATCTTCACAAAAAGATACCGTTAAACTTCTTGATATGATTGTAACTAGCTCTATAAATCTTACTTCATCAGATGCAGGTACTATTTATCTTGTAATTGATAAGAACACCTTTAACTGGACTTCTATAAAAGGCAACCAATATGATGATAAAATTTTAAAATTTATCATTGCAAAAAATATGAGCCTTGATATAAACCTAGAAACATACACTTCTCCTATTACAGAAGAAAGCCTTTTTGGTTATTCTGTAGTTACTGGAAAAGCAATTAGAGTTGATGATGCTTACAATATCAGTCCTAAAAGTAAATACAAACACAATGACAGCTTTGACAACTATACTGGATATGTAACTAAATCTATTCTTACCATACCAATGAAAGATCATGAAAACAATATTTCAGGAGTAATCCAATTACTTAATAAAAAGAAAAATAAACATGAAAAGTTAATTTTTTCTGATAAATCTTATTTAGATAACATTATTACCTATAATCGAAGTGACGAATTAATTATGAATTCACTTGCCGGTCAGGCTGCAGTTGCCCTTGAAAATAATACTCTATATAAAAATATGAAAAACCTTTTGGGCAACTATAAAGAGCAAAATATAGAATTGGAAAAATTAAGCCAAAAGATACTTATATCACACGAAGAAGAGCGAAAAAGAATTGCAAGGGAAATACACGACGGCCCTGCTCAATCTGTTGTGAATCTTTCTCTTAAAGTTGATCTGATAAAAAAGTATTTTAAAAATTCAATGTTTGAAAAGGGCATGGAGGAACTTGATAATATAAATTCATCTATTAAGTCTACTTCAAAAGAAATTCGAACTATACTATACGATTTAAAACCTTCATATTTAGAAGAAGGACTTGTAACTGCACTACAAAACAGACTTACTATTTTCGAGGAAAATACAGGCATTAAAGTTGATTTCAAGATAAATGGATCATCCCACCATGTAGAATACTATTTAGCCTCAAATATATACAGAATGGTTCAGGAATCACTGTCTAACATATCTAAACATGCTAAAGCTCAAAACGTAACAGTTGACTTTAGTGTTTATGATGACAAAGTACTTGTTTCTATAACAGATGATGGTATAGGTTTTAATGTAAAAGAACAAATTAAAAATCCTGAAAAAATACAAAGTGGATTTGGATTAAACGGTCTTAAAGAACGTGCTGAGCTTGTCAAAGGAAAAGTTAGCATAGATTCTGAAGTGAAAAAGGGAACATGCGTAACTATTTATGTTCCATTGAAATAATTTTACCCTGTTTTATAATTGCTATACGATTACTTATAGCGTTTAACACTTTTATATTATGGCTTATAAAAACACATGTTAAGTTCATATGACTTTTTAATTTTTTAAAGAGCTCAATTACTTGTTTTTGAGATATTGTATCTAAATATGAAGTGGGCTCGTCACATATAAGCACTTCAGGCTTTACTATTATAGCTCTGGCGATGCTCACTCTCTGTCGTTGTCCCCCGCTTAACTGATGAGGAAATCTGTCATGAAAACTTTCATCTAACCCGACTTTCTCAAGAAAATTTATTACAATATCAAAACGCTCTCTATGGTTATATTTTTTCTGTATATCTATTCCTTCTGCAACTATATCTAAAACTTTCATTTTAGGATTTAGAGAACTGTATGGATCCTGGAAAATTATTTGAACATATTTATGGTATTTCTCATCTCTAAATATATCTTTCCCGTCATATAATATTTTACCTGAACAAGGTGACTGGATTCTTGTCAAAACACGTGCCAATGTAGTTTTTCCACAACCACTTTCACCTAATATCCCTAGCGTTTCACCTTTGTATATATTAATGTCAATTCCGTCTAATGCTTTTTTAACAGTTTCTTTCCCTGTTTTATAATATTTTTTTAAATTATGAATTTTAATAATCGAAAGTTTTTCATCTTCTCTAATGCTTTTTTCTTTTTTAAAATCCCAAGCATTTAACAAATTCTTTGTCTCACTTTTCACCGGATTATTGTATATTTTTTCAGTCAATCCTTCCTCAACAATTTTTCCCCTGCTCATAACAGAAACTCTATCCGATACTTCTTTAGCTAAATCCAAATCATGAGTTATAAAAATAACAGAAACACCGTACATACGAGACATTTCTTTTAAAAGTCCTACGATAGATAACTGAGTATTCACATCAAGAGAACTAGTAGGTTCATCTGCAATAATTATTCTCGGAGCACTAGAAAATACTCCTGCGATAATTCCTCTTTGTGCCATGCCTCCACTAAGCTCATGAGGATATAAGTTTAAATACTCTTCTGGATTATCTATTTTCATTTTTTTAAGTAAATCTATTATTATCTTAAGTGCTTCTCTTTTATCAACATTTCTATGTTTGATTAACCACTCTGTTATCTGATTTTTCATTTTTAAAACAGGATTCAAATATGATAGAGGTTCTTGAAATATCATTCCTATCCTATTTCCACGTATTTTAGACATTTGTCTCTCACTAAGGCATTCTATGTCTTTTTCTTCAAAAATCAATTGTCCAGATTTTTCAAATGCGTATTCATCATTTAACTTTAAGATAGACCTTGCCAGCATGCTTTTGCCACTTCCCGACTCTCCAACCAATGCCAAAATCTCTCTTTCATATAAACTTAAATTGACACTATCCAATATTTTTTTATTTTTGTGCTGCACTGAAAAATCAGAAACTTTGAGAAGCTCTTCCATAGATTAAACCACCTTTTAAAAAGTTTCGCTTTTTTCACTCTTCTAAACAATATTTTATGATATCTCCTAAAATATTAAAGCTTATCATTGTAAGAGCAATTATAACTATTGGTATCATAACAAGCCAAGGATAATACATAATAAATCTAAAACCATCACTTGCTAAAGTTCCTAGACTTGCTTTTGGTATGCTAATTCCAAGTCCTAAAAAACTTAAAAAGCTCTCTGCAAAAATAGCTCCTGGTATGCTAAACATTAAATTAACCATAATCGAACCGCTACAATTCGGAAGTATATGCCTAAATACAATGTCTCCATTTCCTGCTCCCAATAGCTTTGCGGCATGAACAAATTCCATTTCCCTGAGCATTAGAGTCTGTCCCCTTACAATTCTCGCCACCCCTGTCCAGGAAGTCAGGGAAAGAGCAAAAATAATTGCTAAGGGACTACTTCCCATTATCATTGTAAAAAGTATAACAATAATTAAATCGGGAATAGAATATATTATATCTACTACTCTCATCAATATCTCATCCATCAATCCGCCTAAAATACCCGATATGCTTCCATATATAGAACCTATAATTATTTGAACAACTGCTGCAACAAAACCTACTAAAAGGGAAATTCTCGCCCCCTCCCACACTCTCACAAATAAGTCTCTTCCGAATTCATCAGTTCCAAATAAATGACCCTTTGACAACGGTGGACTGAAAGTATTTTTTAAATCTTGGGCATAAGAGCTGTTTTTTGACAATAAGGGAACAAAAATAGATAACAAGATAATCAGAGTTAAAAAAACAGCACAGCACAATGCCAGTTTATTTTTTTTTATGCAAAAGATAATTTTTTTTACAGTGTAAACCACGACATCTGCACTCCTAATATTTTCTAATACTACACTTAAAACCCAATATTTATCTAAAGCTAGACCAATTCACTTTTCAATTCTCACTCTTGGGTCAATAAAAGTATATAATATATCTGTCAACGTATTTACAATAATAACAACAAAAGAAGTGAACATTGAAAGTCCTAAAACCATCGTATAATCTCCAGCTTTAACACTGGAAACTAGGTGTTGTCCCAGACCTGGTATTGAAAAAATGCTTTCAATTACAAAAGAACCTAGAATTATTGAAGTAAAAAGAGGACCTAGCAAAGATAATACAGGTAATGCTGCATTTTTCAAAACATGCTTTAAAACAATTTCTTTTTCCTTCAAGCCCTTTGCCCTTGCAGCTAGAATATAGTTTTTCTTGTAAGTATTTATCATGCTTTCTCTCATCATTCTTGCGATTATTCCAAAGGCTCCAAATGCCAGTGCCATTGAAGGCACAATCGTATATCTAAAACCTTCCCACCCCGTAACGGGAAACACCCTGTAATTCACTCCTAAAAACCCTCGGACAAGTTCTGTAAACCTGTAACAGAAAAAGTATTGGAAAATTGTAGCTAGGATGAATCCCGGAACGGCTACTCCAATCATAGATATTGTAAGAGTAAAATAATCAATTAATTTGCCTTTATAAACTGCCGACATTATACCAAAAAACAAGCCAACAAAAACTGCTGTTATAAATGCTCTAAGGCCTAAATCTAATGATACTGGAAAAGTCCTTTTTATAATTGAATTCACACTTCTATTTCTATAGACCATGGATATGCCCAAATCACCTTTTGCTATCCCTCTTAAATATGTAACATACCTTTCATGCACTGGCTCTTCAATACCATATCGTTCTTTAAGGTTGTCCAAAATTTGAGGATGAACCATTTTATCCGAAGTAAAGGGGTCTCCAGGCAAAAAATGCATAAGAATAAAGGTCAGAGTAATAACCAACCATATAGTTAGAAGGCAGAACACAATTCTTCTAATAACAAAAAATATCAATTTCATCCCTTCTTTCTAAAAGGGGATTTTTAATCTTATTTTAAGACTCCAGCTGAAGCCTCGATGTTTAGCTTTAGCTAAACGAGTTCACTATTCAATATAAGTCCAGTATAAATCTATGTCCTGAATTGGACTGTTTCCTCTTACCAATCCATTAACCCTTGGATTTATGGCATAATCAAGTGCTAAATAGTAAACCGGCACTATCGGCATATCCTCCATGACCATTTCTTCTGCTTCAATCAACATATCTATTCTTTTTTCTCTATCCGTCTCACTAGTTGCTCTGGCTAAAAGACTATCAAAATCAGTATTATTATAAAATGCCACGTTAAAAGGGTTATGTGCGCTAAAGATATCAAGATATGCTAAAGGATCGTTAAAATCTCCTGCCCACATCAATAGAGAAAGTTGATAATTCTTTTGCATCATTCTATCTGTCATAGCATCAAAAGGCATAACTTGTATTTCTACTTCAATTCCTAAATTTTCTCTCCACATATCCTGAAAAGCCTGAGCATCCCTCTTTGATGTTTCCTTATCATCAACTAAAAGCGTCAATTCAGGCAAGCTAGTCAAACCCAACTGGGCTAAGCCAGTTTTTAATAAACATTTTGCTCTTTTCACATCATTGTCATTGAAAAAATTCCCTGCTTCATTTCTAAATGAGCGATTTTTTCCTCTTACAATTGGATTGACAAATGCTAAAGCCTCTTTAGAACTGCTGCCAACAATCTCCTCAACCAATGTTTTCCTATCTAAAGAATACGCAAGAGCTTTTCTGATATTTCTATTTTTCAATACATCATCTTCATTGTTTATAGATACGTACTGTGTAACTCCAGAATCATAATTGTCAAGGTGAAACCTGCTATCTTTTAGTTGCTCTTTTTGCCTGTCATGTGTTATATCTATAACATCTATTTCACCTGACTTAAAAGCAGTAAAAGCAGCTGAATTATCAGTTATCACTTTAAAATTTACTTTTTCTAAATGTATGTTTTCAGAATTCCAGTATGAATGATTCTTTTTAAGAACAATACCCTGTTGATGATCCCATGAAGCTATTTCAAAAGGACCGTTACCTATAATTGTCTCAGATTCCAGTGCATATGTAGTGGTATTGTTTTCAATAGGCTGGTCATTGTAAAAATCGGTATTTAAAGGCATGAATGTGCTATTAGATATAAGGCTTAAAAAATATGGAGCTGGGCTTTGTAATGTAACTGAGAGAGTTTTTTCGTCTTCTGCTACAATAGCAACATCTTCTTTGTCCCCTTCTCCATATGCGTATTCTAAAGCTCCTTCTATGCAAAATAGAAGATCTCCCATGTATGAAGGCTCATGATTTTGTGGCTGTGGATCAATTGCCCTAAGCCACCCATCCCTGAAGTGATATGCAGTGACATCCGTTCCATCCCACCATTTTGCCTCTTCTCTAAGATAAAAGGTGTATGTAAGTCCGTCATCACTTACTTCCCATGAACTTGCCACTCCTGCGACAGGTTCACCATTTTCATCACTTCTTACCAAACCTTCAAACATAGCATTTATCACTCTCATTGAGGTAGCGTCAAAAACCAGTTGTGGATCAATAGTGTAGGGTTCATCTCCTAAGTTTATTGTTATTTCATTAGAAACTGCATCAGCACTGCTGCAACCAGAAAGTAGAAGACTTACACACATCAAAAAAATTAACAACAACGAATAGAACAAATTTTTCTTCATAGAAAACTACCTCCTATAATTTAACTCCAATATTAAATTTTTGCATAATACTTAGTTCAAAAGTTTATATCATCCATATTTCCACCTAGTTTGTGAACAGCTGCCTTAATCTCACAAAACGTATCATAATCAATTGAATCCATATTTTTTTCAACATAACCCCTTAAGAAGGTTATTGCTCTTTTATCACCTAAATCTCCAATGCAAATAGCACCAATAATCTTATTGTCCATTTCTATAAATGTATCCTTAATGCATGAATATATATCCTCATAATTAGACTTTTCGCAAGTATTTATACCAATTTGAACCAATGTATATAAAAGATACTCTTCAAGATTTCCAATTTCTTTTGTGCTTCTCAATATACTTACTATTTTAGTTGTACAGGCACCACCAATATTTACCAAGGCACCATTTATTTCTTCTATTATAACTTCATTTTTAAAATCTACATCATATAAAAGTTCTATCAGCGTACTTACAGCCTTTTCATACTTTAACCTTCCAAGAAATCTTATTGCCATCAAAGAAATAAGCTTTTCTTCCTCATCTTTTATTAAAGAAGGCGAAGAAGCTAGTTCTATCAATTTATCCAAAGCATTTTCGCCATGATATTCCAATTTACGCACAAGCACTTCAGGCACGTCAACGTCACATATTTTAGATGCTGTTTTAAACATATCTATTAAATTATTCAAGTCATCTATACTGTCGAAATATTTTTCAGGACTAATTCCTCCTAAAATATCCAATTCCGTGCTCTCCCACTCCTTTAATTCCTCATCTAAAAAAGCTGATGCATCTCCTTCTTTTATTTTTAAAATATTTTCAGGCTTTGTGTCGTTAAACAGCCTGTCATAACCTTTTTCTATTGCCTTATTATAGCTTTCAAATAATAACTTTTTTCTATCCAAGATTTTATCCTCCCTCAAAAATAAAGCTTTACCTAACCTTTTCTTCTATCTTTAACATATACACTCCCAGGCATTGATTTTGCCTTTTTCTTTAATTCCGCAGCTATTTCCGCTATCTGCACATGACTTATCAGCTCTCTTTCTTCATTAGTAACAACTGATAAAGATATAGACACTATCGGAAATTTCATAATCTGTCCCTGTCTGTTACTTGTAACAATATAACCTCTGTCAACATCTTCTTTACAATATAACTCTTTAATTTTTATATCAAGATCCCTTATAATATTTTTAGAAATTACATCAACCTTATCAGGTGTAGTTATTATAACAAAATCATCTCCTCCAATATGCCCAATAAAGTCGGAGCTATTTCCATGTGTATGAGTACAGTCTATCAATACATCCGCCGTCAGTTTTATAACTCTGTCCCCACTTGCAAAACCATAGACATCATTATATGCTTTAAAATTGTCAAGGTCACAATATATAACTGCAAACATTTTACTTGTTGCAATTCTTTGATTGATTTCTGTTTGAATCTCAATATTTCCTCTAAGGCCTGTCAAGGGATTTGCCCATCTGTTTCTATCAATTCGCTTTAATGTATTTCTAACTCTGCTCACCAATTCTCTGCTGTTAAAAGGCTTAATTATGTAATCATCTGCACCAATCTCCAATCCTTCAAGTTTATCATCTTCATTTTCCTGTGCAGTAAGCATTATAATAGGCATAAGATTGTTACTTTCATCCTCTCTTAAAACCTTGCACACTTCAAATCCATCCATGCCCGGCATTACCACATCTAAAAGTACTAAATCAGGTTTTTCTTCCCTAACCCTTTGAATACCCTGAGGACCAGTAGAAGCAGTTACAACATCGTAATCGGAATCTATTAAAATATCCGAAATTAATTTTCTCATGAACCCAGTATCTTCAATTATCAATATCTTTTTTTTAAACATTACTGAAAGCTCCCATCGAAGTTAATTTATATACCTACTAAAATAAGTATCGGAAAAAATATATGAAAAAATAATATCACAATGCCCATTATATCTTAAAAAGATATTTTTGAAAAGTGAAAAAATATAACTAACTACAGGCTTTTTGTGATATACTTATAACAACGGGAATAATTACAACACACCGTTTTAAAGAGGCACGAAATATACACTTATAACCTTATGTGGTAATCCGTACCAGGTGCCAGTAAAGGTAAGAGACATATTTTACCCTCATCATATTAAAGGAGTGATATATTTGGCACAATTTTGTACTTGCGGATCATTAATGATCGATGAGAAGTGTACAAACAAAAATTGCAGTTACAAGGTATCCGCTAAGCCCAGTTCTTCAGCTAAAAAGCGTGCATCCTCAAAAAAGAGCACTGAAACTGCAAAAGAAAAACCTAAAACTACACGTACAAGAAGGTCTTCAAAATGTGTAACTTATAATTTACATGATAAAAAAGATGAAGAAAGTTCCGAATAGGACTTTCTTTTTTTTATTCAATTATTGATATGTTTTCTTTTCTCCATTAATAAGTCCCACATAAAAAGGCTTCAAATTATAAAATAATCTATATATGAGGGTGTGCTTGAGAAAAAAACTCAAGTTAAGTTTGTTTTAAAAGAAAGTGGAGATTTATAAGATTAAATAAAAGAAGAAGCTATAGTGTTAGTAACTCTATAGCTTCTTTTTTGGAGGCGCCACCCAGATTTGAACTGGGGAATAGAGGTTTTGCAGACCTCGGCCTTACCACTTGGCTATGGCGCCATATATTAAATACAGGATATCAGTTAGTGTAAAACACCGATATCCCAGTGAACTTTTGTGGAGCGGGTTACGAGATTTGAACTCGCGACTTTCACCTTGGCAAGGTGACACTCTACCACTGAGTTAAACCCGCATATTTGTTTTTGCGAAGCAAACCACCATTGGTCATTTGCTTCGCAAAAATCCTTGGTGCCCAGAGGCGGAATCGAACCACCGACACGAGGATTTTCAGTCCACTGCTCTACCGACTGAGCTATCTGGGCATACTGGCGACCCGGAAGGGACTCGAACCCTCGACCTCCAGCGTGACAGGCTGGCATTCTAACCAACTGAACTACCGGGCCTCATGTGGTGGGCACTACAGGGCTCGAACCTGTGACCCCCTGCTTGTAAGGCAGATGCTCTCCCAGCTGAGCTAAGCGCCCACATGAGTGTGCTTTATTTAAGCGACAATAAATAGTATACAAAATTTATTTCATAAAGTCAACACCTAAAACTTTATTTTTTTGAATTTATGCCTCTATATCTCTAACATACTTTATAATACTCATAAATTCATTGTTTTAAATCACCATCGATATTAATTTTTGCTTTCAATTATTTCTTTTAGCTCTGAATCAGAAAATTGATATTTCATATTACAAAAATGGCACTGTGTCTCTATTCCCTGCTGTTTTTTTAATATGTCAATTATCTCCTCTTTTCCAAGACTGATTATATTTTTATACATACGCTGTCTTGAACAATTGCACTTATAATTACAGGGAGCTTTTTCTACAACTTTTAATCCTTTTTCAGAAAATATTATATCCAGTATATCTTCCGGTGTCTTTCCCTCTTTTAGCAAACCTGTAACTGAAGGTAATTTGTTAATTCTTTCTTCAATAAAACTAATGGTCTCTTCTCCTGCATCAGGCATTAGCTGAATAATAAACCCTCCTGCACTTTCTATAATCTTTTCTGAACTAGCCAAAACTCCTAAAGCCACACTGGTAGGAATTTGTTCAGAATAAGCATAGTAATATGCTACATCTTCACCAATCTCGCCTGATACTAAATCCACATATCCTACATATGGCTCTTTTAAACCCATATCTTTAACTACATTTAAGTACCCCTTACCAACAGCACCTGCTACATCAAACTTCCCCTGATCATTTAATGGAAGATAAATCAATGGATTATGGACATATCCCCTTACATTTGCCTTAGAATCAGAAACTGCAACAATACCACCTAAAGGTCCATCTCCTTTAATTTGTATTGTTTGCGTATCCTTATCCCCTTTTAAAAAAACAGACATTAAAGCTGAGGCTGTAAGAGTTCTCCCCATAGCAACAGAAGCTAGCGGCGATAAGTTATGAACTTTTTGTGCATGCTTTACTGTATCAGTAGTTACTGCTGCTACCACCCTTATTTTACCTTCTTCTGCAGTAGCTCTTACAATATAATCTTTCATTTGCTAATCCCACCTTATAAACTATTGTATAGTCAACTTTTTTATCTTATTCTAGTGCAAAATTTCGTAAATTCATAATCATTTATGATTGTTTTGAGCATTAAAATATGCTCACATAATTACTGTGTCTTGCACTAGTACCTATCTTTTAGTGCAAGTTACTTTTATAACCTTCTAATGAATAGAATTTTTCGTCAATTTCCATTATAGTAATTTACAAAAACTAGAACTTTTATGAATTTCTATACTTTAAAAAAAGACAATTGAAAACCCCGGTACTTTTTCATACCGGGGTACTTAGGCTATTTTTTAATCAAATGTAACGCCTTATTGGCACCTGCTAACATTTGAAGCCTGAGGTCCTTTAGCACCTTCAACCACTTCAAATTCAACTTCAGTACCTTCCTCTAATGTCTTGTAGCCATCCATGTTTATTGCTGAGAAATGTACAAAAACATCGTTTCCTTCATCTCTCTCAATAAAACCAAACCCTTTTTCAGAATTAAACCATTTTACTTTACCTTTTTCCATCCTGCACGCCTCCTGAACTTAATACTTTAACTTAGCTTGCATTTTACATGCTCTTACTAAATCTATAACATTGTATCATATTTTTGCATTGCTTGTCAATCTGATTTTTTTGCTTATATTTTATCCCTATTGCTGTAACATACGTTTTACATAGTTTGAGCCACTTTTTATTTTTTATAATTTTATTTTTCCTTAACTCTTAAAATTTATTCATTTTAAGACTAAATGATATTTTTGTTTTCTTTTTTCATAAATATAACTATTTTTGTTTTTCTAAAGCTAAAAAAGTTCACTTAATTAATTTCTTTTTTGCAAACAAAAAATCCTCTTTGAGTCTTTGAAGATATTTTACGCAACTTCAAATTGTCATATATATTTAAAAGTTTCAAGCCACTTTCACTTATCATCTTTTTTAAATCATTTATCTCATAGCATCTTTCTAAATGAACTTCATCAATTCTTTTATATATATTATTTTCTTTCATGAATACTGTCAAGTCAAATTCACATATATTTTTTTTGCTGTCAAAATAATTTTGCCATATATAAGTTATTTCTTCTGACACATCGTAAAACACATTGTTTTTCAATATATTTTTAAACTTAAAAGGTGTGTTTATATCAAAAATAAACAATCCTCCATCATTCAAATAATTATATACATTTTTTAATAACTTTTTTACATCTTTTTTATATAAAATATAATTTAAACTATCCATAAGACATATGATGGTATCAACAGTTCCGTAAAGCTCAAAGTCTATCATGTCTTGATTTAAGTATAAAATATTTTTAAAATCAAAGGACTTATGTTTTGCACAGTTTAACATATCAGTGGATATATCTACTCCAATCATATCATAGCCTCTTTTAGCCATTTCAACAGTAAAGCTTCCTGTGCCACAGGCTAGGTCAAGCATAAGAGAAGGTTTTATTTTATGAACCTTAAAAATATTCTCAATAAAATCTGCCCAATTTTTATAGTCCACATCGTACATCAATTTATCATATACATACGCAAAATCTGCATAAGCAAAACTCTCATCCATTTAAAAACCCCCTCAAGAAAATTCGCTAGGGCCCCCTATAATTCCCCTCTAAGGCTGCTCCCTAGCCTAGAAATTTACAAAAACTAAATTCTTATAAATTCCTACGCTTTAAAAAAGAAACTCCACCTTGTAGAAAGCAGAGTCTTAGATACGCTTAAACCTCATTGTGCCTTTTGCTTTTTTTCCATCTGCATCAATTTTTTTCTCTTTGTAATCAGTCCGCCTATTCTACCTGTCTCTTTTGCGGTTAAACTTTTCCATCCCTCTTTTTTAACCTTTTCAAATAATCCTAATTCTGTAACCACTTCGTATTTTATTTTTTCATCTATATTTTCCAAAGTGCACCACCTCCATAAAGTATTATTTACAACTTGAGCTAAATATATGTACAAATATATATTATTTCTTTTAACAAAATCTTTACAAAAGACTCCATTATTTGTTACGTTAAAATAATACATTTATGTTTATATTCTTTATCTTTCTCTAAGACTGGACATTAGGCTCTAATGTTTAGGTAAAGCTAAAGGAATTTACTGATATATTGTTTGCAAAAGATTGTATAACTGTTTAGTTTTAGAAAAATCATCTACTAGATGCTCCTGCATTAAATTCTCTAACAAACTTAATACAGAAGCCATATAATAAAATCTAAAGAAAATAGCGTTCATCCATTAGTAATAAACTTTTTCCTAAAAGAGCTAAGTTTTTTGTAATTATAACTGCTCTTTTATCGCTTTGATAGCTTCCTGAAGCTGTTTATCTTGCTCTCTTGGTACTTGCGAAACTGGAAGATACTTGTTTTCTTCATCTAGCTCAATCTCCACATGAGGTTCAATGCCCTTTTCATGGATATTTGTTCCTAAAGGTGTAAAATAAGTTGCAGTAGTAAATTTTAAACCTGCACCGCCATCCAGTTCTGCTATGTTCTGAACCAAACCTTTACCAAATGTAGTTTGCCCCACAAGCGTACCCTTATCATGGTCTTTAATGGCTCCTGCTAAAATTTCTGATGCACTTGCACTGAACTCATTAATCAAAACTGATATAGGTTTATCAAGTTCTGATTTTCCTGAATTTTGTTCCATCCTGTTTCCAGCTCTGTCCTCCATATAAACAATAAGTTCTTCATGTATCAAACGACTTGCAATTTTAACAACCTGCTCAAAATCTCCTCCTGGGTTGTCTCTGACATCTATAATCAAACCTTCCATTCCTTTATCAATGAGTTTGCTTAAATGATTTCCAAAATAATTAGCAGACTCGGCATCAAACATTGATAATCTAATATAGCCTATATTGTTTTCCAACATTTCGCTGTTTACATTCACTATTTTTATTGTCTTTCTGACAATTGTAAAATCAATATACTTTTCTTCCGATGGTCTATACACAGTAATATCAACTTCTGTGTTTTCCTTACCCTTTATCATGCTTACAATCATGCTGTCGTCTCCTATAGTAGTAACGTCTTCACCATCAACCTCTACTATCTTATCACCCATCTTCATTCCCGCCTCCATAGCCGGCGAATCTTCAAATGGTTCAACTACAGTTAAAATACCATCATCAGGCATATTAACTGTCACACCAATACCAACATAACTGCCTTGAGATCTCTCCATAAAAAGCTCCATCTGATCTTTTGTAAAGTAGACAGTATAAGGATCTTCCAACGAATTCGCCATACCGGCAATGGAACCTTCAAGCAAAACATCTTCATCAACTTCTTTATAAAAATACTCGTTTAAAAGATTATATACGTTTTTGTATCTTTTTACATTTTCATAATCCACCTTATTACTATCAAAAGTTATGGCATATGATGGATCAAAACTTCGTCTTCCACTATTGTCAACATCATCTAGGTCATCAGCAGGAACAACAACAATATGTGGATTGGTTATATGCCAAACTAAAAAACCACAGGATGTAACTGTAACTGAGGCAATAACGGCAAGCACTATCGGAAGTACTTTTTTGGTAAAACTATTATTCAAAATCTCACACTCCCCATATTATTTTTTACTACATTTTGTTTCATATTTTTCCCTTTCTTTTTGTTAATTTCTAATTATATCATATGCTTATTTTCTTTATAATATAGCAAAATCCGGAAAGCCCGGATTTGTTTTTGCTTAACCTGAAACATATGACATAGGATCAACAGGCGTACCATTTTCTCTTACTTCAAAATGCAAATGAGGTCCAGTAGATAGGCCGGTACTTCCTATCTTGGCTATTTCATCTCCTGCATTTACTGAAGCACCACTACTAACCAGCAACTGACTGCAATGGGCATAAAGTGTTGTAATTCCACCCCCGTGGTCAATAACAACTGTATATCCATATCCCCCCTGCCATCCTGACATTATTACTGTTCCATCATTAGCCGCAACTATTGATGCACCTGTGTTTGCTGGAACATCTATACCTGTATGCATTCTATATTCATTCAAAATAGGGTGAAGTCTGTTTCCAAAAGGAGATGTTACTCTAGTTGAACTTGGAACTGGCCAAGTCATAACTCCACCAGTATAATCTGCGGTTTTTTGGAGATTTTTTATCTGATTTTCCAACCTTCTGGACTTTGCGATTAATTCATTTTCTCGTCTCTCCAAACTACTAAGCCTAGAGTTAATACTTCTTATCTGAACTTCCAACTCTTGAGTTGTAGCCTTTATATCATTTAAATCTGTTAATGCACCAGAAGCTTTGCTCTCAAAATCAGTTCTCTCATCTTCAGCAAGCTGTCTTTTATATTCTATTTCTTTCTTAGCCTTCTCTATCCCCTCTACAAGCTCTTTATCCTTTTGACTTATAGCTGAAATAAGATCAAGTCTTCTAAAAAAGTCAGGTATACTTTTTGACTCTGCTATAATTTCAAGGTATGACATATTAGAATTCTGATACATAACATTAAGCCTTACCTTAAACTTTTCCAGCTGTTTTTCATAATCTTTTTCACTTTCAAGTATTGCTTCATCTAACTCTTCTAAAATTCCATTTAATTCATCTACTTTTTGAAGAAGCTCATTATATTCCCTTTCTGCTCTGCCCTGTTCTGTCTCTAAGTATTGCTGTTCATTTCTTACTGAGTTTAACCTCTGTTCTTCATCCCTTTGTTGAGACGTAACCTCATTAATTTCACTTTGAACATTGTCTCTTTGGTTCTGTGTGTTGCTTAGAGTATCAGAATATGCTGGAATTATAACCATAAGCATCATTGATATTAATACACTAAGTTGTATTACTTTTTTCACCAATTTCTACCTCCCAAAAAAAGATTGAATTTAAACGTCTAAGAATATTTAAATTCTTAGACACGCAAATATTTACGTATTGAAACTGCACTTCCTAAAGCCCCTACAAGTACACCTATTAACAACATACTTGAAATAAGACTAAAATAAATCTCACTTTTATCAACTATCTCCAAACCATAAATATTTAAATCAAATCTATCAAACACTTTAGAATAAACAAAATTCACTATACTAAAACTTAAAATCGCTCCTATCAAACCTATAATAACACCTTCTACAATAAATGGCAAGCGAATAAACCAGTCAGTTGCACCTATATATTTCATTATATTGATTTCTTTCTTCCTTGAAAACACAGCTAATTTAATGGTGTTAGATATAATTACAATAGACACTATAATCAGTAGTAAAAGCACAAAACTGCTTCCTACTCTAACCCAATGACTGATTCTACTCATAAAGTCTATTGCTTCTTCTGAATATGCTACATTATACACTCCTGGAAAAGCTAGCAATTTCTCCTTTACATCTTCTGCATCTTCAGAATTATTTAAACTTACTGTAAAGGAAACAGATAAAAAATCATCACCAAGACCTTCCATTATAGATTTGTTGTCTCCTAATATTTCCTGCATCTGTTCATAGGCCTCTTCTCTCGTGACCATGGTATATTCCCTTATTCTGTCATCTCCCATGATAAGCCATTCAATAGACCCAATTTGCGAATCATCAAGTTCCGCATCACAAAACACTTCCATCTCCGGCTTTTCACTTTGCAGCTCTACATTATGATTTATATTTGACATAGTCGCCAAAAATCCACCAAGTACAATTAGTGAAGCTGCAACTACAGCCATAGAAGCAAAAGACATCAATATATTTTTATATGTGTTGATAATACCTTCTTTAAATATATATTTGCTTGTTCTCAGCTTCATTTTCGTATTGTCCTTTCTCCTGATCCCTCATAATTTGACCTTTTTCAATAGCAATTACCCTCTTTTTCATAGAATTTACTATTCCCTTTTCATGCGTAGCCACAATAACAGTGGTACCTCTATAATTTATATCTTCTATTAATTTCATTATTTCCCATGATGTTTCGGGATCCAAATTTCCTGTCGGCTCATCTGCAATTAACAAAGATGGATTATTTACCAAAGCTCTAGCTAAAGCCACCCTTTGCTGTTCGCCTCCTGAAAGCTCGTTTGGATATACATCAGCTTTTTTACTCAAACCAACCAAACCTAAAGACATCGGCACCTGTCTTCTCATTTCTTTTGGAGAGGCTTCTGTAATGTGCATTGCAAATTCAACATTTTCATAAACAGTTTTTTTAGAAAGCAACCTAAAATCTTGAAAAACTACGCCCATACTTCTTCGCAAGTAAGGTACTTCCTTTGACTTTAAATTAGAAACATTAAAACCATTTACATGTATATTTCCCCCTGTAACTTTTTCTTCCTTTAGTACAAGTTTTATCAATGTGGACTTGCCCGAGCCACTAGGTCCAACAATAAATACAAACTCTCCTTTATTAATATGAAGATCTATTTTATTTAGTGCTAATGTTCCATTTGTATATTTTTTTGATACTGATTTAAAATCTACCACGTTGACCTCCTTAAAAGTCAAACCCATATTTGTTTTATTCTATATTAAAGGATTAAATCCTCTTCTCTAATTATTTTATATTAAAATTCTTTTAATCGCAATAATTTTTTTGAACCTAGGTATGCATTTAATAATTGTGTTTGAAATCATTACAGAAACTTAAGTTTCACAGTCTAGAGTATTTTTCTTATTTTAACTTAGTTTGCTTTAGAATAAAATTAATAGTTAAAAGCTTGATTGCTGTCAAGATATTTTTTTACCATAACTGCAACTTTAAAAATAATTGCATCATCAAACATTTTTATATCCAGCCCAGTACTCTTTTGAATTTTGTCAAGTCTGTAAACCAAGGTATTTCTGTGAATATATAACTGCCTTGACGTTTCACTGATATTTAAATTATTTTCAAAGAATTTTTGAATTGTATCCATTGTTTCCTTGTCTAGCGTTTCAAATCCTCCCTTTTGAAACACTTCAGCCAAAAATAATTCACAAAGCGTTGTTGGTAATTGATATATAAGTCTTCCTATTCCTAATTTATTATAGTTTATAACCGACTTTTCACTTTCAAATATCTCGCCTATTTGAAGAGCCATTCTAGCTTCTTTAAAAGATTTTCCCAAGTCTCTTATACTGTCAACAATTGTACCAATTCCAATTTTAGCCTTTATCATTGCTTCCGTAGAAAGTGTATCCACTATTACTTTTGAAATATTTTCCAGTTCTTTGAAGTCATTTTCTTCCTTTAGTTCTTTAATTAAAACTGTAGTTTCATCATCAAGAATTATGACAAAATCCTTGTTCCTATTTGGAAATAGCCCTTCAACAACCTCATACGGGTATATATCTTTTATTTTCAAAGTCTTTATCAAAAGTGCAACACGATAAACATTATTAGGAAGTCGAAGCTCTTTTGCCTTTAATGTAATATCTCCTAATAAAATATTATCCATAATTATATTCTTAATAAAATTTGCCTTGTCATATTTATCCTCATAATAAGATTTTAAATTAACAACATTCATAGATAAAAGAGAGAGAAATTTAGCATTGTTCTCATTTGTGGAATTAATATATGCGATAAACTCCAACTTGTTTTTTATATAAATTTTTTGAAAAGACTGATTTTCAAAAACATTAAAAGTTTTTTCAGATTTCATTATTTCTGATATCAATGGATTTTTCATTCCAACTTTCTTTTCATTTGAACACACTGCAATAATCCCCGAATCATCCATAAGTCCCAACTCTTCGTTAATAATGCTTTTTACTTGATTTACAAGATTCTGATAAAGTTTAATTCTCAATTTAACATCCCCCTCAATTACTTATCATTAAAACCAGGGTGCATGTTATTTAATGAATAAAAATATTGAATAAACATTGTAAAATATTGTTCTTCACATTTAATATATACACCCTTATATTATTATATAAATAAAAAAACAAAAGGGAAAGTCTTTTTTGACCTTCCCTCTTTGGTATTTTTTAGTTTTTATCAAATTAATTCATTATTGTTTTTTCTGTTTCCTTGTCAAACAGATGAGCTTTATTTGTATCAAAAGCAATTTTAATTAAATCTCCAACTTGAGCTTTCGTTCTTGGATTCACCCTAGCAACAAAGTTAATTTCTTCTATTATTACATAAAGTAATGTCTCAGAACCAAGCATTTCCACAACTTCCACTCTTGCAGTTACTACACTGTCAGACATTGATTCTAGGTAAACAGCTTCGTCATGAAGGTTTTCAGGTCTTATACCCATAACAACTTCTTTCCCAACATATTCACTTGACATTAGCTTCTTTGCTTTGCCCTCTGGCAATTTCACAGTATTTTTACCAAACTTCAAGTCAACTCCATCTCCAACCTTCTCAACTTTTACATCCATAAAATTCATCTGAGGACTTCCAATAAAACCTGCAACAAACATATTTTGTGGACGCTCATAAAGATTTGTAGGAGTGTCAACCTGCTGTATGTATCCATCTTTCATAACAACAATCCTTGTACCCATTGTCAAGGCCTCTGTTTGGTCATGAGTAACATATATAATAGTAGTTTGAAGCTTGTTGTGCAATTTGCTTATCTCAGTTCTCATCTGAACTCTAAGCTTTGCATCAAGGTTAGATAAAGGCTCATCCATCAAGAAAACCTTAGGTTCACGTACTATTGCACGACCAAGTGCAACCCTCTGTCTCTGACCTCCAGATAATGCTTTAGGTTTCCTTTCAAGAAGATGCTCAATATCAAGTATCTTAGCAGCTTCTAAAACTCTTCTCTTAATTTCATCTTTAGGCATTTTTCTAAGTTTTAGACCAAAAGCCATATTGTCAAACACTGACATATGAGGATACAACGCATAATTCTGGAAAACCATTGCTATATCCCTGTCTTTAGGAGCAACATCATTTACCAATTTGTCTCCTATATACAATTCTCCATCAGTTATTTCTTCAAGTCCTGCAACCATCCTAAGTGTTGTAGTTTTACCACACCCTGAAGGACCAACCAATATGATAAATTCCTTATCCTCAATATCTAAATTAAAATCATTAACAGCTGTAACCCCACCTGGGTACACTTTATACATATTTTTCAGCTTAACACTTGCCATTTTTTCCCCTCCTATTTTGTTTTGAACAGTATTTAATATTAATATAACATGTCAGGCTAACCTCTGCTAGTATACTTTTTAACAAAAAATTTTTTTCTATTTAGTAAATTTGCATAAAAGGACATACTATTTAATAATGTTTTTGTTTTATGCTTCCTTATTCAAAGGTTTTTTCGCCACATATATGTCAAAAATTAAGGGGCATTTACCCTCTATACAAAAATGATATTGAATTTTTATGCATTAATATGTATAATTATAACGATGGTAATTATAATAATATATCATATATAAAGAATAGTATTTTTCTTAATATTATATTTAAGCATGGAGGTAAGTAAAATGTTAAATGTAGGTATAATAGGGGCTACTGGTTATGTAGGAATAGAAATAGTAAGGCTTTTACAAAATCATCCTGAAATCAACATAAGCACCGTGGTTTCACACAGTTTTGCAGGTCAGAAAATATCTGATGTGTACCCAAATTTAAAGAATGTATTTGACATGGAGTGTGAAAAACTTGATATAGATGATATTTCTGACAAAGCAGATGTTTTTATAACTGCTCTGCCCCATGGAATTTCAAAAGAAGTGATTCCAAAACTTATAGAAAAAAACAAAAGAGTTGTAGATCACAGCGGGGACTTTCGCTATAATTCAATTGAAGTCTATGAAAAATGGTATCATACCCAACACGGTATGCCCCATTTGCTCGATATGTCTGTTTACGGACTGCCTGAACTTTATAGAGACAGGATTAAAGATGCAAAAATAGTTGGCAACCCAGGTTGCTACCCTACTTGTTCCATACTAGGCATTGCACCATTAATAAAAAATAAACTTATAAATACAAAAGGTATAATTGTCGATGCAGCTTCTGGAATAACAGGTGCAGGAAGAAGTACCAACTTACCTTTTCAGTTTTGTGAAAGCACTGGAAACTTCAAAGCATATAAAGTTTCAAATCACAGACATACATCTGAAATTGAACAGGAGTTATCTTCTTTAGCTGAGGAAGATGTAATGATTTCTTTCACACCCCATCTTGCACCTATGAAAAGGGGCATGCTATGTACAACGTACGCAGATTTAACATGTGAGAAATCCTCAAAGGAAATTATTGACATGTACAAGGAATACTATAAAGATGAATTCTTTGTTAGAGTAATGGATGAAGGTAGTTTACCTGAAACCAAATACGTAGCAGGTTCAAATTATATAGACATAGGGCTTGTTGTAGATCAGCGTTTAGGTAGAGTGATTATAATGTCAGCCTTGGACAATTTAGGCAAAGGAGCCTCTGGGCAAGCAGTACAGGATTTAAATATTATGTTTGGACTGCCTGAACACTTAGGACTTAAAACTCCTAGTCTTTATCTATAAAACAGGTGTATTTAGTAAATGTACGAATTAATATACAGTTTATAAAATGATTGTTTGGAGGTATTAAATTGAAAGTATCTATGGAAACCATTATAAAAAAGGCAGAGATACTAATTGAAGCCCTGCCATATATCCAAAAACTTTTTGGGAAAACAGTGGTTATAAAATACGGTGGAAATGCAATGATAAATGAAGAGTTAAAAAACTCTGTTATAGAAGATATCACTCTTCTTAAATATATAGGAATGAATCCTGTCGTTATACACGGTGGAGGTCCTGATATAACAAATGCCCTTAATAAATTCAACATTAAAAGTGAATTTATAAACGGCCTTAGAGTAACTGATAAGGAAACGATGGAAACTGCTCAAATGGTTCTTGTTGGTAAAACAAACAAGGAAATTGTTTCTTTACTTAATCAAATGGGTGGAAAAGCAATTGGTTTAAGTGGAATAGATGGAAAGCTTATAGAGTGTGAAAAGTACAAAACTTCTGTGAAAGGAGAAGAAGTAGACTTAGGGTATGTGGGAAAGATAAAAAAGATTAATTCCAAGCTAATAGAACTTGTAGCAAAAGACGAATATATACCCATTGTTGCTCCTATAGGTGTAGGGGAAAACGGTGAAAGCTATAATATAAATGCCGACACCGTTGCAGGCGAAATAGCCGCTTCTTTAAAAGCCGAAAAATTAATGCTTTTAACTGATGTAGAAGGAGTAAAAACAAAGGATGACAAAATAGTTCCTGCACTTACTGCAAAAGAAGCTCATGAGCTAATTGATAAAGATGTAATAAACGGTGGAATGATTCCAAAAGTTTTAGGCTGTATCGATGCTCTCGAAAAGGGAGTTGGCAGAACACATATTGTGGACGGTCGAATTCCCCATTGTCTTCTCCTTGAGATTTTTACCAATAAAGGTATTGGCACCATGATTATGAAAGAAAAAAATCTATACTTTGAAAACGAAAAGCTATGAAATCATGTTAAATAATATTTTTCACTCTATTTTGAAGGATTTTAACAGAAAAAGAAGAATAGATAAAGGGGACACTACTTTGTAAATTACAGGAGGCCTGGTTGTTTTGAGAAAAAACATTGTATCATCATTACTAAAAGAAGGTATGGTAATTAGCACCAGACTATCTTTTTGTAATGTTTGGACTCAAAATATTATATATAAAGTAAAAAATCGTTCGGTTACTGTTGCCCTTTTAACCGACTATCTCGAAAGTATTATTATGCCAGGTCAGCCTTTTTTAATTAAATATTCAAATGAAAATTCAGAATATGTATTTAAAGGAGAAGTAACAAAAGTAGATCCTGAATTTCCTAGTTCAGTTACAATTAATGTTCTTAATGTAACTGAACTAAAAAACCAACGTGTTTTCCCTCGAGTTGATGCATATTTAGCTGCAAACATAAAATTAGAGGATGACAATCAGGAATATTTTGCAGTAATTCACGATATAAGTCTTGTAGGCATGGCTTTTTATTGCAAGGACATTTTAGAACCTGAAGACAAACAAATCGAATGCTTTATATATCTTCCAAATAAACAAACTATCTCTGCCAAAGGCAAAATTGTAAGAACTATTTTTAAAAATGATGATATTATTGACTATGGAATTCAGTATATTGAAATGCATGAAGAAAATAACAATAGTCTTTCTAACTTCTTCACTGATATTGAAGAAGTTAAATCAAAACTTCAAAGTGAATTTGTTAACTCTATAAAAAAACACCTTTAATATACTCTATATGAGTTATATCAATCTTTTCTTTTATCTTATTCTAAAACTGCACCTGAAGCCTCGATGTTTAGCTTTAGCTAAACGAGTTCTCTCACTATAGTCCCATATCTTTTAAAACTTGCTTTTAAAATGTTTTTTAATAGAATAAATTTTATATTTATTGTATGCTTCTTTTTAATTTTAACTATTGCATTTTTATGCATTTTTATGTATAATTATAAGTAAAATTTCTCTAGGAGGTTTTATATATGAATTTAAATGAAATAATTGATTTTGATAAAAAATATTTTATGAATACATTTGGAACCCGAACTCCTGTCTGCTTTGACTATGGAAAAGGCATAAACTTATGGGATCTTGATGGAAACAAATATTATGATTTTTTTGCTGGAATAGCAGTAAGTGCTGTTGGTCATTCTCATCCTAAGCTTGTTAATGCTGTAAAAAACCAAGCTGAAAAACTTATTCACTGTTCAAACCTTTATTACGTAGAATCCCAAGCTAAGCTGGCAAAATTACTTGTTGAAAACTCCTGTGCTGATAAGGTGTTTTTTGCCAACAGTGGTGCTGAAGCAAATGAAGGAGCTATTAAGCTTGCAAGAATTTACTTTAAGAAAAAAGGAATGGGAGAAAAGTTTGAAATAATTACTTTATCCAACTCCTTTCATGGCAGAACCCTTGCAACTATAGCTGCAACTGGCCAAAACAAATATCAAAAACCTTTTTGCCCACTTACACCAAGCTTTTTAAGTGTTCCTATTAACAATCTTGATGCACTGAAAAAGGCAATTAATGATAGCACCTGTGCCGTGATGATTGAACCAATTCAAGGGGAGAGCGGAGTTAATCTAGCTACTTCTGAATACTTAAAAGGGGTCAGAAAACTCTGTGATGAAAAAGGCATAATGTTAATATTTGACGAAGTTCAAAGTGGTCTTGGAAGAACAGGCAAACTTTTTTCATACCAGCACTTTGATGTTGAACCAGATATATTCACCCTAGCAAAAGCTTTAGGTGGAGGATTCCCAATTGGTGCGCTATGTGCTAAAGAACATGTAGCAGATGCGTTTGAACCTGGAGACCACGGTTCTACTTTTGGAGGCAACCCTCTTGCATGTAGTACAGCACTGGCTTCTATGGAAATTATTATGGAAGAAAAGCTGGTTGAAAACTCTGAAAAGATGGGCACTTATTTTATAGAAAAACTATCAGAACTGTCTAAAAAATATAATTTTATAGAAGATATACGCGGGAAAGGTCTTATGATAGCAATACAGTTTTCAAAAGAAATAGCTGTAGAAATTAAAAATAAGTGTTTTGATAAGGGATATCTTATCGGTAACGTAGGCAATAACATTATTAGAATATTGCCCCCATTAATTATTTCAAAAGAGGATATTGACAAAATGACAGACATGTTAGATAATATTTTATCTGAGTTTTAAATTTTTTAAACTAATGGAGGTGTACAATATGAAGCATTTAATCAGTCTACATCATTTAAAAACTGAAAACATAGAAAATATATTAACTCTGGCTGAAAAACTTAAAAAGCAACTTAAAGAAGGAACTCCCCATAAAATACTGTCTGGGAAAACTCTTGGCATGATATTTGCAAAATCTTCCACCAGAACAAGAGTATCCTTTGAAACAGGAATGTACCAATTGGGAGGTTATCCAATATTCTTAAGTTCTAATGACATTCAATTAGGCAGAGGTGAGTCAATATATGATACTGCCCAAGTGCTTTCTAGATATATAGACGGCATAATGATACGTACTTTCAAACAAAGTGATGTAGAGGATTTGGCAAAGCATGGAAGTATACCTATTATAAATGGACTCACTGATTTGATTCATCCATGCCAAATTTTGGCTGACCTATTTACTATATATGAACACAAAAAAACTTTAAAGGGGTTAAAACTTGCATATGTTGGAGATGGTAACAATATAGCACATTCTCTTCTTTACGGATGTGCCAAAACAGGCATGGATATATACGTTGCATCACCAGAAAACTATCAATGTAACAGCCAGGTTGTATCAGAATCATTGGAAGATGCAAAGAAATCAGGCTCTAACATTGTACTGACCCAAGATCCTATAAAAGCTGTTAAAGATGCAGATGTTGTATATACCGATACTTGGATAAGCATGGGACAGGAAACAGAAAAGGAAGATAGGATTAAAACATTTATGCCTTATCAGGTGAATTCTTCCCTTTTCTCAAAAGCTAAAGAAGATGCTATTTTTCTTCACTGTCTTCCAGCATACAGAGGATATGAAGTTACAGGTGATATAATAGATGGTCCTCATTCAGTTGTATTGGATGAAGCGGAAAACAGACTACATGTACAAAAAGCTGTTATGGCTCTATTAATGGGATAAAAAATGTCTTAGAAATAACTTAATACATGAATAATATTACTTTCAGGTGAATGTAATAGAAATAAGTATTTTAAAAAAAGTGGTGTTTTATGAATTATTCATTTATTATTAGAAAAGCAATAGAATCTGACGCAGAGACAATCCACAATATTGTAAAAGAGGCTTTTAACAATTACATTGTTCGTACTGGAATTAGTGCTTCTATAGAGCCAGTAAACGAAACAATAGAAGATGTTAAAAATGACATAAAAAACAAGGAAGTTTTTATAGCATTGGTTGATAATATCCCAGCAGGTACTATACGGGTATCCATTCAAAATGACAGAAGTGCATATATAAGTAGATTTGGAGTTTTACCTAAATACCACAACGCTGGAATAGGAAAAGCTTTTATTAACTTGGTAGATAGCTTTCTTGTTTCAAAACAGGTAAAAAAAGTTTTTCTTCATACTGCTTCAACTTATAAGGAGCTAATTTCTTTTTATTACAATTTAGGTTTTTATATAGACTCAACAACAAAGGATAAAGGTTATGTAAGAGCCCTTCTTGTAAAAGAATTTTAGTTTAAAAAGGTTTTTTGTGAGGTGAACCATGGATTTTTATTTTGACACAAAAATATTTCTTCAATCTATATCTGTTTTAGTTTCCCTCTTTATGATTATTTTCTTTATTTTAAAAGGAAAAAAAACACCTTTGCTTTATAATTATTTATGGTGTCAAATAATAATTTTTATATGGTCTTTTGGTCATATTTTATTTTTGTTTTCAAATAATTTGACAGCACGGTATATTTCTATATACTTTCAATATTTAGCTATTTCCTTTGTAGGTTCAAGCTGGCTTCTTTTTTGCCTTATTTATACTTTTAGTAGTTTTCTAAAAAAAAGAAAGCTAATATATTTTATGTTTCTACCACCTATTTTAGTATACATTACTTTGCTTACAAATACTTTGCACAACAAATTTTATCTTCAATTTACAATGGACGAGACTGTTTATGGCCCCTTTTTCTGGATTCACTTAGGTTTGTCCTATTTATACGTATTGATTGGAACTATTCTCCTTATAAGGTATTCTATTATGAACATAGGCTATGCACGAAAACGCACATTTATACTGATATTTGCCGCAATCACACCAACACTGGCTAATATTTTCTATATTGTTAATGCTGCCACTAATATACACATAATACCTAAGGGCTATGATCCTACTCCAGTTAGTTTTGCAATATCTCTTTTACTGTTTTCCATAGCAATGTTTAAATATAGATTTTTAAACATTGTTCCCATTGCATTTAGAAAAATTGTTTACAATTTAAATGAGTCAATAATAGTTGTAGATAGTTTAAATAGAATAGATAATTTTAATAAATCTTTTTTAGATACTTTTTCTACCACCCAAAAAATACGTATATACGATGATATAGAAACATTTACAAAGTATTTAAAGTCAACTGTATCATTGACTGCTGAATCCGAAAAACTTATTAATGCCATAAATGATACATCAGCTATCAGTGAAAGTGGTCAAATAGATATAATTTCTCCACAAAAAAAGAGCTTCCGTGTTAATATACAACCTTTGTTTGGCAAAAAACAAGATTTTTTAGGACGAATTATTCTATTTAACGATATAACAGATTATAAAAACCTTTTAGATGAAGTAAATGACAAAAATGCTGAGCTAACAGCTATGAACCAGCAGCTGTCAGAGTATGCAGCCACAGTTGAAGAACTCTCCATAGCTAAAGAAAGAAACCGATTTGCTAAAGATGTCCACGATACTTTAGGACACAGTATGACTCTACTCATTTCTCTATTAGAAGTAAGCAATATTACATGTAAAAAAAGCCCTGAAAAAACTGAAGAAAAGCTTTCCCAGGCACTTAATGTAGCCAGAGAGGGGCTTAAAGAACTGAGAAGATCAATAAAGGGACTGGCACCGGAAAATTTAAAAAATTCAGACATACTAAGCTCTATTAAAAGCCTGACAAAGGATTTTGAACCTTCCGGCGTAAATATTGATTTTTCACATAACATAGAAAACATCGATATCAACCCCAGATTTTCCAGCGTTATATTTAGAATTTGTCAGGAAGCCCTTACAAATTCTCTTAGACATGGTAAGGCAAAAAATGTTACTATAATATTAAGAGCTATAAATAATAAAATAGAATTATTTATTTTTGACGATGGAATAGGCTGCTCAAAACTAAAAAAAGGCTTTGGGTTGACTTCAATGACTCAAAGGGTAAAAGATATAGGTGGAAGTATTGTTTTTGGTTCTGACGGGGAAAGCGGTTTTAATATTAGATTGAAAATTCCACTGGATTAAAAATATATATTTTAAATAATTGATTCTTATAGTGTGCTTTTTGGAGAAAACCATAATATTTGATAAAGAGGTGTCAAATTAATATGATTAAGGTAATAATTGTTGATGATCAAATTATATTACGTGAAAGCCTTAAGTTTATTATTGAACAAGATAGTGATATAGAAGTAGTTGGCTTAGCAGGGAACGGAAAGGAAGCATTATCTGTTTGTGAGCAACTCAGTCCTGATGTTGTTTTAATGGATATTATGATGCCTCAATGTGATGGCGTGGAAGGAACAGAACTTATTAAATCAAAATATGATAAAATTAAGGTTATAATCTTAACAACCTTCAATGACGAAGAAAATGTATCAAAGGCAATAAAAAATGGTGCAGATGGGTATGTTTTAAAGGATATTTCTCCTGACGAATTAATTCTTGCCGTAAAAAGTGTTTTTAGGGGATTTAGTATAATGCATCACAGTACATTAAGTACTTTTGCAGGTAATAAGGAAAAGTCTAACAAGAAAAATAAGAAATCTGTTAAAACAAATGGTACAAATGTAAGACTAAGTAAAAAAGAGCTTAAAATTTTAAATTTAATTGTTGATGGGAAAAATAACAAAGAAATTGCAAAAGAAATGTTTATTACTGAGGGAACTGTTAAAAACGCCATTTCACAAATGCTTGACAAGTTAGACCTAAAAGATCGCACACAACTTGCAGTTTTTGCTGTTAAAAATAACATCCTGTAGATAAACTATCAATTGTAAGTACCGTCTAGGTATTTAAAGCTAGGCAGCAACCTTTTATCAATGCCATTTTCTCTTTTAGTGACTTGCTTTATAAACTCTTCAATATCAGTAAAAACTAAGTTTGAGTTAGAACAATTAGACAAATCACGGTTTAGATTATCATAACACCTTAAAACCTTTAAGTTGGATGACACTTTTTTATAAATATATTCTGCACTTCTATATTGAACAGCATCATCCATAAGACTTTGTCCAATAAACATTGGAACTTTTACCTTCGAAAAAACAGGCTTTGTCTTTTTAATAAGCAATCTAAAATTTATCAATTCAGATATTGAAAATTCAATTGGCGTTTTCATGTATCTTTTTACATTGTTGAAATTTCCTGTCCTACAATCTATTAGTATATTATAATAGATGTTTTTAATATTCCAGTAATATATAGGCGTGTTTATGGTAATTAAACTAAAAATCTTAAACCTTGCAGCAAAATTTGCCGCAATAAGCCCCCCCATATAAAAACCTATTATTACTACGTCTTTACATTTAGATTTAAGATACTTTAAGCTTGATTCTGCTGACTGTATCCATTCGCTATAGCTTGTGTTAGAAAATGCTTTTCTGTTTTCCATACTGTATTTAAGGGATGGACAAAATGTCACAAACCCCTTCGACTTAAGATATTTGCTTAAAGGCTCAACTTCTGAAGTAGTTGCTCCAAAACCGTGTATTATAAGACAACCTGTTTTATATTTCATTAATGTCACAACTCCAAGTGCTATTTTTAGTCACAAAGCTAATTGTATTATAATTGTTTATCTTTTTCAACAAGATTTTTGTTTTAAAGTTGTAAACAATATATTAACAGCCAAAAAAGCCGCCTCATTTTAACGAATGAGACGGCTTTTTGTCAGTTTATACTTACCTTGCTCTTACCTTATCTGAAAAAGAGTTACGCTGACGTGAAACTGGATCAAACACTTCTGCTTTACCTGTTACCTGATAGTTTTCATCTTCTAAAAAGACATTTAGCTTAATTCTTTCATCTGTACTCATAAACAGTACATCATCTATAGTTACCCTGACATATAAATTTCCTCTACCATCTACCATATAGTTATAAGTTAAACCTTCTAATTCAGGTGTTAGATTGCTCTCCTCAATCTGAATGTGTTTAAATATTTTTTCAGGATCAATGAACCTTCCATCTTTTTCAAAACGGAGATACAACTCATATGTCTCAGTTCTTAAGTCATATTTTATCTCTTCTGGAGCATTTAATGTAACATCAAATCCATTGTCTCTAAATCCTGTAAATACAGGCGGCTCAATTCTAGTATTATTAAGCCTAAATGTAGTTTCAACTGTATCCCTTGGATTCTCCACTCCTGACTCAGCTGCCCTTAGAGCAAAGTTATAATACTGAATATCCGGTGTTTTAATTCTAAGGCTATACTCTACAACTTCTGACTGATTTGGTTCAAGTTCTATTTTCTTTGGATAGCCTTTATCGTCAAGTTCCTTAATCCATGGATGGTATATTTCATAATCTCTTAAAGCTGTTGTAGATGTAACTTCCCATAGACCAGTGTCGATTATCTTTTCAATATCATATGTCTGAGCTCTTGCACCATGGTTTGTAAAGGTAGCCTCTATTGAAAATTCATTTCCTCCATCCCATGTATTTGCTCTGGTTTCATCAAAGCTTACTCCAACCTTTGACATCCACCCGAAAAGGTTATAGCAGAATTTATAATCTTCTACCGCCTTTCCACCTCCACGATATACATGTTTTGTAATGCCGCATCCTATATCACTTGTGGTAATAACAATTCTTCCTGCCGACTCATCTTCATTTTTAATATTCCTTATAGCAAGATTAGGAAGTTTTTCACCGGTTGTTGTATCCTCAATATGAAGTATAACTTCATCTGTAGGTAGCAAATCATCAAGATAACGATTATCATCGTTAAGCCATTCTTCTCCATCTCCTAACAGTGATATTTCACTGGTTTCTGTAAACATACCCGGTGCCATAACTCGTGTTGATTTGTCAGGATCAATTCTAAAAATATTGTCAAACAGCGGATGCATATTTTTATCATCATCTAGAACAGGAATTTGAGGAAACTTAATATTTCCACCTGGTCTTATTGACTCAAAGCTAACTGCTTCTGTAAAGCCATCACCAGGTTCTATAACAAGTCCATCACAGTTTTCCCACCACAATTGTCCACCTGCATTTAAAAAGGCTTTAACCTTATCCTGAACGTCTTCAGGATATGAGATTTCACCATGGGATGTCTGGAATAAAATATCATAATCTTTTGCTATCTGCTCAGGTGTCAATGAAGAATCGTCAATTGACACTTCCCAGTACTTAAAGAATTTAGATTTGTCTATGTTTTCTGTATACCCTACAACTCCTGAGTGAGTTATATCAGCTTCTAAATCTGTTTGTGCCTTTGCAACACTTCTTAAGTCATTGAAGTAATTTGAAAAGTCACTAAAGCTCTCATTATCGATACCGGGGATTTCTGTCGAATTCAAGTGCATAATGTCTCTATATTCACTTTTATCAAATGCAGGAGGATGAGGATTTACCAACACCCAGTCCATCGGCTTATTTATATTTCTGTCTAGAAGTTCTAGCAAAGTAAAATCCGGATTTGGATCATCTACAGCTTTGTCATTTATAGAATCCCATGCAGGTGCAGGCAAAATAAGAATTCCCACATTAACATCTCTCTTTTTAGCCGTTATTCTTGGAACAGCTAAAGTTTCTTCCTCTTCTGGTTTTATAAAGTTATTTTCCTCTAAGTTTAGTGCATTATAAATAAATGCTGCTGCCTCTGCTCTGGTAACTGGATCTTTAGGATTTAAGTTTCCTAAATGATCACCTCTCATAAGTCCTTTATCAAGTGCTAGTTCAATAAAATATCTATATGAATCTGTAATTTCATCAGCGTCTTTATCTGTATATCTATTTAAGTTTGCTCCAGGTTCAAGTTCTGGATCAAGTACAAACACTCTTCCATCTTCATTGTAGTCAAGACGTCTTGCACCTATTATTGCCATTGCAAATTCTTCACGCCTTACCTTTCTGTTTTGTCGATATTCCTCTGCACTGTAAGGAATACGTGTTTCAAGGTCATATCTTAACATTTTTTCAGTAAAGAAGTAATCATAGTATGCACTCATATAGTGATATGCCCAAAAATCAGGAGATATATCCGCTAAAAGCCTGTACCTTTCTGGTTTAAAATCACTATCATTCTCTGCAATAGATCTTTTCATCACATTAAATGTCATGTATGCAACATGCTCTCCAATAATATGATCTCCAGGGCTAAACTGATCATTTCCTTTTCCAAAAATAACTCCCTGGCTAGCAAGTTCCATTACAGGTATATAAAACCAATCTCTAATATTTACATCATCAAATTCTTCTGTATAAGTAACTTTATTTATTTCAACAGCTGCAATAGATGCCAAACCCTGTATTGATTTGCATTCAATTGAAAGCTTCCCGTCATCTAAAACTTTTGTAAGGTAGGGACCTTTTCTATCCCATCCGCCATAATTTTCTTCCATATCAATTGTATCAGCTAACTCGTCATTAATATACAAATCAAATACCTGCCTGTTTGTATTATGGTATTCTGTTGGATATATATATATTTCATATATATTATTTTTATCTAAATCAGCTTCAATATCCACCGTATAACCTTTTATGCTTGTATTAAAAAGTTTATCGAAATTACTATCAGTAAAATTTATCTTTTTTTGTTCAGGCTCAAAAACAAACCAATTCATTTTAGATATTAATTCACCATTTTTACTATCAGTAAGATATAGTTCGTTTACCCCTTTAACACTTGAACTTATATATGTACTGGATTCATTTGACGCATCAATTGATGCAATTGGTGATGCGGTAGGACTTCCCAATCTCACATCAATAGTTCCATCTACTTTTTGAGAAAAATCGGCCTTAAAATTTAATCTTCCACCTTCTCCAAAGTCCATAAAATTGTATTTATAAGCACCATTATCTTTTTCATCATAACTATCTACATTAACAGGATCGTAAGCACTTTTTGTGAACCTGAACCAGTTAACATTAAAAAGTCCTTCTCTGTCTCCTACAAAACCTAAATAAAGTGTGTGCACACCTGAGACATTTCTGTTTAACTCACAGTAAACTTCCGTATAATCCTGCCAATCTCCTGTATTATTTACTCGAGTCCTTCCAACCAATTCACCTGATGGTGAATTAAGTCTTAATTCAATATATCCACCTTCTGTGTCACTTGCAACACGAGCTATAAATCCCTTTGTACCTTTTGGAAAATATATGTCCTCATAAGAAACATAGTCCCCATTAGAAATATATGAAAGGTTTTTCCTTCCATCAACATCCCCCGTATCTTCAACCTCTACACCATTGTTTAATGTAAAGTCCTCTGCTTCAATTCTCGAAAGTGCGTTTACTGTATTGTGGGGTCTTTCCACCTCAACAGGTTCCCTCTCATAGGTCTTTATATTTTCTACATTTCTCTGCCCGCTAAAGGGTGCCCCATCAACAGTAACATCTTCCCCACCCAAATTAACTTCCATAACAGGTACATCAACTCTTTCACAGTATGATATTACTTCTTCACTTTCAGCAAAAGATACTGCTGAAATCACTGACAAAGTAAAAACCATAACTGTGAGCAATGCAATAGTTTTTCTACAATTAGCCATTCTTTTTCCTCCTTAGTTTTTTTAATATTTTGGTTTTTTTATATGTTCATGATTCTTAAGATGATCCATACAGTATTCATAATCACCTTCACAAGTAGAACAGTATCTAAACTCCATTTGGGGATCATCTTTTTCTGTTATACCACAAACTGTACACTTATGGATGGTATCTTTTATTTTTAAACCTTGTTGATATTTTGCCTTTCTAACAACAGAGCCACTTCTCATTTTTGATTTAAAGAATATTTCTTTTCCAAAGAAAAGAAAATAATTAAGCACCGCTGCTCCCACTGCTATTCTTATAGGTGTGTTTCCGCCTAAAAACATGTATCCCATAAGCCCCCAGTTAGCCCAGGCTATATATTTCAACTTAACAGGTAGCATTAGTAATAATCGAATTTCATAATTTGGATGAAATCTTGCAAATCCAAATAAAAGAGACAAATTTAAATAGTGAGGACTTACATGTGGGTAACCACTAATCATCGCCCCTGCTATAGTAGCCAAAATCCCTACCAAATAGTATATATTGAATTTAAAGCTTCCCCACTCCTGCTCTAATCCTGTTCCAAACCTGTAGATTAAAAGCAGAGCAAAGATAATAAATATAGGACTTGCTGGAGGAGGTATAAAGATAAATGTTATAAGCCTCCACACTTCACCCTGCATAACAAGCTCGGGAATAAGTGCAAGTCTTAAGGTGATATCAGCATTAAATAAATCATCTTGAACAAAGCTTAATAGATACACAAGCATGTTAAATACTACAATGTGCATAATTAATCCCTTTATTGCAAACCTTCCCAACTTTCTTTCCATTTTATCAAGTAATCTCATAAAAATTCTCCCTCGCAAGACAGGGGGACGGTTCTCTTGTCCCACTTTCAAAAAAAGTGAGACAAGAGAACCGTCCCCCTGTCTCACCTGTCTCATTTTTAGCCCATTGTTACTTCAACAGTGTGCTCCTTGCCGTCATTAAATACTGGAAGTGAAGTACCTTCTATTTCTTTTCCATCTACAACTACCTTCTTCACTCCTTTTGAAACCCGGTCAGGATTTTTCACTGTAATTTCATAAGTTGAACCTCTATACCATCTTGAAACTTTATATCCATCCCAGTCTTTTGGAATACAAGGATCAATTTCAAGTCCGTCAAATCCTGGCTTTATTCCAAGTATCCACTGGGATATTGCAACAAAGTTCCAAGCTGCTGTTCCTGTAAGCCATGAGTTCTTTGCTTCACCATGACGTTTAGCGTCTTTACCTGCAACCATCTGAGCATATACATATGGCTCAAGTTTGTGTATTTCACTAATCTCCTCTGTATATGCAGGAGCAATCTTTGAATAATAGTCAAACGCCATGTCCCCTCTTCCAAGAACAGTTTCTGCACATACTATCCAAGCATTATTGTGACAGAAGATTCCTGCATTTTCTTTATATCCAGCAGGGTAAGTGGATATTTCACCATATTCAATATAGTATTTTGTAAATGCAGGATTTTGAAGAACCAATCCATAAGGCGTATCCAGATATTTTTTAACTGAATCCATTGCCTTTAATGCCTTTCCATCTTCAAGTCCAAGACCTGCCATTACACAAAAACCCTGGGATTCAATAAAAATCTTACCCTCTTCATTTTCCTTGCTTCCAACTTTTTTCCCAAAGTCATCATATGCTCTTAAGAACCATTCTCCATCATAGCCATGCTCCATTACAGTTTCCTTCATTTTGTCAATATGTCCTTTTGCAGCTTTAGCTTCATCATGAAGACCTCTGTGTTCACATAATTTAATATAGTCATCTCCAATATATACAAACATACCTGCAATCATAACAGATTCTGCAACCTTACCATCCTTACTTGTAGTTGTCTGGAAAGATTCTCCTGGTTCATTTGAGAAACAGTTTAAATTCAAACAGTCATTCCAGTCTGCCCTTCCTATTAGAGGTAGACCATTAGGCCCTAAATTGTTTATAACATGATAGAAAGATCTCTTAAGGTGCTCAAGCATTGTATCTGCTTTGCTGTCATCATTATCAAACGGAACCATTTCGTCTAGTATTGCATAATCTCCAGTTTCCTTAATATAAGCAGCAACTGCCATAATAAGCCATAGTGGATCGTCATTAAAATTTCCACCTATTTCATTATTACCTTTCTTAGTAAGAGGCTGATACTGGTGATATGCTCCACCATCTTCAAGCTGTGTCGCCGCAATATCTAGAAGTCTTTCCTTTGCTCTTTCAGGTATCTGATGAACAAATCCTAACAAGTCCTGATTTGAGTCTCTAAAGCCCATTCCCCTTCCTATACCTGATTCAAAATATGATGCACTTCTTGACATATTAAATGTAACCATACACTGATACTGGTTCCATATGTTAACCATACGGTTTAATTTATCATCATTACTTTCAACTGTATACTTAGAAAGAAGATCCGTCCAATATTTATTTAGCTCTTCTAAAGACTTGTCCACATCTTCTGACGTCTTAAACTTATCTATCATTTCATTAGCTTTCTTTTTGTTGATTACACCTTTTGACTCCCACTTTTCTTCCTGTTTATTCTCAACATAGCCTAGTATAAACACAAGATCTTTTTGCTCACCTGGCTTTAATTCAACATCAATGCTGTGAGATGCTACAGGGGACCATCCATCAGCAACAGAATTTTTAGACTTTCCATTTACAACTGCATCAGGAGCTTCAAAACCATTATAAAGCCCTATAAAACTTTCTCTGTCACTGTCAAATCCAGTTATTTTTTCATTTACAGAATAAAATGAATAGTGATTTCTACGCTCTTTATACTCAGTTTTATGGTATATAACAGAATCTTTAATTTCAACTTCACCAGTATTAAAGTTTCTCTGGAAGTTTGTCATATCATCCTGTGCATTCCACAAACAAAATTCAACAAATGAAAATAGTGTTATCTTTTTGTTTTCTGAAGTCTCATTTTTTAAGACCACCTTTTGCACTTCACCATTATAATTAAGTGGAACAAAGCATGTAACTTCACTGCTTATTCCATTTCTCTTTCCCTTAATTTTTGTATATCCCAAACCATGTCTACACTCATAGCTTTCAAGATCTTTTTTAACAGGTGACCATCCTGGAGACCAGAAATCCCCATTATCATGTATGTAAAAATAACGACCGCCCATATCTATAGGCACATTATTATACCTATACCTTGTAATACGTCTTAATCTTGCATCCCTGTAAAATGAATATCCTCCAGCTGTATTTGAAACCAGTGAAAAAAATTCTTCCGTTCCTAAATAGTTAATCCACGGATAAGGTGTCTTGGGTTGAGTAATAACATACTCTTTATTTACGTCATCAAAAAAACCAAATTTCATTTTTAATCCTCCTATTTGTTTTTATAAAATTTATTTATGTTTTTCATTATTAGTAAAATCCGATTCTCATCGTCCAATACCCGTTAAATCATTAAGGTTTTGTCCTTGAGAACACGCAGTTATTTCTAAAGCATTCCTTAGTTACATTTTTTAAAACAGTATTATACAACTATTTACAGAGTATTCCCTTTCGCTTCTTAATTATTATATAGAGGTTTGATTAATAATTCAAGAGTGTATTTTATTAATGCTCATTTAAAAGTCCATTCTATTTTGTGAACCTTTTTTCCTTTTTCTCATCCTTATAATTATTATAACTATTAAAACAACTGATATTAATACAAGTACCAGAAAAAATGTAAGTACTTTTCTAAGTGCTATTTTTGCTTCCACGTTTCTTTTTCTATATTCCACTAAATCAGTTATTTCACCATGAGAGTCCAGTTCAATTGCCTTATCAAAAGCAATAACAGCCTCTTCTAAATCTCCTAGCCTTTCCAGTGCTAGACCTTTACTTTTGTATGCTAAAAAACTGTCAGGCTTTGTATCTATAGCCTTTAAAGCGTACTCTAAAGCATCTTCCCCTTGATAGGTTCCCAAGAAAGCTCCGCTTTTTACAATATAAGCCTTATGAGTTTTTTCCTTTAATTCAATTGCAATATCTGCATGTTTTATTGCTTCATCGTAATCTTCTTTTTCTAAAAAAGCATTTCCAATATTTACATTAATTTTGCTTAATAAATCAACATCCACCTGATTATCAAGTGCTTTTTTATACACTTGAATTGCCTCATCATGTTCACCTTTTCCCGAAAGTGCATTTCCCATGTTCACATAAGCCCTAGAAATAGTATCTTCATCATCCATCACCATATGAATTGCTTTGTTACCATCTTCATCATCCATCGCCAACTGAATTGTTTTATTACTGTCCTCAATTGCCCTGTCATATTTTCCTATATCAACAAATGCCTTTGCTCTGTTTAAATATCCTATAGGATTATCTGAATTTAATTCTATAGCATTAGTTCCTTCTTTTACAGCCTCTTCGCTTCTTCCAATTTCCGATAATACAAAACATCTGTTTGCATATGCCTCATAAATAGAATTGTCTATTTCCATTATACTGTCTATTTCTTCAAGAGCCTCTTCAAATCTTTCAAGCTCCACTAAAATTGCTGATTTATTTATTAAAATTTCAATTGTGACTTCTATATTATTGAAATGATTTAATTCTTCTGCTTTTTTAATTTTCTCTAAAGCCTCTTCATTTCTCCCTAACCCATTTAATAAAAATGCTTTGGTACTGTACGAAACTGGGTTTAAAGAATCTAATTCAATGCTCTTCCTGCATAACACAAGAGCTTCTTCAAATTCCCCTATATTGGCTAAAGAAATACTTTTTATTATATATGCTATTGAATTTTGAGGGTACACCTCAATGGCTTTATCACTATAAGTTATAGCTTCTTCCCATTTACTTATTTCTACTAAAACAGATGCTTTATCTGTGTAGACATCACTTAAAATATCCTCCCCTGGATTCATATTGATAACAACATCATAATACTCTATCGCCTCATCATATCTCTCATTTATAGCTAATGCCGATCCCATTAAATAATTAGCTGACAAATCCTTAGAATCTAATTCAATTGACTTTTTAGCTGATTCTAAAGCCTCTTTTGGACTATAATTTTCAAAAAAAATAACTGTTCTATTTATATGTGCATCTAAAAAATTAGCATTATATTCTAAAGATTTTTCATATTGTTCTAATGCTTCATCATATCTTTGAAGATTTTGTAGTGCAAGTCCTTTATTGTAATATGATTCAGGTATTGACGGGTCTAATTCTATAGCTCTGTCAAAGTACTCTATCGCTTCTTTGAAATTCCCCTGTTCTATTTGATTGTTTCCCTCATTAAAATTTTCAAAAAAAGAACCAGCAAATGAATTGATAGAAAAAATTATTGCAATTAAAAATATTGTTGCTGTTGTAATCAATATTTTTTTTAACCTTTTCATCAAAAACCCTCTTTCCAAGTAATTTACAAAAATAGACTTACTTAAAGCTTTAAGTAAGTCTATTTTTTAAAAGTTTATTTATTTTGTTTTAATAACATCTTTAACATTTGCAACAATATCCTGGGCTGTAAGTCCAAACATTTTCATAAGATCTGCTGGTTTACCTGACTTACCAAACTTATCCTGAACTCCAACCATTCTTAAAGGCACAGGACAGTTTTTAACTAAAACTTCAGCAACTGCACTTCCAAAGCCTCCCATTATATTGTGCTCTTCGCATGTAACAATAGCACCAGTTTCTTTAGCTGCCTTTATTATAATGTCCTTATCTATAGGCTTTATTGTATGAATGTTAACAAGTCTTGCATTTATTCCTTCATTTTTTAACACTTCAACAGCCTCAACAGCTTCTGAAACCATCATTCCAGTTGCCATTATTGTAACGTCAGAACCTTCTTTCATAGTAACACCTTTACCTAATTCAAATTTATAATTATTTTCATCAAACAAAATAGGAGTTGCAAGTCTTGCAAGCCTTATGTAGAAAGGTCCTTCCGTCTTATGAGCTGCAATAATTGCCTGTCTTGCCTCAACTCCATCAGCTGGACAAAGCACTGTCATATTTGGTATAACCCTCATTGTAGCAATATCTTCAATACACTGATGAGACGCTCCATCTTCTCCAACAGAAATCCCTGCGTGAGTTGCACCTATTTTAACATTTAATTTAGGGTAAGCTATTGAATTTCTAACCTGTTCAAAAGCCCTGCCTGAAGCAAACATTGCAAAAGTGCTTGCAAATACTGTTTTGCCACATGATGCAATACCAGCAGCAACAGACATCATATTAGACTCTGCAATTCCCATATTTATAAATCTTTCAGGATACTCTTTCTTAAATGACTCTGTCTTTGTTGATTTTGAAAGATCCGCATCTAAAACCACTATATTCTCATCTGCACCTATTTCTGCTAACGCTTTACCGTAAGCTGCTCTTGTTGCTACTTTCATATTACTCCACCTCCATTGTTTTCAAAAGTTCATCTAATTGAGCAATAGCCTCATCTCGCTGCTCATCATTAGGAGGAGCTCCGTGCCAGCCTGCTTCATTTTCCATAAAAGAAACACCTTTTCCTTTAACAGACTCTGCAACAATCATTGTAGGCTTGCCCTCTGTTTTCTTTCCTTCACTTATAGCTTCTTGTATCTGATTATAATCATGAGCATCAATGGTAATAACATTCCAACCAAAAGCCTTAAATTTATCTACCACCGGCTCAGGAGACATAACATCTGTGATTTTCCCATCTATTTGAAGTCCGTTGTGATCTAAAAATGCAATTAAATTGTCAAGCTTATAATGGGCTGCACACATTAACGCTTCCCAAACCTGACCTTCTTGTATTTCTCCATCTCCTAAAAGTGCAAATACATTATAATTCTTTTTGTCAAGTTTTCCAGCAAGAGCCATGCCCACTGCAGTTGATATTCCCTGAGCTAATGACCCGGTGGACATATCAACACCTGGTACATTTCGCATGCTTGGATGTCCTTCAAGAAAACTATCTGCCTGCCTAAACTTCTTTATTTCCTCAACAGCAAAAAATCCTTTTTCTGCCAAAGTTCCATAAAGCACTGGAGAACAATGTCCTTTTGATAATACAAACCTGTCCCTGTCTTCCCAATCAGGTTTGTTAGAATCTACACGCATTTCATTAAAATATAGCACAGTAAGTATATCAGCACTAGAAAGTGAACCGCCTGGATGTCCAGATTTCGCATTATAAACTGCTTCTATTACGTGCTTTCTTATTACTGTGGCCTGTTTTTTAAGTTCTTTTACTTTTTTATCATCCATTATAACAACTCCTAGCATTTTTATTACAATAGTATACTACATTAATCAATTTTCGTCTAGTGAAAACTGGAAGGGTTATTCCAATATAAAACCATGATGTTAATCTTTATCATAAGTAAACTTACTTTTTAAATCCTTCTCCCAGCACCTCTCTTATATCCGTTAAAATTATAAACGCTTTTTCGTCTGTATCGTTAACAATTCTTTTAAGTGTCATAAGCTGTCCTCTGTGTACGACACAGAGCAAGACCTGCTTATCGTTTCTTGTATACATCCCTGTACCTTTTAATGCCGTAACTCCTCTATCCAGCTCTTTCATGATTCTAGGTGCTATTATTTCCGGCATATCCGATATAATAAACAATGCTTTGGCAAAGCTAACTCCTTCTAAAATAGCATCTATTATCTTTGTACTTATGTATAGTGTAACAATTGCATATAATGCAAGTTGAAAACTTTGAAAAGTAACTGCCGCAAATAAAATTACACTAAAATCAATAAACAACAACGTCTGTCCTATTGTCAGTGCAGGGGTAAATTGATTCACCATTCTAGCAGCAAGATCTGTACCTCCTGTAGTAGCTCCCGATCTAAATACCAATCCCAGTCCTATTCCCAAGAGAAGTCCTCCAAACATTGAATATAAAAGGATATCAGGAGAATGATCCCGAATTTCAGGGGTTAAGAGAAATGTATCCACAAAATACGTTCCGATGGGTTTTGTTACATCTATAATTATAGAAAGAAATATTGTACCAAAAAGAGTTTTTAAAGCAAACTTTTTTCCAATAAATCGAATTCCCAATATAAATAATGGAATGTTAAACACAAGCATAGTGGCTCCCACCGGAAACCTTTCACCACTTAAATAGTATAGTACCGTAGCTATTCCACTGACTCCCCCAGGTGCAATTTTATATGGAACTATAAAAATATTAATTCCTGCAGCCGCAACAAATGCCCCTATTATTATCCATAAATAGTCCTTCCACTTTTCAAAACTATCCCTGATGCTCATCTCTTACCTCAAATCAAAATTTTTATTCACTACAATTACCTATATTTATTTGCATTCAGGTGTTTAGTTATACTATCAATAAAAAAATTTTATTAATAGGTAGAAAATATTAGTTTTTATTTTTTTCAATTTCCTCAGCTAAATCATTAAGGTATGCCCACCTTTCTATTGCTTCATTAAGTTTTTTCTCAACATCTCCCCTCTTCTCAATTAATTCTTCTAATTTTTTGTAATCACTTGTTGATTCTTCAATTTGAGAATTAACTTCAGATAATTCCTCTTCAAGCTTTTCAACTACTCCATCTATCTCTTTAAACTCTCTCTTTTCTTTAAATGTAAACTTTAAGGTTCTGTTGTTGTTGCTGTTATCTGTTTTTTTGTTGTTTTCATCTTTTTTAAGTTTAGAACTCTCATTTTTTTTCTCTATTTCTTTTTGTTGAACTTTTTCAAAATAATCTGAATAATTGCCTGTATATTTATTAATTACTCCATTTCCTCTAAAGGCAAAAATCTTTTGAGCCACTCTGTCTAAAAAGTATCTGTCATGGGATACAGCTATCACAGCCCCTTTAAAATCATCTAAATAGCTCTCTAATATGGTAAGTGTCTGGGTATCTAAGTCATTTGTAGGCTCATCTAGTAATAATACATTAGGAGCACCCATTAGAACTTTTAATAAATACAATCTTCTCTTCTCTCCACCTGATAATTTTGAAATTAGAGCCCACTGAAGATGCGGTGGAAATAAAAACCTTTCAAGCATTTGTGATGCAGTAATTTTTCCATCTCCTGTATCCAAATACTCTGCAACATTTTTTATATATTCTATAACTCTTAAATTTTCATCTAAATCCTCATTTTCCTGAGAGAAAAATCCTATCTTAACCGTTTCTCCTACTTCTACATTTCCTATATCAGGCTTTATTTTCCCTGATATAATGTTTAAAAGTGTTGACTTACCACTGCCATTAGCACCTACAACACCTATTCTATCATCTTTTAATAAAAGATAATCAAATTGTCCAATAATCTTTTTTTCTCCAAAGCTTTTATGAATATTTGAAAGCTCTATTGTTTTTTTGCCCAGCCTAGATTTTCCAGATTTTATTTCAATGCCCTCATAAGATACTGGACTTTCTTCATTCTGAAGCTTTTCAAATCTCTCTATACGAGCCTTTTGCTTTGTTGTTCTTGCCTTTACACCTTTTTTTATCCAATGCAATTCTCTTCTGTATAAATTTTGTCTCTTTTTTTCAGAAGCCTGCTCCATTTCTTCTCTTTCCAATTTAAGCTCTAAAAATTTACTGTAATTGGCTTGATAACTGTAAAGTTTACCATTATGCAGTTCAATAATCCTGTTTACCACCCTGTCTAAAAAATACCTGTCATGAGTAACCATTATAAGTGCACCTTTAATGCCGTTTAGATGATTTTCAAGCCAATGCACAGCTGTGCTGTCAACATGGTTTGTAGGTTCATCAAGAATTAAAAGATCTGCTGGGTTTATCAATGCTCCTGCCATAGAAATTCGTTTTCTCTGTCCCCCTGAAAGCTTTCCTACTTCTGCTTCAAAGTCAACTATACCAAGCTTTGTTAAAATAATTTTTGCCTCATTTTCAAATGTCCAAGCATCTAAAGCATCCATACGCTGCATTACAGACGTTAAAGCATTTTTTATTTTTTCGTCTTTAGTCTTATTATATTTTGCCATCAAAAGTTCATACTCTCTTATTGCCTGCATTACTGGCGAACTTCCTTTAAAAATTTGCTCTAAAACAGTATTTTTATCATCAAAAGTCGGATTTTGAGGCAAGTACTCTATGTTTACGCTGCTTCCCTTTTGAATTTTTCCACTATTAGCATATTCAATACCTGCAATTATTTTCAAAAGAGTTGACTTACCTGTACCATTTATTCCAATCAGCCCTATTTTGTCTCCTTCATTTATTCCAAGAGATATTTCATCAAATAATACCTTTTCACTATAGCTTTTAGACATTTTCTCCAACGTCATTATATTCATAAAACCAGTTCCTTTCTTCCACAAAACCAGACAAGGGGACGGTTCTCTTGTCTTAATTGTTGATAGCTGTTCTCTCATCATTAATGATACTCAATTTAACCACAAATATCAAACTGACTCAAAAAAAACCGCCCCTTTTTAGTAAATTCTGAAAGCCACCTGAAATTTACTGAAAAAAGCAGCAGTTTATCTCTTCTATGATTTACAAACACGTCTATTGAAATGGTACGAATCCATTATTAATAGATGTGATAGAAATCGTCAATACATCAGCATTATCTTAAGGGTTTTTGTAAATTTAAACTTACACTCTCATCAGTTTAAGAGATGATTTCGTAAGTTTAAAAAAACATTATATGTTTACTATTATATTAGTTATAAAAATTAAAGTCACTGCCTGATTTTATAATTCTTTTTGCATATAAAGAGACTTTTGTATATATATTGTTAAAAAAGACAAAAAAACACCCCGTGCATTCCAAAGAAGAGAAGGGAGAATGTCACGGGATTTAGGGGAGTAACTTTTTAAATTACTATAGCCAACTATATAATAAAAATTCTTAAAATAAAAGCTTAATTCAATACTTCTTAAAATTCGACAAAAAATATTAATAAACGCAACAGGGTGAAAAATTTTTCATCTAATGTTTTATCACTATTAAATTTATTAATATCCCTTGTAAAAATTCATACTAGATTTATTGATTCAAGAATTTTAAAAATATCTGTTTATCATTATCTAAACTTGTAGTAAAATTGTACCTGAGTTAAAAAATAATTAGATAAGAGGTAATAAGACTTATGGAGAAACTAACCTTGCAAAAGTTAGAAAGTACACTTTGGAAAGCTGCTGATATTTTACGTGGAAACTTAAGTGCAGCAGAGTATAAAGACTATACATTTGGTCTTTTATTTTTAAAGAGAATGAATGACCAATTTGAATATGAGAAAATTTCTAAGAAGAATGAATTTAAAGAACAGGGAATGGACGAAAAAGAAATAGAGACAATTTTAGAAGATCCAACTATGTATGAGACTTTTTTTGTTCCCTCAAGTGCAAGATGGCATAAATTAAAGAATTTAAACCTTAATATTGGACCTGAATTGGACAAGGCTTTTAAAGGAATAGAAGATGAATCTAAAAATTCTGAACTTGTAGGGGTTTTAACTACAGCAAACTATAATGATAAAGAGAGAGTTCCTGACAAGAAACTGTCTCAATTATTACTGCTGTTTGATTCAATAAAATTAGATGATAACAATCTTGAAAGTCATGATGTACTCGGAGATGCCTATCAGTATTTAATAAAAAAGTTTGCTGATGAAGGTGGGAAAAAAGGCGGGGAATTTTATACACCATCAGAAGTTGTTGCCGTCTTGGTAAACATTTTAAAGCCCCAAGAAGGTGATAGAATATATGATCCAACTGTAGGAAGTGCAGGTATGTTAATTAAAAGTATTCAATACATAAAAGATCATGGAGGCAACTGGAAAAACACTTCCCTATATGGTCAAGAAATTAACCTTTCTACCTGGGCTATTGCAAAAATGAATTTACTATTTCACGATACAAAGGGAACAGATATTCAAAAAGGTGATACAATAAGAGAACCAATGCATCGTGAAGGCGGAGTGTTAAAGACTTTTGACAAGGTACTTGCAAATCCTCCTTTTTCCTTGGACAACTGGGGACATGAAGAGGCACAAGCAGATTCATATCACAGGTTTTTATATGGAATACCTCCAAAATCTTATGGAGACTTGGCATTTGTATGCCACATGGTTGCAAGTCTTAACAGTAAAGGTAAAATGGGAACAGTGGTGCCACACGGAGTTCTCTTTAGAGGTGGCGGTGAAGGAAAAATCAGAAAAGGATTATTAAAGGATGACCTAATAGAAGCAGTTATTGGACTTCCTGCTAATTTGTTTTATGGTACAGGAATTCCAGCAGCACTTCTTATTATAAATAAGAATAAGCCTTTAGAGAGAAAGGGAAAGGTGCTTTTTATTGATGCAAGTGCTGGTTTTGTGAAAAACGGCAATAAGAATAAGCTTCGTGATGAGAATATAGATAATATTGTGAAGGCGTTTGATGAATATAAAGATGTGGATAAATATGCATCGGTAGTTGATTTAGATGCTATTAAGGATAATGACTATAATTTAAATATCAGCAGGTATGTTGATACAACAGAGGAAGAGGAAGAAATTGATATAGAGTTGGTTTTGCAAGATATTAGGGATATAAAGATGGATATAACAGATACTGAAGAGAAGTTGAACGAGTATTTACAAGACTTGGATTATGAGATTATTTAGGGGGCAGGTGAAAAGGACATGAAAAAAGGATATAAGCAAACAGAGTTGGGAGAAATTCCAGTTGACTGGGAAGTTAGGAAGCTAATTAATACAGTTAACAAAAGTGATAAATACTCTTTTATAGGTGGACCTTTTGGATCAAACTTGAAGTCAAGTGATTATACCTTCAAAGGTATTAGAGTGATTCAATTGCAAAATATAGGAGAGGGAAAATTTAATTATGATTATACCATATATACATCAAAAGAAAAAGCAGATGAGTTAATCGGAAGCAATATATTTCCAGGAGATATTATAATTGCAAAGATGGCAGAACCAGTTGCTCGAGCTTGTAAAATACCTAATATTGAAGAAAGATTTTTAATGTGTTCTGATGGAATACGTCTATCAGTTGATAAAAATAAATATGAAACTGATTATATAATTTATTCAATCAATAGCAAATACTTTAGAAAACAAGCTATATCCTGTTGTACTGGAACAACAAGATTAAGAATAGGTTTAGTTGAATTAAGAAAATTATTAATCTTTATACCCCCACTAAAAGAACAACAAAAAATAGCAGATATACTATCTACTGTAGATGAGCAAATAGAACAAACAGATGCTTTGATTGAAAAGACAAAAATATTGAAAAAGGGATTAATGCAGAAGTTACTAACAAAAGGAATCGGGCATACAGAATTTAAAAAAACAGAAATAGGAGAGATACCTTTAGAGTGGGAAGTGAGAAGGTTGGGAGAGGTTTCAGAAATAGTAATGGGACAATCACCTTTATCTTCTTCATATAATGATAAAGGAGAGGGTATACCATTTTTTCAGGGTAAAACAGAATTTGGTGCTTTGAATCCAGTAGTTAAAAAATGGTGTTCCAAACCTACTAAAATATCAAATCCCAAAGATATATTAATTTCTGTTAGGGCACCTGTTGGAGATGTCAATATAAATAATGTTAAAGCGTGTATTGGAAGAGGACTTGCAGCAATTAGAGAAAATAATATTATAAAATATAAATATATTTTTTATTTGCTACTAAGTAGAAAATTACTATTTGAAAAGTACTGCCAAGGAAGCACATTTACTGCAATTAGAACTAAAGATTTAAAAGAGCTTAAAATACCTCTACCTAAAATTGAAGAACAATGTGAAATTTCAGATATTCTATACACTATTGACACAAAAATAGAACAATGTGAAGCAAAAAAAGAAAAACTCCAGACCTTAAAAAAGGGACTTATGCAAAAATTACTTACAGGTAAAATAAGAGTAAAAGTTTAGAGATTGAATAATATTGACAATGCTATTTTGCGGTGATATATTGAAAATAGATTAGATAATTTAGGGGGCATACAGCATGACTCATCTTGGCAATGAAGAAACGCTTGTGGAACTACCAGCAATACATTATTTGCAAGAAAGATTGGGTTATCAGTTTATACATGGAAATCAGCTTACTCCCCAAAAAGGAGAACGGGATTCTGACACAGAAGTAATTTTAGTTAGAAGACTTGAAAAGGCTTTAAAAAAACTCAATCCATGGATGAATATAGACAGTGTCAATAATGCAATTAAGTATCTTACTAGGCCTGAAAATCTAGGTGCTACAATTCTTGAAATTAATGAAAAGATTTATGATGCAGTTGTAAACTTGAATTATTCCATAGAACAAAGTGCTTATGGCAGTCGCAAACGTAAATTTCACACAGTAAAATTTATTGACTGGGATGATATATATAATAATGAGTTTATTGTTACAAGACAGTTTATTGTTAAGGGACAGAGCGAGAAAATTATTCCTGACATTGTTATATTTGTAAATGGTATTCCTGTAGTTGTGCTGGAATGTAAATCTCCTTTTTTAGAAAAAAATAAAAATGAAAACACAGGTAAAACCGAAGCATATGAGCAGCTTAGAAGGTATATGGATTTAAGAGAATCTAACATGGTTGAAGGTGCAAAAAGGCTTTTTTACACCAACTTTTTTACCTGTATTTTAAATAAATATCATGGATATATTGGCACAATAAGTTCTCATTATGGACATTATTTAGAGTGGAAAGATCCATATCCCTTTTTAAAAAATCAAATAGAAAATGTAGACAACAACGGTCAAAACCTTTTATTACAAGGAGTATTGGAGAAAAACAATTTAATTGACATTATGAAAAACTTCATTTTATATGAATCTGATAGTGAATCTGCAACAAGAATTAAAAAGATTAGTCGCTATCAGCAATTTAGAGCAGTTAATAAAGCTCTAGATAAAATTATAAATGGTAAGGATCCTCTTTCAAGAGGTGGTATTATATGGCATACTCAAGGTTCTGGAAAATCTCTTAGTATGGTGTTTTTAGCACGAAAAATAAAAAGAACCGCCCAATTGATGGATGCTACAATTGTTGTCGTAACAGATAGAATTGATTTAGACAATCAGATATATAATACTTTTATACGCACATTATCAGGTATTACAACTCCTGTTCAAGCAGATAGTGTACAACAGATGAAAGAACTTTTATCTAATGCACAACCTCAAATTATAATGACAACAATTCAAAAATTCCAAAGTGAAAAAGAAAAAAGAGAAACATTAAAGGACAGTGTGCAAAAGTCTTCTTTAATTTTGGAAAAAGAATTCCCTGTTTTAACTACAAAGTCAAATGTGATAGTGCTTACAGATGAAGCTCATAGAAGTCAATATAAAAGTACAGCTAAAAACATGAGAAATGCTCTTCCTAGTGCAGTATTTTTAGGGTTTACCGGCACACCTATTGACAGAAAAGATAAGTCCACTAAAAGGACTTTTGGATCTTATATTGATAAATATAGCATACACCAAGCAGTTAGTGATGGGGCAACTGTAAAAATAGTGTATGAGGGAAGAAAACCTGAACTTCAAATTAAAGGTGATACATTAGAAGAACTTTTTGAACAGGCTTTTGAAGATAAATCAGAAGAAGAAAAAGAGACTATCAAGCAAAAGCATGCAAATAAGAGGACAATTGTTGAGTCAGACGATAGAATTATAGATATTTCAAAAGATATGCTAAAACACTATAAAGAGCAGATATATGCAAATGGATTTAAAGCTCAGGTAGTGTGTGTATCTAGAGAAGCTTGTGTTAAATATTATAATGCATTGACACAATATATGAGAGAAATTACAGGAGAACCTCTAGAGGCAAAAATAATATTTTCAAAGGTTTCAAATAATGATAAGCCTCATTTAAAGGAGCATTTTACAACTAAAGCACAGCAAGATGTAATTATAAAAAGATTTTTAAAACCTGCAAAAGATGATAAACTGTGTTTTTTGATTGTAAAGGATATGTTGCTTACAGGCTTTGATGCACCTGTTGAGCAGGTTATGTACTTAGACAGACCCCTAAAAGAGCATAATTTGCTACAGGCAATAGCAAGAGTTAATAGAACATGTGGAGAAGCCAAAAAATGTGGTTATGTTGTTGATTATTACGGCATTACAAATTTTTTAGAAGATGCCCTTGATATATTTGATAAAGAAGAATTAGGACAGCCAATGCAGTCAATAGATGGTATCTACAAGCAAATGCTCTCTTATCGCGAATCTGTTATGGCAATGTTTACTGGAGTTGATAAAAATAATTTGGATGAGCTGGTTAAAGTTTTAGCCCCAGAGGACAAGAGAGCCGAATTTGAACTTGCATATAAAAGGTTTGCAAGTTCAATGGAGCAGATACTCCCTAATCATGTTTCCACTGAAAATATTAACGATTTAAGATGGCTGTCATACTTACGAGCAGCGGCAAAAGCAAGGTTTGAACCTCAAAAGGATTTGGATATATCAGACTGTGGACAAAAGATTAAAGATATCATAAATGAACATCTGCAATCTTTAGGGGTAAAAAGTTGGATAAAGCCAATGACTTTATTTGACCCTGAGTTTAAAGATAAAGCAAATAAATTAAAATCTGATGAATCTGTTGCATCTTCAATGGAACACGCAGTAAAGCATGTTATACAGCTTAAAATGGATGACAATCCAGTATACTATACAAACTTAATGGAAAAGCTTAAAAAAATCTTAGAGGAAACCAAAAATAACTGGACTGAAAGAAAGAAAAAATTAGAAAAGTTTATATTAAAAGATGTAAATACTGGTGAAGTTCATCAAGCTGATGAATTAGGACTTAGTTTAAAAGAATATGCTTTTTTTGAAACTATAAAAAATCATTTGACAGAAAAAGAATCAACTAAAAAGCCTCAAGAAGGAGATGCCGTATATATTGAATCGGGAATAATTGAGCTTTCAAAGGATATAGCCCAAAATGTTTCTTCGATTGTTAGTGATAACTATATGATTGATTGGGTTAACAATCAATCAAAAACTTCTGAAATTGAGAGACAAATTTTTATGCTACTTACTAAGAAATATTTCAAAAAGATTAGCTTAAATGATAGAAAGCATTTAGTACAACCACTTTTACAACTTGCTAAAAAACATTTTGCAAATATAGAATAGAGGAAATTCAAAATGCAGTCATGTGTTAAATTTGGAACGAGAATAATAAAATATGATGTGTCACATAAAGATAGAAAAACAATGGAAATAAGTGTTGAACCACCTGATAAGGTATTTGTAATTGCACCATGCGGAACTGATGAAAAAATTATACAAAAGAAAGTTAAAAGTAAAGGTTCTTGGATTGTGCAAAAGCTTTTTACTTTTAAAAGCATGGAGTATAGAAAAATACAGAGAGAATTTGTAAATGGTGAATCTTTTATGTATTTAGGGCGTAATTATTCTTTGCAAATACATATTAATGATAAAATAAAAAATGCTGATGTAAAATTATATAGAGGAAAGTTTTATGTAACACTTCAAAAAAAAGATGAGAAATTAATTAAAAATGCAATGAAAAACTGGTATAGAGAAAAGACTTCAGAAAAAGTCATGGAGAGAATAAAGTACTATGAGCATTTCTTTAGGAAAAAAACAACTGGTGTAAAGGTTAGAGATCAACAAAAGCGTTGGGCAAGCTGTACCTCAACTAATGAGTTATTATTTAACTGGCGCTGTGTAATGGCTCCTTCCCACGTACTAGACTATATAGTTGTTCATGAAATGTGTCATATGTATTATAAAAACCATTCTAATGAGTTTTGGGATATGATTTCAAATGTACTTCATGATTATGAAAGACGCAAAGAGTGGCTTAAAAACTATGGTGTCAGAATGGACTTATGACTTTTAGCAATAGCTTTTTAAAAAAAATATCCCGTGCATTCCAAAGAAGAGAAGGGAGAACGCTACGGGATTTAGGGGAGTAACTTTTTAAAAATTACTATAGTCACTATACATCATAAATTCATAAAATAAAAGCTTAATTCAATACTTCTTAAAATTCGACAAAAAACACTATTAAAAGCAACAGGGCAAAACCATAACTAGGGTAACCACGGGGACTGTCCCCGTGGTTATTTTAATAGGTTAGTTACGTGTATCATCATACATAGAACCTTTTACTGTAACTTCAATATAGTCTAAAGGATATACACCTCTTAGAGTACCTAATGAACTGTAGCTGTGATTTGTATTTGAAAGGTCTATATCTGCCAGCCATGCCTCTACATAATACTCATCATCCGGCATGTTCACATGGGTATATATATTTCTATTGTCCTCGTTTATTGAAATGACAACCTCTGTATTTTCAACTATT
>NZ_JAVDDS010000050.1 GCF_030848475.1 Herbivorax alkaliphila
ATTCGGTAGGGCATACCGATTATGCTTGTGGAGAGTCTGCATTAAGTAGCTCTGTGAAGCAAGAATCCTTCTTCCTTTAGGGAGAGGAGAATGTCAAAAGTATTACAAAGTGTGAAATACTTAACAGAGAAGGGGTCAATGTCCCAAGTTTTATACAAATTAAAGATGTTTTGAGGTGAGAGAGTGCTTGAGGTATATGCTGTAGAAGTAAAATATGATATGGATAAAAAGCTTTTTGAAAAGGCTCTAACTTACATTCCAGAAACTAAACAAGACAAGATAAAAAGATTTTTAAGATATGAAGATTCAGTAAGGTCATTAATTGCAGAGATATTGATAAGAAAAATAGTTATTTTGAAACTAAAAATAAAAAATGACGAAATATTTTTTGAAACTGGTGAGTATGGTAAACCGTATCTTAAAGGGGTTGATGATTTTCATTTTAACATATCTCATTCAGGGAAGTGGGTTGTATGTGCTATAAGTGACAGACCTGTTGGAGTTGATGTAGAAAAAATTAAACATTTAGATATTAAAATAGCAGATAGATTTTTTTCAAAAAAAGAAATAGATGATTTATATAGATTGGAAGAAAGTGAGAGACTTCAATACTTTTTTGATCTCTGGACGCTAAAAGAAAGTTACATAAAAGCCGACGGGAGAGGTCTTTACATACCACTTAGTTCAATTTCTTTTAAAAAAGAAAATGATAAAATAGTCTTTAATACTCAAAATGATTTAAATAAGTGTTTTTTTAAAAGATATAGAATTGATAATTTTTATAAGTTAGCAGTGTGTTCATTAGCATCTGGATTTCCTGATAATATACAAATGGATGAGGGAAAAATTTTGTTGTCTGATTTTTTAGATTGGGTAAAGAGTGAGGTTTAAATTTAGAAAATAGCAGATTTAAATTATAGAGCTTAAACGGATCAAAGACTCCCCTTTTAAAAGGGGAGCCTTTAATCCGTTTGTCAAAAAATTGAGACTGTTACTGATTTTACTCGTCAGAAGTATCTTGATCATCAGATGAATCTTCATCGGATTCGTCAGAAGTATCTTGGTCATCAGATGAATCTTCATCGGATTCGTCAGAAGTATCTTGGTCATCAGATGAATCTTCATCAGATTCGTCCGAAGTATCTTGATCATCAGATGAATCTTCATCAGATTCGTCCGAAGTATCTTGGTCATCAGATGTATCTTCATCAGGCTCGTCCGAAGTATCTTGGTCATCAGATACATCTTCATCAATTTCTATTGTTTCAGTTTCATCATCCCAGTTAACTTTTAAACCAAGGTTTTCAATTATAAATCTTAAAGGAACCACTGTTCTATTGTTGATTATCTCAGAATAAGCATCAATTTCAATTTCTTCACCATTTACATATGCTACTTTGCTGTCTATTTTAAGAACTAGTTCAATTTGGTCTTTTGTAATAGTTACTTCTTGTTCTTCTGAGTTCCATGCAACTTCAGCTCCAAATCCCTCAGATATAGCTCGAACAGGTATTAGTGTTCTGCCGGACTTAATAACTGGAGGTGTATCAAATTTTACTGATCTTCCTCTGGCTATAACACTTTCAACAGGTAGAACTTTCATATCTTTATGCTTTTCTTTTAGTTTAGATGACATTTCATCTATTTCTTTCAATTCTTCTTCAGTATAATTTTTTCTAACAGCGTCCCTCATTTTATGTATAGTCTGTTTTCTTTCGTTTAGTAATTGGTGCATTTCTGCTTTTTTATTTGCAAAGTCCTGCCTTAATTCTTCTACCAGTTCATCGTCTCCGAGTTTCTCTGCTTCTTTGAGCCTTTTTTCCAATTCATCCTTTTCCTTTTCAGCTATATCTTTTTGAGCTTCAAGTTGATCTCTTTGCTCTCTTATTTGGTCTCTTTGCTCTCTTCGAATTTCTTTAAATTCTTCTGTAGAGTGTAATGGTCTATTACCTTTATTACCTCTATTGCCTTTTTCGTTAGTTTCATCATTAGATTCTTCATCATCAACATCTTTCTCGTCAGTTTCATCTTCATCGGAGTCCTCTTTATCATCCATATCTGAATCTTCATCAGTATTTTCTTTGGCATCTTCATCGGAGTCCTCGTTATCATCCATATCCGCATCTTTATCAGTATTCTCTTTGGCATCTTCATCGGAGTCTTCTTTATCATCCATATCCGCATCTTTATCAGTAACTTTCTCCTCGTCTTCTGTGGCAGTTTCCTCAGTATCAAGTAGTTCTGTTTCTTCAGCATATGCTACTATAAAGCTAAAAGATGTTGTGAATAAAAATGCCAATAGAAGAGTGATTAAAAATAATCCTTTTACCTTTTTCATTTAATAGAACCTCCTGTTTATTAAGTTTGTTAAATTTCCTTACACTATACTAATTCGACGATAACATTTTATTTTTTAAGGTAGTAAAAAATAAAATTATAAAGGCTGTTAATATAACAATAAAAATTGACATCAAAAGATTGTAACAGGAGACATGTAAGTATTTGTACCAAGAAAGAGAGGTGGAATTTATAGTGCTAAAGGCAGGTTGAGAGTACGTGGAATAAAGACCTGTAATTTTTATTGCTAAAAAAATATAAATTGCTGCAAAAATCCCTTGAAGAAACTTGCCCAATAAATATGGTTTTATACTAATGTCTGTTTTACTTACTATGCTGTAAACTTGTGAATGAACAGAAAGACCTGCCCAGCCCATAATTATACTTACAGAGATTAATTTTTGAATAAAAGAAGTATTTGCTCTGCTTGCTAAATCAGCTCCAGTTGTAATTTCAAAAAAGCCGCTTAAAAGAGCTGTTATTATTTCTTTATTTATGCTGGTTGAATTTAAAAAGGTGAAAACAATATTTGATAGAGATAAAATAAAACCTGTTTTAGTTAAAATATCTATAATAACTGAAAATAAAATAATAAATCCACCTACTGTTAACATTATTTCAAGAGCGTTTTTAATTGCATCTCCTAAAACCTTGCCAAGGTTGAATTTAGTATTATTTACACTTTGCTTTATATCTATTGTTAGTTTTTGAATAAGATCTTTATGGTAGATTGTTTTTTCTGACTTTGAGTTTTTTTTGTAAAATCTGAATAATAATCCTACAGTAATGCTTGCCAGCATGTGACAGCCAAGAAGTAAAACACCCAAACCAGGCATTTTAAACATTCCCACAGCTACAGCTCCTGTAATAAAAAGAGGGCCTGAGTTGTTTGTAAATGCCAGTAATCTTTCTGATTCCACTTTAGTTAAAAGATTTTCTTTTCTCATGCTTGAGGCAAGTTTAGCACCAACAGGGTAACCACTAGTTAACCCCATAGCCAGAGCAAAGGAACCACAACCGGGAACATTAAAAAGAGGGCGCATTACAGGCTCTAAAAGTATTCCCATAGTTTTAATAAAACCTGTCTTATTTAGAATATCTGATGCCACAAAAAAAGGAAACAATGAAGGAAGTACTACTTTTAGCCATAGGTTTAACCCTTTTTGTGCAGATTCTACAGCTGTATTGGAAAAAACAATAAGCAGCATTATAAAAGCAATACATATTGTCGGGAGCAAAAATGATTTTAAATAGATTATATAAGGCGTTTTTCTTGTAAAAAAAGCCACAATAATTATTGTTATCATTAATAAAGTAAGTAAGTTCATGAAGCACCTAAAAAAAAGATTCTTATATGATTTTATTTTATTGTCTATAAAATATACCAGTGAATAAATTCTCATTTTTTAAAGCATAAAAATTTATAAAAAACATTGTTGGAGAATTTTTGTTTATATGTATCTATAAAAAACGATACATGTCATTTAGTTAACACATACCATAAAAAGTAAAACATTTGCAGGTTATTGATTGTGATGATATAATAATGTCATAAATTTTTAAGGTATACAATTTGATTGATTTCATATAGTTTTTATTATTAAAAACATTTTATAGTCTTTTATTTATCAGCAAATGTGTAGAAAAATTATATGATTCAAAAAATAATTGGATTACTATTTAAGGGGGGGTACTATATGAGGTATATTGTAAGACAAAAAGTTTTTTCATTAAGAAGCAGTTTTACAATTAAAGATGAAGGGCAAGAGGATATATATCTTGTAAAAGGTCAATTGCTTTCACTTGGAAATAAACTTAGAATTTTTAATATGGGTGAAGAAGAATTATGCTATATAGAACAGCAACTTTTTAGATTTTTGCCAGAGTATAATATATATATTGATGGAGTTTTAGAGGCTTCCATTAAGAAAAAATTTGCCCTGTTTAAAAATGATTTTGAAATAGCAGCTAAAAAAGGACAGTATTATATTGAGGGAGATGTATTTGCCTATGAGTTTAATATATACAAAGAAGGTTTTATGGTAGCAAGCGTTTCAAAAAAATTCTTTTCCTTTGGCGATACCTATGGTGTTGAAGTTGATGATGATGAGAATCAAGTTTTTATAATGGCATTAGTAATAATAATTGATATGGTTTGTCATAATAACAACAAAAATTGATTATATTCTATAACTCCACCTTTTACTAGGTGGAGTTTCTTTTCTGACTGAATTCTCCAACAAAATAATTATGATTACCATAAAGTGATAGAGGATTTTTAAAGAATATGTAGAATAATAGTATAAACAGTTTAAAAATATCTAATATTTCAATTAAAAAATCACATAATAACTTAATACATATTTCAAACTTCGTGGATGTATTCTCTAAATTTAAAAAATTATAAAATAATAGAGGTATCAAAGTGGCAAACTTTAAACTGGATATTGCAAATTTAGATAGTATAATAAAAAAGACCGTTGAAGCTATAAATAACAGCAAATCTGAAATATACGATATTGCAGAAGGTGCACGCAAAGAGTGTGGACGATTAGAGTATGAGCTTGAGGAATTAAAAAAGCTTGTATTAAAAACCATGTCAAAAGTTAGTTTTCTAGAAAATGAAATGAAAGAAAGCAAAAAAGAATTAATGATTTTAAGTAAAAATCACGATAAACATTCAGAGGAAAAGATTAAAAAAGCATATGAGAAAACAGATGAGTTAAGAGTACAGCTTCTTATAAGCAGAGAAATGGAACGTCACTACATAAACAGAAGAAATGACTTAGAAATTAGACTTAAAGAAGCGTATAAAACATTAAAGAAAGCAGATAGTCTTATTTCCAACGTAAGTGTTTCTCTAGAGTGTCTTACAGGAGACTTGCATAAAGTGAGTGTTAAACTAGAAGATGTGCAGCAAAGGCAATTAATAGGCCTTAAAATAATAAAGGCTCAGGAAGAGGAGCGACAAAGAGTTGCCAGAGATATACATGATGGACCAGCTCAGTCAATGTCAAATGCGATTATGAAAGCAGAAATATGTGAGCGCTTAGTGGAATCAGAGCCAGTTAAGACAAAAAGTGAACTGAAAAATTTAAAGTTTGTTGTCAGAAATACACTTCGAGATGTTAGAAGGATAATTTATGATTTAAGACCAATGTCATTAGATGATTTAGGTTTGATACCGACACTTCAAAGGCATATTGAAACATATCAGGAAGAGTCAGATACTATTGTAGTATTTAAAACTAGAGGTTTTTTCAAAGACTTAAAACCCATAATTTCCTTAACCGTTTTTAGACTTGTTCAAGAAGCAATAAGCAACGTAAAAAAACATGCAAATGCAAAGAATGTAACAATAAATCTTGAGTTTTTAAAAAGAGAATTAACACTTAATATTTCAGATGATGGGAGAGGCTTTGATGCCTCGGTAATGACTGTTAAAAATGAGAGTGATAATAGTGGTTTTGGGCTCTTTAGCATGAAAGAAAGAGTGGAACTTTTAGGTGGGAATTTTGAAATTGATTCTGCTATTGGTGAAGGAACCAATATTAGTATAGATGTACCTTTAATTCCTGAAGAGGAGGTCTCAAATGGATAAAATAGGTGTTGTAATTGCAGATGATCACGCAATGGTGCGACAAGGACTTAAGCAAATATTAGAATTGGAAAATGATATTGCTGTTATAGCGCAGGCGTCAAATGGTGAAGAAGCATTGAGTATTGCAAGGGATAAGACTCCGGATGTTATTTTAATGGATATCAACATGCCTGGAATGAATGGACTACAGGCAATAAAGGAAATAAAAGATGAAAAAATTTCGTCAAGGGTTATTGTCTTAACTATACATGAAGATCGTGAGTATTTATTTAAGACATTGCATATGGGAGCAGAAGGCTATGTTTTAAAAGATGCAGATCCAAATGTTTTAATTGAAGCAATACGGAGTGTAAATAATGGACAGTCTTATATTCAGGCGAATATGACCAAAGAGTTAGTTAAGGAATTTACTAGGGTTACTCTTAATGAAAATAGAAAAGGTGAAGAAAATAATTTGACTTCTAGAGAGAGAGAAGTTTTAGAATTGATAGCTGAAGGAATGATTAATAAGGAAATTGCGACAAAACTTTACATTAGTGAAAAAACCGTTAAAAATCATGTTTCAAATATATTTAAAAAACTCAAAGTTTCTGACAGAACACAGGCTGCAATATATGCTTATAAAAACAATATTACAATATAAAAATCTTTTATATTTATATACTATACGTCTTACTTTTAAGTATTTTACCATGTATTAAGACTAATGAACCTATTTTAAAATAGGAATATTAGTCTATTAAAATAGGTTCATTAGTTGGATAGTATAATGTTCTCACAGCATTTATAATATAAATGTAAGGTATTTTAATTACTTAATTTCACTTATATATTAAAATTCTAATGTATTTTTTACTTACGCAAAGTAGAAGCAAGATGCAAGAAAGAAAGGTGGAAATGTAATTATGAAAATGTTTTTAAAGTATTTAAGAGCTTTGACAGGAAATGAAAAGGGACAGGATATGGTAGAATATGGACTAATGATTTCATTGGTTGCAGTGGCTTTTATAGCAGCATTAATAGTTCTCGGACCTAAAATAACAGATTTATTTGCATAGATTATTAATTTTATAAAAGACAATCGACTTGCCAAAAATACCCTATCTGATTTCAGATAGGGTATTTTTTTGAAAATTAGTTTATAAGGATAATTTTTTAGAGTTCACTTTAAAAAAAAGGCGGTATAAGGAAATACAGACCTATTCCCATATATTTATTGGAGTATAAACAGTCTTTTAATGGTAGCTTGGCAATCATATCAGAATACTCTGACTTAGACCCATAGCTTTGCGTCATCACCTTTTGGCAATTTTGCCTTTTTTCATAAGCCTATTTATCTCCTTATACCTTGTTTAAGGGAGGTAGAATGTTTTACTATTTAATTATATCATAAATAAAGAATATACTGAAATCTTAAATACAACAAAAAAATTTGGTATATAGTTAAAAATTCTAATTATATTCATTTATTTATGGTTAACCTGTATTATCTTATAAAACCCTTGTAAGTTAAAACTTGACAAGGTGTAGCTTATTTTAAAAGTAGGTGTATAATTATATAAAGTTTAAAAGATAAACTATAGTTGTAGCATTTCTTGCGAAAATGACATACATTCACATGTCCTAGTGCAAGAAAATAAATGCAAGAGCGTTATTTGTAATATGAATAAAATATGGTATACTAATTAATGAAATAAATTTCAAAAATAAAAACAAATAAATTATTGTAAGTAGATAGGAGAGGTAAGCATGAAAATAAATGAAATTTATAAATTTTGGCTAGAAAATGAGTACTTTGACAAAGAAACAAAAGAAGAGCTACTTGATATAAAAGACGATCCAAAAGAAATTGAAGAAAGATTTTATAGAGAATTAGAGTTTGGAACAGGTGGACTTAGAGGAATTATAGGAGCTGGCACTAATAGAATTAACAAATACACAATAAGAAAGGCTTCTCAAGGACTTGCAGACTATGTGAAAACTCTTGGGGGAGAAGATAGGGGAATTGTAATTGCATATGATTCCCGTTACAAGTCTCCGGAATTCTCCATGGAAGCAGCAAAGGCTTTTGCTGGAAATGGTATAAAAGTATATCTTTTTGATGAATTACGTCCTACACCTGAACTTTCTTTTGCAGTAAGATACTTTAATGCTGCAGCAGGAATTGTAGTAACTGCAAGTCATAATCCAAAAGAGTACAATGGATATAAGGTATATGGAGAAGATGGCGGGCAGTTGGCAGTTGAAGGTGCTAATAAGGTTATTTCCCATATTAATGAAATTAAAGATATTACAAAGGTAAATTTAATAAAAGAGCAAGATGCAATTAAAGAAGGCTTAATAAATATGGTTGGTAAAGAAGTAGATGATGAATATATAAAAAGACTAAAGACTCTTTGTGTTAATTCAGAATTGGCAAGAGAAACGGGAGAAAATTTTAAGATAATTTTCACACCTTTACATGGCGCAGGTAATAAGCTTGTACGAAGGATTTTAGATGAAATAGGATTTAAGAAGGTTTTAGTTGTAAAAGAGCAGGAACTTCCGGATTCCCAGTTTTCTACAGTAAAGTATCCAAATCCTGAAGAAATAGATGCATTTGAGTTGGCTATTGAAATGGCAAAAAAAGAAAATATAGACATGATTTTTGGAACAGATCCTGATGCTGACAGGGTGGGGGTAATAGTTAGAAATAAAGAGGGGGAATATGTGCCTTTAACAGGTAACCAAGTAGGATGTTTGATGCTTGAATACATACTTTCCCAAAAGAAGAAAAACGGAGAATTGCCTGAGAATGCCTTTGTGGTTAAAACCATTGTTACGACAGAGCTTGCTAAAAAAATCGTAAAGGCCTATGATGTTGAATTGATAGAAGTTTTGACTGGATTTAAATTTATTGGTGAAAAAATTAAGCAGTTAGATGAATGTGGAGATAAAAAGTTTATGTTTGGCTTTGAAGAAAGCTATGGCTACTTATCAGGAACTTTTGTAAGGGATAAGGATGCAGTTTTAGCCTCTATGCTGATTGCTGAAATGGCGGCTTATTATAAATCTAGGGATATGTCACTGTATGAAGGTTTTTTAGAGGTTTTAGAAAAGTATGGACATAGTCTCGAAGGAATTAAGTATTTTACATTAAAAGGAAAAGAAGGGTTGGAAAGAATTAATTTTGCCATGAAAAAGCTAAGAGAAGAATATGTTGTAGAATTTGGCAAATACAAAGCTTTAGCTGTAAGAGATTATGATAGAAAAGAGAGAATTGAAGTAGACAGTGGGGTGCGTGAAAAAATATCTTTACCCCAATCAAATGTTCTATACTATGAATTAAAAGATGGTGAATGGTTTTGTATAAGACCATCAGGTACTGAACCTAAAATAAAGGTATATTTTGGGGTGACAGGAAGTAGTATGGATGAATCTAAAGAAAAGTTAGCTGATTTACAGGATAATGTGCTTTCTGTTATTGAGAAGATGCTTTTTGATTAAAAGGAATGATTAACTGTGCAAAAGTTTGTGCATTTGCATACACATACAGAATACAGTCTCCTTGATGGAGCAAATAGAATTAAAGATCTTATAAGGCGTACAAAAGAACTGGGGATGGATAGCATTGCAATTACAGACCACGGTGTTATGTATGGTGCTGTAGATTTTTATAAAGAGGCTTTTGAAAATGGTATAAAACCTATTTTAGGTTGTGAAGTTTATACGTCTAAGAGATCTCGTTTTGATAAAGAGGCAGGCTTAGATTCAGAACCAGGACATTTGGTTCTTTTATCTAAAAACAATTCTGGGTATAAAAATTTAATGAAAGTTGTTTCTATAGGGTTCACGGAAGGGTTTTACTACAAACCCAGAATTGATATGGAGATTTTGGAAAAATACAGCCAAGGATTAATTGCTTTAAGTGGCTGCCTTTCAGGAGATATACCAAGGGCACTTTTAAGCAATAATTATGAAAAGGCTAAAAGAATTGCTTTAAAATATAAAGATATATTGGAAGAGGATAGTTTTTATTTAGAACTTCAAAGTAATGGTATAGAAGAGCAAAACATTGTAAATTCCCAGCTTATAAAGCTTAGCAGGGAGATTGATGTTCCTCTTATTGCTACAAATGATGCTCATTATTTGAGAAAACAGGATGCAAAGGCACATGAAATACTTTTGTGTATACAGACAGGAAAAAATATAAATGATGAAGATCGTATGAGTTTTTCTTCAGACGATTTTTATGTAAAATCTCCTGAAGAGATGATGGAAATATTTGGAAATATTCCTGAGGCAGTTTCTAATACGGTAAAAGTTGCAGATATGTGCAATGTAAGTCTTGAATTTGGCAAGTTACATCTTCCACACTTTGATATTCCAGAAGGGGAAGATTCATATGGATATTTAAGAAAGCTTTGTTATGATGGACTAAAGAAGCTATATAAAGATCAATGTAAGGATCAGAACAAGATAGATAGACTAGAGTATGAGTTGTCTGTTATAAAGCAGATGGGATATGTGGATTATTTTCTTATAGTAGGAGATTTTATTAGATACGCAAAGGATAATGATATAGTAGTAGGCCCTGGAAGAGGTTCAGCAGCAGGTAGTTTGGTATCCTATTCTCTTGGAATAACAACAATCGATCCTATAAAATACAATCTTATCTTTGAAAGGTTTTTAAATCCGGAAAGAGTCAGTATGCCGGATATTGATATTGATTTTTGTTATGAGAGAAGACAGGAAGTTATAGACTATGTTGTGAGAAAATACGGAGAGGACAGAGTTGCTCAGATAATAACATTTGGAACTATGGCGGCTAGAGCTGTAATAAGAGATGTTGGAAGGGCTTTGGATATACCGTATGGAGATGTTGACAAAGTAGCAAAGATGATACCTTTTCAGATAGGAATGAATATAGACAAAGCTTTAGAAATGAATGCCGAGCTTAAAAATTTTTATAATAATGATGAAGGAGCTAAAGAATTAATCGACACTGCAAGATTACTAGAAGGTATGCCAAGACATGCCTCTACTCATGCTGCCGGTGTTGTAATATCAAAAGAGCCTGTCACAGAATATGTACCACTTCAAAAAAATGATGACAGTATAACAACTCAGTTTACAATGGGTCTTTTAGAAGAATTAGGGCTTTTAAAAATGGATTTTTTAGGTCTGAGGACTCTTACAGTAATAAGAGATGCAGTGGATTTAGTATATGAAAACTATGATAAAAAAGTAGATATAGACACTTTGGATATGAGTGATTCTGATGTATACAAACTAATAGGAGAGGGAAGAACAACAGGGGTTTTTCAGCTTGAGAGTGCAGGAATGACCCAGTTTATGAAAGAACTTAAGCCAACTTCCCTAGAGGATATTATAGCAGGAATATCTCTTTACCGTCCTGGACCTATGGATCAGATTCCAAGGTATATAAAAAATAAAAAAAACAATGAAAAAATAAAATATCATCATCCTCTTTTGGAGAACATACTTAATGTCACATATGGATGTATGGTTTATCAGGAACAGGTAATGCAGATAGTGCGTGACCTGGCAGGTTATTCAATGGGAAGGTCTGACCTAGTTCGTCGTGCAATGGCTAAAAAAAAGGTCAGTGTGATGGAAGAAGAGAGAAAGAATTTTATATATGGTGCAACTGATGATGAGGGAAAAGTAATAGTAAAAGGTGCAGTTTCAAATGGAGTCGATGAAAAAACAGCCAATAAAATATTTGATGAAATGATGGATTTTGCAAGCTATGCCTTTAACAAATCTCACGCAGCGGCCTATGCTGTAATAGCATTTCAGACAGCATGGCTAAAGTGCTATTATCCTGTTGAGTTTATGGCAGCACTTTTAAACAGCTTTTTAGGAAGTAGTGAAAAAATATCACAATATATTTATGAGTGTAAAAATTTAGGCATAAAGATACTGCCACCTGACATAAATGAAAGTAATGTAAAGTTTACCGTTACAAATGGTAAAATTAGATTTGGATTGACGGCAGTTAAAAATGTTGGAGAAAATGCTGTAAAGGCAATAATTAATGAGAGAAAGAAAGAGGGAGTTTATAAAGATCTTGTAGATTTTTTAGAAAGAATTGAGGGGAAAGATGTCAATAAAAGGTGTATAGAAAGTTTAATTAAAAGTGGAGCTTTTGATTGGACAAAAGTTTACAGATCAAAACTTTTGGCTGTTTATGAGAAAATAATGGATGGAATAATCCAAAGAAAGAAAAAAAGCATAGAAGGACAACTTTCAATTTTTGACGTTTCAAAAGAAAATTCAGATAAAAGTGATGAGATTCAACGTATATCTGACAATAAAGATATATATCCTGATATAAAAGAATATCCAACAAAGATGTTGCTTTCCATGGAAAAGGAGATGCTTGGATTATACATTTCAGGTCATCCTCTTAAGGATTTTGAAAAGGAAATAAAGGAAAGGGTAACACTTTTAAGTTCGGATCTTTCTATAAATATTGAAGGAGAAGATACCGATATACCTTTAGGTGATTACAAAAAGATATCTGATGGTCAAAATGTATATGTAGGAGGGATAATTACATCGAAAAAGACTAAAACTACTAAAAATGGCAACCTCATGGCCTTTGTCACTTTAGAAGATTTATTTGGTATTATGGAGATAATTATTTTTCCATCAATACTGGAAAGGTATTCAAATTTAATAAATGAAGAAAATATCGTTCTTGTAAAGGGGCGGATAAGTATAAGAGAAGAAGAGCAGCCAAAGATAATATGTGAAGAAGTAAGTGCATTGAGAAAAAAGAACATAAAAAAATTGTACTTAAAAATAAATAACAACATAGACGATGAACTTATGGAATCTACAATTAGTTTTTTGAAATTTTTTAATGGTAGTATTCCTGTAATTTTATACAATGAGGATGAAAAAGAAAGAAAGGTTTTAGAAAGAAATTCGTGGGTAAATTTAAATGAGACAGTTATATCTGAACTAAAAGAAAGATTTGGAGGTGAAAATGTTAAGTTAGTATAATTGGGTGCTAGAAAAAACTTTATTTAAATAAATATTGATTTTTGATGCAAATTAATATATAGTTATGACGAGGTGGTTTGATTTGGATAAAGAAATAGATAAAGTATTAGGAGATTTTATTATTATAAAAGCTGAAGAAAATGGAGTTAACATTATCGGTCTCACAAGAGGCAGCGATACAAGATTTCATCATACAGAAAAGCTGGATAAGGGTGAATTACTTATAGCCCAGTTTACCGAGAATACTTCTGCGATAAAGATAAGAGGAAAAGCTAGAGTAATGTGTCGACATGGAGAAATTGGTTCCGGTGAATAATGTATAAAGGGGCGTGTTTATATGTGGACAGTAGTATATATGGCTCAAAGTAAAAATATTGCTAATACTATGCAGGATTTATTATCAAATGAAGGTATTTTAGTAAAATTAAGACCTATAAGCAAAAATCGTGAAACCAATGATGATTATTATGAAGTGTTAGTGCCTGAATCTGAGGTAGAAGAGGCTCACAGTGTAATTATTGAAAAAGGATATTAAAATTTATAAATATATTCTTCTTTATTTTGTCCCGTGTTATTGATTTGATTAACACGGGTTAAAATATTTATAAGGAGAAGGAGGTGCAGTTTTTGAATAATATAAAGACAATGGGGGTTTTAACCAGTGGGGGAGATGCCCCGGGAATGAACGCTGCAATAAGGTCTGTTGTGAGGGCAGGGCTTTATTATGGTTTCAAGGTTTTTGGTATTAGAAAAGGCTATGAAGGTCTTATTCGTGGTGATGTTCATCAAATGAATGCTAGAACGGTGGGGGATATACTACATAGAGGAGGTACTATTTTACAGACTGCAAGATCCCCACAGTTTAAAACTGAACAAGGGCAGAAAAAAGCAATTTCAATGGCAAATGTTTTTGGTATTGATGCTATTGTTGTAATTGGAGGAGATGGCTCATATAGAGGGGCAAGGGCTCTTAGTGAACTAGGAATAAATGTAATAGGGATTCCAGGTACAATTGACAATGATATTGCTTCAACTGATTATACCATTGGATTTGATACTGCTTTAAATACAGTACAGGATGCATTGGACAAGATACGTGACACTGCCTATTCTCATGAAAGATGCAGTATTTTAGAGGTTATGGGAAGACATGCAGGATATATTGCATTGAATGTTGGTATTTCAGGTGGTGCGGAATCGGTTATTTTACCTGAGATGGCAAATTCTCTTGATATGGATAGAGATGTAATTAAACCTATAATTGAAGCTAGAAACAGAGGCAAAAAACACTATATTGTTATTGTTGCAGAAGGTGTTCAAGGGAAAGCTATGGAAATAGAAAAAGAAGTGATGGAAAAAACAGGAATAGATGCTAGGGCAACAATATTAGGTCATATTCAAAGAGGCGGAAGCCCTACTGTACATGACAGAGTTACTGCAAGTGTCATGGGGGTAAGAGCAGTAGAAGTTTTGAAAAATAATGGAAAAAATAGAATAATATCTTTGAAAGATGGTGTTGTAACTGACATAGATATAAATGAAGCTTTGGAAATGAAAAAAACACTACCGGAAGATATGATTAAAATAAGTAAAATATTATCTTTATAGTTAACTTGCTTAGTAAAAGTTAAAAAATAACATTCAGTTCGAATTGTCTAAAATCTGTTGAATTATTGGGATTTTACTTTTGAGAATAGAGCATTATTTGTAAGGCATTCTTTAGCTAAAGAGTAAATGTTAATGTACACTTTTGAAAACTAGTAATGGTATTTAAAAAAGTTATGTAAAAATATTTAAATTAAAGTAATATTATGGTTTGGGCTATAATGTGAGGGGATAATTAAGTATATTTAGGTATAAAGGGGTAACTTCTATTGTATACCTACTTACTATAAATTATCTATGTATACGAGTTTTGCGTCAACAGTGGAAATTAAGTAAAATGGTTTTGGCAGTATGCTACAATAATATATTTAGGTTTCATATTTTTAGGAGGGAGTAAAAATGAAGTATAATTTTAAGTTGACAAGTATTATGCTTGTTATAATTTTAACATCTTTTATTTTTGTGGGGTGTGGACAAGAAGGAATACAGGTGGGTGTTACAACAGGAACTACCTATGCAGAGTACGTGGAAGAAAACTTTTCAAAAGTCAGTAATATTAATACATACGATGACGACAATGGCACGTTGATGGATCTTGACAGAGGCAGAATAGACGCTGTTGTTACTGACAGACTTGTAGGGCTTAATGCAATTACCAATGCAGGCTATGATAACATGAAGCTTGCAGGTGAATATTTATATGAAGAAATAATAGGTGTTGCAATAAGAAAGGGAGATGACACATTAAGACAAGCTATAAATGAAGCTTTAGCAGATATGATTGCTGATGGTGCATATGCAGAGATAAGTGATAAGTATTTTGGCAGAGATGTGTTAGAAGGTATAGACTATGAAGAAACTTTTCCTGATGAAGAACCAGCAGATGATGACAGCTTGCAAAGAGTTTTGGATGCAGGAGAAATAAGCTTTGCTATGAGCGGAGGTTATGCACCTTTTAATTATTACGATGGAGATGGAGAACTTACAGGATTTGATATTGATATTGGAAAAGAGGTTGCCAATCGTTTAGGAGTGGAATATAAACCTGTTACTACTGACTGGGATGGTATCATAGAAGGTCTTAGAAGCGAAAGATATGATGGTATTTTCGGCAGTATGGCAATTACTGAGAGAAGACTTGAAACAGTTGATTTTACAGATCCTTATTATTACTCAGGTGCTCAATTGATTGTTTTAGAGGATTCGGATATTAATGGACCAGAGGATTTAGAATAAATTTTAGATAAAATACAATGCATGGTAATTACCATGCATTGTATTTTATAAAGACAAAGGTTCAAGTAGAAAAAATGTTCTTTTGAATTGTTAGGGAGGTTTATTTGAATTGTTTTTAATTGACTATTTTAAAGGTATAGCAGAAAATATAACAGAAACATATGAATTTAGCATTATTTTAAATGATTTTTGGGTATTTCTACCAGCGGCAATAGAGACACTTAGAATAACTATAACAGCTATAGTTATTGGATTGATAATAGGTCTGTTTGCTGCTCTTGCCAGATTATCTAAATATAAAATATTATATTATCCTTCTACGTTATATATAACTGTTATAAGAGGAACGCCTATTCTTTTACAGTTGCTTATAATATATTATGGTATTACAGCTATTGTAACTCTGAATGCATTTACTTCGGCAGCTATTGCCTTTGGATTACATAATGGAGCATATATAGCTGAGATTTTTAGAGGTTCAATTAAATCAATAGATATTGGGCAAAAAGAGGCTGCTAGATCATTGGGAATGACTAAAATTCAGGCTATGAAAAGGGTAATATTGCCTCAAGCATTTAAGCGAGCAGTGCCTCCTTTGGGAAATCAGCTTGTTATAGCTACAAAGGATTCTTCACTTGCAAGTGCAGTTGCAGTAAGTGAGCTTACACGAAAAGGAAGAGAAATGGGTTCATCTACTTTTAATTATCTTGAATATTTACTTATAGCAGGTATTTATTATCTTATAATAACATCTATTTTGAGTTTTATAGTTCACAAAGTGGAGAAAAAATTAGCAGTAAGTGATAGATAGGAGTGAGAAATTTGACCAAGATAAGTGATTTTAAAATGGTTGAAATAAAAAATTTACATAAACGTTTTGGTAAACTTGAAGTTTTAAAGGGAATTGATTTATCTGTTGAAGAAGGGGAAGTTGTTGTAATTATTGGACCAAGTGGTTCAGGAAAAAGTACACTTTTGCGATGTATTAATTTTTTGGAAAAAAGTCAAAAAGGTAATATTTATATTGAAGGCAATCGAATAGAGAGAAAGCAAAAGCTTATTAATGAGATGAGGCAAAAAGTTGGTATGGTTTTTCAACATTTTAATTTGTTTCCTCATATGACTGTTCTTCAAAATGTAATAGAAGGACCTATACAGGTAAAAAGAATGTCAAAGGACGAAGCTGTGATTTTGGCAGATGAATTACTTGAAAAAGTTGGGTTAGATGATAAGAAGTATATTTATCCTGCAATGCTTTCAGGAGGACAAAAACAAAGAGTTGCTATAGCCAGATCTTTGGCTATGAAACCAGATGTAATGCTCTTTGATGAACCTACATCTGCTCTTGATCCAGAATTAGTTGGGGAAGTTTTGAATGTTATGAAAGATTTAGCAAGAGAAAAGATGACTATGGTTGTAGTAACACATGAAATGGGCTTTGCCAAAGAAGTAGCAGACAGGGTTATTTTCATGGATGAAGGTGTAATAGTTGAAGAGGGGACGCCGGAAGAATTATTTGATAATCCTCAAAATGAAAGAACAAAATCATTTTTAAGCAGAGTATATTGATTTTTAAAATTCTCCATTTAAGCATGGTGGTACAAAGTATCTTATTTAAAAATCTCATCTAGTGAACTCGTTTAGCTAAAGCTAATAAAGAAGAAACAGCTTTTTCTTTACCTAGTATTGTTTAAAATTTAACAAAAATCAATGCCTGATCCCCTGTTTCACCACCTTTAGATGAACCGGCAGGTTATGCGTCTATAAATGGAGATACTAGTGTGCATGTTATTTATGTGAATGAAAATCGAGTATTTACAGGCTCTAAACTGCGTAACTTTAGTTTCTGGAATATTGTTTTTCACATTTAGTATATACACCCGGTACTGGTGGTGAAGTTTATTACGTAGGGACAGGACACTTGTTGTGTAGATGGCAATAATATCCTAAAACATTGACCTACATATATATTATGGTGTATAATATATGTATAATGTAATATAAAATCTTAAGATAGTACTTCCTTAAGTGTTCACCTTTTGTTTTACCACTAATCGTTGTTATTTTCGTCGCAGCTAACATTGAAGTTAACTTTATTGTTATTATAAAAAATTATTTTGTTTGGTGATAGGTTGAGGAGGTAGTTTTTATGTGCAAAAATATCTATAATTTATTCTTTTCAAAGGTGGTCTTAGCAGTTCTAATTATCGCAGTTCTTACGTCCCCACCAGTAATTAAAAATGCTTATGGAGCGACTGAAAGTAATATCGAAGTGACATTTTTAAATAACAATACTGATTCATTTACTCAAACCATTTCAATAAATTTTAAAGTTACTAACGTAAGTTCAGAAAGCTTAAATCTTTCTGATGTAAAATTAAGATATTATTTTACTGATGATGGTGTATCCCCCCTTACCCTGTCGATTGACCATGCAGGAAATGAAGGTGTGGAAATTAATAGTAATATAATTTATTCAATTAATTCAATTTCGGCAACTGATGCAGATAAATATGTTGAAATTGGTTTTGATGACACAACAGGTATGCTTTTACCAGGAAATTCGACTGTAATTCAATCAAGATTACATCATTCCTATTACAGCGGAACTTTTGATCAAACTAACGATTATTCATTTTCTACTACAAATACTGAATATGCACCATGGAATAAAGTTACAGGTTATTTGAATGATAATCTTGTTAGTGGGATTGAACCACATTCAGAATCTGGATCAAAAACGCCAGAACCAACAGCAGAACCAACAGCAGAACCAACGCCAGAACCAACAGCACAACCAACATCGGAAGCAACGCCAGAACCAACCTCAGAACCAGAAACTTCTCCTACGCCTGATGTGGAAGCTTTAAATTATGAAGGAGAAGATATGTATTATGATATTAATTTATCAAGAATTGTTGAAAGTGAAGTGGAGTTTGGCGATTATTCAGATATTCAGATATCACAGGAAGCTGAGTTTTCTAAAACTAATGTAATAGAACAGCAAAAAGAAATAGCACTTGTGATGGATAATTCTGGAAGTCTGAGCTCTTATACAGAAGATATTGTAACACCTTTTGACTATGGAATTTATGCACTTGATACTCTTCACTTTACAGGTAATGATGTATATATAAATGGAAGTACTTATTCTAGAAATTTAATTAGTTTAGCAGGAAACTTTACTATTACAGATGCAGCTACTTTTAAAGAAAAAACAATATCAGGTAATGCACATATAGAAAATGAATTGCCTTATTCAGATCATGTTGATATGCCGTATTTTCATTCGGAATTAATGGTAGAGGCTTATGGTGCTGATTATTACTTTGATCCTGATGTTTTTTTTCCTCATGATGAAGTTAAGGACATGCCAGGTCAGGAAGGTATACATATTAGATACGAATCTGATATAGATACCTTTATAATAACATCAGATTATGAACAAACTTTTAATATTGACTCTTCCATGTACTTTAAAGGTAATATACAAATAACTCTTGATGAAGTAGTCAATACAAGTCAAGGGTTTCTAGTTGCAGACGGGGATATTGATGTAGAGGGACATCAACTTTCATATACAGAGGATAACAATAGATTAAATCTTTATTCAATAAATGGAAATATAAGCTTTTACTCTTCTGATTCAGAAATAAAAGGAATTGCATATGCTCCAGGAAATCCTTCTGAACCTGAGACAAGTGGTGAGATTGTATTTAAAGGAAATGGAAATATCATAAGTGGAAGCATGGCAGCGCAGAATTTTACTTTTCAAGCAGGAGATGTAGTTTTTAATCATGATATTAATGATTTAGAGGAAATTAAAACAAAATATTTTCAAAAATCAACGTATCTTGACTCTATTAAGCAATCGGCAAAAGAGTTAATTAACAGTTTATCAGGTACTCAAACAAAGATGGCAGTGATTCAATATTCAGATAGTGCTAATGCTAATGACTTTAACCTTTATGATTTATCAGTTGAAGGTAATGATGAATTGTTGAAAAATAAAATAGATAATATAACCTCTACTACTGAAGGGTTTAGCAATATGGGGGATGCATTAAGAAGAGCAAATCATATCTTAACTAATTCTTCACAAACTAGCGAGCACAGTATGAAACATATGATTGTTCTTTCAGGCTCAGCACCTAACAAGTGGACAAGCAATAATCCTTTAGGAACAGAAGCTAAAACAACTATTGGTGATGCAATTCATATTATGGGTGATGGAACGTCTGACAGTGATGGAAGCTCCTTAGAATATGCAAAGACAATAGGAAATAATATAGAGTCAGATAATATTGAGACAATATATATAGATTTTTCTTCTGATGAAGATGTACAAAACAAATTAGAAGAAATTGCAAATGCAAGTGGTTCAAAAACAGTTACTGATACGGGAAGAAAATTTTATAGTCCAGACTCAATATTAGAGCTTCCAGATATTTTTGACAGCATTGAACTTGAAATAATGTACTCTTTGATGTTGGATAAAATAAAATACCAAGAAATTTTTCCTGAAGGAGTCAGAGTTATTGAAGTGCCTGAGGGTATGGAAGTAGAAAGCTTGGAGCTTAATGGAGGATTCAGGGATAAAGTAACTGGAGTATTTAATGATGTATCACTTAACTTTGATGGAGATAGGTATATTATGGATAAGTTTAGCTTTGATGTACAAGTAAGATATGTTACAGCCGGAGAGGTAAATTATAAGGGAACAGATGGAAGTATTAGTTATACAATAAATTATTTAGATGAAAATGGTGAAGAAGTTAATTATATGATAACAAAAAATCTTGATGACTTAACTTTATATATAACAATGTCTGTAGATATAGGCTGATAATAAGCATACTTAAAAGTTACAATGTATTAAAAATCTAAAACAAAACGGGGGTCTATTATGAAAAAAATATTAGCAGTAGTAACATTAATAGTTGTAGTATTGTTTTCCTGTAGTATCTTAAGCCCTGAGGTGTATGCAGAAAGTGAAATAAGCGTGTATTTAAACGAAGAGTTACTCCAATTTGATGTTGAACCGTACATCAAAGAGGGAAGGACAATGGTACCTTTTAGAGTAATATTTGAGGCTATGAACTTAGATGTAAGTTGGAATGCTTCAAATAAAACGGTTTATGCAAAAAATGATACTACAGAAATTATCATTGAAATTGGAGAGAGTTATTCATATGTAAATGGATACAGGAGAACATTAGATGTACCTGCTGAAATTGTTAATGGGAGAACTTTTGTACCATTAAGGTTTGTTGCGGAAAACTCTGGGGGTGAGGTTTCATGGGATGGAGACACAAGAACAGTTTATATTACCTATGTATTTGACAGATATAATCTAGGAGATACGGCGTATTTTAATGAATTTGAATTTTCCATAGAAAGTGTAGATATAACTAGCGATGGAAGAGTTATAACTGTTAATGGAAAAAGCAATCAAGATGGAAGGGTAATGGTATTTGAAGCTTATGATAGATCAAAAAGAATTGCAAGTGGATTTTCCAACATAAAAGGAGAGGAGGGAGATAAATACAAGTTTGAAGCAGTTATATTTGCATCACATGATTTTAAACCAGAAATCATTATAGTAAAGACGTTTAACAGTGATAGAAAACTTGTTAAAATTGCTGAATACAATCTATAGTCTAGTTATATTTCATTAATAGGTATATCAAGTAACGTTTTTAGAAAGAGGAGTTGTGCTTTACATGAATAAAAGATTTATAAAAACAGGTTTAATTTATGTACTTGTAATTGTAATATTAATGCAGCTAAGTGTTTGCTTAGAGTATATATCAATAAGTAATGTATATGCTGATACAGAAAATGAAGTTATAAGAAATGGTGATTTTGAAATTGGTTCGACAGAGTGGTCTCTCTATGTAGATTGGGCTGCTGGTGCTAGTGCATATAATGTTGTTACTGCTGATGAAGAAGGTAATAGCATTTCTAGAACAGGTGTAACAAATGTGGGAGATGATGATTGGTCAATTAAATTGTTGCAAAATGATATTCCAATTGAAAATTCAAAAAAATACAGACTGTCTTTTGATGCATGGAGTTCAGTTTCCAGAGAAATCAAGGTTGAAATTAGGCATGGTACAAACTATACCGTATATTCTGAAAAAATCCTTAGTCTAGGAACTTCAGAGGAAAATTATTCATTTGAATTTGTTATGAATAATTCCACAGACTTATCAAGCCAGCTGGCTTTTAATTTGGGATATACAGATAGTTTAGAAGAACAATATCATGATATTTATATTGATAATGTAAGTTTGGTAATGCTAGATGATGAACCAGAACCAACCCCAGAGCCAACGCCGGAACCGACACCAGAATCGCCAAGCTGGCCATTTCCACCGAATTTTGGGATAGTACCTCCGTCTCCTACAGATTCCAATGTTACACCGGATCCATCTGATGATGTACAGTCAAATATACAATTATCAAGAGATACTTTAGAAGATGTTGACCTTGGAAGAATAGTAGATATGGAAATTGCACAGGAGGGAAGCTTATTAATAGAAGGAGAAATTGAAGCACCAAAAGAAATAGTTATGGTTTTAGATAATTCAGGTACCTTTAATTCCTATATGACAAATGTTCCCTGGCCGTTAGATTATGGGATTTATGCTCATGAAACATTATCGCTACAAGGATATGAAATAGATATAGATGGAAGTACATATTCAAGAGAGTTTATATGTACGGTAAATACTCTTGGAATTACTGGGAAGTGCTCATCATTTTCAACTCATATTACAAGTCCAATAATTAATGTGGGGGAATTTGAAAATCTTAATGTTCCTGTAGAAATGCCGCGTTTTGAGACAAAAATACTAGAAGATAGTAAAATATTTAATCCTGAAAACTATGAAGATGAACCTCAACCAATGCCTGGACAAGAAGATATTAATATAAGATACTTAGATAAAGAAGGTAAGTTTGAAATTATTGCAGATAGTGGCATGACTTTAAATATAGAATCTTCAATGTATTTTATGGGAGATCTTTTAATATCTCTACCACAAATAAACAATGAAAGTGATGGTTTTTTGATGGCGGATGGTGATATTACTATTCAGGGAGATGATATTAGCCCATCAGGGCCTAATGATAACTTGTTTATATATTCAATAGAGGGAAATATAAATTTTGAGACTAACAGTTCAGAGATAAATGGAATAGCTTATGCACCTGGAGATCCAGATGATCCAGAAACGGGGAAGGTTAGATTTTTAGGTAACAGTAATGTTATAAATGGAAGTTTGGCAGCTAAAAACTTTGATTTTACAGCAGCTAATCTGGAAGTTAACAATCCAGATAATAAGTATGAAGGAATTAAAGATGAATACTTTCAGGGAATAAATTACCTTCACGCTATTAAAAATGCAGCTAAAAATTTTGTTGATAGATTTGTGGGAACTAGAACTAAGATAGGAATAATACAGTATTCTGACTCTGCAAATGACAATGACTTTGAATTATATGATGTATCTTTAGAAGAAAATGCAGAAATTTTAAAGAGTAAAATTGAAGATATTGAATCTCCAGTAACAGGAGAGAGTAATATGGGTGACGGTATAAGAAGAGCTAAATATTTATTAAATGATCCTAATCAGACTTTCCAATATGCTTCTAAACACATGGTTGTTCTTACTGGATCTGCTCCAAATAAATGGACAAGTAATAATTCTTATGGAGAGGAATTTATGCTGGATGATGGTGATGCTGTTTATTTAGAAGGAGAGGGAAATATAGGTGGTGATACTAATTCTTTAGAATATGCAAAAGCAATAGGAGATAGTGTAAACAATCAAAATATTACACCTGTATTTATTGACTTTTCATCTGAGGATAATGATATTGAAAACCCGCTAGATCAAATTGCATTATCTAGTGGAGCTAGAAGGGTAAGTTCTACCGGCAAGCATTTTTATAAAGCTGATTCTATATCACAGCTTTCAGGAATATATGACAGCATTTATATGACAACAGTTTTTGATACAAGCTTAAATGGTGTTGCCTTTGAGAAAGTATTTCCTGTTGGTGTTGTGGTTGAAGAAGTACCTGAAAATATGGAATTAGAGGAAATAACATTTGAAGATGAAGATAGATATAGGCTGACCGGGATAATTGATGATGTTTCATTTAACTTTGATGGATCCCAATATGTATTAGATAAGGTTGGATTTAATGTAAGAGTAAGGTATACCAGCATTGGTGAATTTATCTACAGTGGTTCAGATGCAAAGATGACATATATGATTAACTATATTGATGGAAATGGAAATGAACAACTGGAATTTCTTGAAGAAGAGTTTGATGATTTGATTGTAAACTGTACATTTGAAATTGACATAAATTAATGTTAATATATTAATTGTTGTTATAGATGTTTTGGCTTTTGAGAGTCAAGACATCTTTTTAGTGGCTAAGAAAGTGCATTGCTTTCTGGCATCAAAAAAGTCTACCGATTTATAGTCTATAGGCACGTATAAACTTTTGTTGACTTAATAAATTATTTAGCTAAAGGGCTTGAGTTTGATGCTGTCATAATTTTAATAAAACTACTTTAGACAGGAGGTTTGTAAAAATGAATAAATTTTCAATAGTAGAAACTGGGATTAGAAAAGGAGAAATAAAATTTTTTGTATCTGAATTAAAAAAAAGCAAATTAATTGCAGGAACAGAAAAGGATGAATATGGAGATACAGTTTATCATACTCATAATATTCTAGCAGTTAGAAAGATTGCAGATGAATACGATGGTCTGATGATAGATTTGTATAAAAAATAGAAATAGATTTAAAGTGAAAAAGATAAACAACATTTTTAAAATACTTGAAATATGGGAAAAATTCATGAGAGGACAGCAAATTTTC
>NZ_JAVDDS010000051.1 GCF_030848475.1 Herbivorax alkaliphila
AAGTTGGTATTATTCTGCGGGTGCTCCTGAATTGGGCGACTTTACATTTACTTTTTTTGAAACAAAGCAAAGAGGTTTCACAGAAAATGTAGTAGAAAACCATGTGGATAATATAGAAGCTTTTGAATTTGGTAATGCTGTTGCCACAGCTCTTTTAGGAGCTAAGGGGCTAAAGAGCGTCTTAAACATAAATAAAGGAAGTAGTGGTTTTCAGTTAAATCAAACTACAACAAGATTTAGTCTTGATGGAAGTGTAGCCTTAGCTAATGAAACAGTATTAATAATTCCATCAGAATTAGCAACTACTTCAGTATTCTTCTCTTCTTCAGTGGGTTCTGGTACTGGAGGAAACCAATTTGATAATAATGAGACAAAGGTTAAATATAAAATATCTGAAAAGGTTTGGAAGGAGGTAAAGAAAAAGAAAATTAAAGGTCTAAGGGGAAAATTTGAAAATGCTGCTGATAAAGGAATTGTAGGTCCGCGAGGACAGGAAGGAATAAAAGACATTAAGGGATTTAAATACAAAGACATTTCTTATGATTATGAAATAAAAATAACAGGCAAAGGGGTAGGTGATTTTCGAATTTATGGCAATGAAAACTCAGATGGAGTGATAGAATTTATAAAATTTGGGACTCATTAAGAAGGTGATGAATAATGCGTGTTAAAGAACTAAAAAAATTTATGAAAAAATATAATATTGAAGCTAAAGGTGTTGAATATTTTTATGATTATTTTAATGAATATAAAAACGAGCATCCAGAGGAATTTAATGAACTCTTTGACTGTTATGATTCAAGTAAGATAGAAACTTGGCTTCACAGTGTATCGCTAAAAGGATATAATTGGCCAGAACTAGATTATTGCAATGTGGTAATAGAGTTGAAAGTGTTATATAATGATGAAGAAATAGGGGTGTATCAGTTATTTTATGATTTAAATGGAAATATAACAGATGATGTACTGAGAATTCATTAAAAGTAAACGTCAAAGAGGTTCTTTCCAAAGTTATTGGAATTCAGGCTGTAAGTCTCAAAAATTCAATTGGGCTAAAATATGCACTAACATTTAACAAACGAAGCAAGCACAACATACAAATTTATACTTTTTAAACAATAATAACTTAATCAAAAAACAAGCACTTTGGCAATTAAAACCAAGGTGCTTGTTTTTTTGCATAACAAAATAAGCTATTGAAAAAGCTGTAACTGTTAGTCAACTTTTTTGTAGCTGTGATAAAGTCCTCCAAGAATTGGCTTTGAAACTAATTTAGTATCTTCTGCCTTAGTTTCTGGAGGTTTTTCTGATAAAATTGGAGTTTGGCAATTAAGTCCTTGACGTGTCCTGACAGGATGATAATAATCTTTTAAATAATTTTTGAGTAAATACTCCAAATGTTTCTGATTAAATGGAATAACAGGATTTAATAATTCAGCTTTTAATAGACCGACGGCTCTTTCACAAATTCCATTTTGCCAAGGTGATTTTATCCCTGTCCTTTTAGCCTTGATATTTGCATTAGATAAAAACTCTTTAAATAACTTTGATGTAAAAGTAGGATCATTATCATGAATTAAATACTTTGGTGTTTCACCAAAAGGTGTTGCTTCTCTTATTTGTTGTGCTACCTATGCCGATGATGGGTTAGTTGTAACAGCAAAGTGTTCAATCTTTCTTCTGTCATGGCTAATTATAATAAAGACATACAACACTTTAAAATAAAGAGTTGGAACAGTAAAGAAATCCATAGCCCAAATTTCCTTCCTATGATTTTTAAGGAATGTTTTCCAAGACTGTTTTTGCTTTTCACTCGGTGGCTTTCTAACTTTTGGTATATACTTAGCAATTGTATTTGGAGAAGGAGTATCAGTTATATTAAGGTCAACTAATCTTTCGTGTATTTTTTCAGGTGACAGCAAAGGGTTTTCCTTATGTATACGTTTGATAATCTCAATTGTTTTTCTTGAAATTTTAGGTCTACCACGTTTTTTAGACTTACGCATCCAGTGAAACTTGAAAGCTGTCTTATGCCATCCAATAACGGTTTCAGGCTTAACAATAACCAAATCCTCTTTCCATCTTGAATAAAACTTTGAAAGTAAAACCAATAACTGACGATATGCAGGTGTAACAGTTGGTTTAGGTATTTTTTTATCAATAATTTTTTGGGTTAAAAGATCTACTTTACTTCTAAGAACTATTATTTCAAAGAGTGACATCAAAAACTGTACCTGATATTGGCGAAATAACATTTGACTATGATATAATATATGATGAAAGTTTAGGATATGTAGCAGAGGTATCAACAGATCCTGAAGGCAATAAGACAACAAAGGTATATGACAGGGTAGGAAGGCTTAAACTTGTAAAGGATGGAGATATAAATTCTCAAGATACAACAACATACAATTACTATGAAGATGGAAGAAGAGAAAGTCTAGAATATCCTGATGGCTCAAGACAGGAATATAAATATTATGGCGATGGCCTGCTTTACAAACTAACCAATAAAAAGTCAGATGGAAGTATAATGGATACCTACACTTATGTATATGATGCTGCAGGTAACCAATTAGAAAAAGTAGAATATATAAATGGAGTAAATAAGGGTAAAACATAGTATACATACGATGACTTAAACAGGCTTAAAACTGTAACTGAACCAAATGGAAGGGTTACTGAGTATAGCTATGATGCATCAGGCAACAGAGAAGTTGAAATAATTGAATATAATAGCGATACAACAGTTAATACTTATGAGAACAACGAACAAAATCGTTTAGAAAAAGTAACAACAAGAGTTGATGGAAGTGTAACAGAAACAACTGTATATGATTATGATGCCAACGGTAATCAGCTTGAAGTCACAACAAATGGAAGTCTTGTGATAAGTAATACATATGATGATAAAAATCAGTTGGTAAGGACAGAAGCTAATGGAAAAACTGTTGTAAACACTTATAACGGTGAAGGCTTAAGGGTAGCAAAAGAAGTAAACGGATCTTTGACAAGATATTTATATGAGTATGATAAGGTAGTGCTTGAGGTTAATGGAGCAGGTCAACAGATTGCAAGAAACCTCTATGGTACAAACCTTTTAATGAGAACTGTTGAAGATGAGTCCTACTACTATATGTACAACGGTCATGCAGACGTAACAGCATTGATTAATGTAGCTACAGGAACTATCGATGCAACTTACTATTATGATGCTTTCGGTAACATCTTAGAGCAAACAGGAGATGTAAACAACAACATCACTTATGCAGGCTATCAGTGGGATGAAGAAACAGGACTGTATTACTTAAATGCAAGAATGTATGATCCTAAGATTGCAAGGTTCTTACAGGAGGATACATACAGGGGTGATCCGAATGATCCGTTGACATTAAACTTGTATGCGTATACTGCTAATAATCCGATTAGGTATTATGATCCAACGGGATACAGTTATGTAGAAATCTTTTGTATACCTTTTGGAAATCCAATAGACGGTGCTAGAACTGTATTTAACAGAGAAAAAAGAACAGAAGCATGTTGAAGTAATAGATGAGCATGGTACTGATTCAGAAAGGGTTTTAGCAAGGGTTTATGCTGGAACAGGTGTTGGTGCAACAGCTGGAATTGTTGCTACAACATGTGTATATACAGGACCTGTAGTTGCAGCAGGTTCACTTAAAGTAGCCGCTTCTTCCAAAACAGCAGCATTTGCTATGGCGAATGCTGCACCTATAGCATATGGAACTCTTGGAGTAACTGGTGGAGGAGCTGGGGCAATAGATAACATTAGAAAGAAAGAATACGAAAAATTACCTATGAATATTGCTATGATGGCAATGGGTGGACTTTCGTTATATGGTGCGTATGGTGCTTATAATTCAAATTATTCAAAAAGTATAACAATAAACAATCAGAATTACAGTACTCAGACTTCAAAAGATAGTCCAAAGTTAAAATATACATATATACCTAACGTTATGGAAAGAATAAAATACCATCTTTTTGGGACTCAACCTAGATTTGGAATAATTGACAAAATACCTAATGGCATCAAATTTGCTAATGACACAAACCTACCAAGCATAATTAGCTCTAATAATTATAGTATTGTACCTAGCATACCAAATTCGTTAGCAAATATTCCACTTAATCAATTAATGGCATTAAATACATTACCTAATGTGGTTAGCATGAATATTTATAATCAATTAGATACAGGAATTTTTAAGGGAACGGGTAATACTATAGGACGTGACCCAATGGATATTATCCAATCTGCACAAGAAGCGGGTAAAGGTAATACAGGTATTGGTAGCGGAACGTATTCTGAAGCATGGGATGCAGGCTATAGTTGGGCTGGTCCAAACTCAAAACCATTATATAATTCGAAAGGTGAACTAATAGGTTTAAGTAGTGAAGATGGTCTGAGAGCTTTTAGAGTTGATTATAAACCAAAATGGAATCAGTATCAGGCAAACTTCCAGCTTAATACCATAAATGATAGGACTGGTAAGGTAAGTCAAGTATTTAATGCACATTTGACAATTATTGATAAGTAGGAGGTCGTAATATGGTTTTACCAGATATAGTTGGAATGAATGTAATTTCAGAGAATTGGGGCAATGAATTAGATGATTTTTGGATTGTTGTACAAGTTGATATTGGCCCTCAAAATGGTAAAGGCTCTGAGACTTTCACATTTAATGTGACAAGTCCCAAAAGGTTGAAACTTGTTTTAGAAGGAAGTCATATTGAAATAGGTAGAGGACTACTCATAATGGATGATTACAACAAAAAAACTGTTCAAGAGACTGTTAGAAGGTTAGTAGAAAAATGTAAAGGAGAAACATGGGACGAGGTTGTTTTGGCTTTATGTAGGTATGCATATTGGGAATACGAAAACTAAAGTTTAATTTGTTTTGTTGTCAACTTCAAAAAATCAATTGAGCTAAAATACCAACTAATATTTAACAAATAAAACAAGTTGCCGATCTCAAAAATTAAATCGGATCAAAATATGAACCAATATTTAACAAGCAAAGCAAGTAAAACATACAGTTGTATACTTTTAAAACAATAATAACTTAATCAAAAAACAAGCACTTTAGTAATTAAAACCAAGGTGCTTGTTTTTTTACAGCACAAAATAAGCTATTGAAAAATCTGTAACTGTTAGGCAACTTTTTTGTAGCTGTGATATAGTCCTCCAAGAATTGGCTTTGAAACTAATTTACTATCTTCTAACTTAGTTTCTGGAGGTTTGTCTGATAAAATTGGAGTTTGGCAATTAAGTCCTTGATGTGTCCTGACAGGATGATAATAATCTTTTAAATAATTTTTGAGTAAATACTCCAAATGTTTCTGATTAAATGGAATAACAGGATTTAATAATTCAGCTTTTAATAGACCGACGGCTCTTTCACAAATTCCATTTTGTCTGGGTGATTTTACCCCTGTCCTTTTAGACTTAATATTTGCATTAGATAAAAAATCTTGAAATAACTTTGATGTAAAAGTAGGATCATTATCATGAATTAAATACTTTGGTTTTTTTCCAAAAGGTGTTGCTTCTCTTATTTGTTGTGCTACCCATGCCGATGATGGGTTAGTTGTAACAGCAAAGTGTTCAATCTTTCTTCTGTCATGGCTAATTATAATAAAGACATACAACACCTTAAAATAAAGAGTTGGAACAGTAAAGAAATCCATAGCCCAAATTTCCTTTCTGTGATTTTTAAGGAATGTTTTCCAAGACTGTTTTTGCATTGGCAGATAACTAAGACCAGAATCTCTATTAAAAGAAATCAGCCTTTTTTGTATATTAAAATTAAATATCCATACTAACTATTTAATATTAGACCACGTATTACTTGCCTTTTCAAAAACATCATCAAGGGACATATCTTTATAAATATCTTCTTGAATGCTCAAATAGTCTTCCTTTCCACTACTTTCAATTTGCCTAATAAATCTTAAAAAGCCAGCATAACCGAGCTCTTTTATCAATGCTTTAGAGCCCTTTTCAACAATTTCTCTATCACTAAATTTCATAGTTTCATTCGATAACATTTATTTTCATCTCCTTCCTCAAAAACTCAACAGGATTGAATAATTTTATATTATTAAGTACATATTGAATATTGTCCATATTACTGTTTAAGGTGCGTATAAGTCTATCATCACAAGTAATGAAATATTCACATCCTGCAAAGGCAGCTGTAGCAATATGCAAAGCATCTTTAATCCTAGCGTTGGAATTATCTATAATTATTTTTGCAACTTCTTTTATCTGTGGAGTTGGTGAAATAGCCACACTACATATACTAGAGAGTAATTTTATGTAACTTCTCCTATTAAGAAAAGGATTGCTACTATTTTCATCTTCCAAGATAAAAGACCAATAAAGGTCATAGTTGCCTTTCTCTATTAATTCAAAAATAATATCTATTGCCATCGTTTCAAATCTAATTCTAATTTAGCTTTGATCATCAAATATTCTGTTATATACATTCATATCAAAGTACAATTTCATGTTTTATAAACCTCAAGTAAGTCTTTATATTTCTATTATATCATATTTTACAAATGTTTACCCTGAAAAATTTAAAGTGAATCCGAAATATCTTATTTCTTATTTTATCAAAAAACAAGCACTTTGGTAATTTAAACCAAGGCACTTGTTTTTTTTGCATAACAAAATAAGCTATTGAAAAAGCTGTAACTGTTAGGCAACTTTTTTATAGCTGTGATATAGTACTCCAAGAATTGGCTTTGAAACTAATTTAGTATCTTCCACCTTAGTTTCTGGAGGTTTTTCTGATAAAATTGGAGTTTGACAATTAATCCCTTATTTGTTGTACTACCAATGCCGATGAAGGGTTAGTTGTTAATCTTTGCATTGAATTTGGAGCATTTTGGATGATTTTTAATATGAGATATACCAAGTTACTTTAGTGCACTTGTTTCAAATACCCATCTGGCAAAAAACAATCAAGTTTACAATTAGAATTAAAAAAATTAATTTTAAAATTAAAAATGTTTATCACACAATTGACAAACATTAAATAATATATTATTATAATAAATATAATGAAAAATGACAGAAGACTAAATATTTAAGGAGTGATTATATGAACAGGGAAGCACTGGGGAAATGCCCTGTATGCGATGGTGACACTTCAATAACAAAAATTAAATGCTCTAAATGCAATACAACCATTGAGGGAGAATTTGATTTATGTAAGTTTTGCAGACTTAGTTCAGAGCAAAAATTATTTATTGATGTGTTTATTAAATGCAGAGGGAATATAAAGGAAATAGAAAAGGAATTGGGAATTTCATATCCTACAGTTAAAAATAAAATTGAAGATGCAGTAAAAGCTTTAGGTCATAAAGTTGATGATAGAGCATCTGAATCTGCTAACAGGAAAGAGGTTTTAGACAGGTTAAACAGTGGAGAGATTTCTGCTGAGGAAGCTCTTGAGATGTTAAAAAAATAAATTATTTTTGTATAATAACAAAATAAAAAAGGAGGCGGCTAATTATGTCATTTGGTGAAGAAAAGATGTATATACTTAAAATGTTAGAAGAAGGTAAAATATCAAGTGAGGAAGCGGCAAGGCTTATTGAAGCTATAGAGCCTAGTTCGAAAAAAACAGAAAGTGACGTTAATGGAAGAAGAGATAAAAAAGCTAATTTCAACGAGGAAGTTTCAAAAGTTAAAGATAAATTAAATGACTGGAAAAAAGAATTTAAGAAGAATTATGATCAAAAAGATTTTGATAAAGCTGTTGATGAGTTTGCGGTTAAAATGGAGAAGTTTGGCAAGGGAGTAGCACATACTACTATGGGAGTGGCAGATAAAATAGTGGACTTTGTAGGGAGTGTTGTGGATACAAATGCTTTTAATGTTTTTGGCAATTATAAATCAGTAAGCAAGTCTTTTGAAATAGAAAATGCAAATGAAAACATGGAAATTGAAGTTGAAGGTATAAATGGACATATTTTAGTTAAAAAGCATGTGGATAACATTATAAAAATAAGAACTGTAATAAAAAGTCCTCAGGACAATGCTGATGAAATTTTAAATTTTTCGCAAAATGACAATTTAGTAGTGGCCAAGTACAATAAAATAGGTAATATAAGTGTTTCCCATGAAATATTTTTACCAGCTGTAAAATTTAAAAACATAAGTCTTGTAACTAAAAATGGAAAAATATATGTTGAAGATGCCCTAGCAGAAAATTTTAAAACATCTACAAGCAGTAGCAGTATAGACCTTATGGGGGTTACAAGTGATAAGCTGAGTGTATCAAATAAAAGTGGTAAAATTCAGTTTGGATATATCATAGGAAAAGACATAGATGTTAGTGCAGACAATTCAGTTATTGATATAAAACATATAAAAACTGAAAAAATGAATGCAGCTACTAAAAATGGAAAGGTGCTAGTTGAAAATATTCATCATTATGAAGATTCATCAAATATTGATATGCATTTAAATACTGTAAATTCGGGAATAAAAGTAAATATGAATGATATGGATGCAAGAGGATACAAGGTAAAGGCACATACAACCAATGGAGAGATTAATCTTTTAATACCTGAAATGACATATAAAAGCATAAGTAAACAAATGAAGAATAATTTTATTGAAGCAGAAAGCAATGAATATGAAGGGTTTGACAAGAAGGTAAATATTGTAGCTGAAACACAGAATGGATATATTGAAATAGCAAAATGAATTATTAGTAAAATCAACCTAATAGATAAAAAAGCGAAAGAGCATTTAGTCCATTTCGCTTTTTTATCTTGTTGTAAGACTCTATCGTAAGCTTTGATGCTTATCTTCTCATTAAACTGTGGCAGGCAGAATTAATAGCTCAGTTGTTATCTAAATCTCCAAGGGGATATCTTGAAGTAAAAAGATTATAAAAGGCAACTTCTGTTCCTTTGGTTAATTGGTTGTCCGGTGTTTTCTTTAGCTGTACTAATATATATAATTGTTTTGTTGTATTTTTTAGATTTAATATGCGTAAAACTCCATCTTCTGAAGCCACAAAGTTCTCAAAATTTTGTTCGTTCCACCTATCGCTTTCATAAGGATTTAAAGGCTCCCCTGATTCATTTAGCAAAGCTTTAGGATACACAGGCTTCTCTAAGGCACCATATAACTCAATTTCATTTGCACCCTCTGTCAATACTTCTGATTCTATGACAATTTTTTCATGAGAAGTTACAGGAATTTCATAGAGCATAAAGCCCCATCCTGCCACAATGCCACGCTGAGATTCTCCGTCAATAAGTTGGGGAAGATTGTTTTCTTCATTCCCATCATCAATAGAACCTTTAGGTTGTAGGGTTCTTTGGGATTCATTCAAAACATAACCATGGCTGCTGTCTACATGTATAAAGTCACCATCATATGAGCTTTTGCCTTTATGATCTACAAACAGATTAACAAAAATCAAGGATGAATCATTATTTAAGAAATGTGATGGATTTTTAATTTTATACTCATCTGGTCTTAATGCTAAAGTGCAATATTTTCTGTCGTTGTGAGTTTCGTTTAGATGATATTCATTCATTAGGTAGTCTCCCCAACCATCAATTACTATAGGAGTGATATTTCCTTCCACAGAAATTCCCATATGTATATCTCTTTTATCGGTATAAGGGTCGGTGCTGTCAAATTTCCACCAAATGCCGTTCCACCAATCTTCATTATTAGGTTTTTCGTCAGGATTATTAAAAGCAGCTTCTGCCCAGCTGTGATGTGTTTCCAACCAACCTGCTGATTTTCTTGAATACGTAGATCTAGAGGGGATTCCCATTGCTCTTATCAGTGCGGTAAGGGCACTTGCGTGGTTGCTGCAATCTGAGTTTTCTACAATATAGTGTTCATTGTCATCAAAACGGTTATTCCATCCAAGACCTAATGCTGCCCTTTCAGCAGTATAGACATCCAGTTCTTTTTTTGCCAAATCATCATTAAAAAATGACTCTAAAAAAAGATCAGAATCAATCATTGTGTTTATATTTCTATTCCATGGGAGTCGCTGCCCTACAACCTGATATGCGTGAGTTGTTGCTTTAAGTGGTGTAGTTGTGCTATCACCTTGAATATTAACTGCCATTTCAACAATTCTCTCTCCAAAAATACCATTGTGAATTCCCTTTCCACCTCTCAGACTCAATTCTAGTTTTGGAATATTTGGGTTTAAAACATAATTTAATTGATCGGTGTCGTAGTCAAAAGGACTTTCCATACTGTCCTCAAGGTCCTTCCAGTATTTATCTTGATAAGCCCATGTTATATAACCATTATATTTATCAGTTGTCAAAGTTTCTTCTGCCCATGAAGGGTCAAATATAACATATACCGTTACAAAGTTATTTCTATCTTCACCAATTTGCACCTGATAATTACCTATAGGTATGTTTTCAGGAATGTGTATGGAAACTCCATTTGATAGTTTATCAGGATTTCGTGTGATTTCCCAATTTTCATCTGGTAGTTTATCAAGATTTTCTTTATCTTCCCAACCAATATCTGTTACAGCTTTGCGATTTTCATCTTCTGGATGTTTGGGAAAATGAACAATAACTGGTGTGTCAGAGGATACATCCATATTCTTGTCTTCTACAAATATGGTAGTATCTCGACGGATAACAGCAGCATTTCTTACATTTTTTGCAGTAACACCATTCCAATTACCTGATTCTATAGGTTCATCATCAGTACCCGTCCAGCACTTGTATCTTTGTGTTTGGTAATTCTCATTATAAACAACTACCACACTGTTGGATGAGTCAAATTCATTATTGTGAAAAATACATGAATTTAGAATTAAAGTTAGAAACAGAATAATAACTGTAATTAAAAAAAGTTTTTTAAAACAGTACATTGTATTCCCCTTTCAAACTAACTTACCATATAAATTATAAAAAGATTTTGGATTAAGGTGGTGTATTGACGGTGACAAAAGATATATGATAATAGCTCGAATATTTTAAGTGTAGGGTCATTGTAACAAATATGTCAGTCAAGTTCAAATTCTTAGAGTGCATAGGGTGTATATAATAAATGTGAAAAAATATTCTTATTTTTGTAGTATAAAATATAAAGACATGATATAATATTTGATTAGGAATTTTAATATGTAAAAAAACTAGAGGTGTAATATGTTTGATAAACTTCAGGCTGCAGAGAACAGATATGAGGAAGTTAATCATAAGCTTAGCGATCCAGATGTAATTGGAGATCAGAATGAATACAAAAAACTAATGAAAGAACATTCTGATTTAGAAGAAATTGTCGCTAAATATGGTGAATATAAAAAACTAAATAAAGATATAGAAGAAGCAAAGGAGCTTCTTAAAGAAAAGCAGGAAAAGGACTTTAAGGAAATGGTAGAGCTAGAGCTTAAAGAAGCAGAAGAAAGTCTTGAAGTCGTAAAAGAAGACTTGAGAATTTTACTATTGCCTAAAGATCCTAATGATGATAAAAATGTAATTGTTGAGATAAGAGGCGGTGCAGGTGGAGATGAAGCTGCATTGTTTGCTGGAGTCCTGTTTAAAATGTATTCTAAGTATGCTGAAAGGTATAGATGGAGCACTGAGATACTTGACTCAAACCCAACTGAAATAGGTGGATTTAAGGAAGTAGTGTTTTTGATAGAAGGTAAAGGAGCATATAGTAGGTTAAAGTATGAAAGTGGAGTGCACAGGGTGCAGAGGATACCTTCTACAGAGGCAAATGGAAGAGTTCATACGTCTACAGTTACAGTGGCTGTTTTACCTGAAGCTGAAGAGGTTGATGTGGAAGTGGATCAAAATGACCTTAGAATTGACACGTACAGGTCGTCAGGAGCTGGTGGGCAGCATGTTAATAAAACTGACTCAGCTATAAGAATAACTCATAATCCAACGGGAATAGTTGTTGCGTGTCAAGATGAGAGATCACAGCATAAAAACAAGGATAAGGCTATGACCGTACTTAGATCAAAGCTTTATGAAATTGCTCAAAGGCAGCAAGTTGGAGATATTGCCGAGGAAAGAAAGAGTCAGGTAGGAACTGGAGATAGAAGCGAAAGAATAAGAACATATAATTATCCTCAGGGAAGAATAACAGATCATAGAATAAATCTTACAATTTATAAACTTGAGAATGTATTAAATGGTGATATTGATGAGATAATAGATGCTCTAATTACAACTGAGCAAAGTGAAAAACTTGGCAGTGGGGAAAAGTGAATTCATAAAAATGGGAAATTTTTAAGTAAATAAGAGATTGCCAAGAAATAACATTCGGTTCTCGTTGCCCAAAACCCATTAAATTACTGGATTTTTGTCCTTTAAAATACAAAGTTATTTCTAAGGCATTTCTAATATGTTGAACCTGTGAATATAATATAAGGATATTATATGGGGCTTGGGTGGATTTTGTGGATTATTTACTTAAAATAACTTTGATTGGGCTTGTATCCGGGATGATAGGAACAGGTATTGGTGGATTGACAGTCTTTTTTGTAAGTGCTATAAATAGACGTCTTTTGAGTTTGCTACTTGAATTTTCAGCAGGACTTATGACGGCAGTTGTCTGCTTTAAATTACTTCCAGAGGCCATTGATTTTGCAGGGCTGGTATTGACACTTGCAGGTGTAGCTGCAGGTGTTTTGTCAATTATATCTGTTGAAGAAGTTATGAACAAAAAGGATGGTAGAAAAGCTGTAAAAAAAAGGTCGGGACTTTTGAGAGCTGGTATACTGATGTCAATTGGAATAGCCCTTCATAATTTTCCTGAAGGATTTGCTATCGGGGCAGGTTTTGAAGCATCAGCAAGCCTTGGAATATTACTTACGGCGATAATTGTGATACATGATATTCCAGAAGGTGTTGCTATGGCTGTTCCAATGAAGCTTGGAGGTTACAGTTCTAAAAAAGCATTTATGCTTACATTGTTATCAGGTACACCTATGGGAATGGGAACTTTATTGGGGGCAGTTTTAGGAAGAATATCTACAGGCTATGTAGGAGTATGTTTGGGATTTGCTGCAGGAGCAATGTTATATGTGGTATATGCTGAACTTATAATTGAGTCAAAAAAATTATATATGGGAAGATTGCCGTCATTAGGTAATGTAACAGGTATCGTTTGTGGTATAATAATATCGATAGCGAGTAATGGCTAAGAAATAACATCCAATTCTCGTCGTCCAAAACCCGTTAGTTCATCGGGATTTTGTCCTTGAGAATAGGCGTTGTTTCTAAGGCATTTCTTAGCGAGTAATGGCTAAGAATTAACAGCCTTAATTAATTGTACAGGAGTAAATGCAATTGAAAACAGAAATACTTAAAGTAGATGAAAATAATATTGATATTGATAAGATAAGATATGCTGCCAGCGTTTTAAGAGATGGAGGGTTGGTAGCTTTTCCAACAGAGACAGTTTACGGTCTTGGAGCGAATGCTTTAAATGAAAAAGCTCTTTTGAAGATATTTGAAGCAAAGGGAAGACCATCTGACAACCCATTGATTGTGCATATTGGGGATAAAAAGGAAGCTTATAATTTGACAGAGCATATATTTGATTATGCTTTAAAACTTATGGATGAATTTTGGCCAGGGCCTTTGACGCTGGTTGCAAAAAAGACATCTAGTGTCCCGTATTCTGTAACTGCGGGCTTGGACACTGTGGCACTTAGGATGCCCAAAGATAAAATAGCCTTGAGCTTGATAAGGGAAGCTGGACTACCTGTAGCTGCTCCTAGTGCCAACTTATCAGGACGACCCAGTCCTACAACAGCAAAACATGTTATTGATGATTTAAATGGCAAAGTGGATGTTATTATAGAAGGTGGCAGTGCAAATATTGGGTTGGAGTCAACGGTTTTGGATATTACAGTTTTTCCTCCAATGATTTTAAGGCCTGGAGGAATTTTTAAAGAACAGCTACAAAATTTATTAGGAGAGGTAAATATTGATCCTTCTTTGATAGAAAAGAGCACGGGACATTTTATTCCAAAATCACCAGGTATGAAGTATAGGCATTACGCACCTGAGGCAGATTTAATTGTAATAGAAGGAGAACTTTTAAATGTTGCAGGAAAAATCAATGCTTTAGTAGAAGAGTATAAAAAAAAGGGGCTGTCTGTTGGAGTTTTGTCTACAGATCAAACCCAAAATTTATACAGTAAAGTCAAGGTGCTTTCTTTAGGCAGCAGGCTGGAGCCAGAAACCATTGCAGCTAATCTTTTCAAGGCTTTGAGAGATTTTGATGAGATGGGAGTACAGGTTATACTGGCAGAAGCAATTGAAGATAAGGGAATAGGTCTTGCAATAATGAATAGGTTGAAAAAGGCAGCAGGTTATAAGATAGTACATATATCTTAAGAATATTATTATCAAAAAAGGAGACGGCATAATGAAAAACATTCTTTTTGTATGTACTGGCAATACATGCAGAAGTTGTATGGCAGAAGGGATATTTAATCATGTTGTACAGGGAGAGGACAAGCTTGAGGGTGTTAAAGCTCTTTCAGCTGGAATATCTGCGTTTAATGGAGATGGCTCAAATCCTAAAGCCCAAAAAGTCTTAAAAGAGCTTTTTGGAATTGATGTAAGCAGCCATAAATCGATGCGGCTAAATGAAAAGGACATACAAAGGGCTGATATAATACTTACAATGACAAAAAGCCACAAAGAAATGATATTATCTATTATGCCCCAAGAAAAGGTTAAAACTTGGACTTTAAAAGAGTATGTTTTAGGTGATGAAAAAAAAGATGAAAGCATGGATGTAAATGATCCTTATGGAATGGATGAATTAGAATATAAAAAGTGTGCAAAGCAACTAAAATATCTTATTGATGGTTTGATTACAAAACTTAAAAAAGAGTGAATACAATTTTATTATAAGAAACATCTTTGAAATATTGTTCCTTACACTTATTAAATACAGCTAAGAGGCAAACAATTCTTTGACATAGAGAGCCTAATATTATACAATATATTTCTAAAGAGTGTGCTCAGGCTGGGGAGCATCTGCTAAATTGAACCATAGGGTTTTAAGCTAATTTTCTTGATGGAGGTTTATATGATACTGGCAATTGGAAGTGACCACGCAGGTTATGAATTAAAGGAAGAAATAATTAAATATTTAAAAGAGCAAAATATTGAGTATATTGATTTTGGAACATGTAGCTGTGAATCTGTTGATTATCCTGATTATGGACTTAAAGTTGCAGAAGCAGTTAAACAAGGAAAGTGCGATAGTGGAATTGTCATTTGTGGAACAGGGTTGGGGATTTCCATGTCAGCTAATAAGGTTCCCGGTATAAGAGCTGCTGTTTGTGCAAATAGTTATATGGCGAAAATGGCTAGAGAGCACAATGACGGAAATGTACTTGCTTTAGGTGCAAGAGTGGTAGGTGCAGGTCTGGCTCTAGACATAGTAGAAACATGGATTAATTCAGACTTTGAAGGTGGAAAGCATAAAAAAAGAGTTGATAAAATAAGCAAAATAGAAGAAAAATATTATAAAGAGGGGTGAGAAAAAATGGAAAATGTTATTGTTTTGGATCATCCTCTAATTCAGCACAAGATGTCGCTTTTGAGAGATAGAAATACCAGGACAAAAGAGTTTAGAGAGCTTGTTTTAGAAATATCTATGTTGATGGGGTATGAAGTTACAAGACAAATGCCTTTAAAGGAGGTAGAAATTGATACTCCTGTAGGAATAGCAAAAACAAATGTTTTATCAGGTAAGAAGTTAGGTATTGTACCTATATTAAGAGCAGGACTTGGAATGGTAGATGGACTACTAAAACTTTTACCTATGGCCAAAGTAGGTCATATAGGTTTATATAGGAATCCAGATACATTAAATCCTGTGGAGTATTATTGTAAATTACCTGACGATGTAGAAGAAAGAGAAATAGTTGTTTTAGATCCTATGCTTGCTACTGGAGGTTCGGCTTCTTATGCTATAAAGTACTTAAAAGAAAGAGGCGTAAAAAACATAAAGCTTATGTGCCTCATAGCATCAGTAGAAGGTATAAAAACAATTAATAAAGATTATCCTGATGTTACCATATTTTCAGCTGCAGTTGACAAAAATTTAAACGAAAAAGGCTATATAGTTCCAGGTCTTGGAGATGCAGGGGATAGATTATTTGGAACAAAATAAATTTTTTTAAGTCAAATAATATGGAGGGGTTGCATGAGGCCGTCTTGGGATGAGTATTTTATGGAAATAGTGGAGCTTATTAAGAGTAGATCCACTTGCTTAAGGCGTCAGGTAGGAGCTTTGATTGCAAAGGACAAGAGAATTCTTGCAACAGGGTACAATGGTGCCCCTATAAATTGTATGCACTGTGAACAAACTGGGTGTTTGAGAGAAAAGCATAAAGTCCCTTCAGGACAGAGACATGAACTGTGTAGAGCTATACACGCAGAACAAAATGCAATAGTTCAAGCTGCATATTCAGGAACAAGCGTAAAAGATGCAACACTGTATGTTACTAATCAGCCATGTGTGATGTGTGCAAAAATGATTATAAATGCAGGAATAGAAAAAGTTGTTTTTAAAGGAGATTATCCTGACAAGATTGCAATGGAACTATTAAAAGAAGCAAGTGTTAGGGTAATTAAATATGAGAATATTAAAAAAGTGTGACGATTTAAATTAATTAAAGAAATATAACCTTTTTTCTCAAAAAAAATGATATAGTATAGTAGATGGTTATATTAAAAAAGCAAGATTGAGGAAAATGTATATCTTACTAAAGATACGATTAAGGATTTTAAAATCCTAATTAAGAAAAGAAGGTGTTTATTGTGGAATACGACTATATTATTTCCTTTGCACTTGCATTTATTGTAGCTTTTTCGTCAACACCTATAGTGAGAAGAATTGCCTTTAAAATAGGGGCAGTTGATGTTCCTAAAGATGCGAGAAGAATGCATAAAAAACCCATTGCAAGACTGGGAGGCATGGCTATTTTTTCAGGATTCATTGTGTCTTTAATGTTTGGAGTGGTGAGTGCACTTTTAGATGTATCAGGAATACTTCCAACTAGACAGTTGTTAGGACTACTTGTAGGCGTATTTATTATAGTGGCGATTGGTATTATTGATGATGTAAAGCAATTAGGAGCAAAATTCAAGCTTGTATTTCAAATAGCGGCAGCATTATCTGTTGTGATTATTTCGGGTACGAGAATTACAACTCTCACTAACCCTTTTGCAAGTGGCGGAGTATCACAATTAAATGATGTATCATCATATATATTAACAATTCTCTGGATTGTTGGAGTAACTAATGCAATAAATCTTATAGATGGACTTGATGGGCTTGCAGCAGGCGTGTCTTCTATATCCTATTTATCACTGTTTTTTATTTCAATTTTAAATGGAGAAGCAAGCGATGCAATTATTATAGCTATACTTGCTGGTGCTACGTTAGGTTTTCTGCCGTATAATTTTAATCCAGCAAAAATATTTATGGGGGATACGGGGTCTACATTTTTAGGTTTTACTTTGGCGGTTATTTCCATTCAAGGTATGATGAAAACATATGCTGCATTTTCTATAGCCATACCGTTATTGGTTTTGGGCTTGCCATTATTTGACACCGCTTCTACTATAATCAGAAGAATTTTAAAGAGAAAACCTATCATGGAAGCTGATAGAGAACATTTACATCATAGGCTCATTGATATGGGACTTTCGCAAAAACAATCTGTAGGAGTGATGTATACAGCAAGTGCAGCTTTAGGACTTTGTGCAGTTGTTTTAACTGATAGAGGAGTTTTAGGTGCAATTGTGCTTATTGTTTCCATTTCAGTATTTGTTATTGCAGGTGCAAGATATATGAATGAAATGGAAGATATAGAGATAGATAAAAAGGACGAAATTAAAGAGACCATTAATAACATTTCAATTAAAGAAGTCAAAGATGCCGAGAACTGATATACTATTTTAAGATTAGTATATTTTGTATCCTTACTTAAAACAGTCAAATGTCTTGGCAACATCAAACTTATTTTAATTTATGCTAAAAACAAATAGAAACATGTAACTATTTCACATAATCCTTAATATTATGTATAGTAGATATCTTGCCAAAGGGAAGATTTGCATAAGTTTAAATTTTTTGTGCAAAAAATCCGGTGAGGGTATAACAATTAAGGAGGTCTGTGATTATGGCAGAAAAATGGACAGACGAAAACAATATGTCAACAGACGAAAATAATGTGTCAAATGAAAATAATATTTCAAATGACAATGATGTTAGAGAAGAAATTTCAAATTCTCAAACATCTTATGAAGAGGAGAGGCTGCATCCAGAGATGCCTGATATGAAAGGTATGTCTCAAATGCCCTATACGCATGGCATGCAGCAGATGTACTCTATGCACACAATGCCTTGTGTGCCCCAGGAAACTGTTTTAAGAAATGTAAAGCTTGCAAGAGCATATGTTCCTTTTCAAAGGTTGTGTAATGTTTATTCACCAATTGAATCGTTAGACAAAGGAACTGCATTTCCAGAACTATACAGCCCATATAAGGGTGTGGATAAAAATTATAAGCCACCGAGAATGTAATTAAAGGAGGGTAAAATATGCATAATAGACAGGAGTTGCTAAAACAATTGACTGCCCTTGATTTCATGGCTGTAGATCTTCAACTTTTTCTAGACACACATCCATGTGACAGGGAAGCACTTTGTAAATATAATTCTGTAGTGTCTCAAGCTGCTATGCTAAGGCATACATTTGAGAGATTGTATGGGCCTTTATGCTCGTATAGATCAAGCAGTCAATATCCATGGCAGTGGATATGTGATCCATGGCCTTGGAATTATAGTTTTAATTTTAGTCTTGCAGGAGAGGAGAGATAGTTTGTGTGGGTATATGAAAAAAAACTGGAGTATCCAGTAAAAATAAAAAAACCTGATCCTAAAATGGCAAAGTTTATAGTTACACAATACGGTGGGCCGGATTTAATGTTTTTATATCATAAGGGGTAGTGAAATTTTTTAGTCAAATGTATAATCTATTTTAATGGAATAATCACTGCTTATTTCCACTCGTTTTATTATTTTTTTTACAATAAATTCTTTTATATCGTAATCGGCGTTATCAAGGTTTTCTATTATATTAAAAACTTTGTACTTAATAAATTCAAATTTTTTATCTGAGTCAAAGGAACTGTTATTTATTTTATTTGCTAGATCTATCTTATCAATAAATTCTTTTTTTCTGTTTCTCAACTCCTGCATTCTTATGTTATATTCTTCAATAGAAATAATATCTTTTTCGTAGGCCTCCTGTTGCTTTTTTATAGCTATAAGTATTGATTTAAGATTTAATTCAAGATGTTTTAAATTATCATCACTAATATTTTGGTTTAAGTTGAGATACTTTTTTTCTATAATTTTGTGTATTAATTCCCTATCATTAAAAAAGCTTTTTATTTTTGAAATAATAAGGCCATTGACTTTCTCCATATTCCAGTACTTGGTTTTGGTGTCGCAAATACCATATCTATTTTGATCTACATAGTAGTAAAAATTTTTTGTTTTATTATAGGAAGTTTGTTTGCCGCCATAAATTTTTCCATTGCATATGTTGCAATATAGGAGTCCGGATAGTAAATATTTTTTCTCCCCTGTCCATTCTTTGCAAAACTTTTTTTTGCGAGTTTTAAACTTGTCTATAATTTGATTGTATTCCTCAAAAGCTATAAGAGGCTTATGAGTATTATGGCGTACTATCCACTCTTCTTGAGGACGTACAACTCTTTTTTGTTTCCCTGAGCTGTCTCGTATTAGGGTTGTGGCATTGTATATTGTGATTCCAAGGTAAACGGGGTTAGTTAAGATTGCCTTTATAGTATTTGTATGCCAAGTTTTGACCCTTTTTGATGGAATTTTTTTTTGGTTTAGCCATTTGGATATTTTAAGCTGCCCCCAGCCATCTAAAAATTTTTCAACAATAAGCCTATATATTTTTGCTTTTTCAAAATCAATAACAAGGTGTTGTTTGTTTGGGGACAACTTATATCCGTAGGCAGGAGAGCCAACATTAGTTTTGCCCTCCCGTGCCTTTAGCATTTGAGTTACTTTAACCCTTCCAGCAGTCGTTTTACGCTCTTTTTGAGCTAATGCGGCATAAATTATTAGTAAAAATTCATCATCGTCTACTCTGCTGTCATAGTTTTCCTTTAATGATATAAAAAAAGCACCATCACTTTCAAGGCTTCTTTTTAGATCAAGTATGTCCATAATGTCTCTAGAAGTTCTTGCAATTTCTTTTGCAATAATACCTTTTATTAGACCTGATTTAATATCCTGTTTAAGTTGTTGCATTTCATTTCGCAAATAGGAAAAACTGCCGCTTTTAATATCAATGTAAAAATTTAAAAGGTTATATCCGTTTATTTTTGCCCACTCATTTAAAATTTTTTTTTGGTTTTCTATTGATGTAAGTTGAGCTTCCTTTTTAGTAGAAACTCTTATATATCCTCCTACGTTAAGTCCAATTTTCCCAATGGTTTTATGAGGGTCGACAAGGCTTGATAGATTGTTACAACTGACAAGTGGAGGAATATATTCTATTTTGTCAGTCATAATCTTTTTTCACCTCTTTTTTTTTAAATATTTCCCAATGGCAGAGGGCTCTTGTCATTAAGAGTTCAATAATATCATTTAAAAGCTCGATTTTTGACATATTTCCTAACCTCAATTGATTAATATAGCTTTATATAATATAATATTCATATAATGGTTTGTACTATGATTTTAAATAAATAAAATCTGTACTTGGATTGTGGTAAAAGCTCTAATGTCAAAGTGTTGAAAACTGCTAAAATGAAGACAGCGACAATATGTTCTCAAAGGATGTTTAATGTAGTTGGTGATATAAAATTTTACAAAAAACAAAGCTTTTGAGGAATAGATGTTTTTAATTTATTTGTACTATGTTGACACAAATATTACTATATAAAAAGATTGCTTGACATTTTGAATGATAAGTTGTGTGTATTAATTAATAGGTTGGTTTTTATATGTATTATTTTAATTGACATATTTAAAAAAAGGAGTGATTTTATGGGTAATAAGAAAGATATAAACTTATTACCAGAGGAGTATAGATCCGCATCGCAAAGGTCCTCAATTGGAAAAAAGAAAGAAGGAATATTAGCCAAGGAAGTAAGCGATGGAGTAAAAGGATTAATGGATATGATATCCTCCAGGGTTTCATCAATTCAATATGAAAAAAGCAAGCATAAGATAACTGAGTTTTCAAAAAACCTAAAATATAAACTAACTGGTAATTTACAGCAAAATACTGGTGTTAGACTCAACTTGATTCAATATCTTAAAAATCATAAGCTGAGAAGATTAGAAAAAGTATTGGGGCTAGAAAAAAGAGATTTAATTGTATCAAGTAAAATGAATTATATGTACTGTACTGATACTGGAAAGGTTGTTATTGTTGACAAGGACATAGGGGGAGAGCCGTGTTCTATTACCATAAAAGAATCTCAAAAGGTAACTATAAAGTGTGTGAAATTTTTCAGGGATTATCCTTTTGTCTTTCCAGCATTTAGTGAGAAGAATTTAAAAGGAGATGTAGTTTATGTAGATACAAATGAGATTTGGTATGTGGATAAAGGTGAAGCTACATTGGTTTTATTTAAGAATAATGAGCCGGTATTTTTGAAAATAGATTTAGAGAAACTACAATACAATAAAAATTATAAAGAGCTAACTAATTATCTTAATAATCACAAGATGCTGTATCTAAATAAAGATTTAAAAGAATTATTAATTGAAAAGAGAGGTCTTGCGGTTGAGGATATATTAAAAATCAGCCTATCGTATATAATATATAAAGAAGATGAGCAATTTAGAGTCTTATTGTTAGATGGTGATAAAAATATATACAATGAAGTAAAAATGAATAAGCTTCCTAATGTAAATGAAGAGGCTTGGGATATTTTGTTTTCAAGAGAAATTTATGATTATATAGTGGAAAATGGGTATTCTTTTGATAATTTCAGGCAGGATGAGGACTGTATAGAATACTGCCAAGAAATAGGGGATAGAAAAGTATGCGTTATGAGGTGTAAAATATAAAAATAAAAAAACATAAAAGGTTCTGCCCGTGATTTTGAGGGGAAGCATAATGAAAATCTACGGGTTCTTTTGTATATCTTATCTATTATAAATATAGTTCAATTCTGTGAGTGAATTTTTGGCTACTAAAACAATATAATGTTAAAATTCAAAAAACAACTTTTAATAATGTTTTACTATAAAAATATTAAATCAGGTGGGCCAGATGGAGAATTAGCGGCTTCCCTTAGATATTTAAGCCAGAGATTTTCAATGGTAACACCACAGGCAAGAGCCATATTAAACGATGTAGGTACAGAGGAACTTGCTCATCTTGAAATGGTAGGATCTATGGTTCGACAGTTAATTGAGGGTGCAAGTATTAATGAAATAAAGGCAGCAGGTCTTGAAGAGTACTATGCAGATCACGACAGAGCAATTTTCCCAGTGAGTGCTGCTGGAAATCCATTTACAGCAGCATATATTCAATCAAAGGGAGATCCTATAACAGATCTTACAGAGAATATGGCAGCAGAGCAAAAGGCAAGATCAACTTATGAATATTTAATAAATATGGTAGATGATCCTGATGTAATAGATCCACTTAAATTTTTAAGAGAAAGAGAAGTTGTTCACTTCCAAAGGTTCGGTGAGGCACTAAGGATTGTACAGGAATATTTAGATAGTCCTAAACTTCATCAAATGCCAAAACCTGAATGTATGAAGTAATTATCATAAATCCAAATTTCGTGCCAGAAGGTGCGAAGTTTGGATTTATTAGGGTGTAGAAATTTATAAAAACTCATGATAGATAATATTCTTGAAATGAAAAAAGCTACTACTTAAATGGTTAAGTTAATTTAAGAACTTGCAAACGATGATATATGTATATTTTATTTCAGAAGTTAAAAATTGCGAACATTGTTTAAAGGCGTTTAAGAAAGGAAAGGTCGAAGAAAGAAATTTTCATAGTAGTGTTGCCTTGTACACTGTGGGAGATGGAGCGAAGCTAGTAGTGGATTTTGAACCCTATAGGGCAGGAATGGATGAAGCCTCAAAAGATGAAGGAGAACTTACAACAGCAAAACGTTTAATAAAGAGAGTTGTAGCGGAGCATAAAAATTTGATTGATGTTGTAGTATATGATGCTATAGCCTGTAATTCAGAATGGATATTACGAATTGAAGATATTGAATAGAGTGTTGACATTTAGTATATACCAAGTATATACTAAATGAAAGGGGTGATTTTATGAAGACTGCAATAAAGAAATGGGGAAATAGTTGTGGGGTTAGAATTACGAAGGATGCTCTTGAAAAAAGCAATTTGAAAGAAAACGATATTGTTGAGATTATAGTTAGAGATAATGAAATTATATTAAAACCACTCAAAAAGAAACATAAAAGCCTTGTTGAAAGATTTGAAGAATATCAAAAAGAATACAACCCTTCTGAAATTGGTTGGGGACAAGCAGAAGGGAATGAGGTGTGGTAGATGTTTGAACAAGGTGATATTATAAAAATAAACTTAAATCCTACTAAAGGTCATGAGCAAAGAGGAGAAAGATCTGCATTAATTGTTAGCAATAATGAGTTTAATCAAAGGACTGGTGGGATGGCTTTTATTTGTCCTATTACAAATACAAATAAATCATTCCCACTTCATGTACAATTGGACAATAAGAAAAAAACAACTGGTGTTATTATGTGTGATCAAATAAAAGCGGTGGATTTAAAGGCTAGGGGTTATGTAAAAATAGAGAATTTAAATAAGGAGATGCTAGAGGAGGTAATTGATATATTAAACGGTTGTCTCGAGATAATTTAAAAATCGAAAATGTTGCATGGATAGACAGAGGTTTAGTCTTTGGGGTTAAAACCTCCGAGTTTAAGCACTTTTGAAAGAGTTTTCAAAGTGACATTAAATTCGGAGGTTTTTGTTTCAAACAAACCATTACAACACTTTCGTATAATAAGCATTCACTTTCAAAAACTACTTTGCTGGTCGTTTAAGAAAGGACGCAACATCTGTGTTAGCAGAATATGATACTTAAGTTAGGCGTCAAGCTTTTTAAGCAATCACCTAAGGTGTTGCAAGGAGAATTAGACGTAACCTTTGCTTTATATATTCCAAAGAATATTTTAGCATTAGAGTATTGATTAGTAAAATAAAAAAATAAATATGTTTATCTCCAAGTAAAAACTTGATGATAAACAT
>NZ_JAVDDS010000052.1 GCF_030848475.1 Herbivorax alkaliphila
CTTATTCAAGCTGACCCTAATTTTTGCTTGACAGGGGAGGAAAGTTGCTTTATAATATATTATAATTCATTAATTTAGTGTGGTAAAGCGATAAAGAGGAGGGGCTAATTTGGCAAAGTGGAAAATTTATACTCCTGAAGGGGTTCAGGATATACTGATAAGCGAGTGTTATCATAAAAAAAATTTAGAAGGCAAGATGAGGAAAGTGTTTAGAAGTTATGGATGCTATGAGATTGAGACTCCGATGGTGGAGTTTTACGATGTGTTTTCGTCAGAAAAAGAAATAGCACCTCAGGAAACTATGTTTAAGTTTTTTGACAAGGAAGGTCGTATATTGGTTTTAAGACCTGATATAACCATACCAATAGCAAGAGTGGTTGCTACAAAATATAAGGATGCAAATTATCCATTAAAATTTTCCTACATAGGAAACACTTTTAAATACAATGAAAGTGGAGGAGGAAGGCAAAAAGAGTTTACTCAAGCGGGTATGGAAATAGTAGGTGTTAATACTCCGGAAGCTGATGCTGAAATAATAGCTGCTGCAATTGATTCTGTCAAAGAGCTGGGGCTTGAGAGCTTTCAGATAGATATAGGCCAAGTAGAGTTTTTCAAAGGGTTGATGGAAGAAGCAGATTTATCAGAGGAAGAAACAGAACAAATGAGAGTTCTTATTGATAGAAAAGATTTTTTAGGTGTTGAGGAATTAGTTAAGAAACACAGTATAAAGGAAGAGTTAAAAGAACTAATCTTTAGTTTGCCTAAACTATTTGGATCTGTAGATGTTATTGAAAAAGTTGAAAAATATTCAATTAACCAAAGATGCATAAATGCTCTTGAAAATCTTAGAAAAATTGTTGAAATACTCGAGGATTATGGACTTTCTAAGTATGTATCCATAGATCTTGGAATGGTTCAAAGTCTAAATTACTATACAGGTATAATTTTTAGAGGGTTTACTTATGGTGTTGGCTTCCCAATACTAAGTGGTGGAAGATATGATAGCTTGGTTGAGAAATTTGGTAAAAAGGCACCTGCTACAGGTTTTTCTCTTGGCATAAATATGATAATGATGGCTTTGGACAGGCAAAAAATTAATATAGAAGAATTGAGTATAGACAGTTTGATTTGTTATGAGCCAAAGGGCAGGAAAAGTGCATTTAAGATTTGTGATACGTTGAGAAAGCAGGGACTTGATGTTGAAATGGATATTACAAGGAGTAGTTTAGAAGATATTAAAAAGTATGCAAAAGATAAAGGTATAGGAGGCATACTAAAAGTTATAGATGATGAGAATATTCAGGTGCACAATTTAGAAAATGACCAAGTTAAAAAAGTAACTGTAAAAGAACTCTTAAAATCTTAAATGAAAATGAATGTATATAAATCAGGAGGTAATTTATGAGGTATTTGACAATAGCTCTTTCAAAAGGGAGACTTACCGATTTATCGGTCGAATTGTTTGAAGCTGTGGGTATAGATTGTTCAGAACTTAAGAATTCATCCAGAAGGCTTATTTTGATGGATGAAAAAAATAAAATAAAATTTTTTCTTGCAAAGCCAAGTGATGTTCCAACGTATGTTGAATATGGTGCTGCCGACTTAGGAATTGTCGGAAAGGATACTCTTTTAGAAGAGGGGCGACATTTATACGAAGTTCTAAATCTTGGATTTGCAGCTTGCAGAATGGTTGTAGCAGGACCTAAAGAATATGAAGGGAAGCTTGATCAGTTAAATAATAAAAGAGTTGCAACTAAGTATCCTAAAATTGCAAGAGAGTACTTTGAACACAAAAGAAAAGAGTCTATAGAAGTTATAAAACTCAATGGCTCGATAGAACTTGCTCCTTTAGTTGGTCTATCAGAAGTTATTGTTGACCTAGTTGAAAGTGGCAGAACCTTAAAAGAAAATGGTTTGGTGGTTCTTGATGAAATTGCAGACATAAGTGCAAGAATGGTTGTTAATAGAGTTAGTATGAAAATGGAAAGTCAACGTATAAATAAAATAATCGATGGTGCACGAAAAGAACTTGAAAAGAGGTGATTTATTTGATTAAAATAATAGATTTAAGAGGGGATAGAGACAGCGATATATTTGAAAGGCTTGCATCTAGAAGTCAGATAGAATACGGAGATGTTCTAAGACGTGTTGAAGATATAGTTGGAAATGTAAAAAAAGATGGTAATAATGCGGTAATTAAATATACTGAAATGTTTGATAAGGTTTTACTAAAAGAAGATAAATTAAGAGTATCTTCAAAAGAGATACAAGAGGCTTATGAAAAAGTTGACCAAAAGCTTTTAGAGGCTATAAGAAAGTCAAAGCAAAATATAGAAAAGTTTCATGAAAAGCAAAAGGAAAATTCATGGTTTTCTACAGAAGAAGATGGTGTAATTTTAGGTCAATTATTAAGACCTTTAGAAGTTATGGGAATATATGTACCTGGAGGAACAGCTGCATATCCATCTTCTGTTCTTATGTGTGCAATGCCGGCTAAAGTTGCAGGTGTAGAAAAAATTGTGATGTCAACCCCTCCGGGGAAAGACGGAAAAGTTAATCCTGTTATATTAGTTACTGCGTGCGAAGCAGGTGTGGATGATATATACAAAGTTGGTGGTGCCCAAGCAATTGCAGCTATGGCTTTTGGGACAGAGAGTATACCAAAGGTTGATAAAATAGTTGGACCTGGTAATATATATGTTGCAACAGCAAAGAGAATAGTATATGGATACTGTGATATAGACATGATTGCAGGGCCAAGTGAAATAATGGTTGTAGCTGATGAGACTGCAAAGCCATCGTTTGTAGCGGCAGATCTTTTGTCTCAGGCAGAACATGATGTTCTTTCATCATCTGTTTTAGTGACAACTTCAGAGAGTCTTGCCAAAAGTGTAAAAGTTGAAGTTGAAAAACAGGTAAATGAGCTGCCAAGAAAAGAAATGACTTTAAAGTCATTAGAAGACTATGGTGCAATAATTATTGTTGATAATTTAAATTTTGCTGCAAAGGTTGTAAATAGAATTGCTCCTGAACATCTGGAATTATGCATAGAAGAGCCATTTTCATTTTTGGGAAGTGTAAAAAATGCAGGTGCCATATTCTTAGGTAATTACTCTACAGAATCTTTAGGAGATTACATTGCAGGACCTAATCACGTTCTTCCTACAAGTGGAACAGCAAGATTCTTTTCACCTTTAAATGTGTCTGATTTTATAAAAAAGAGCAGTATTATTTCATATTCTAAAAAAGGGCTTGAAAAGGTGAAAGATGATGTTATACTCTTTGCAGAGTCAGAGGGCTTGAAAGCTCATGCTGATGCAGTAAGAGTTAGATTTGAAGAGTAGATATTGGGGGTTTTTTTATGATTAAAGATTTAGTTAGAAGAGAAATTAAGGAATTTGATCCTTATAAGGCAAATCAAATACCACATGAAATAAAACTTGATGCAAATGAAAGTCCATTTGATTTACCTGAAAAAATTAGAAAAAAAGTTGCAGATTTTTTCTTAAAAGGTCCTGACTTAAACTTGTATCCTGATACAGATTCTATTGAACTTAGAAAGACATTAGCTCCTTACTGGAAAGTCGACTATGAAAATATAGTGGTAGGAACTGGCTCTGACCAGTTAATACAGGTCATAATAAATGTATTTGTTGAAAAGGGAGATAAAGTAGTATGTCCTGTACCAAGCTTTGGGATGTACAAAATAAATACAATTATTGGAGGGGGAATTCCTGTTGAAATTCCTTTGAAAAAGGAACGGGATTTTGCATATGATATTGATCAATTTATCCATGTGACTAAAAGAGAAAAAGCAAAGATAGTATTTTTGTGCAATCCCAATAATCCAACAGGTGGATCAATTTCAAAGGAAAATATTGAGAAGATAGCAAAAGAATGTCCAGATGCAGTGATAGTAGTAGATGAAGCCTATGCAGAGTTCTTAAAGGAGTCATCTGCAGGACTATTATCTCGTTATGAAAATTTAGTTATACTTCGTACCTTCTCAAAAGCTTACGGTCTGGCAGGTTTAAGATGTGGTTATTCTATAAGTGGTCTTGAAATGGCAAATGAGATAAGTAAGGTAAAACCACCGTATAATATTAGTTCTCTGTCTCAATATATTGCAATGTTGACTTTTAAGGAAAGAGAAATTATAGATAGTCAGGTAGAGTACTTAATTGAACAGAGAGAATACCTGATGGGAGAGCTTGAAAAGATGGAAAAAATTCATGTTTATCCTTCTGAGGCCAACTTTATTTGTTTTGAAGTCCCAGATGCTCCTGAAGTGTGCAAAAAACTAGAAGAAAAAGGCATTCTGATAAGAGGTTTTGGGAAAGCACCAATTTTGGGAAACTGTGCTAGGGTAAGCATAGGGAATAAAGAGCAAAATAATGTTTTATTAAAAGAATTACAAAAGTGCTTAAAATAATTTAAAAATAAAGTCGTTTAGCCAAATCTAAACGACTTTATTTTTATTTTTAAAGGATTTTTTTATACAAATTAGTAGAATTAATATCCTTTTATCTGTTATAATAATATGGACTAAAGTATATACAGGGTACTTTAGATTGAATAAATTTACAATTTTGAAAAAGCACAAAAAAGAACAAGCCTTTTAAAAAAGATGGTGGATTAAGCTGGGAAGCTTAAAAAAAGAGTATATGGAGGAAGGCTATGGAAAGAAAGTCTGATGTTAAAAGAAAGACTAATGAAACAGACATTAGTATTGAACTTAATATAGACGGTGATGGTAATAATAGCATTAGTACAGGAATAGGATTTTTTGATCATATGCTGAATCTTTTTGCGAGACATGGACTTATGGATTTAAAAGTAGATGCAAAAGGAGATTTGGAAGTTGATGCTCATCATACTGTTGAAGATATAGGGATATCACTTGGGCAACTAATTAAGAAAGCATTAGGAGATAAAAAGTCTATAAAAAGATATGGTACATCATATGTTCCTATGGATGAATCTTTAGCTTTAGTGTCACTTGATTTAAGTGGCAGACCGTTTTTGGTATTTGATGTGGAGTTTACATGTGAAAAAGCAGGTAATATGGAAACAGAGCTCTTTGAAGAATTTTTTAGAGCACTATCTCATAATGCAGGAATGACACTACATGTAAAACTTTTGCATGGCAGCAATACACATCACATAATAGAGGCTGTTTTTAAAGCTTTTGGAAGAGCTTTTGATGAGGCAACAAGCATAGATGAAAGAATTAAAGGAATTATGTCTACAAAAGGTAGCCTTAGCTAATGAGAATGTTTGCTAGAAAAAAATCTATTAACTATAAATTAAAGTTTAGTAATTAGATAAAAGTAAATGGAGTAATAAGGTATGATTATTAAGGAAACAAATTTTATAGATTTACCAGTACATGTTAAAGGAAAAGTGAGAGATGTATACGACTTAGGTGATAAACTTCTTATTGTAGTTACAGACAGGATATCTGCCTTTGACGTGGTATTTGAAGATCTTATACCTGAAAAGGGGAAAGTGCTAAACAGCATTTCAGATTTTTGGTTTGATTATACAACAGATATAGTTGATAATCATATGATAACTACAGATGTAAGCAAATACCCTTGTAATCTTTCACAGCATAAGGAAGAACTTCAGGGAAGGTCAATGCTGGTAAAAAAAATTAAAATGATAGAAGCTGAATGTATTGTAAGAGGTTATTTAGAAGGTTCAGCTTTGAAAGAGTACAAAAAAACCGGCAGTGTATGTGGTGTTAAGCTTCCTGAAGGTCTGAGGCAGGCAGATAAATTATCAGAACCAATGTTTTTCTCTTCCACAAAAGCCAAGGAGGGACATGATGAAAATATTTCCTTTCAGACTCTTTGTGGAAAAATAGGTTCTGAACTTGCAAATAAGCTCAGGGATGTTAGCATTAAATTGTATGAAAAAGCAAGTGCTTATGCTGAAAAAAAAGGAATAATTCTTGCAGATACCAAGTTTGAGTTTGGTATCCATGAAGATAGGTTAGTTGTAGGTGATGAAATGCTTACGCCAGATTCATCTAGGTTTTGGGATATCACTGAATATGAGCCAGGAAGACCTCAAAAGAGTTTTGATAAGCAGTTTTTAAGAGAGTACCTTGAAAAGATTGATTGGGATAAAAGACCACCGGCACCAGTACTTCCAGAGCAAGTTATAAAAAAAACAAGGTCGAAATATATAGAAGCTTATGAGAGGCTTACAGGTGAAAAAATGAAAGCGTTTAGCCAAAGCTAAACATTGAGATTTTATGTGGATACTCAAAAGATTATATAAGATAAATGTAGCCAGTATTTAACTTAATATATTCTGGAGATTTAATGAGAATATATAATGTGGAGTGAATTGAATTGATAGCTATAATAGATTATGGAGTTGGAAATTTAAGAAGCGTGGAAAAAGCTCTTCATTTCATAGGGTGTGAAGCAAAAATATCCTGTGACAAAGAGTTTATTTTAAAGGCAGACAAAGTTATTTTACCAGGAGTTGGAGCCTTTTATGATGCTATGAAAAGACTTAAAAGTGATGGTATGTTAGAAACAATAAATGCTGTAATAACCAAGGGGAAACCATTTTTAGGAATATGTCTTGGGATGCAGCTTTTGTTTGAGTACAGTGAAGAAGGTGGAGAAGATGTCAAAGGGTTGGGGATTCTTAAAGGAGCTATAAAGAAAATTCCTTTTAGCGAAAACTTGAAGGTTCCTCATATGGGGTGGAACAGTCTTGACATTAAAGGGAATTCCTTTTTGTTTGATGGAATTTTACCAAATCCCTATGTTTATTTTGTACATTCTTATCATTTAGATACTGATGATAAGGATATTATAATTGCATCAACCACTTATAACATTGAATTTACCGTTGCAGTACAAAAAGAAAATGTGTGTGCTACTCAATTTCATCCCGAAAAAAGTGGGGATATTGGACTTGAAATTTTAAAAAATTTCTCACAGAGGTGAGTGAACTCGTTTAGCTAAAGCTAAACATCGGGGCTTTAAGTGGAGTCTTAGAACAAGATAAAAGATTGTTTTCAATTGTAGGAGGTATAAAAATATGATTATTTATCCAGCTGTAGATATTAAAGATGGAAAATGTGTAAGGCTTGTTCAGGGAGAGTTTGATAAAGTTACTGTTTACTCTGACGATCCTGTTGAAATGGCTTTGAAATGGGAAAAACTTGGAGCAGAGTACCTTCATATAGTGGATTTAGATGGAGCACGAACTGGGGAAGCTCAAAACACTTCTATTGTAAGTGAAATGGCTGTTAATTTAGGGATACCTGTTCAGTTAGGAGGAGGAATCCGAAGTATTGAACTGATTGAAGGAGTTATTTCAAAAGGAGTTCAAAGAGTAATAATAGGAACTTCTGCAGTTAAGGATCCTGATTTGGTCAAACAGGCAGTTGAAACATTCCAAGAAAATGTAGTAATTGGAATAGATGCAAAGGACGGAATGGTAGCAATTGATGGATGGGCTAAGACAAGTGAATTTACGGCTGTAGGTTTTGCAAATAAGATGGTGGAATTGGGAGCAAAGACAATAATATACACGGATATTTCAAGAGATGGTATGCTGACAGGTCCAAACCTTACTGCTATGAAAGAAATGGCTAAAGAGGTGGATGCTGAAATTATAGCATCTGGTGGAGTAAGCAATCTTCAGGATATAAAGAACTTAAAAGAAACAGGAGTTTCAGGTGTTATTGTTGGAAAAGCATTGTACACAGGTGATGTTGACCTGAAACAGGCTATAAAAATTGGTAAGGAATAGTTAAATAAGGAGGAATAGAAATGTTTACAAAGAGAATAATTCCTTGTTTGGATGTACATGATGGAAGAGTAGTTAAAGGGATTAATTTTGAAAATCTAAAAGATGCAGGTGATCCTGTAGAAATTGCATCTTTATATAATGAAGCAGGAGCTGATGAACTTGTATTTTTAGATATAACAGCTTCTTCTGAAGCAAGGGATATTATGATTGATGTTGTTGAAAAAGTTGCTGAACAGGTATTTATTCCTTTTACTGTTGGAGGGGGAATAAGAAAGCTAGAGGATTTTAGAGATATCCTAAAGGCTGGAGCTGATAAAATATCAATTAACTCAGCTGCTATAGAAAACCCTCATCTTATTACAGAAGCTGCATCACGTTTTGGAAGTCAATGTGTTGTTGTAGCAGTTGATGCAAAGAAGCGTGAAGATGGTTCTGGATGGGATGTGTACAAAAATGGAGGAAAGGTAAATACAGGACTGGATGTTATGCAGTGGGCTGCACAAATAGAAAGTCAGGGTGCAGGGGAAATTCTTCTCACCAGTATGGACTGTGATGGAACTAAAAAAGGCTATGATGTTGAACTTACAAAAAAGGTATCTGAAATAGTTCATTTGCCAGTTATTGCATCAGGTGGAGCAGGTGAAATGGATCATTTTTATGATGCAATAGTAGATGGGAAGGCAGACGCAGTACTTGCAGCATCATTATTTCATTATAGGGAAATTGAAATAATGGATTTAAAAAAATATTTAAAAGAAAAAGGAATAGAGGTAAGGATAGATGAGGATAAATAAAAGTATGGAAGAAATAATTGAAAATATTAAATTTGATGAAAATGGTTTAATACCTGCTATAACACAGGATTATAAAACCAATCAGGTGCTTATGATGGCATATATGAATAAAGAGGCATTGGGTAAGTCATTGGAAACTGACAGAGTTCATTATTTTAGCAGAAGCAGAAATAAACTTTGGCAAAAAGGTGAAACTTCAGGACATTTTCAGCATATTAAATCAATAAGTATAGATTGTGATAGTGATACTCTTTTAATAAAGGTTGAACAGGTTGGAGGAGCCTGTCATACAGGACATTATTCTTGTTTTTACAGGGAAATTAGTGAAAAAGATGGCGTTAAGGAGAATTCAGAAAAAGTATTTGATGAAGACAAAGTATATGATGGAACAAAAGTATTAAAAGAAGTATATGATGTGATAGTTGACAGAACTATAAATCCTAAAGAGGGTTCTTATACAAATTATTTGTTTGAAAAAGGTATTGACAAAATATTAAAAAAGGTTGGAGAAGAGACATCAGAAGTCATTATTGCTGCAAAAAATAAAGATAAAAAAGAGATAACCTATGAAATTTCAGATCTTTTTTATCACCTTTTTGTTTTGATGGTTGAAAGAGATGTTAAACTGGATGATATATATAATGAATTAAAAAAGAGACGATAACGTTTCGGAGGTCAAATGGTTGGATATTAATAAGTTGATGCGTCTTCTAAAAAGGGAAGAAGGACCCAAGCTAGACTTTAAGGCCGAGATAAATTTGTCAACCTATGGCGAGAAAAAAGAACTTGCCAAGGATGTTATTGCTATGGCTAATTCTAGGGGGGGCAGGGGATATATTGTTTTTGGTGTTGAGGATAAAACCAAGAAAATTTTGGGTATTAATCCTAAAGACTATAAAGAAGAGCAGATTCAACAGGTTATATATAATAGATGTGATCCGCCAGTGGCTGTTTCTGTAGACTTAATTGAATTTAAGGAAAAAACGTTAGGGGTATTGACTATTTACAAAAGTAACCACAGACCTCATCAAATGATTCAAAATGGAGCGTTTTACATAAGAAGAGGATCTACTACAGACAAAGCAAGAAGAAATGAAATAGCAAATTTACTGCAGGAAAATGGACTGATGACATATGAGACGGTTGTGTTAAAAAATGCAGGACTAGATGAAATTGATGAGGAATTTGTAAAGAATTATTTTAAAAGGTTAGGGGTTATTAGCGAAAGTCCTAGTGAGATTTTAATGGAAGCTTTAGGGATAATTGGGGAGAAAGTTGAGGGGGATGGTTATAGTCCAACAATAGGAGGATTACTCTTGTTTGGTAAAAATCCTTTTATTCGCCTTCCCCAAGTTCATGCAAAGGTAGTGCATAACGATAAAGTTGATTTTTTTTATGGTAATATTTTAAGTATGTTAGATGACATATCAAAGTTTTTGAAAGATTTGATTAAAGATAAGGAGTATCCTTTTGAAGCATTAGAAGAAGTAATTGCAAATGCTCTTGTTCATAGAGATTACTTAGATAATTCTAGAGGCGTTACAATAAATATTGCACCTAAATTCATTGAAATCACCAATCCAGGGGCGTTAATAGCAGATAACAGTGTTTATCTATTCTCAAAGGGGAATAACCCGTATAGAAGAAATTCATGGCTTTATCAAAGAGTTTTGACGCTGGATTATAAGAAAAGATTTATGAAATCCGGAATAGGAATGAAGAGAATAAAAAATTCTTTTGTAGGTATGGGAAGGGTTAAATTTATAAATATAGGATCTCAAAACCTGTTCAAAGTGCTGTTGCCTAGAAATGGAAAGTGAGCTAACTGCTTAGGGGAGAGCGGCCTAAATAGGTAGTTTTGCTTATTTTGTGAAGAGTGAAATTATTTAGCTAAAGCTAAGTAAAAGAGTTACTTAGGCGACCCAACAAGAGAAATCAAGAAAATCAATGAATTTAAAAGAATTATCGTGCTATATCTTGATATTTTCCTAAAACAACGAAATATAGAAAAACCGCATGTTTGCTTAAAAAATGGAGAATATAATAATATTATATTTGCAATTAGCACTCACTTTAGGTGAGTGCTAACAACAAAATGCATATTCATTTTAAAATATGGAACTTATAAAAAGAGGAGGTAATAACATGAACATTAAGCCGTTGGCTGACAGAGTTGTTGTTAAAATGGTAGAAAGCGAGGAAACTACAAAAAGTGGTATAGTTTTGCCGGGATCTGCAAAAGAGAAACCACAGGTAGCTGAAGTTGTAGCAGTAGGACCTGGAACTGTACAAGATGGGAAGGAAGTAAAAATGGAAGTAAAAATTGGAGACAAAGTTATTATGAGCAAGTATTCAGGTACGGAAGTTAAATTTGATGGTGAGGAATATACAATTTTAAAGCAGGGAGACGTTTTGGCTATAGTTGAATAATAAAAATGTACTTATTGGATTTTGGAAGTATAACTCGCAATTAAAGATTATTAAGAAAGTATACTTAAGGAGGTTTATTTTATGGCAAAGGAAATTAAATTTAGTGAAGATGCTAGAAGAACTTTAGAAAGTGGTGTAAATAAATTAGCTGATACAGTGAAAGTTACACTTGGACCAAAAGGAAGAAATGTTGTTTTGGATAAAAAATTTGGAGCTCCTCTAATCACAAATGATGGAGTTACAATTGCTAAGGAAATAGAACTTGAAGATGAATTTGAAAATATGGGTGCTCAGCTGGTAAAAGAAGTAGCAACTAAGACTAATGATGTAGCTGGTGACGGTACTACTACAGCAACCCTTCTTGCTCAAGCTGTAATAAGAGAAGGTCTTAAAAATGTAGCTGCTGGTGCAAATCCAATGATATTAAAAAAAGGAATAGAAAAATCAGTAGAGATAGCTGTTGACGGAATAAAAGAAGTGAGCCAGAAAGTAAAAGGAAAAGAAGACATAACAAGAGTTGCTTCAATTTCAGCTGATGATAATGTTATTGGAAATCTGATATCTGATGCTATGGATAAGGTTACAAATGATGGTGTTATTACTGTAGAAGAATCTAAGACAATGGGAACAAACCTAGAAGTTGTTGAAGGTATGCAGTTTGACAGAGGTTATTTATCTCCTTACATGGTTACAGATACAGAAAAAATGGAAGCAGTTTTAGAAGATGCATATCTTTTAATTACAGATAAAAAGATTACAAATATACAGGATATTCTTCCTATGTTGGAGCAAATAGTACAGCAGGGTAAAAAACTTGCTATAATTGCAGAAGATGTTGAAGGTGAAGCTCTTGCTACATTGGTAGTTAATAAATTAAGAGGAACATTTACATGTGTTGCAGTTAAAGCTCCAGGATTTGGAGACAGAAGAAAGGCTATGTTAGAAGATATTGCAACTCTAACTGGTGGTGAAGTGATTACTGAAGAATTAGGTCTTGACTTAAAAGATACTCAAATAGAGCAGCTTGGAAAAGCAAGACAGATAAAAATTGAAAAAGAAAACACTATAATTGTTGATGGTGCTGGAAATGAAGATGAAATCAAAAAGAGAATAGCATCAATAAAAGCACAAATTGAAGATACTACTTCAGAGTTTGATAAAGAAAAATTACAGGAAAGACTTGCTAAGCTTGCAGGTGGTGTAGCGGTTATACAAGTTGGTGCTGCTACAGAGACAGAAATGAAAGAAAAGAAATTAAGAATTGAAGATGCACTTGCAGCTACTAGAGCAGCTGTTGAAGAAGGTATAGTAGCTGGTGGAGGAACTGCGTTAATAAATGCTATACCTAAAGTATCAAAACTTTTAGAAACTACTTCAGGTGACGAAAGAACAGGTGTTAAAATAGTTTTAAGAGCATTAGAAGAGCCTGTTAGACTGATTGCAGAAAATGCTGGAATGGAAGGTTCAGTTATAGTTGAAAAGATTAAAAACAGTGAAATGGGAATAGGCTTTAACGTATTAAATGACAAATATCTTAATATGATTGAAGCAGGTATAGTTGATCCAGCTAAAGTTACAAGATCTGCACTTCAAAATGCTGCATCTATTGCTTCGATGGTTCTTACTACTGAAGGCGTTGTTGGAGATATACCTGAAGAAGATGCACCTGCAGCACCAGGTGGAATGCCAGGCGGAATGCCAGGTGGAATGGGTGGAATGTATTAATTTAACTAAATAGTGAATTCTAAAGAGTTTTATTGATAGAGAGAAATCTCCCAATCAGGAATTTGTTAAAGAGTGCATTGTCTATTACCTTTTAGTGCTCTTGATTGGGGAGGTTTCTCTTTTAGTTTTTAAAATAATCTTCTTCACATTTAGCATATATATCCTTGATTTAATAAGGTATTGCACTTTTAAGATAAAAAGTATAGAATAACATTATGCGATTTTTTAGGTTACAGGAATTTGTGAAAACCCCAATTTCATAAATTTCTGCACTTAATATTGTCAGTTTATAACAATAGACAGTGTTAGAATAGAAAAGCTTATTTTAAATATTAAAACTGAAATTTTTGTGACAAAACTAATTAATGGAAATCAGGGGGTATATGATGGATTTATTTGTTGAAAAAATTGTTGAAAGAAAGAAAAATATTTTTGACTATATGCTTATATTTTCAATATTTTTCTTTTCGTTATTTTTAGCTTCTTTGATACTGTTGGTAATAGGTATTGATGTTATATCGGCTGGTTTGCTGATAGTATTAGCCTACCTTGCGTATTACTTAATTTCACTTAGAAAGGTAGAGTATGAGTATGCTATTACCAATGGTGAACTTGATATTGATAAAATAGTAGCTCAGAGAAGAAGAAAAAGGGTATTTAGTGCAAAGTGTAGAGATTTTGATGTATTTGGTAAGCTGGATAGTGAGAAGTATAATGATGAGGTAAGAGAGACTCCGCAAAAAATAAAAGCAGTAACTTCAATGAACTCAGAGGATGTGTATTTTTTTACCGCTAATTATAAAGGTAGTAAAGTGTTGGTGTTTTTTGAACCAGATGAGAGAATGCTCAAGTCATTAAAACCTTATATTTCAAAAAAAATGAACTCGTTTAGCTAAAGCTAAACACGAGGATTTAGGTGGAGTTGAGTCTCCACCTGAAGATTTATAAGAGCAACTCCATCTTATAGAAGGTGGAGTCTTAAAATAAGATCAAAGGTGTACAAGCAGTTGGGTGTGTATATTAAAGGTGAAGAACAATATTCTAGAAACTAAAGTTTCGCAGTCTAGAGCATGTAAACACTTCTCAAGGTCGAGCAGATATCACTAAAGCTCAAACAATGCTCTTTCTTTTCACATCGTATTAACAGGCTCTACAACTCGCTTTACAATGTTTTTCCATGCTTTCATTTACTTTAATAACATGCACCCCAAGCAGTTTTGATAAATGATAATATATTGGTAAAAAGGGGGACTTATATGAAAAAAGTTGCTGTTGTTGTTATATTTATTTTAATTGCTTCTATAGCAGTGTATGGTTTTTTAAAATTAAGCCAGTCTAATAAAAGCTTGGTTCCTGCTTTTGAAGAAGGAGCACTCAATCTTATAATAGAAGATGAACATATAATTTTACCAGATAATGTAAAGTTTGTAGATGAGGAAATAGTATTAAAATTTGATGTAGTAAAGAAATATTTTGATTCATCTATTAAATGGGACAAAGAAACGCAAAAGGCTATTGTTTCTACAAAAAATAGAAAAATAAATATGAAGACTGGAAGTCTTGATTCATTTGTCAATAATAATCCTTTGAATTTAAATATTCCTGTTATAAAGGAAGAAGATGTTATTTATATTGCTATTGAATTTTTAAGTGATTTTTATGATATTGAAGTAACATATGTGAAAGAAAATAATGCAGTTATAATAGATTATAAAAAAGATTTTACTCAAGTAGCGTATCCTATAGAAACTGAAGCAGTATTGAGAAAGGGAAGGGATTCTAAATATCCAATTTTAAGAAAGTTTGACTATGTTTCCGAAGCTGACTATAAAAATGAAATGCAGGTTTTTGAAGAATATGATAGATGGTATAAAGTTAGAACTTGGGATGGAGTTATAGGTTTTATAGAAAAACAATATGTAGTTGCAAAAATAGTATCAGATAGGGGCAGTGAAATAGAAGAAAAAGAATCTGAGCCTGAAAAAGAGTACGAAAAGATTAATTTGGTGTGGGATATGGTATATACTAGAAGAAGCAATCCTTCATCTATATCTGAGATGCCAGGTGTGAATGTTATATCGCCGACATGGTTTCAGCTTAAAAATTCTAAAGGAGACTTGATAAACAGAGCATATTCCAGTTATACAAAATGGGCTCATGATGAGGGATATAAGATTTGGGCTCTTTTGAGTAATGATTTTCAAGATGCAGAGATGACAAATAAGTTTTTAAATGACGACAGAGCAATAGAAAACTTCACAAAGCAAATTTTAGCATATTCATCTCTTTACAATCTAGATGGTATAAATATTGATTTCGAAAACTTTTATCAAAGCGATAAAGATGCATTTACTCGTTTTGTAGAAGTTGTAACACCTAAATTAAAGAAACAGGGACTTGTGGTATCAGTTGATGTAAATGATATTCCCTGTTACGATAAAAAGGCTTTAAGTGAGATTGTAGACTATGTTATGTATATGTCCTATGATCAGCATTGGAGGACAAGTCCAGTAGCTGGGTCTGTCGCACAAGTAACTTGGCAGGAAAGAATTTTAAAAAATGTTCTTGAAGAAGAAGGAGTTCCAAAAGAAAAACTTCTTTTAGGTCTGCCTTATTACACAAGACTTTGGGAAGAGAAAACAGATGAAAATGGAGAAGTAAGTTTATCTAGTGTGCCCCTGTCAATGGAAGAGGCTAGGAATAAAGTTATAGATAATAATGCAGAGGCTGTATGGGATGAAGAAAGTGGCCAATTTTATGCAGAATACAAAAAAGAAGACTCTAGGTTTAGAATTTGGCTAGAGGATGAAAATTCAATAAATCTTAAGTCTGCTTTAGTTCATAAATATAATCTTGCTGGTGTTTGCATATGGAGTAGGAATTTTGCATCTGATGATATATGGGATGTTCTTTATCATAATCTTAATGAAATAGAAAGTTATGAAGAGTGGCTTGAATTAAATAAAGACAATGAGTATGTATTTGATTATTGATTTTCCTTGACGCTGATTATGTTCTCTAGTATAATTATTCTAACTATTTCTGAAAATGAAGTTTTGAGCTTTACTTCAGAATTTCAAAAAAGGGTACTTTGTATAGAAGATAAAATGGATATAACTATATTTTATAAATAGGAGGGATTAACGTGGAAAACAGATTTTCCAAAGTGGGATTAACTTTTGATGATGTGCTATTGGTGCCACAAAAATCAGAAATCCTGCCAAAGGATATTGAAATATCTACTAATTTGACAAAAAAATTAAGACTTAACATTCCGCTTATGAGTTCAGCAATGGATACCGTTACAGATTCAAAACTTGCCATTGCATTGGCGAGAGAGGGTGGAATAGGCATAATACACAAAAATATGTCTATAAAAGACCAAGCCTTAGAAGTAGATAAGGTGAAACGTTCCGAGCATGGTGTAATTGTAGATCCCTTTTCCCTTTCACCGGAACATCTTGTGTATGAAGCTATGGAGCTAATGTCTAAATATAAGATTTCAGGTGTTCCCATAACAGAAAATAATAAATTAGTGGGAATAATAACTAATAGAGATTTAAGGTTTGAAACTAATTACCAAAAAAAGATTAAAGAAGCAATGACAAAAGAGAGGCTGGTAACAGCGCCAGAAGGAACAACTCTTGATGAGGCACAGGAAATATTGAGAAGGCACAAGATAGAAAAGCTTCCTATTGTAAACTCAGATGGGGTCTTAAAAGGCTTAATAACTATAAAGGATATAGAAAAGGCTATACAATATCCCCATTCAGCAAAGGACTCAAAAGGAAGGTTGCTTGCTGGAGCTGCTGTAGGCGTTACATCTGATATGATGGAAAGAGTAGAGGCTCTTTTAGATGTTAAAGTTGATGTTATAACTTTAGATTCTGCACATGGACACTCAAAAAATATTATCGAAGGAGTAAAAAAAATAAAAAATTTATATCCTGATATTCAGATAATTGCAGGTAACGTAGCAACTGCTGAGGGTACAAGAGACTTGATAGAAGCTGGGGCGGATGCTATTAAAGTAGGAATTGGACCTGGTTCAATATGCACCACTAGAGTAGTTGCAGGTATAGGGGTTCCACAAATTACTGCTATAAGTGACTGTTGTGAAGTTGCAAAGGAATATGGAGTCCAAGTAATTGCAGATGGAGGAATTAAGTTTTCAGGAGATGTGCCAAAGGCAATAGCATCAGGAGCTGATGTTGTTATGATTGGAAACCTTTTTGCTGGAACAGAAGAAAGTCCTGGAGAGTCTGAAATTTATCAGGGCAGAAGATTCAAAGTATATAGAGGAATGGGTTCATTAGCTGCAATGAAAAAGGGAAGTAAGGACAGATACTTCCAAGAGGACTCAAATAAACTTGTACCTGAAGGTGTTGAAGGAAGAGTCCCATATAAAGGGCCTTTATCTGATACAGTATTCCAGCTTGTTGAAGGTTTAAAGCATGGAATGGGTTATTGTGGCTCTAAGAACATTGAAGATCTTAAAACCAAGTCAAAGTTTATTAAAATAACAAATGCAGGTCTTAGAGAAAGCCATCCACATGATATTTATATAACAAAAGAATCCCCAAATTACAGTATTAATTCTTAAATTATAGTATAAAAAGGGCAGACTTTAGGGTATGCCCTTTTTAAAATTCTTTACTACGAGAATATATAATTATTCAAAACAATATATATGAATTAGCAGCAAGTTTTATAAAGCATCCTTAAGAAGAATTTACAGTTATTAAAAACAAGACTTTAAAGGTATGTAGGGGCGTGGACTTATATGGCTAATTTAGGCTTGGTGATATTTTGTGATAAAAAAGAAGGAACTACAAAGCTAAAATTTTTAAAAAGGATAATTTTAAAAATAAAAGATTTTTTCAGTAAAGAATTTGTTTGCTTTCCAATAAAAAAAGTTAAAGTAAATAAAGATCTTAATATTTATTTTATAAAGCTTAAATATACATTAGATGAAATAAGTGAGTTTAAACATTTTAAAATAAAAAAGTTTAAAAAAAATATACAAAAACATTTAACAGAAAACTTTTTAGACAAATGTATTTTTCCTGCTTTTGCACCTGAAAATTTAGAATTTGACTCTTGTATTAAAAATCCTTTTTCGGGGTATTTTATTTATACAGCTCTTTTAGTTAGTATTTTAGAAATAATTGCGAGTAAGAAAGGTGTGAGCGTCAAAGAGTTTGATATTGGAATTATACAAGGGGATAATCATAAACTTTTTTATTCATATATAAAGATTTTGTCACCTTTGGTTAAATTCATAACTATTATAACTAATAAAAAGGAGTATGTTCAGGAAAAGATAGAAGAGGTATATGATGAAACAGGGTTGTCTATACGAGTGACAGATGACATTGAAAGTGGTTTAGATAATATAGATATAGTTATAAATTTAGGAGATGTTGGTAAGTTTAAAAAAGACAAAAAAATAAAATCAAAAGCTATAGTAATAAATTATGGAAATGCTAAATCAGATGGCACTATGTTTGACAATATAATCATAGACGGTATTTCCATTCAGTTTGATAATTCACTTGAAACTATTTTAAATCAAAATGCAATTAGATGTTTTACAAAAATAGAGTTGGCGTCTATGATTTTTTGTCATAAAAAAAGCATTTGTGCTAATATTAACAAAAATAATGTCGATAATAAAATTATAGATGATATATTTAGTCATTTTATTAAAAGTGGTTGTAAAATAACTGGCTTTACAGGAAGGTTTCAGGGGATAGAGGATAAGAACCTAGAATTAAGAATTTAAATAATATATTTTGGATACAAAATATAATTTTTTCTTAATTTTTGTAATCTGTTATTGACAATATTAAATTAGTGGTCTATAATGATAAAAAGTTTGAAGAATATTTAAGGAAGCATTTTATGTTCAAAGTACTAAACTCTGTATCTAAGTTTATCAGAATGAAAGCTGTGTTTGTTCTATTTTCAATGTAAATTACTATTTTTCTTTGAAAAAGTTTTAAAGGATTTTATGCCTAAAGGTTGTTTGAGTAAAGTGTAACACTTTGTTTGATAATTGTGAGTTGCATTAGTCAGGGCTAGAATAAATGAAAAAGTATAGCATATATTATCAACACAAAATTATAAGTAAAGGAGAGGCTTCAAATGATTAATAAAGAAGTTGTTCTAACGTTCGAGGGCCTAAAAAAGTTAGAACAAGAGTTGGAATATTTGAAAACCGTAAAAAGAAGGGAAGTAGCAGGAAGAATAAAACAGGCTCTTTCATTTGGAGATATATCTGAAAATTCCGAATATGATGAAGCTAAAAATGAGCAGGCTCAGGTTGAGGGAAGAATTGTTCAACTTGAGACTATGTTAAAGCGTGCCAGAGTTATTGATGAGGACGATGTACAAACTGATGTTGTCAGTGTTGGTTCAAAAGTAAATATTTTGGACATGGAATTTGATGAAGAAGTCGAGTATTTTATAGTTGGTTCTACAGAGGCAGACCCTAGCAAATATAAAATTTCTAATGAGTCCCCTGTAGGCAGAGCACTTATGGGAAAAGAAAAAGGTTCTACTGTGGAAGTTCAAGTGCCGGATGGAGTAACTAAGTATAAGATTTTAGATATTCATAAGTGATATAAAAATGTTGTATAGTTGACTAAAAATAATATATAATATTTATAATAACAGTTTACATTGAGAGTGTAAGCTGTTATTTTATAGTTATGATAGTTTTAAATATGAGGTTATATATTTTTAAGTGGGAGGATTTATAATGACAGATGTAAATAACATTGATGAAAGAAATGAAAAAGACCAGCAAGTTGATGTTGAAACTCAGGATTTAAGCGAAATATTAAAAATAAGAAGAACTAAACTTGAAGAATTACAAAAGGATAATAAAGATCCCTATAAAGTTGTAAAATATGATGTTAGTCATTCTACAAAATTTATAGTTGACAATTTTGAAGAAATGGAAGGTAAATCAGTTTCTATCGCTGGAAGACTTATGTCAAAAAGAGATATGGGAAAAGCAAGTTTTTGTGATGTTCAGGATAGAGATGGAAGGCTTCAAACCTATGTTAGAGTTAATAAAGTAGGTGATGATGTATATCAGGGTTTTAAGAAATTTGACATTGGTGACTGGGTTGGAGTAAAAGGAGATGTTTTTAAAACTAAAAAAGGTGAAATATCTGTAAAGGTAAGTGAAATAATTCTTCTTTCAAAATCACTTCAACCATTACCAGAGAAATGGCATGGCTTAAAGGATGTGGATCTTAGATATAGACAAAGATATTTAGATCTCATTGTAAATCCAGATGTAAGAGATACTTTTATTATAAGAAGTAATATCGTTAAGGCTATAAGAAAATTTTTAGATAACAGAGGTTTTTTAGAGGTGGAGACACCACTTTTAAATACCATCCCAGGTGGAGCAACTGCAAAGCCTTTTGTAACCCATCACAATACTTTGGATATGGATTTATATCTTAGGATTGCCCCAGAGCTTTATTTGAAACGACTTATTGTGGGAGGACTAGAAAAGGTATATGAAATGGGAAGAATGTTTAGAAATGAAGGAATGTCAATAAAGCATAATCCGGAATTTACACTTATGGAGGTATATGAAGCATATACTGATTATTCTGGAATGATGGAACTGACAGAAAGTTTAATTTCCAAAGTGGCAGAGGATGTTTTAGGAACAACTTCAATTACATATCAGGATGAAAAAATTGACCTTGCCCCTCCGTGGAAAAGAATGACTATGACAGAAGCTGTAGAAAAATATGCAAAAGTTGATTTTGATAAAGTTGAAAGTGATGAAGAAGCAAGGAAGATAGCCAAGGAAAATTCTCTTAATGTTAAGGGAGATACTACAAAGGGAGAAATTTTAAATCTTATGTTTGAAGAATTTGCTGAAGAGCATCTTGTTCAGCCTACTTTTATAATGGATTATCCTGTGGAAGTTTCACCTCTTACAAAGAAAAAGCCAGATAATCCAGAACTGACAGAAAGATTTGAATTGTTCATTACAGGTAGAGAAATGGCAAATGCTTATTCAGAGCTCAATGACCCTGTTGATCAAAGAGAAAGGTTTTCAGACCAGGTTAAGAAAAGAGAATCTGGGGATGAAGAAGCTAATATGATGGATGAAGATTTTATAACTGCATTAGAATATGGAATGCCTCCAACAGGGGGGTTGGGAGTTGGTATTGACAGACTTATAATGTTGTTAACTGATTCTTATTCTATACGTGATGTTTTATTGTTTCCAACAATGAAGCCTAAAGAATAGTGTGCAGTGTTAGCATTGTTTTATTACAAAAATACATTCTATTGTGCCTAGGGGATAGAATGTATTTTTCGGGAATAAGATTTTTATTTCAAAAGAGGAGGAATACATATGGCTGATGAATTAAGTTTTGTAGAGAATAACATGGACGATTGTGTTAAAGTAAGTTTGTCAGGAGAAGTTGATATTTATACTTCACAGGAATTAAAAGATAATCTTTATAGGGTTGTTGAATCTAATAAAAAGGATTTAATAATTGACTGTAAAGAACTTGATTATATTGACAGCACCGGTCTTGGGATTTTTGTCGGTGCTTTAAAAAAGGCAAAGCAACATGAAAAAAAGATTACAATAACGAATCTTAAAGATAACATTAAAAAATTATTTATTATTACAGGTTTAGATAAAATATTTGAAGTTGAATAGAGAGGTGAAAGATATGGAAAGTGTTTCAGACAATATTGAACTGGCTATGCCTTTTAAGGCTGAATACGTAAGTGTTGCAAGGCTTGTAGCTTCAGGTATTGGAAATAGGATAGGGTTTGACATTGAAGTAATAGAAGATATAAAAGTAGCAATATCAGAAGTATGCAGCAAGATTGTAAGTATTGGAAGCAAGGAGACTGATTCTTATAAGATTGTGTATTCAATTTCCGAGGATTCTTTAAAGGTTACTTATTTATGTGATGATCCGTCAATAAAATGTGTATTTAGAAATGAAGGTGATGGGCTGGCAATTCATATAATACATGCTTTAATGGATGAAGTTGAATTGTGCACAGATGAGTACATTTTATCTATGTCAAAAGCACTTGAGAGGGATGTTTAAATATGGAAAACAATGCGGAAAACATTATGTTTTTAGAATTTCAAAAAACACAAGATGTGAATATAAGAAACGAAATAGTTAATAAATATCTTTATTTAGCAGAAATAATCTCAAAGAAGTTTGTGAACAGAGGGATAGATTACGAAGATATATATCAAATTGCATCTATTGCACTTATTAAAGCTGTTGAGAGGTTTGATGCTGAAAAGGGTGTTAAGTTTGTTAGTTTCGCAACTCCAACAATTATTGGAGAGATAAAAAGATTCTTCAGGGATAAAGCATCGGTTATACGAATTCCTAGGAGGATTTATGAGGTGTACAAAAAAGTAAATTATGCAAGAGAAATTTTAACACAACAGTTAGAAAGACCTCCCCGTATTGATGAAATCTCAAAACATTTAAACATTAGTGAAGAAGCAGTTATGGAAATAATAGAGTCTAACAATGCTTACAATGTCCAGTCTTTTGACCAAAAGGTTTATACAGATGACAATTTTGAATTTCATGAAACTATTGGAGAAGAAGATTTGACATTTGAAAAAGTAGAAAATCGTGATTTTTTAGTTAAAAGTTTGGACAGATTCAATGAAACAGAGAAAGATTTTATTAATATGAGGTATTTTAACAATAAAACTCAAAAAGAAATAGCAGAAAAACTAGGAGTATCTCAAATGTATGTATCAAGGCTGGAAAAGAAAGTGTTGAATAAATTCAGAAGCATATTGGTGAAATAAGATGATATAAATGTAATATACCATTTAAAATAAAGAAGTGGCAACAGGGCTTTAGTAATATATATTTTGTACGTAGAGTTATTTAAAGCAGTAAAAAAGTAGTAAACTTCATTTCTTATGTTAAAGCCATGCTCTTAAAAATAGCTTAGCAATTTTCCATATCTAAGGTTTGGCTTATAATTTCAACGATAAAATAATTGTGTTAAAAGATGATTTTTTATGCCTGTTATTAATGTTTATATTATAAATTTGTGGGTATTATTATAGTAAGAAAAAATTTTTTTAGGAGATTTGAGAAAATTGGAGCTATTAAAATCATTCAATTCATTAGTTGATAACAAAAATACAAATATTCGCATAGCAATAGAAGAAATATTAAAATTTTTGTGTGATAAAGGAATATGTACACAAAAAGATATTTTGTTTGAAGTTAAAGTTATTATAAATGAACTTATTCAAAATGCGATAAATCATGGAAATAAAAATAATGTGGATAAGGTAGTTAAGCTCAAAGTGAAAATAGCTGATGAATATATTTGTATTATTGTAGAAGATCAAGGTGAGGGTTATAATTTTAAACAGCTAATGGGTATTGTTGAAGATAATCAACTGGATGTTTGCGATATATGCGATTTAAAAGAAAGTGGGAGAGGCATATATTTAGTAAAAAATCTTTCAGAAAGAATGGCATTTAACTCAAAAGGAAATAAGGTAGAGGTTATAAAAAAGGTTAAGTGAACTGGTTTAGCTAAAGCTAAACATCGAAGTTTCAGGTGGCGTTTTTCTTATAAAAAATCATTTCATAGAAAAATAGCGAATAAGGCATGTTTTTTAAGAATATTTAAGAATTATTTGTTTAAATTACTCTAATGCAATGAAATCATAGGATTGTTAAGTTGATAAAAGGTTAATAAAGATGTTATATTGTTAAAGCTGTCGCATTTAATAGATGACAGAAATAGACGCCACAAAATGACATTAAAAGAATTTTTAAAAAAGTGTTGACAAAGAAAAAAACATGTGGTAGTATATAAAAGTCGCTCAAATGAGAGCGGCACACTTAAGAAAAAAGTGGGTTGGACTTTGAAAAGTAAACAGTGTAAATAATA
>NZ_JAVDDS010000053.1 GCF_030848475.1 Herbivorax alkaliphila
TAAATAAATGCAAGTTTGAATTTGTTTTTGGATGTATATGTTAAAGCGAGGAACACAGCGTCCCTCGCTTTACAACCTTTCATATAAAATTATATATCCCTCTATAACTGCCCATCTTTGAGACAATTTCTTTTTCTTATAATCTGCCGTATCATGATTATACTGGCTTGCCTTTGCTTTATAAGTATTAATTTTAACAAGTTCTTTCCCATATGATTTTAACTTATTATCAAGACCGATATCCCCTTTGCCAATATGATTCTTAACTTCGCCAGTTTCATTGTTTATTTTTTGGGGAGGGAATCCTTTAACTCTGCTTTTATGTTTCGATATTGGTTTGTTTTTATCATTTCTCTATATTGCTTGCCAACTATAGTAATAATAGAATTATATATCTTCCTACCGATTTCCATACGTTTATTTAAAACATCTATCTGAAATGGCTCTGCTATTAACCTAAATTGTACAACAAAATTACCTGTAGTAGTTTTACCCATTTTACTTACCTTCCTGTTTTAATTGTTGCAATCCACGTTCTAATATATTCTTAGCTCTATTTACTCCTTTAATATGTTCTACATCAACTTTTTTAGGATATACTGTAAACGGCTCTCCAATCATTATTTCATAAGAGAATTTTTGTTTTTCGTTTCGGTTAATACTACTACATTTACTACAATAACAACCAACATTGTTATTTATAGCCTCAATTGCTTTTTCCCTTAAATTATTCTTTTTTATTCTATTTTCTTTGCCACAATTATCACATTTAACAACCATTATATTTTTCTTAACTTTAGACACAATACACCTCTCATTACCTCTTTTTTTGATTTTCTACATATTTTTTAATGGTTTCATTACACACTTCACCATCAGTAGATACAAAATAACTTCTAGTCCATAAACTTGGCATTCTACAAAGTTGTTTAAATTCTTCTCTTAATGTCTTGCTTGTAGTTCTCTTTATTTTTGCTATAATATCTGATGGACTTAGTGTTGGTAGACAGTTAAGAAACATATGTACATGGTCTTTATCACATTTTAATGCAATTATACTAATATTCAATTCTTTGCATATTTGATTAACCAGTTTATTAAATCTATCTTCTACACCTTTTATTAAAAATATCTTCCTCCGGTATCTTGGGCAAAAAACAAAATGATAATTAATTAATGATACCGTTGTAGCAGTTCTTCTATAATTATTTTCCATGAAAAGATTATATCAGATAATTCGTATGTTTGCAATATATACTAACGAATTAATTAAAAAAGTCGGCTTCGCCGATTTAAGGCTAGCGTAATCCTTTAAAGCAAAGCCTTTCGGTAGACTTTTTTGATGCCAGAAAGCAATGCACTTTCTTAGCCATTAAAAAAACTGCCCCAGAAGGACAGCTTTTTTATTTAAAAGTATCAAATTTACTCTATACAATTTGCAATTAGTGCAAAAACCTCTCCCCTTGTAACTTCCCTGCTAGGTCTAAAAGTATTGTCAGGATATCCTGTAACTATGCCTTCATTCACTGCACCAGCAATAAAATCAGCTGCCCAGCTAGGTATCATTTCTCCATCAGCAAAATCAGATTGGTCAAACTCTACCTTTTCATATCCAAAAGCATTCATTACTAAAACAACCATTTCCGCCCTAGTTAAATTATTAAATGGTCTAAACGTATTGTCCTCATATCCAGTTAATATCTTTTTATCTGTAGCAACTTTCACATGATCTTCGCACCATTCAGGAATTAGCTCTGCATCATCAAAGCTTATTTCACCATCTGAAAAATCTAATTCTAAAGTGTTTACAAGCAAAACTACACCTTCTGCTCTTGTTATTTTCTGATCTGGTCTTAATGTATTATCTGGATATCCAGTTAACACTCCCAAATCAACAAGCTTTAATGCAAATTCTTTTGACCAGTGATCATCAATGTCAGTAAAGGCAATTCCACCTGGAATTTCTTCAGAATCTTCTTTTATTTCATCATCCTCGTCATCTGTATCTTCATCATCCCTTGGAATACCAACACCAGGAGATGATGATTCTTTTTCTTCCGACTTTGGAATTCCTTGCACAGATATTTTTAAATCATCAAAAGAATAAGTTGTATCAAATGAGTCTATATCTCCTGCTTTAGCCCCAACAATTTCACTTTCAACAATTCTAATTGATTCTAATTCTATACTTGCTTTTGAGGATTGGAGCATTTTAAAATTAATTTCACAAAGATTGACATCTCCATGTAAAGGATTAACATCACCTATTCTTGTGAATATAAACTCAGCATGTCCATCTTCTACCATCCTAAGGCTAGAATAACCTTGGTTTGTTTTTTCTGCCTCTGTCAATTCTAATTTTTCTGAATCAAAAAACATACTAATTTCAAATGCATAGATATCTTTTATATCTTTTCCATGTAGGTTTACAGTAAACTCGTTTCCAACCTCTACTTCATCTTTTTCAGCTTCAATAAAAAAGTTAGCTGGATCTTCTGTATTTGCATAAGCAGGTAAAAACATATTCAATAAAATTATCCCTATTAAGATAAACTTAAAAGCATTTTTAATAACCATAATATCTCCCTTCAATCAAAACACATAATAAAGGTTAGTACATAGCTCTTCCCGCCATTTGTTTTTAACATTTCTAAAATAAAAGCTTCGGGGCATAAAGCCCCTTTGCCTATAATTCTTTCAAGTCTTTCACCTTCTCTAAGACTGCAAATCAAAACAAATAGTGGGAGAAGACTATTTCCACTCTTCCCCCTAAAACATATTTTATTCTTCAACTATTCTGCTTGCTACATAAGATATATCAAGTATATCTATAACACCATCATTGTTTACATCAGCTATTTTTGCCTCTTCCCAGTCAGAACTGTCTGTGTCTTTACCATAGTGGTAAACAACAATTGCTAGATCTCCAGTATTTATAACGCCATCCTTATTAACATCTGCTGGATCTGTAACTGCTACTCTAACTGACTCCAATACATCATGAAGATTTTCAACCTCTCCTGAAGGAGCTTTGCCAACTTCCACACTTACTGAAAAATCAACATATGCATCGGCTTCTATAGCCTTTGGTTCAAATGTAAAATCAATTAAATCAATATCTCCACTAATTCCACCTTCATTTATAACGATAACTCTTACTTCGCCCTCTTCCTCAGTAATAACATCGATAATTTCTATACCATCAGTAGCAGGTTCAGCTTTTACAAATTCAAATACTTCTTCGTCAAAGTCCAATATAATATCCTCTGCATAAGCATCTTCTGCGGCTTTTAATTTACATGAAACTGTATATTCACCTTCATCCAAAGTAGTTATACTTGAACCTTTTAATTCTACTTGTGTTTCAACTACAGGCTCAGGTTCTTCTTCCTGTCTGTCGGCAAATGTAAGAACCCCTAAACCAGATGGATCCATATATGAGTTACCACTTGTGTCATTCCATATACTTACAGTATCTCTGCTTCCGTCACCATCTTCATCATTATTAACCTGGAAATCAAATCCAATGCTTTGGCCAACTTCAGGCTCAATTAAATGCAAGTCAATTGCTAATTCAACAATATAACCATAATCTGTAATAGCTGTGGCAGACTCTATATATTCTTCTGAAGCATTTTCTCCAAAAGATACTTCGTTGTCAAAATTTACACGATATTGTGCATCATCTGGTCCATAAGTTTCAGTTTTATCATTATACTGATCTATAAATATCTCAACAGAGTCCTCTTGATATGCATCGCTACTTTCCTTACTTAATAAACTGTCAGTAACTTCTGAGTAAATGTAGAGTTTGTCTTCATCCCACATAGTCCTTAGCTCTGCAGTAGATCCTTCTGTTCCTATTACAAATCTGTCAGTAGATATCACATTTGCATCTTCCCATATCTCATCCATCTCTGCATTGATTACAGGCGTTCCATATACTGCATCTGTAACACGAACTTCTTCTACAAGAGAAATTGTTCCAAGATCTTCTCTGCTTTCATCCTGTCCATGGGACACATCATTCCATGAAAGAACTGCTCCTGTTTCAGCATCTGTATAGCGAACATCAAATAGTATTTGATCTCCTATATCAAGTCCATCAATTGGGACAGCTGCTTCTATCATATAACCGCCATCAATTTCATCTAAAACAAATTCAACATCTTCAGAAGCTTCTCCACTTCTGTTAAACACAACCTTTTCATCTTCACCAATAAATATCTCTACCATGTCATCCTCATTGAATGATTCATCTATAACCTCAATGAAAAGATATAGATTGTCTTCATCCCAAAGAGTTTTTATTGATCCCTTAAACTCATCACTTGAACCAATAGAGGTATAATTGATAACATCCCACAACAATTCAGTTTCACCATTAATTTCCGGTGTTCCTCTTGAAGTACTCATGTTTTGTAATAATGTTGGAAGATTGTCTGGATCAACTATGCCCCAATAAGCATGTTTAGCCTGTAAATCTCTATCAAATAGAAGTGGAGCGTCATCTCTTTCTTGGAAGAAATAATTCAACCATGACTGTCCATCATAAACTCCCCATATAGTTACATTACTTATTATATCTGCATTTTCCCTGAAAGCATCAAATAACTGCTTGTATCTGTGTCCTTGAATTACTAAAACGTCTTCAGGTATTTCATCATAAGAAAGACTGTCATCATTGTATACACTAACATCAAGTTCTGTTACCTGATTGTCAAGACCAAGGTCAGCAAACTTGTATATAGATTCCATTATTAAACTTAAAGAAGGCTGTTCAATATTTACATGGGTCTGGTGTCCTACACCATCTATTGGAACATCTTCTTCAAGCATTTCCACAACTAAATCATATAGGAAATCTCTTTTTGTTGCATTATGAGTGTTATAGTCATTAATGTAAAGTCTTGCATCAGTCCATCCATTTTGGTCTAATTCATCTCTTGTTATACGGAATGCTTCTTTTATAAAGTCGGTTCCAGCTATTAGATACCAGTCACTTTTACGCATACCATTAGGCTCTCCTGGCTCAATAACTTCATTAACAACATCCCAGTCCTTAACAACATCTCCATATCTTCTTACAACCTCACGTATGTAATCTTCCATTCTTTGAAGAAGTAGTTCTTTATTAGCTTCTCTTTTTTCAGGATCTGTTTCATCTACCATAGGATTACCTTCTTCATCTAAGAAGAACCACTCAGCCATTTGAGAATGCCAAACAAGAGTATGATATCTCAATTCCATATCATGTTCTCTAGCATAATCCGCTATAATATCCGCCTCTTCCCAATAATACTCTCCTTCGCTAGGAGCTGTATACTCAGGCTTCATTCTGTTTTCCGCAACAATACTGTTAAAGTGTTTCTCTACAAGTCCGCCTATATCTCCTTCTAAGTGAGCAGGTTCAACTGCTGTTCCAATTGTAAAGTATTCTTCGTAAACATCATATACAGAAGGAATATCTAATTGGATGCCACCTTTAGGAGGCTCTAAACTAAAATCATCAATGTAAAATGAAGCAAGAGAGTCACCCCATGTTTCCACATATACATCTAAGCTTTCAACTGCATATCCTAATAAATAATCTCCCTGTAATAATGTCCATTCATCTGCTGTAACCTCTCCACTTGCAACAGTAATATAATCTTCTTCTCCATCCTCTTGTACCTGCACTGACAGTGCAACTTCTGCTGGTTCTTCACTAGAAGCCAACTTTATCCAAACAGAGATATTATGATTACCGCCTCTCTCCATTCTATCAAGTGCATAAATTGTAGGACCTTCATAAGTTTCTTCTCTATCTGTAACAAATAAACTGTACTCCCCGCTATAGGAATCTTCATCTGTTACTTCAATGTTTTCAGAACCTATTCTTGCTCTCCAGCCCTGTTCAGTTCCATCTTCAAAATCAGTGCTCAAACCTGACTCATCTAGCGGCATTTGAATTTCAAAATTGTCTATATAAAAAACCTCTTCTGGATCTGAACTCTCAATATAAAGGGTTAAACTATCCATTTCGTCATTAAACTGATAGTTTCCAGAAATTTTTGTCCATTCAGTATCAGATATATTCACTTCTCCTATAGTAGCCCAATTTGTGTCTTCTCCGACTACATCATATTCCATTGAAATTTTTACTTCTCTTGTCTCATCAGGCTCCTCAGCTAGTTTTACGTAACAGGAGATTTCATAAGACACATCTTTTTCTAATATGTTTAATGCATTTAAAGCAGGTCCTTGCCATGTATCTTCTCTTCCTGTTGTCTTAAGGCTATATTCTCCTTCATAAGCCTCTTCTGTCACAGCTTCTACATCTACATCACCTCTTGGACCCCAGTCCTGTGTGGTTCCATCTTCAAAATCATAAACCAACGTTTCCATTTCAACTGGTTCAAATGCTTCCTCTTCTGATTCAGCCACTTCATCTGACTCAACCTCTTCATCTACAGGTTCAGTCACTTCTTCCAGTTGTTCGTCTTCAGCCAAAACGTCTGTCAATCCAACTGGTAGCAAGGTGTTTAGTACCAATAATACTGCAATAAGAATTCCTAGCTTTTTAATCACTTTTGTGCCCCCCTAATAATTTTTTTGTGGGAATGTAAAAATTCCCTCATTATAATAGTAATATTTGAGCTTTCTTATTGGAATGGAAAAATTAAAGCTTGTTTGTAAAAAATAAAGATTTTTCACACATTTATATAGGTCATAATTAGACACATTGCAAATTACTGTAATGCAATATATAATATATAGTACATTATATTATCATATAAAAGCAAAGGGGTTATAATATGTCACTTAAAGAAAAGAAATTTTTTAAAATTTCCTTATTTATTTTTATAATCATTATAAGCATTGTGCAAATTCTTTTGGTATATAAGGTGATAAATTTATATATAGGAATTTATTATCCATCTTTTCTACCTCCTGCTATTGGTGTGAATATTTATAGCTGGTACAGAATTTTGTTTAAAGGACATTTAATGAGTAAATTTCGCCTTAGAGCTTCTATAGTATTAATAATCACCATCTTAATACCAGTCTTTTTATTTACATCAGCTCCTGCCTATACATATGATGATGGTAAAGCTTTAATAGAAGAAAAAGTTTCAATAGATGATAACATTAATTATGATTTTGTAATGATTTCAGGTGAAAATAATATTCTCTCTGGTAAAAGATCATGGAAATTTTATGTAAATAAGGGGCTGTATTATTATAGATTAGATATTGAAGGTGAAGATATACGGTACTTTACCGTAAGTCCTTTTAATGGTACTGTAGTTGAGCAAGAGGTAGATTTTTTTCTAGCATATCGGTAGTGAACTCGTTTAGCTAAAGCTAAACATCGATACTTCAGACGGAGATTCAACTCCACCTGAAGATTTATAAAATGAAAAATTGTATTATCAACTCTCAGCTAAATTTTAGATGAAAAAATGTTATTATTAATCAGTTACTAAAACTCATTAATTACACCTAATATGTGTCTACTTAATAAAGTATAATCTATACTGTCAATTTTTCCATCCTGATTAATATCTGCAGCCATATGTCCCTTTTCATTTGAAAATTCATCTATAATGTTTAAAATATATCTTGTTAAAAGTGCTGCGTCAGTACTATCAATTATACCATCACCGTTTACATCTCCGTATAGAAAATCACCTTCGGTTTCCGTTTTACTAAGTTTTTTAAAAGTATGTTCATTTTCTAGTGCATATATGTGTGCTTCAGAATCTTCGTAACCCTTTATTGTTAAATCAGACGGATTGGATTGATTATTTGAAAATGCCCAAGTTCCTATAGTAGTAACACCTTTTCCAATGCTTATTTCTGTTAGTTTATTATCACTAAATGCCCAAGTTCCTATAGTAGTAACGCCTTTTCCAATGCTTATTTCTGTTAGTTCATTCCTGCTAAACGCATTTCTCTTTATATCAATAACATTATCCGGAATGTTCACTTCACTTAGATTATTGTCACTAAATGCCCATTCCCCTATAGTAGTAACGCCTTTTCCAATGCTTATTTCTGTTAATTTGTTATCACTAAATGCACTTCTCTCTATAGTAACAATATTATCTGGAATAACTACTTCACTTAGTTTATTATCACTAAATGCCCAAGTTCCTATAGTAGTAACGCCTTTTCCAATGCTTAGTTCTGTTAGTTCATTCCTGCTAAACGCATTCCTCTCTATATCAATAACATTATCCGGAATGTTCACTTCACTTAGATTATTGTCACTAAATGCCCAAGTTCCTATAGTAGTAACGCCTTTTCCAATGCTTATTTCTGTTAATTTGTTATCACTAAATGCACTTCTCTCTATAGTAACAATATTATCTGGAATAACTACTTCACTTAGTTTATTATCACTAAATGCATTCCTCTCCATAGTAACAACATTATCTGGAATAACTACTTCACTTAGATTATTGTCACTAAATGCCCATTTCCCTATAGTAGTAACAGGATACTCTTCTATACTATTTGGTATCACAACTTCACTACTTGTGCCCAAATAATCAGTTATCGTTACCTCATCATCTGTAATTTCATACTCAAAATCTGATTGACCTCTAACTGGAATTGAGATTTGAAAAACTGTTAAGACTGAAAAGATAAATACTAAACTCCATGATATTACTTTGTTTTTTGACATTATTCTTCCCCCTTGAAATAATATATTTGTACACGACATTAAATGTCAGTGCCATATAAATCAAATCCCCAATAAATAAATGGGAATTATCATTCTCTATTTATATTCCAGAAAAATTTCTGGTATTGTTTTTAAAAAGTGTATACACTGTCACCAAAAACTCTTTTCCCATTGATATCTGTCTAATAATTTCGTGACTTATATATAATCTAGTTGACAGAATTATTTTATAATGTTTTGCACTTTTTAATTTATTCTATTAATCACAAATATAACTAACTTAAAATATATCACATTTTTTTCAATATGCCAACAATTTTTTCATTTAATTATTATATACTTATTCAATTTTTAGTGAAAATTGCACATAGCATATAAATATAATACTTGATAAAGCACAAATAATTTTATATCATTAAATTAACAATATAATTAAATGAGGTTTATTTTATGTCAAACAACCACCTTGATAATCTTGTTCCTTCAATTGAATATTTTGTTAACAGAAAATTAACACCTTCTTGGAAAGTAGAAAAAAGTTTAATAGATTTTAATGATTTAACTTTTGTGTATAGTGGAAAGGCAACATATATAGTTAATGATGTTGAATACACTCTAAAACACGGTGATTTCATTTATGTACCAGAAGGCTCTGTTCGAGAAGCATATACATATGAAAATGAACCTGTTCAATGTTACTCCATTAATTTTAATTGGCTTTTTCCTGACAATGTAGATTTTCCTCTGCAAACAAAATTTAACACTGGGACTTTTAACGATTTAATGCATTTATATAAAGAACTAGAGAATGTCTGGCTTGAAAAAAAATTTGGCTACGTAATAAAATCAAGAGCTATTTTCATGCTTATCTTACACAAAATACTGGAGATAAAATATTATAAAAAATCACAAATTGTTGTAGACCAACGTATACAACAAATTAAAAATTACATTCTTTCAAACTACAATCAAAATATTTCAATTAAAACTCTGTCAGAAATGGTGAATTTAAATCCAGTTTATTTAGGAGCTTTATTTAAAAAATACAATAACTGCTCTTTAAAAGAATACCTTAATATGATACGAATAAATACATCTGAAAACCTTTTATGTACAGGTGGTTATTCTGTAAGTGAAGCTGCCCATCTCTGTGGTTTTAACGATATATTTTATTTTAGTAAGCAGTTTAAAAAACAAAGGGGATACCCTCCTTCTTTTGTTCTAAAAAAACAATAACCACTATTTATAACCATATTAAAGCTTTGTCTGAGCTATAAATTCTCTAAGGCTTCTCTTTTTTAAAATAACAGACGAAAATATATTTTTAAAAAGCAAAACAGTTATTGGACCAATTATCAATCCTAAGTATCCAAATACTAAAAACCCAATATATAGAGACATTAAAGCGACCAATGGATGTAATCCTATTTGTGATGATAAAATTTTAGGTTCAATTAACTGCCTTACCGTTAAAATTGTTCCATATAAAATTAAAACCATAACAGATCTTTTTAAATTCCCAATAAAAAATTCATATATTGCCCAAGGTATCATAACACTGCCAGGACCAACAATAGGAAATATATCAAGCAGTGACATAATAAAAGCTAATAAAACAGAATGCTTTATTCCTATAATTACAAATCCAACAGAAAGTTGAAAAAAAGTCACCATCACCAGTATTATTTGAGCTCTTATATATCCCCACAATGTTATAAATATATCTTTTTTTATTCTTAATAAAATATCCATCCAGTCACGAGGTAGGTTCTTTTTAACAAAATTAAATATTTTTGTTCTGTCACTTGAGAGAAAATAGGTGGATAGAATTGTTGCAAATAAAAATATAAAAGCTTGAGGAACTAAAGCAGCGACATTTAAAATACCTCTAATCAAAGAATTCAAAAAAGTTGTAAGTATGTCTGTAAAGTTTTTAAATATGTTTTCCATGCTTATAGTTAATTCTTTAGGAAGAGCCGTGTAAAAACTCAAAAACTTTTCATTAAGATTATTTAGATTCTCATATATATCGTCCAAATATTTAGGCAGTATTTCAGACAAACTTGCAGCTTCCTTATATAATCTTATTGTTAATAAAATTAAAATTGCTATTGCAACAGTGACAACCGAGAGTACAGTTATTGTTGCAGAAGCCTTTCTAGACATTTTAGTGCGTTTCATTAAAGTTCTTACTATAGGCTCAATAGAAGTAGATATAGCAAAAGCTATAATAAATGGTGCTAAGTAAATAGAAACTTTTAAAATTAAAAAAATCCCCAATATTGTTGCTATAAAAATCCCAACTGTGATAACAGCCAATTTGGCATTTTTAGTCATTTGCATAAAATCGCACCTTTATCTTATTCTAAAACTTCACTTAAAGCTTGGTTGTTTAGTTTTTGCTAAAGAAGTTCTCTATTAGCTTGTTTACAGCTCAACAACTGTCACTCCCGACTCCCCTTCTCCATACTTGCCTAATCTGAAGGATTTTAAACGTGGATTAGACCTTAAGTGTTTTTGAATTCCACTTCTCAATACTCCTGTTCCCTTACCATGTATTATTGAAACCTCCTGTAGCCCTGCAATAATTGCATCATCTAAATATTTATCAACTCTGTCTATTGCCTCATCTAAATTATAACCTCTAATGTCTATTTCTTTGGAAATATTTTTAGCTTTTGATTTTCCTATTCTGCTCATTCCCGATTTTTCTATATGGCTTTTTTGTTCATCCACCTTCTTCAAACTTGATATATGAACATTTATTTTCATTATTCCAGCCTGCACTAACACCTCACCCTCCTTGTCAGGAGGTGCAACTACAGTTCCCTTTTTATTAAGACTCACAATTAAAACTGCATCTCCAGGTTTTAAATTTTCAGGAGGCTTAGATGATTTATTCTTTTTAACCAATTCACTTGAAAGGTTCTCTTCAATATTGTCAACTTTATTTTTAAGTTTTAATCTCATATCTTCAGCTTTTTTTTGCCTTAAATCGTTTTGACTTTCTTTTTCAAGCTGCTTCATCTGTGAGATTATTTCTTCTGCTTCCCTCTTTGAATTATTAAGAATCCTTCTAGACTCTTCTCTTGCCTCTTTTATTAGTTTTTCTCTGCTTTCTTTTATCTTTTCCCTCTTTTCTTCAATTTCCTTTTTAAGTTTCTCTGCCTCAAGTCTGTACTTTTGAGCTATTTGCTTTTCGCTTTCTGTTTTGTTTAAATTTTTCTCAATTGACTGTAGCATATCTTCAAATTTAATATCTTCTCTTGTTAAAAATTCTTTTGCCCTTTCAATAACCCCTTCTCTAAGTCCTAATCTTTTTGATATAGCAAAGGCATTACTCTTTCCAGGCACTCCTATTAATAGTCTGTACGTTGGCTTTAATGTTTCCACATTAAACTCACAACAGGCATTTTCCACATAATTTGTAGTGAGAGCATACACTTTAAGCTGACTGTAATGTGTGGTAGCAACAGTAATACATCCTTTATTTCTTATGTTTTCAAGTATTGACATTGCTAGAGCTGCCCCTTCTGTGGGATCTGTTCCTGCCCCTAATTCATCAAACAAAACAAGAGAATTATCATCAATACTGTCTAATATGTTTACAATATTTTTCATATGGGATGAAAAAGTGCTAAGGCTCTGTTCAATGCTTTGCTCATCTCCAATATCTGCATAAATTTTATTAAAAACGCTGAGGCATGTTCCTTCATTAGCTGGAATATGAAGGCCTGCCTGCATCATAAGTGTAAAAAGCCCTACTGTCTTTAAACTAACAGTTTTTCCCCCTGTATTAGGTCCTGTTACAACCAGTGTATCAAAATCCTGTCCTATCCAGAAATCTATTGGTACCACAGATTTAACATCAAGTAGCGGATGCCGTCCTTTTTTTATAACAATTTTATGCTCATCATTAATTTTAGGACATATGCATTTGTAGTCAAAGCTCAGTTTTGCCTTTGCAAATATAAAATCCAATTTTGCCAAAAGAGATACATTAGACTTTAAACCTGTTTCCATTTTTGCTACATGTTCTGTCAGCTCTCTTAATATCCTTTCTATTTCAGCTCTTTCTTTAATTCTTAGCTCTCTTATATTATTATTTGCTTCAACAACCGCCATTGGTTCTACAAAAATTGTAGCACCACTAGCTGAGGAATCATGTATAAGTCCTGGAATTTCGCTCCTGTATTCCTGTTTTACAGGAACAACATACCTGTCACCTCTCATTGTAACTATTGATTCCTGCATATACTTCTTATGTTTTGAAGATCTTATAATTTCATTTAATTTATTTTTTATAGATTCTTTAGCATTTTTTATCTGTTTTCTTATACTATTTAATGTAGTGCTTGCCGTGTCAGCCACTTCTTCCTCACTTACAATTGACCTATTTATTATATCCTCTAGTGATTTATTAGGCTCTAAAAGGCTTATGAGTTCTTTTACTACATTATCATCTTCTATTTCAATTCTGTCATTAGAAGAATAATTTTTCATATTCCTCACAGCCCTTAAAACCCCGGATATTTTTAAAAACTCACCTGGATTTAATACAGAACCTACTTCCGCCCTCTTTATGCTATCTTTTATATCACGAATTCCACCTAAAGGAGGTCCTCCTTTTCTTAAAATAAAAGTCACTCCATCAGAAGTTTCCTTCAAAGCCTCTCTTACCACGCTAAAGCTACTGTCAGGCATCAATTCTTTTGCCAAATCCTTTCCAAGGTTAGATGAAGCCAAACTTACCAGTTTATTTATTATTTTATCAAACTCTAATATTCTAATAGTTTTCTCATTCATAAATAATACCTCTTTTATCTATACATTTTTTACATTCTTCAAATTATTATAGCATAAATTTAAAACCATAAAAGAGATAAACTACAACTTATTTATTTTTTCTCATACCATTTAGTAGTGTTTAAGAAATAAAATCCTATTCTCATCGCCCAAAACACTTTAAATTATCGGGATTTTGTCCTTTAAAATAGGGCATTATTTCTAAGGCATTCCTTATAAATTTCATGACAAATGGTTAATTTTGTATTGTATAAATAAAATAAAAAAAAGCACCTTAATTAATATATAAAGAACCCAATAAATAAATTATATTCAATGGAGGAAGATAAATGACAGATGAAAGGAAATTAGAACTAATAAAAGATTATATAGACGATATAAAAGATTACAAGCAAAGTCAAGATTGGCCAATTGATAAAAAACTGCATCTTAAAAGAGCTCTTGATGCATATTTAGACCTATATAAAGACGCTGAAGAAGGACGTCTAGATTTAGATTTACTCCATGAAAATATAACAAGTTTTATGTATATGCTCCAGTAAGTAATTAGTTTTTAAACCTTTTTCTTATAAGTGGAAATACCCAAAATCCTAAAGCCATTCCAACAAAACATGCCCCAATTGCTGAGAGTGCTGGAAGTATAGTAAAATATACATCATTAAAAACTATACCTCCATTATTCTTAATCATAATTGTGGTTCTTATTATGGAATACAAAAACAAAAAAGCTATACCTGTAATTTGGAAAATATAATGCTGTCTTATTAAATTTAATACAGAAGCTGCAAATAAAACTATAAAAAAAACTGCAATTGAATATGATATGCTCAAGTCGTAATTCAAGTTATATCGCCCCTTTATAAGCTTAACTACTATACTTATTTTAATAATATACTGTATAATTATCAAACTATTTCCCAAGGACTCAGTAAATAAAATTTCAAGGAACAGAGACTCTTAAATGTTAAATCTTTCTCTTTGTTCTAAGACCTCATACTTTGAAAGGGAACCACCTGGTTCCCTTGATGTATAATTCGTATCTTAAATTACTCTAAAGATTCCTCTATGTTCTCATAGCCAAACACTACATTATTTATCAACTCTTCTGTTTCCTCAACAATATTTCTTGTTATTCCAAAGTTGTATGCACTGTATTCGTCATTTATAACATTGTCCCATATTCTTTTAAAGGCATCATTTAAACAAGTTTTCACAGGCCCCCATTCTGGTACTGACGGGTATGCCTTTGCATACTCCATCTGTTCTTTAAATACACGGCGCATGGGATGTTCTGTAAAGAAATCGTCATATGCATCTTCTGAAACTGGCATCTTACCTGTAACTTTAGCATATTCAAGTTGAGCCTCTTCACTTGACAAGTAATTTAACAGCTCAATTGCCGCATCTATATTTTCTGATGACTTTGATATCGCCAAGCTGCTTCCTCCTAAAAACGAAACTCTGCCTTCAGATCCTGCTGGCACCATAGCTACTCCAATATTTTCAATTAAAGAACCTTCTCCGTTTTCTTCATCATCTTCATCATCCTCGCCTTCTTCATCTACAAGTTTTTCAAGCTTATTTATAACCGATGAATCTAAAAATGCAGTAGCATATTCACCTTCTATAAACATTTTTTCCACTTCTTCATAATTTTTTTCTAAAGAAGTCTCATCAATTAAACCTTCTAAAGCAAGTTCAGTGTAAAACTTTATACCTTCTAATGCTTCTGAACTATTAAAGTCTGATTTAGTACCATTATAATTTAAAAAACTGCCCCCTGCACTATAAATCCACCATGAAAAATTATCTGTAACTTTTAAATCATTTCCCCCTGGTTCTCCTAATGCAGGTAGTTCTTTATCCTCAATTTCTAGTTTATTAAGTTTTTTTAATGATTCCTTAAAACTATTCCACGTTGCAAAATCCTTTTCTGGATCCACTTCTGCCTTTTCACATGCATCTTTTCTGTAAAAAAGAGCTTTTGTCTCCAAAAACCAAGGCATTGCTGTCATTGCTTCTTCGCCTTTTATACCTGTTGTTTGTAGAGAAGCCTCTATAAAAGTATCTGTATCAACCATATCAGACATATCAAATAAAGTATCTAAGGATGATATAGCAGCCACCCATTCCATATCAAGCTGTATGACATCAGGCATTTCACCTCTTGAGCAGACATCAGTTATTTTTGAAAAAGCTTGGTTCCAATCAATCACCGTTGTATTAACTTCAATATGGGAATTTTCACTTAAAAAAGGGTTTATCAAGTCCATAAAATCTTTTTGTGGACGTTCACTATTTGGCATAATCCAAACTTCAAGAGTTGTATCTTCCTCTATTTTTAAAGAATCTTCCCCACTATCTTCATCATTTTCCATTTCGTTATCACTTTCACATGCTACAAAACTAAAAATTAAAATTCCAATCAATAAAAATGAAATTAACTTTTTTAGCATTATTTAATTGCCCCCTTCATTAAAATTTAAATGTCCAACAAATAATATTATATACTTTATTTTTAAAAAAACAACAGGGTAAATGTTATTGGGTGTATATATTAAATGTGAAGAACAATATTCCAGAAACTAAAGTTAAACATAGAGACTTCAGATGGAGATTCAACTCCACCTGAAGATTTATTTTAAAAAAGGCACTGCCATTTAATATGACAATGCCTTAAGTTCATTTTTATATTAAAGTATTATGCAAATAAGGCCTCCACTTCCTTCATTAATTATTTTCTGAAGAGTTTCTTGCAATTTTAACTGAGCATCTTCTGGCATTCTACCTAATTTGTTTTGAAGACCTTCACTTACAAGTTCATGAAGTGATTTCCCAAATATGTTGGACTGCCATAATTTTTCAGGCTCTCCTTCAAACTCTTTTAAGAGGTAATTTACAAGCTCTTCAGACTGCTTTTCTGTCCCCACTAAAGGTGCTATTTCAGTTTCAATATCAGCCCTTATCATATGTATGGACGGTGCACTTGCTCTAAGTTTTACTCCAAACCTGCTGCCCTGCTTTACTATTTCAGGCTCTTCTAAGGACAGTTCAGTAATTTGTGGTGTTACTATTCCATAACCTTTTAATTTTACTTCATGAAGTGCAAATTCAATCTTGTCATATTCTTTTTTCATCCTAGCCAAATCTTTCATAAGACTTATGAGCTTATGTTCACCACTTATTTCAATTTCTGTCATCTCACTTAAGACTCGATAAAACAATCCGTCTTCAACATTAACCTCTATTAGTGCATTCCCACTTCCAAGACTTATATTGTCAATATAGACTTTTTTAATAAACTCATACTGGTCAAACTTACTCATAACCCCTTTTATTTCACGTATTCTTTTAATTCCTCCGAATACATCTTTTACAGCGTTAATCATATCAACTTTAAGCCAGTAATCATCTTCTAAAGACTCTATCCATTTTGGAATGTTAATGCCAATTTCTCTAATAGGAAACTCAAGTAGTATCCCTTCCATTATGCTGTTTAAGTCCTCTATCTTAAGCTGTGCACAATTTGTTGCTATTACGGGAACACCATATTTTTGCTCAAGTTCCTGCCTTAAGATTTCCGTTTCGCTATCTGTTGGGTTTACTGAGTTTAAAAGAACTACAAAGGGCTTGTTTATCTCTTTTAGTTCATTTATAACCCGCTCTTCTGCTTCTATATAGTCTTCCCTATCAATGTCAGTTATGCTTCCATCTGTTGTCATTACCAATCCTATTGTAGAGTGTTCATTTATAACCTTTTTTGTACCAATTTCAGCAGCTTCAACAAATGGAATTTGGTCTTCAAACCAAGGAGTAGATACCATTCTCGGAGCATCATTTTCCATATGACCTATTGCTCCCTTAACCATATAACCTACGCAATCAACTAGCCTCACCTTGAAATTCACATTTTCATCAAGTGAAATTTCCACTGCTTCATTTGGAACAAATTTTGGTTCAGTAGTCATTATTGTACGTCCTGAAGCACTCTGAGGCAATTCATCTTTTGCTCTTCCCTTTGAATACTCATTTTCAATATTAGGTATAACCAACAAGTCCATAAATCTTTTAATAAATGTGGACTTTCCAGTTCTAACAGGACCTACAACCCCTACATATATGTCACCCTGCGTTCTTTCCGATATTTGCTGGTATATATTATACTTTTCCAACCCTTAGAACCCCCCTTACTTTTATTTTAACCTGTCAAAGCCAGCTAATCTTCCACCTAAAACTTAAGAATAATGAAATAATAACTTCCCCTATAGATTCTTAAACTTCATCTAACCCTAATTGATTTAGATAAAAAATTGGAAGCAATATTTCATATGTACTTTAAGTAAAATTCAAAAAGCAACTTAAGGTTTAAGTACTAGTACCCTTATCAATATAAATATATGTGCATATCCTTTTATTATTACAAAAAGGACAAAAAAAATAGAAGACACTTTTTAGTGCCTCCTACAACCTCTCTTTTATATATGTAATGCCTTAGAATACTTCATCTTTTTTATTTCTCATCATCAAATCATTTACTGCACTTTTTGCATCTTTTCCATTAAACAAAACTTCATATGCCTCAAATGTTATAGGCATGGTTACATTTTTCCTTTTAGCAAGCTTGTATGCAGCTTTTGTAGTTGTAACTCCCTCTACCACCATTTTTACTTCTTCCATGGCTTTTTGAGGAGCTTTCCCTTGGCCTATAAGTATTCCAGCTCTTCTATTTCTGCTGTGCATGCTGGTACATGTCACAATAAGATCCCCTATACCTGAAAGCCCTGCAAAAGTTTGTGGATTAGCTCCCATAGAAATTCCAAGCCTTGATATTTCAGCCAATCCCCTTGTCATCAAGGCAGCCTTTGTATTGTCTCCAAAACCTAAACCATCTGAAATACCAGCACATAATGCAATAACGTTTTTTAAAGCCCCTCCAATTTCCACACCTATAATGTCAGGGTTTGTATACACTCTAAATAAAGGAGTCATAAAAACATCCTGTACAAGTTCTGCTGCATTCACATTCTCAGACGCTGCCACTACTGTAGTTGGTATACCTTTTGCTACTTCCTCTGCATGACTTGGACCTGACAAAGTAACTAAATTAGCATTAGGTATTTCCTCTTTAATTGCTTGGGATAATCTCAAACCTGTTTGAGTTTCAATTCCCTTAGAACAATTTACAATAATGGTTTCATTCTTTATGTAACTTGATATTTTTTTAGCATTTTCCCTTATGGTATGAGATGGAACAACCATTACCACCATATCAGAACCACTCAAAGCTTCTTTTATATCACCTGTGCACAATACTCCATCAGGAATTTTTATCCCCGGAAGCTTTTCTTTATGTTCCTTTAAGTTATTTATCATTTCTCTTTCATCGTCAAAACAAGACCACATTTTAACCTTATAACCTGACTTTGCAAGAAGAATTGCAAGTGCAGTACCCCAACTTCCTGCACCTATCATAGATATATTTTTGTTCATTTATAAAACCTCCCTGCCTAAAAGCTTTTTATGCTTTTTTTGCACCTAATTTTGACTCTTCTTTATTTATAAGTCTTTCAATGTTAGTTTTATGCCTTATAATAACAAGTAAACCTATTATACCTGCAAATATAATAAAAATAGTTTCATTTCCCATTAAAAACGCAACTGCTGGAAAAAGACTCGCTCCTATTATTGATCCTAACGAAACATATCTTGTTATCAAAACTATTATAGCAAAAACCGATAACAGTATAAGTCCAATTAAAGGTCCCATCATCATAATAACTGCAAATGTTGTTAGAACACCTTTTCCACCTTTAAAACCAAAGTACAGTGGCCAGTTGTGACCTAATATTGCACCTAGACCACCGGCCATAAGTCCAATACTGTCATTTGCTTCTGTTGTATTGAGAAATATAACACTCCCAATTATACACGCTAAAACACCCTTTAAGATATCTCCTGCAATAACAAGTGCCGCAGGAAGTTTTCCAAGAGTCCTTAATGTATTTGTCATACCTGCATTTCCACTTCCGTGTTTTCTTACATCCACTTTATAAAACTTACCTATAACTAAAGATGTATTTACACTGCCAAGAAGATAACCTATTATTAAAGCTAAAATAATTCCTATAACCACAAAATCACTCCCTCTCCTTTTGCCTTAATTTAAACCTCAAAGGAGTTCCTTCAAATCCAAAACTTTTCCTCAGTTGATTTTCTAAATATCTTTGATATGAATAGTGCATAAGTTCTACTCTATTTATAAAAAGAATAAAAGTTGGCGGTTTTACAGAAGATTGGGTTATATAGTATATTTTCAGCCTTTTACCCTTATCTGAAGGAGGTTGCACCATTGCAACAGCTTCATTTAAAATATCATTTAAAACTCCTGTAGATATTCTAAGTGCTGCCTGATCAGAAACATATTTGATTAAATCATATATTTTATTTATTCTCAATCCTGTCTTTGCTGATATAAACAAAACAGGTACATACAGCATAAAACCTAGCTTATTACGAACCCTATTACTATATTCTTCTAAAGTTCCCGTTTCCTTATCAGGTAAATCCCATTTGTTAACTACAACCACTGATGCCTTTCCCTGTTCGTGGGCATAACCAGCTATTTTTGTATCCTGTTCTGTAACTCCTTCCTGTGCATCTATCATAATAACACATACATCTGCTCTTTCAACAGCAGTCCACGACCTAATAGTACTGTACTTTTCTATATTTTCGTGAATTTTGCTCTTTCTTCTGATTCCCGCAGTATCTATAAATACAAATTTACCCTTTTCGTTTTGGACATATGTATCTATAGCATCTCTTGTTGTACCGGGAATATCACTTACAATAACTCTTTCCTCCCCAGTTATTTTATTTATAAGAGAAGATTTTCCCACATTAGGCTTTCCAATTACAGCAACTTTAATAATTTCCTCGTCAATATCTTCTTCCTGCTCTTCGGGAAAATTCTTATACACTTCATCTAATAAATCCCCCATACCCAGACCATGAATTGAAGATATAGGCATAATTTCACCAAGTCCTAAGTTATAAAACTCATACGCTCCCGGTGGAGGTTCTCCTACATTATCAACTTTGTTTACTGCTAAAATAACAGGCTTCTTTGTTTTTCTTAGCATATAAGCTACTTCCTTATCTGATGAAGTAACACCAGCTTTTAAATCTACCAAAAATATAATAACATCAGCTGTTTCAATAGCTATATCCGCCTGATTTTTCATCTGCTGCATTATCTTATCCTGTGTATAAGGTTCTATACCTCCAGTATCAATAAGAGTGAAATTTCTGCTTCTCCATTCAACTTCTGCATATATTCTGTCCCGTGTTACCCCTGGAGTATCTTCAACTATAGAAATCCTTTTTCCAGACAGATAATTAAAAAAAGTTGATTTGCCAACATTCGGCCTTCCAACAACTGCAACTATAGGTTTTGCCAACTTCTTTACCTCCCTCAAATAACATTACTATACATTCACTTAAAAAGCTCACCAGAGAACCCAATAGTTCTCTCCCGATTATATCTACAAATTACAAAACATCTTTTAATCTCATTATAATTATACCCCAAACACTTTATCAATAAAATCTTTTCCGTTGTTTTCAACAGCTGTTATCTTAATACCAAGTTTTTTTTCTAACGTTTCTAAACTATAATCATCTAAAAATACATCTTCTCCTGACCTTAGCATAGACCTTGATATTAATAACTCTTCTCCAAGTTCTTTCCCTGAAAGTTGATTTATCAAATCCTTAGCTGTAATAAGTCCAGTTACAGTTACATTGTTTCCAAAAAAATCATTTTTTATTTTATAAACATCTATACTTAAATTGCTATATTTACTTTCTAAAACATCAGTCATTTTCTTTATATATTTATAAGGAGATACTCCTGTGGCTATACTTATTCTTCTGGTGTTTTTTAAAGCAATATTAATTTCTTTTAAATAGGTATAAAATTCATTCATCATGACAGATACAAGACCTACACCATTTTCAATCTGCAAAAAATCCTCATAACTTTCATATGATGGCATATCTACACCAGCCATAATGTAAAATTCATCTGCCAGATACACAATTCTGGAACGATATTTTTCCCAAAACTTCATCTGCCAACTTTCAACCTGATTTATAACTTCAATAGAAGAACTACTGTCATAAGGTTTTAACTGATACAAACTTTCTCTATACTTTGTAATTCCCACTGGAACAACTGATATACTCTTTAGACCGGGATATAGACTCCCTAGTTCACTTATAGTTCTATCTAGTTCTTCTCTATCATTTATTCCCCTGCACAAAACTATCTGGCAATTAACCTCTACCCCTTCATCAACCAACATCTTTATTTTTCTCATAACATCTCCTGCTGTCTTATTATTAAGCATAAAAACCCTTAAATCTGGGTTTGTCGTATGTACAGAAACATTAATAGGAGACATTTTATATTTGATAATTCTTTTTATATCATTGTAATCTACATTTGTAAGTGTAACATAATTTCCCATAAAAAAAGAAAGCCTAGTATCATCGTCTTTAAAGTAAAGAGTTTCTCTCATCCCCTTAGGCATTTGATCTATAAAACAAAATATACACTTATTTTTGCAACTTTTTGTATCATCTAACATTAAATCTTCAAACTCAATGCCTAAATCCTCATACTCATCTTTTTCAACTTCAATTTCCCATATTTCACCGTTTTCTTTTTGTATTTCCAATATAACTTCAGGGCTTGTTGTCAAAAATCTGTATTCAAATATATCGTTTATTTCATTTCCATTTATAGATAACAGCTTATCTCCCTTTACAATACCCAGTTCCTTAGCAATGCTTTCTTCTGAAACATCTTTAATGGACACAGATTTTTTTCTCAAAAACAATCTCTCCTTAACGAGTTAAAACAACTATTAGACTTCTTAAAAAAATCTCGGGGCATCGAGCCCCTTCGATATTTAGTCTTTCGCTTCGCTCCAAGACTTCTTAACTTAAGAAAAAAGCAGCAGTTTCGTCTGCTGCTTTCTTTCTATTCAACGTTGATAACCTCAATTGATTTCTTTTCACCTTTGCGTTTTACTGTGTAGTGTCCACACTCTTTGCATACCCTGTGAAGTAGTTTTAATTCGTGACAATGCGGACATTCTACCAAGTTGGGTGCTGATATCTTCCAGTTAGCTCTTCTCTTACCTGTTCTAGCCTTGGACCATTTACGCTTTGGTACAGCCATTTATTACACCTCCTCATAATCATACAATAGGCACTTGTACATAAAATTAATTGTCTTCTTGATTTTTAAAATAATTTTTTAAAACTTCCAAACGAGAATCTATTTCATCATCTTTACAGTCACAAGTTTTCTCATTAAGATTAGTGCCACAGTCAGGACAGAGTCCTTTGCACTGTTTACTGCACACCTGCTTTGTTGGAAGGTTTAATACTATATTGTCCCTAAAGACTTTTTCAAGCTCAACATACTTGCCTGTATATGTATAAGCTTCTTCTTCACTTTTTCCCTCTTCAAAAAAATCTTCTCTAACATCTATACTCATTTCAGCTTCAATACCCTTTAAACATCTTGAACACACCGTCTTATAAGTGGCATTAAACTCACCCTTAAGATTTAAAACTCCACCAATATTTAAAATGGTTCCTTTAAAACTAACAGGTAATTCAAAACTTACTTCATCTGAAATAGTATCTAAGCCCTCTATCACCTGATTTATTTCAATTGGTAATTGAGCACCATCAAGTTTTAATATACTACTTACATCAAATTTCATAGCGTCACCTCATAAACCGACAGAAAATATTATACTAACAAATGCATCACATGTCAAGAAAATTTGCTGTCCTCTCATGAATT
>NZ_JAVDDS010000054.1 GCF_030848475.1 Herbivorax alkaliphila
CCGTCCCCAAATTGAATGTGTTTGCTCTTGACAAAATAAAAAATTTGTTTTATAATTAAAGTAAATGAAAATCATTATCGTTAAGAACTTGTTAAGAAAGGACGTGGCTTTAAATGGCTGTAGAAGTTAATAGATTACGAAAAAGCAATAACATTACAAAAAAGGTCTATAGATTTTCAAATATATCTTTAAAACAATTAACATGTGGTGACGAAGGAACAATTGTGAATGTGCCATCAGGCTCTCATTTAGCTTCCCTAGGTTTTAGAATCAATAAAACCGTAACCATTATGGCAAAAGGAATACTTAACGGACCTATACTATGCTCTATTGATGGAAGAAATATTGCCTTAGGTCAAAAGGTTGCTCAATACATCATAGTAGATTGTTCAAACTAAATGTTCTTACCAGTATAGTATTTTTATTATGGAACCTTAAAAATTGTTATTGTTAAAAATGTACATCAATTTAAGTTAAAGATTACGCTTAAATTGATGTTTTAGTGTACAAAGAATAAATTCTAAAGAGCCATTGGAGGTTTTAGCTTATGAAAAAACTCTTTAAATCATTAGAAAAATTAATATGCCGATTTTATCCTATATTTCAGCTATATCATAACCTATATAAGGATGTAGTAAAAAAAGAAGTTGAATTGGCTGGCATTACAAAAGATGATGTTGTTCTAAATGTTGGTTGTGGAGCAATTCCTTTTACTGCTCTTCATGTAGTTGAAATGACAGGAGCAAAAGTAATTGCCTTAGATAAGGACAGGAAAGCTGTTAAAATGGCTAGAAAATACTTAAAAAAATACAAACTAGATAGAAATATTGAAATAAAATTAGGGGATGGGACATCGGAGAAACTTCCACCTTTTACGGTCGCAATCATTGCACTGCACATAAAGGACAAGGATAAAATGCTTGAAAGCTTGAAGGCTTTTGGAAATTCAAGAGGAAGGATTATTTTTCGACAACCGGTAGATGAGCACAAAGAAGAATATGGCTATTTGACCGATAAATATCAACCGGATGAAAAATCTTTTCAAAAGATGAAAACTTTCAAAGAATCCTGTCTATTTTTAATTCCGTAGCAGAGGTTAGAAAAAAGAAGTGGGGGGAAATAGACTTGAAGAAAACTTTTTTATTAATAGTGGGAATTGCATTATGTTTAGTGGTTGTCTTAGTGCTTGGCTGGGAGGATGTATATACTGTTATCAGCCGTATAAGCATATCACAATTGCTATATTTAACCATATTACAATTAGCCACCCTGTTTTCAACTACCTATATATTGCATTACTTACTAAAACAAAAATCTCCTACGGTTTCGTTAGGTAGCGTTTTTGGCATTAATTTAGCAGGTTCCTTTGTAGAAAGTGTGACACCATCGGTAAAAGTAGGGGGAGAAGCCTTAAAGGTCTATTTAATGCAAAAGGAAACTGGACTAGAGTATTCACAACTTACCGCTATAACCTTATTGAGTAAGTTTTTTTCTATGCTGCCTTTTTTGGTAATTAGTTTTATAACATTATGTGTGGCTTTTTTCAGCTTTGAAATACCTGTTTTTGTTTATTTAGCCTTTATAGGTTTGTCATTATTTTTTGTGCTTTTTTTGTTGCTATTTAATTTACAAGGATTAAACTTGCATGTTGTGGCTAGTAGAATTTTTAACAAAAAAAAGACGTATCCCCCCCTTATTACTAAGATCTTTCATAAGATTAATAAAATATATGATTTTATGATACAAACCTCCATTCAGTCTAAAACAGTTATTAGAGCTAAACATAAAAGAATTTTTCTTTTTGCTATTGCTTTAATGGTGTGGGCATTGTATCCTTTAAAGGTATATTTGGTTACTAGGATACTAGGTTATGAATTAAATGTCATTGTGGTAATAATTGCAACCTTCACAGCCTATTTAGTGAGCATGATACCTCTATTACCTGGAGGATTAGCTACCTTTGAAGGAAGTATGGCTTTAATTTTAGCCTATGAGGGATTATCTTCTCATGAAGCTTTTTCCATAGCTTTGATGACTCGAGTAATTACTTTTTGGATTCCTCTATTGATTTCTGGAATAGTAATGATTTATTATTTAAATAAAGCAAAGAAATTAAAAAAACTAAGCAGTAAAAAAGTTGAAAGTAGGTGATTGAAATGAAAAATAATTTTAAAGATAAACCTAATATTCTCATGATTGGTCAGCCAAATATCGGTAAAAGTGTGATGTTCAATAATCTTACAGGTTTAAATATTAGTGTAGCAAATTATGTTGGAACCACTGTAGAATTTACTGCCGGTGAAATTAAGCTGGGGAATCATAGCGCAAACCTGATAGATGTTCCAGGCACATATACCCTCGAAATAACCAATGAGGCCGAACGAGTAGCTGTAGAAATGCTTCAGGGAAAAACCAATTCTAAAAAAGTAAATTCTTGTCATGAGGATTCAGGAATTGAGGATTTTACAATAAATCAAAGACCTGAAGGGATTATAGTCGTGATAGATGCCTATAATCTTGAAAGCAGCTTATATCTTTTCTTTCAGGTGCTAGAGTACGAAATCCCTACTATTGCAGTTCTTAATCGTATGGACTTGATTGAAGATTGTGGAGAGAAAATTGATGTAGAATTACTTTCTAAAAAGCTTGGTGTGCCAGTAATCCCAACGGTTGCTGTTGATAAAGAAGGGGTTGAGACTGTAAAGGAAGCCCTAGTACAAATGTTGTTTACAGGAGCTTCTAGTGATTTAAGTCAAGCTGATACAGAAAAAAATCCAGAAGCTCAAAAAGACCTTTGGAAAAAAGCAGAGCAAATTACTAAGGAGGTTAAAACAAAACCAAGTATCCAGAAAAAAACAAAAAGACAAATATGGGGTGAACGTTTAGTTAAACCTTGGCCTGGCTTACCTTTAGCCGCACTTATTTTAATGACTGTGTTCGGGATTGTCGTAGGGCTTGGCATGGGACTTCGCCAGTTTATTTTGCTTCCATTGTTTAGAGGTCTCATTATACCTGCAATAAGTTATTTAATACAACTATTTGTTCCCGAAGGTTTTATACTAGAAGTACTAATTGGGGAATATGGAATATTTGTTAAGGGATTAGAGTGGCCCTTTACTTTAGTTTTACCCTACGTGGTTTCTTTTTATATTGCATTAAGTATATCGGAGGACTGTGGTTATCTGCCAAGACTTGGAGCATTATTGGACGGACTACTAAATAAATTGGGTTTACCAGGTTCTAGTATGGTGCCTCTGCTTTTAGGTTATGGATGTGGAATTCCTGCAATCATGGCCACCAGACAATTAAATACTCGTAAAGAACGTATAACTGTGTCAACTATAGTTTGTTTAGGAATACCTTGTGTGGCACAGACTGGAGCCTTTATTTCTCTATTGGCTGAAAAATCTATTCTGGCATTATTGATGATATTTATATTTTCTTTTTTTGTTATCTTTTCTGCCGGGCTAATCCTCAATAAAATTCTACCAGGAAGTTGTCCTAATACCATATTAGAAATTCCTGAGCTGATGCTTCCTAAGGGTGAGGTGATTTTTAAGAAGGTATGGTCAAAAGTTAAAAATTATATACGCGAGGGTGGTCTACCAATGTTGGCAATTGTTGGTTTTGCTGCAGTGCTTTATGAATCGGGAATTATGGAATCCATTGGAGAGTTTCTTAGTCCACTAGTAGTTAACTGGTTAGGGTTGCCAGCAGAAGCATCGGTACCTTTAATGCTTGGAGTTCTAAGGCGTGAACTGACGGTAGTCCCACTTGTGGAAATGAATCTAAATATGTTACAACTATTCACAGCATCGGTAGTAGGATTATTATATGTTCCTTGTGTAGCAATAATTGCTACTGTTGCTAGAGAATTTAATTTAAAAATGACAGGAATTATATTGTTGTTAACCAGTACATTAGCATTTTTAATAGGTGGAATTGTTATGCGAATTGGTAGTTTGTTTTTTTAAATAATTGTTCTTCACCTTTAATATATACAACCTCTACACCCCAATAAGTTGATTATTTCTTTCTTTTTTATTAAAATTAAGTGTGTGGTATATAAATTGTTTTTGATGCACCTATTTTCACAGGGAGGTTTTTATGCAAAAAGTAATATTTCTTGTTGATATGAATGCTTTTTTTATAAGTTGTGAAATGACGAGAAACCTTTGCCTTGTTGGAAAACCTTCTGCTGTTGCTGGAGATCCAAAAAATCGTTCTGGAATCATTCTAGCAGCAAACTATGAGGCTAGAGCCTTTGGCGTGAAAACAGCAATGGTTATTTATGAGGCTCTAAAACTCTGCCCAAACATTCATTTAGTACCACCTGACCATCCTTTTTATGAATTTAAGTCTAAACAAGTTATGGACTTACTATCAAATTATTCTCCTGTTGTTGAACAAAATAGTATTGATGAAGCATGGCTTGACATGACTGGTATGGAAGGATTATTTGGTTCTCCACTAGAATCATCGGAGAAAATTATGAACGAAATTAAAGATACTCTTGGGCTTTGGTGTTCAATTGGTATTTCCGAAAACAAGTTCCTTTCTAAGATGGCCTCAGAGCTAAAGAAACCACTTGGCATTACTGAACTCTGGAAACATGATATTCCAACTAAACTTTGGCCTCTATCAGTAAAGTCAATGTATGGAATTGGCAAAAAAACTGCCGATAAACTCAATCAATTGGGAATACAAACAATTGGAGAGCTTGCTAAATTTGATAGAAGGCACCTTGTGAAAACCCTTGGAAAGTATGGAGATGAAATTCATTTACACGCAAACGGTCATGATACCTCTCCAATAAAACCTCATATGTCTGGGGAAATGAAATCAATAGGACGTTCGACAACACTTTCTCATGATGTTAACGATATTGAAAAAGCTAAACTAGTTTTATTAGAACTCACTGACGATATTGGTATGACAGCAAGAAAGTATGGAAAAAAGGGACGTACTATACATATAACACTAAAATACACCAACTTTAAAGTTATCACCAGACAAACTACAATATCACCAACCTGTGCAACTAACGATATTTATCAAGCTGGCTGTGCTTTACTTGAAAAAAATTGGAATAGATTTCGCCCTATCAGATTAATAGGAATTAGCATATCAGGATTTGATGAGAATTATAGAGAAGGTCAATTATCACTCTTTGACCTTTGGGAAGATAATATAAAAGATGACAAGTTTGAACGAATCGACAGAGCTATGGATAAAATACGAACCAAACACGGCACTAACAAAATAAGTCGTGCCGCATTAGTACAAAAAAAGCTTTCAAACTCTAAAGACTGAGCAGTTTTTTACGTTTCTTGGTTCTTAACGCAATTTTACTTGGCAACAACCACCTTAGCGTAGGAACTACCTATTCTCTCTCAAGAACAAGTTTATAACATATTTTTCAAACTGTTTAAAGTTTTTATTAAAAGCCATCGCTCTAACACCTAAAGTACCTTGTAGCACTTTATCTTATTCTAAGTCCCCACCTTCTATAAGATAGAGTTGCCCTTATAAATCTTCAGATGGAGTTGACTCTCCACCTAAAGTCTCGATGTTTAGCTTTAGCTAAACCAGTTCACTAAATCCTTTTATTTCATCAACCCCAAGGGTTTTTAACATTAATAGATGAATAGTAACACCTATTCCAACTGCAACTAAAATAAACCTTACATACAAAATTGGTACTAGAAACATTGAAATACTAAGTGATAACCAAAGTAAAATTATAGAACCAATCTTTGTTTTTTTTGATATTGCTCTGTAAGTTAAATAACAGTATATGTAACAGCCAAAAACTTTATGAGTAATCAACCAATTATATAATCTTTTAGAACTTCGTATATAAAAAAATGAAGCTAATAAAAGAAAAGGAGTAGTGGGAAGTAGCGGTAGAAAAATCCCTAGTATAGCTAAAACTACAGATATTGAACCAAATAGAATAAACAAGCATTTTTTTATACAATTCATTTTTGCCCTCCCCAGTTTTTTTGAGTTTTACTTTCTAACTTAATATTTTACATCAAATGAAAAATATAGCTATATGAATTGCAATAAATATTAATCATAAAGCTATTCTATTTATCAGCATTTCAACTGAAGTCTTAGAATGAAATAACCTTTATATAGAAATATTTTTCAAGGGCTGGCAACAAAACAACCTTGCCACCAGCCCTTTTAACAAGATATTAAGTTCTTGTCACAAAATTTTTAACACAAATCAAAACGATCTGCATTCATTACTTTGTTCCATGCCTTAACAAAATCTTTTGCAAATTTTTCTTTTCCATCATCACTTGCGTACACCTCTGCAATGGCACGAAGCTCAGAATTCGAACCAAATACCAAGTCAACACGGGTACCAGTCCACTTTAATTCACCTGTCTTACGGTCTTTTCCTTCAAAAACATTACAGTCTTTAGAAGCTGGGTTCCATTCAGTGTCCATATCCAATAGATTTGTAAAAAAGTCATTTGTAAGGCTTTCAGGATTCTTTGTAAAGACTCCATGCTGAGAATTATTATAATTAGCATTTAGCACTCTCATACCACCAACTAAAACTGTCATCTCAGGTGCAGTCAATCCTAATAATTGAGCCTTGTCTACAAGCATTTCTTCTGATCTAACTCCAAATTTACCTTTAATATAATTTCTAAATCCATCTGCTTTTGGCTCTAAAACTGAAAAAGAATCTACATCAGTTTGTTGCTGAACCGCATCTGAACGCCCTGGTGTAAATGGAACAGATAACTCAAATCCAGCATTTTTAGCCGCTTTTTCAACAGCTGCACATCCAGCTAAAACTATAATATCTGAAAGAGAAATTTTCTTGCTTCCTGACTGATTAGCGTTAAAATCATCTTTTATTTTTTTAAGAGAATTAATTACATTTTGCAGTTTTTCTGGTTGATTTACTTCCCAATCTTTTTGAGGAGCCAAGCAAATTCGCGCTCCATTAGCTCCACCACGTTTGTCAGAGCAACGGAAAGTAGATGCTGATGACCAAGCTGTATAAACCAATTCAGAAACTGAAAGACCTGTATTGATAATCTTTTTCTTAAGGTCTTCTATATCACATTCATCAATTAACTCATAATCCACTTCAGGGACTGGATCTTGCCAAATAAATTCTTCCTCTGGAACTTCTGATCCTAAGTAGCGTGAAGATGGCCCCATATCACGATGAGTTAACTTAAACCATGCACGGGCAAAAGCATCAGCAAACTCCTGCGGGTTATCCTTAAATCTCATTGCTATAGGTTTGTAAATTGGATCCATCCTTAAGGCAAGATCAGCTGTAGTCATTATTGTTGGACGTTTTTTATTAGCATGTCCGTCTGTTACGAGGTCTTCATCGTCAGGATTAACAGGAATCCATTGCCATGCACCAGCAGGACTTTTAACAAGATTCCAATCATATTTAAATAGAATCTCTAAATAACTATTGTCCCATTTTGTAGGAGTAGGCGTCCAAGCTCCGTCTATACCACTAGTAATGGTATCACTACCTTTACCAATACCCATACTGTTTTTCCAACCTAGTCCCTGCTCTTCAATTCCAGCCGCCTCTGGTTCAGGACCGACATTTTTAGGATCCCCCGCACCGTGACATTTACCAAAGGTATGACCTCCAGCAACTAAAGCAACAGTTTCCTCATCGTTCATAGCCATACGGGCAAAAGTCTCGCGAACATCTTTTGCAGAAGCAAGAACATTTGGTTCTCCATTTGGGCCTTCTGGATTTACATATATTAAGCCCATTTGCACTGCTGCCAAGGGATTTTCCAGTTCTCTATCACCAGAATAACGTTTATCCCCAAGCCATTCATTCTCAGAACCCCAATAAACATCTTCTTCAGGCTCCCATATATCTTCACGTCCACCAGCAAACCCAATGGTTTTAAATCCCATTGATTCTAAGGCACAATTACCAGTCAAAATCATCAAATCTGCCCATGAAATTTTATTACCGTATTTCTTTTTTATAGGCCAAAGTAAACGACGTGCTTTATCAAGATTACCATTGTCAGGCCAACTATTTAAAGGTGCAAATCTTTGGGCACCAGAACCTGCACCTCCACGCCCATCTCCTAAGCGATATGTACCTGCACTATGCCATGCCATTCTAATAAAAAGCCCTCCATAGTGACCATAATCTGCTGGCCACCAATCCTGTGAATCTATCATTAAATCATATAAATCTTTTTTTACTGCCTCAAGGTCAAGCTTTTTAAATTCATCAGCATAATTAAATTCTTCTCCTAATGGATTTCTCATAGGAGGGTTCTGATGAAGCATCTTCAGATTTAACTGATTTGGCCACCAATGCTGGTTTTTAGTTCCGTTACTATCTTTTTTCTCTCGCATCATTCCTGTTACAGGACATCTTACTTCTTCACTCATTAAATTTTCCTCCTTTTTAAAATTTTGCTTCGACACTTTAGTGCAAGTAATTATAGACCTTGTTTTTCACTTTAAATACTATAGAATATTACCTAATTCTCTTTTATACTTTATACCCTTGAAAAATAACTTTAATCAGTTAAGCTAAAATTCAATTCAAGAACCGTCCCTAATTTGAGTTTAGTATATATCTTGTTAATAAAGTATAGTCTGTTGAGTCTATAACTCCATCTCCATTAATATCTGCAGCAAGCTTTCCTTCTGAATAGGGGAAATCATCTATAATCTCAAGGAGATATCTTTTCATCAATGCAGCATCTGTAGAATCAACCAAATTATCACCATTAACATCGCCAAGTATAAAAGCTGGAGCATCAACGCTTAAAAGTTCATCTATATCTTCTGAATTTAATGCATAATTATAAATTCGAAAATCATCTATTCGACCATTTAGATATGGATCAGGATATTGAGACTTGCCAATATAATTATTAGATGTAGCTCCTAAATCTTTTGGTGTTATGGTTATATTACTGTTTCTACCTACTTCTTCCCCATCTACATATAATATACCAGTTCCGTTTGAAAGAGTAACTGCTACATGAATCCATTCATCTGTCTTTAAATCTATTGGTGCATTTATTCTTTGTTCTGTACCACCGTTTTTTATTGCAAACCTTAAATTATCTCCTCCCGAGCTTGGAGTTAGAAACATATTAACATCAGTATCGTTTCCAAAATCAAATATTCTTTGCCAGGTATTTATTGTCTCTAAATTTATCCAAGTAGCAATAGTAAAATCAGAAACGCCCTCTAAGATTCCTTCTGGAAGTTCAACATATTGATTTACACCATTTAACTGAACAGAATTTCCACTTATACCTCCAGTAAAATCAGCTCCATTTTCTAAAACTGCATCTTTGTTTTTTTCTGCCCAATCCTTTGCAGTTGTGCCGGTAGATTCATCAAATTTATAATGGGCAATTTGTTCTGGAATTACAGGCTCTCTAGGAACTTCACCAGTTTTGAAATATATATTAAAATAATCAATTGCACCTTTAAAAAGAGCATCTGATTGACTTGCACCTCTACCTATATAATTACAACTGCTCTCATAGTTAACATTAGGTGGATTTAGGTCTTCAGGTTTTATTGAAACATTATAATCCACAGCAGAAATACTATCGTCAACATATAAAATTGCAGCTTCATTTGACAAAACAACTCTTATATCAGTCCATCTATCTACAGGTAACGAAGAATTTCCCGTTAAGGTATTGATGGTATCTCCATCTTTTATTACAAACTTTACCTTTCCATTTTCATCAGAAGGTGTTAAATACATGCTTTTTTCTTTAGATGCACCAAAAGTAAACAGCTTTTGATTAGCTTCTCCCCCATCCCATCTAATAGATGTCTGTATTTCCATTTCTTTTAAATCAGACACAGACTTTTCTAATACTATATATTGATCAACACCGTTTAACTGAATAACTCCCTGTCTATTGTCAAGAGTTGATCTCCATGTAGGACTTCCTCTCAATATACCATGAGTAACTCCATGAGTATCTAAAGCATATAGAGAACTTTCAGAGCTAAATTCATATCCTGCATACATACCATTTGTATAAAGTCTGTTGCTTGCATAATCCTGACCTCTGTTCCATCCAAAAGCAGTTCCAGCTGTTACACTGGTACTATCTGAATAGTCACCATCAATCATACCCTGCCCACTTACACTTCCTCTCCCTCTGGCTTCAACTGTCCCCTTAGCAACCCCATTGTCTGTAATAGTATAATCGCCTGACAGTACAGCACTTTCAAGAACTCTTGAGTTTCCACTAGCTTGTGAGTTATCAAGCATTACAGCAAAATCTCTTACTTTTGCATTTTCCCTTACAACAGCTCTACCTTTAACTAATGCATGTCCACTAATTACTGCATTACCTGATACAACAGCATTATCTTTGACAACAGCAAAATCTTCAATACGTGCATCATCATTAACCCTAGCTCTACCTAGAACTACTGCATTTGACCCTACATATGCAGTAGAGGCAACAGTTGCAGTTCTTTCTACAAAGCCTCCTCCATTTGGATGAGAACTTCCTGAAAGTCGTGATGTATTTGTGCTTTCTTCGTGTGGAACTGCTCCTGTTATCTGAACTTCGTATGGAAACCTAGCTTTTGCCGGAGATTTTTGATATGGAGCATCTCTTTCATCTTCAAAAGCACTTACAGGTAATATGTCTGGGGTGGCAATTACAACTAAATATACAGTATTTTCACTTGAAGATAAAGTAATTGCGTTAACACCATCATTCCAAAGACTAGAATATCTTGTACTGCCAGTTGAATCATCGACAACAACTATACAAGCTCTCCAATCAGAACCCCTTTCCTCATCAACTAGACCATTAAAGTTAACTGATAACTCTCTTCCTTTGCCTGAATCTGTGGGTTCTAAAGGGATTATGTTCATTCCAGTTTGCTGTGGAGCTCTTTCTATTGGAACTCTCCACCAATCATCTTTATCACTTACTGCTACCAATTGTGTAAGAACAATTTGCTTATTATGATCCTCAGAAATCATCTGATTATATCGTCTTTGGTAAATCTCTTTTTGAACAAAATCCTGAGTTGCCATGCGTTTTGCATAATGCCCTAATGTGTCTTTAATACAAACATCAGGTGAAAGTCTATCTATTGTAAGAATTGGATGTTCCCCACGTAATGCTTCCTGCTGAATTCTCTTTACAAAATCCTCCCCATAATGAGAATAATTTTCAGGGTTTTCTGTTACATACTGTAAAATAGGCCATGACTGATAATAAGTTTTTCCATGAGCCATAAAAAGATTTAAATTTTTGTAAAGAGGTTCAAAAAAATCAGTATCAGGTCCATACTCCCTTCCATCAAATTCGTAGTAAGAACTATACAGATACTGTTCTCTAAACCAGTTGGCTACTGACTCCCACCAAGGTCCTGTTATATCATTATTAACCCATGATTCCAAATGCATTGTAAGTACATGTCCAAATTCATGCGGCACTACCCATGACGGAGGATCCACTCTCATAGCAGCTGAATCTAGAATCATATATCCAAAGCCATCTCTGTCTCCAGACATAAAAGCCCATCCTTCTTCATGTTGTGACAACCCAGTTCGTGTTATATACAGGTTGGTTTTATACTTTTGACCATCCCTATTTCTTGAATAAATAGATTGTGAAGGCTCAACCATACCCATGTCATCAATAAACAATTCCCACATATTTTCTAGATTTCTTAAATTTCCTTCTATAAAGGAATCGTTTACAAGTCCTGTCTCATCATTATTACCCCATATAATCTGAAAGTGCTCTGATGTTGCACGATTTACATTAGAATCCGACATTGAATAATATGGATCCCTTGCTATGTACTCATCTGATGCCCAAACCAACTGACTTGGTATTGTGGTAAAAAACATAAGCAAAATACACAAAAAACAACAATTCAATACAGTTTTCTTTTTCATTTTCTTACCTCCCAAAATTAAAATATGTTGAACCCCACAAAAATTTATGTACATTATTTTTATCTTGTTATAACATTCCACCTAAAGCCTCGATGTTTAGCTTTAGCTAAACGAGTTTACTTCTTTTCTATATATTATCTGTTACAGTTATTCGATAAAAATAGTAATTTTGATACGTTCCAAATTGAAATGATTTAAATAAAATTATACATATTTATCTGTATCATACAAATAATCACGTTAACCCTATAATGGCATGTTACTGACAACGTTTAAAGGGATGGATTTTCAATTCAAATAAGATATTCAATTCAAGAACCGTCACTAAATTGAATTTACATTTAGATACTCCAGATGGCACTTATGATGTTATAATAGAAGTTGAGTCTAGAGAGTTTCCTAGAGGAAGACTGTGTAAAACAACCAGAAAACAAATAACAGTAAAGGTTAATATGAACGAAGATAATTATACAATAAAGATAGATCAATTAGGAAAATTGAAAGTCAATTTTCTTAAAATGATGTACTGCAAAGAGGGTATAATAGAAATGATGGCAGTCAAGAATGTATTTGATTCACAAAATATATTAAACATAGGAAATTTATTTTAGACAAATAAAATTAAGGGGATATATATGAGAATAAATAAATTTATTAGTTCTACAGGACTTTGCTCAAGGAGACAAGCAGATGAACTAGTTAGGCAAGGAATAGTGAAGGTTAATAATAAAATAGCTGAAATTGGACTAACAGTATCTCCAGAGGATAAGATTGAGGTCAATGGTAAACTATTAAAAACAGAAAATACGTATGTCTATATTGCTTTAAATAAACCAGTAGGTATTACATGCACAACTGAACGACATGTAAGTGGGAATATCATTGATTTTATAAATCACTCGAAAAGAATTTTCCCAATAGGTAGATTAGACAAAGATTCGGAGGGATTAATTCTTCTTACAAATGATGGGGATATTGTTAATAAAATTTTAAGGAATGAAAATAACCATGAAAAGGAGTATATTGTAACTGTAAACAAAGTAATTAATCCATCTTTTATTGAAAACATGTCAAATGGAGTAAAAATTTATAACCCTGTCAAGAACGAATATACATTGACAAAACATTGCAAGATAGAAAAAATAAACAGTAGAACATTTAAAATTATATTATCTCAAGGATTAAATCGTCAAATTAGGAAAATGTGTACCCGTTTTGGCTATAAGGTAGTAAGCCTAAAGCGCATTCGTATTATGAATATTAAACTGGATAAGTTATCTGTGGGGGCATGGAGAAATCTTACACAAGAAGAGATTAGAATTCTACTAAATATGATAAATTAATATGTTGGCAACATTTCTTTATTTTACAGTACAGGAATCTGAAATAGATAGGTATTTGCCTTTTTCACAATACCTTATCAAACCCTGTTTTTCAATATTAAAATTAAAAATCATCCCCAAAATACCCATGAACTTTATTTTATATTTCAATATTAACTTTTATAGTAAAAATTAATATTAAAATTTTCCTTGAATTTACTCATTAACAATAATATAATTATAAATATTAGCAAATCTTGCTAATGTTTGAGGTAATTTTCGTTATTCCTTAGTAATTAGCCGAAATTCGTATTGTATTTTGCATCATGAAAATAATGGGGGCAATTTATTATGATTAATTTACCAGGATATGAAATTAATGAACAGCTTTTCAAAAGTTATAATACAACAATATTTAAAGGAAAAAGTAATTTAGATAATACTAATGTTATTGTAAAAGTCTTAAACAAGGAATATCCTTCAACGGAAACACTAGGTAATTTTAGAAGGGAATATTTTATCACAGAAAAACTGTCTGGCGATAAAATTATAAAAGCATCTAAACTTGAGAACTTTAATAATAGTTTAGCTATTGTCATGGAAGATTTTGGAGGTAAATCTTTGGCTGATGTTTTAAAAACCAATGAATTGGATATAAAAGAAAAACTGATGCTTTCTATTGATATAGTTGATGCATTAATGCAAATTCACGAGCAAAAGGTGATTCATAAAGATATAAATCCTTCTAACATTATTATTAACATGAGAACAAAACAAGTCAAGATTATTGATTTTGGGATTTCTGCCAATCTCAAGATGGAGAATCCGCAAAATTCATCTTTTATAGAGGGTACAGTACAATATATTTCTCCTGAACAGACAGGAAAAGTCAATAGGATAATAGACTACAGATCGGATTATTATTCTCTTGGTATTACACTATATGAGATGTTTACAGGAGTATTACCTTTTGATGGAGATGAACTGGAAATAGTTTATGGTCATATGGCCAAAATACCAAAAGAGCCTAAGGTGATTTACAACAAAATTCCTTCTACTATCTCAGATATAATCTTAAGATTACTTGCAAAAAATGCTGAAGATAGATATCAAAGTTTATCGGGCTTAAAATATGATTTGTTATATTGTCTGGAGAATCTGGAATCGGAAGAAAAGCTAGTTAACTTTAAAATTGCACAGAAGGATTTTTTAAACAGGTTTCAGATTCCTCAAAAGCTATATGGAAGAGGAAAAGAGCTTGAAGATTTGAGAAAAATATTTAAAAATCTAGAAACCACTAAATTAAGATTGTTATTGGTATCTGGTTTTTCTGGTATTGGGAAAACCTCCTTAATAAGCGAGATGAATAAAGTAATACTAAATCAAGGAGGTTACTTTATATCAGGTAAATTTAATAGGCTTCAGAGCAATATTCCTTATAGTGCTTCAGTTTTAGCTTTTAGGGATTTGATAAGAAATATAATCTCTGATAAAAATATTGAAGTATGGAAAAGACGATTAATTAATGCATTAGGCTCTAACGGCAAAATTGTTATGGATTTTATTCCTGAACTGAAAGAGATTATTGGCGAACAGCCTGAAGTACCAAAGCTTAACCCTGTGGAAGAAAAAAATAGGTTCCAGATGGTATTTAGAAATTTTATAAAGGTGTTTGCAAGAAAAGAACATCCTCTGGTAATATTTTTGGACGATCTTCAATGGTGTGATTTCCCAACTACAGATTTCTTAAATTATATTCTTACTTCGACAGAAATAGAAAACTTTTTGATTATTGGAGCGTATAGAGACAATGAAATTTCAGAAGGTCATCCCTTAATGTTAATGCTCAATCAAGCAAAAAACATTCCAGGCAGCTCAAATTTTTTAAAGCAAATATATTTGGATCCACTAACGGAACAAGTGGTAAACCAGATGGTTGTCGATACGTTGAATTGCCATAATACAGATACTTGTGCTCTTACGAGCTGTTTATACAGTAAAACTAAAGGAAATCCTTTTTTTACAATACAATTATTGAATTCATTATATGAAAAAGGTTTATTTAAGCTTGACGAAAATGAATTTTGCTGGAAATGGGACATGGAGAAAATAAATGAGGCTCAGATAAGTGACAATGTTGTTGAGTTTATGATACAAACTCTAAACTCACTTCCTGACGATTCATTGGATATTATTAAGAAAGCTTCCTGCATAGGGAATACCTTTGACATAAGAACTCTTTATTATTTATGCGGCGAAATTAAAAATATCTCTCATGCACTATGGATAATAATTGATAAGGACTTGATTATTCCATTAGACATTAATTACAGGCTGCTTCATATGCCAAAAGAGGAATCCATAAAGCCTGATATGAAGATTAAATTCCGTTTTAGTCATGATAGAGTTCAGCAGGCAGCGTATTCAATGATATCCAATGATAATAAGTTGCTAATTCATCGAAAAATAGGAAAACTTCTAAATAGTTTATATTCAGACCAAAATAATTTAGATGATAATATCTTTGAAGTAATTAGCCATTTGAACATTTCAAAAGATTTAATCCAGAAAAAAGATGAACGTATAGAACTGATGGAGTTGAATTATTCAGCTGGTAAGAAGGCAAAAGGCAATGTTGCATATGAAATTGCAAATAACCATTTTAAGGTAGGGAAAACATTATTGACGGAAGAAGAATGGAAGGAATATCCCGATAAGTTATTTGAATTGTCTTATAATTTAGCTGAATCAAATTATTTAGCCAGGAATTTTGAAGAAGCCATTGAACTTTGTGAGAAGTTGTTTATAGTAGCTTCAGATAATATTGAAAAGGCTAGTGTATACTCCTTAAAGGCAAAGGTAATTGAATTTAGAGGTGATAAAAAGAAAAAGGTAATTGAAGAAGTTGCTAAAGGACTCAAATTGTTGGATGTTGATTTGCCAATTGAGGCTTCTGAGATTGAACAAAAGCTTAGTGAAGGCATAGATAAAATGGTTGAATATATAGGTAGTTCTAGTATTGAGAATTTGGTCAATCTTCCTGTTATGACTGATAGAAAAAAGATTATAATCATGAAGATGTTTTTTCAGCTACCAGCAACCGCATATCAGTATAACCCTTCTCTTAGTTTCTTGATGCAGGTTACAGTATTTAACATGGCATTAAATTACGGAGTTACAGAAGTAGCCTGTAAGAATTTTTTAGAGTGTGGAATAATGTTGGGTTCATTACTTGGTAATTATGAGGCAGCTTATCAATTAAATACAGTTAGCTTTGGGCTCTTAAAAAAGTTAAAAGCTGATTCTTTTAAAGCAGGTTGTTATTTTATATTTGCCAATTTTATTTCTCATTGGAGAGCTCATTTTAAAGAATGTCTAGACTATTTTGATATGTGTTTCAAGAGTGGAATGGAGGTGGGTGATCTGTATCATGCCACTTTTGCAGTTGCTTTTAAGGCACCTGTAAACTTATATGTAAATAATAATTTGAATGATTGCAGATCTGAAACTGAGAATACATTGAAATTTTTGAAAAGCTCAAAAGCTAGATTCTTGATAGTTATGCCCGAAATTACCATTCTGGCAATTAATCAATTACAGTCAACCTATGATTTTGAGAAAGAAAGTCTTATATTAAAAGAACTTAACGAGAATCAGGACTTAACGTTTTTGTACGTATTTGGCCATTGTTGTTTGATGGTAAATTATATACTGGGCAATTTAGAGGCAGCAGACAAATGGAGTGCTTTTACTGAACAATATTTTCAATCGGGAACAGGTTTTTATTCACTGCCAGATTTTTATATGTTTAAGTCCTTAACGCTAATAAAAAAATATGAAAAAGCAGATGAAAAAGAAAGAGAAAAAATAATTAAAGCTCTTGTTAAAAGTATTGAAAAGTTGAAAATATGGTCAGATAACTGTCCTCAGAACTTTTTGCATAAATATCTCATTGTACGTGCAGAGTTAGCTAGAATTCAAAAAGAACCTGTTGAAAAAATAATATGCCTTTATAAAGAGTCACTAGACTCTATAAACCTTGGTGATTTCACAAACATGAAGGCACTTATTAATGAGCTGATAGGAGAATTCTGGATTGGTAGAAATGAAGAATTTATCGCAAAGGCATATATAAAAGAGGCATATTACTTATATTCACAGTGGGGAGCGTTCTCTAAAGTACAAAAATTAGAATATAAATACTTCAGGTATTTTTCTGAGTTTGACAAACTTAATTTTAAATCTTTAAACTCAGACCTAAGACCTACACAGACAAAATTTACTGAGGTATTGTCTCTTGATGTTGGGTCTATACTAAAATCTTCGCAGGCTATATCAAGTGAAATAAAGATAGATAGGCTGTTAAAAGTGCTTATGCATACTATTATTGAGAACGCAGGTGCACAATCTGGCTGCCTCTTGTTAGAGCGGGGTGAGGATAGAACTTTTTTTGTAGAGGCTTTAAAAAGTAGACATGTTGAAGAGATTCAAGTTATGCAATCCATTCCGTTTAGTGAAAGCACAGATTTTTGCCCTGAGTTAATCGAGCATGTAATAAGAACTAGGGAAAGCATTGTAATAGACGATGCCGAGAAGGATCAGAGTTGTCAAAAATATGAGTATTTTATTAAAAATAAAACTAAATCAGTGATGTGTATGCCGATAATATACCAGAATGATTTAAAAGGTATTATCTATCTTGAAAATAACCTTATGGGAAATGTATTCACTATGGAGAGACTTGAAACATTAAAAATAATCTCATCACAAATCTCAATATCTATCGAGAATGCACGACTTTATGAAAACCTCGAAGAAAAGGTTAGGGAAAGAACCCTTCAATTGGAACATGCAAATAATGAACTTAAAGAGTTGGCTTTACATGATCCTTTAACAAAACTTCATAATAGAAGATACTTATATGACTATGTATCAAGCTTACCTGAAGAAATTGCTATATCAAAAGAAGTAAAATTTGTTGAAAGACAAAGAAGAAATTCAGATATAGTAGACGATGTAGTAGGTGTATATATGATAGATATCGATTTCTTTAAGGAGGTAAATGATACGTATGGTCATTCAGCAGGAGATAAAGTGCTGATTGCAATAACTGAAGCTTTGAAAAAAAACATAAGAAGTGAAGACTATATAATACGCTGGGGTGGAGAAGAGTTTTTAATCATACTTAACCAAAGAAAAGTTGAGTGTTTGAAGTCATTTTCTAAAAATATTTTGAATGTTGTCAGGCAAACCCCTATAGAATTAGTTGAAGATACAAAAATAAATGTTACCTGCTCAATTGGATGCACATATTTACTACTAGAGCCAAAATTAACAGAAGTGGTTAAATTAGAGCAGATTGTAGATGTTAGCGATTTTGCTATGTACAAAGCAAAAAAAATGGGAAGAAACCGTTCAGTGCATATCAATTTTAAAAACTTGAGTGATTTAAGTAGGGAAGGAATAAAGGATTATTTGATGGAGTTGACAAAAAGTGCAGATATTGATGCTAGATATATTACCATTGAGGAAGTAATCTGATATAGACTAAATATGTAAGGTAACAAATACTGTTCTGGTATTGTCAGCGAAAAGATGTTGAGAAGGCTTTTTACATATGGTAACATGAAAAAACAAGTACATATTTATTTAATGTCTGTTTCCTAATATTTTCAAGTAATATATAGGGATGTAGAAGCATTAAGTGCATATACAAACAAAGGAAGAGGCGGAGGCATTAGTCTTCTCGATAACTTTGTAATTAATTAAAGGAGAGGATGAGATATACATGTATAATAATGGGTTTGTTTATGAAAACAACAGATATGGGATAGATTTTAAAAAAACAGAAAGCGAAGATGATGGATATTTATATGCTGTTAATATTAATGATTATGGAGACAGAATAAAAATTTCTTTAATATCTATTTTGTTTTTATCTATATTATAAGTCCTCATTTCTTGCAAAAGTAATTCTTCATTAATTAGAAACTCAGCTGCAAATCGATTTGCTTTTAATTCATCTTCCGCTATTTTAACATGATTATCAATTTCTTCAACATTTGTTTTTAATATTACTTCTCCTTCATTGTCAAACCACAAATGATATAATTCATGGGCTGCAGCAAATACTTGTTTATCATATGGAATTGCAGTATTTATCCATACAAATGATTTTCCTTTTATTTTTTCACAAAATCCCCAGACTTCTTCATCTTCAATAGGATAATATAACACATTGTTTTCTAATTCTAGTATACTGAATATTTGTCCACCAATTACATCATTCAGCTTAGAATACTCATTTAATTTTTTGAATCTCCTTGCCATTTTATTTGCACAACACAACATCTCCCCTTTTTTCAGCTATTTCAATAAGTTCATCTGTAAAGCCATTAATCCCAAACAGTACAAAGTTTTGTCTACGTTTTTCTCTTTTCCATTCAACAGACTTCGCCTTTTCTTCAAGTGTAGCAAGAACATTGACTCCAACTTTACCTTCCCAGTATTTACACTCTCCAAAAATGATATCATTTCCGTTGCTATCAAAGGCCACAATATCAATTTCTTTATCGCCACTCCACCATCTTCCTACTTTATCAAAAGTGAAATCCCACTTCCCCTTCGCATTCAGATTCCACATTTCTTCTATACAAATATCTTCATAAACATAGCTTATATGTCCATCCACGAGATTCGTCTTTATCTTTTTCATAGCGAGATCTTTTTTTCCAGATTCAATAAAGCTCAAGTTGGGATAAACAAATTTGAACCAGAAAAGAATGAATTTATCCTTTATCTTGTATAACCCCTTCTTGCTTTTTTCAGGATTTTCCTCAGTAATAGGCACTTCTCGCTCTAATATATCTAAGTCTATCAGAGTCTTTAAATATTTAGTAAGTCCTGTCTGCTTCAATTCTAAGCTTGCTGCAATTTTACCAAGTTTTTGATTACCTGCTGCTATTGATTTTATGACAGAAAAGTAGCTTCCCACTTCTGTGACTTCTTGCTGCAAAAGAAAATTTGGTTCATCATAAAGAAAGCTTTGCTTTGACAGCACATTATTATCAATTGCAAGATAAATGTCCTCAAAATCGCAAAAAAGCTCTATATACCTTGGAACACCACCTGTAACCGCATAATACTCTATCAATTCTTTTCGATTTTTTTTGGGAAAAAACTCATGGTAGTATGAAAATGGAATTTGCTTTAATTTTATTTGACCTGTTCTTCTACCGTATAATGGACTTGTATAATTAAGTGTCTGACTTTCCATCATTGATATTAGCGACCCACAAAGAATGAGCATAACATTCTTATCTTTTAAAAAGGTATCCCATATTTTTTGCAATATAGAAGGAAAAGCAGGGTTTGATTTACCTAAATACTGAAATTCATCTATTATAATTAATAATTTTCCCTTCACTGTTTTCGAAAGTAGCGTTTTAAATATGATTTCCCAACTATCCACTTTTGAATTTTTTAGCAACTCATTTTCACAAAAATTTGCCACAGCATCTTTAAACGCGTTTTTATTTTGGAGTTCACTTTCTTCCGTCACAAGAAAATACAAAGCATTTTTATTACTTGAAAAAGCAACAGATAACTCAGTTTTACCAACCCTTCGTCTTCCGTAAAGTACCACCAAAGAAGATCCTTTCCGATTATATTCATTATTCAAAAACTTCATTTCTTCTTCTCTATCAATAAACCTTTTCATTAATAAATCACCCCTCGATATTATTATACTACATATTATTATAATTTCAAGTATAATAATATGTAGTATAATCTTCTTGTTTTCATTATAATTGTCCGATTTATTTTACATTATACAATTTGGCAATTGTACCATAAGTTGATTTTCTTTTCGATTAGACTATTTTGATATTGGAATACATTATTATATCCATCAATGTGATGCAATCCACTATTTTCATTAATTAGTAAGCAATTTCGTTCAACACTTCACTTCTTTTAAATCAGCACCATTTCCAAACTTAAAACTACTATTCAACTAAGCTCTAACTCTACTTCCTTACCCTTAAATCCAACACAAATAACTTTAATATTTCCTTCAAATACTGCTTTAACACCCTCAATATACTTCTTTTCTTCAACCTGTTTTTTTGCTGTCTCAACCAAATATTCTAGTGTTTTTTTCCCTTTTGTACTGTCCCATTTAAATTCAAGTATATATGCCGTTCTTTCTTTGCTTTTTGGTATTAATACAATATCAGGTCTGCCAAGTCCAAACTCTCTATTGCTATATACATTAAAATCAACATTAGCATTCCAAGCATAAATCCATGATGAAAGTTCTCATGCCTATATTCTTGACTTATATAATCTAAATCTTCTTGGTCTTGTTATTATAACTGTTTGATCTGGTCTGTTTTGAAAACAAATTATTTAATAAACTCAATTTCATTATATTCACACCACTCAACTGCCATCTGCTTTAAAGCCTCTTCTTTAAACCTATACCAGTTTTCCTCAATGTTAAATCTTATATGGTATCTTTAAATCGTCTAAATGCTCCCCGACCTTGTATAGCACTTTGTAACACATTACTTATCTTTTCATTATCAATAAAGCAACAAAAACTTTCCATTATTTTGTATTCATTTATATCAAACTTACTTGGAAGTGAAATGTAATTATTCCAGTTAACAATTATATCTAGTGCTTCTTTAATTGTTTCTTGCTGCCATTTAGGGTATTTAAAAAAATCATCTTCTTCTGATAAATCTTCAGCCATAGCTAATTCCTCAGTACCAACAGAAATCAATTTTCCTGTTTTTTTATTTAGAAAACTTCTATATTCATCTGATGCCATTTCCATTTCATCTATAATATCCTCAATTATTAACGGTTTCATAATTTTCATTCCTTTCAAATTACTTTTAATATTTATCCTATTCTAAGACTCCTCCTTATAGAATGTGGAGTTACACTTGTAAATCTTCAGGTGGAGTTAAGTCTCCATCTGAAGTCTCGATGTTTAGCTTTAGCTAAACGAGTTCACTCATCTTCATCTCTATTCTCAGTACAAATATCATCTAAAAATCCATCATCAAGAACAGAACCCATATTTTTATGTGAAACCGAACGTGCTCTTCCCATTTTATAATATTTGCATGATTTAGGACCATAACAAAATGATTCAAATCTATATTTTTTTATATCTTTATCAAAATCCCATTGTATTTCTACATTGGACATATTCGCCCATATACATTGAAAACACTTCGACTTCCATTGATTCTTACTTAATATTCTAGCACCTCTATCCTCATATACATTCATAGAAGGTGGCTTAATTATCCATGGTGGAGGAAATATTATTATTTCATCTTTTTCTCTATTCAAAAGTTTTAAAGCCCCTGCTCTATAGTAATCAGCAAATTCTCTTTTTTCATATTTCTTAGTCCAAGCTGTTCCTTTAATTATATCTCCAACTCTAAATTCACTATTTAATTGTTGTTTTTCAGAAATTGCAACCGTAAAATTTTCCAATCCATTACTACTAAAACCTTCTATAAAAAAATTATATCCTAATAAATAATGCGTTCTGTTATGAACTAGATATCTCCAAACTCTTGCACGAGGTTGAATTGATAAAACTTTACCTTCCCAAGTAATTTTAGAAGATATCTTTTCATTAAAATAATCCACACCTAACAACTCCATTTTTAAAATTTGTCTACCAATAGATTTTACTACATTTAGACTATCAAATCTATAAACTATATTATATCATTTTAAAAAATAAAACTCGATTTTTATATCGAGTTTTAAATTGATTTATGATAATCTAAAATTGAACCCTTAAAATAACTGGCATTTGACATTCTCCTCTCCCTAAAGGAAGAAGAATTCTTGCTTTAGG
>NZ_JAVDDS010000055.1 GCF_030848475.1 Herbivorax alkaliphila
TTCTTCAACTATGGAGATAATAGGAACTGACGATGGTGGAGATGGTATTGGATACATAGAAGATGGAGATACTTTGACATTTAACAATATTGATTTTGGAAGTGGAGCAAATGCTTTTACTGCACGTGTAGCATCTGATGCTGATTCAGCTACAAGTATTGATATAAGATTAAATAGTGCTAGTGGAACACGTATAGGTACATTATCAGTGTCTTCGACAGGTGACTGGGATATATACAGAGAATTATCTACAGATATCAGTAATGTCACAGGAGTAAATGATGTAGTTCTAGTATTTTCAGGTCCTATGAATATTGACTGGTTTACATTTGAAAGTTCAGATGAAAATGGCGGTGGGACAGTAATGCTAGGCGATTTAAATGGAGATGGAGTTATAGACTCAACTGATTCTGCTTTGCTAACAAGACACTTGCTTGAAATAACGCCTCTTACAGGAGATGCTCTTTTAAGAGCTGATTTAAATGGGGATGGAGTTATAGACACTTCTGACTATACATTAATGAGCAGACATATTCTAGGAATTATTGATTCTTTTTAATTAAAGATATTTAATAACAGAAAAATACACATAAAAAATCCAGGACATGATTTGTGTCCTGGATTTTTAGATTAAAGTGAACTCGTTTAGCTAAAGCTAAACATTGAGATTTCAGGTTAAGACTAACGTCACTTAAAGATTTATAAAAAAAACTCCACCTTATAGAAGGTGGAGTCTTATTAAGATAAATATGTTTAGAAATTATTCTTGGACAGGAAAGACTGTATTAATCTCTAATATGTACCTTCTGAGTAAGGTAACATCAGTAGAATCTATAATGCCATCTCCATTTAAATCAGCAGCAGTGGTGTCTTCTAAAGGTGCTATTGTTAAAACATGTCTTTTGAGCAACATATAGTCACTGGAGTCTATAACCCCATCTCCATTTAAGTCACCATATTTAATATCAGGTTGATCAGGAGTAGTATCATCCATAGATTGTAATATATCAATAGTACTATCAAACCAAATATCAGCGATTTTACTATATCCTGAAGGACTTAGATGTAACCTATCGGAAGAAATATCTGTACTGTGTACTAAATCAATATCACTTAGCTTGACAAAATGGACATTATATCCTGCATCAGCTTTTTCCTGAACAACTCCAGGAATAGTTACATTATAATCCACAATACTTTCGGGTACGGGATAGTAATCAGCGACAAATATTGTTATATCAGATTTGAAATTTATAATTTGATCTATTAAGTTGCTAAGTCCTGTGGTATTAATGTTTCCACTCAAAATTGCATCATTTCCACCAATCCACAACAATACCACATCAGGATTAGAATCATTGAGCCATCCATCAATATTACTTGATATCTGTGGAATCGTCCATCCTGAGTGTCCTTCATGATTTCTTTCGGGTAATGTACTTGGACCGCCTCTTTGTGAACCAACAAATTGAACATTAAGTCCTGCATTTTCATAATGATAATATAAATCAGTTCGGTAACCGCCACCTTGAGGATCTCCCATGCCAGCAGTACAGGAATCTCCTATTGGCATTATTCTTATTGGTTCCGATTGTGCAATTGAACCAATAATTCCACCTTGCATAATAATGCTGCTAATCAATAAAGTTAAAATTAGCACCTTTCCAAATTGAATTTTAAATTTGCACATTTTATTACCCCCTTTTATTTTTTAAATATGAAATTTATTGCTAAATCCCATATTAAGTAACAAAATTAAAAAGAACTACTTTTTCTTTATAGAAAAAAACACCTCAGTAACTAGATTATCAGAGGTATTAACTTGATTAGGATTAACTGTATATATTTCATATGGTGATTTTGTCAGCTCGTAGCCTTTTTGCTCTATCCATTCACTCAGTTTTATGTATAAAGATGACAATTCTATATAAGATCCCTTTAAGACAGATTTAGCACAAATACCACCAGGAAGAATCCTAGTCCCATCTACGACTTCTTTTATTGGAATTGCAAATTCTGTATCATTTCCATCTGGATTAAACTCGGTATTATGGTATATAGTCATTGGTCTGCCAAGGGGAGTAAGTTTTTCTAAAGCAATTCTTTCATACAATCTTCCAAAATAACTTCCATAACCTTCAAAGAAATCTTCCTTACTCATTATTTTACGCAAATATAGAATATTCATCGGCTCAGTTTCAACAAGCTCCACATCTATATTGTCAAGATATGACATAATAGGTATGTCGTTTTGTAGGTTTGAAATATCACTATTAATTTGTTTGATTGAGTATTCAAGGCATTTTAATTTTTCTTCCATTTTAATTTTCTTTGACTTAAATTTTGAATAGAGAACTTCTTCTGATTGACGCTTATCTAATTTCATAATATCTTTAATTTCTTCAAGAGAAAAATGATAAGATTTTAAGCGGTCAATATAAAGCATTTTTTTTAGCTGCTTAATGGAATAATACCTGTAACCAGTTTCGGTATTAATCTCATCAGGCTTAATTAAACCAATTTCGTCATAATATCGAAGGGTCTTTGTTGAAACCCTGCATATTTTGGAAAATTCACCAATAGATAGCAAAAAAACACCTCCATTCTCAAAAATTAATATACTTATCTAATATTAACTATATACCTTTACCTAAGGGAAAAGTCAATAGATTTTTTTATAATTTAAAACAAATAATGTGGATAAAACTTTAAAAGTAGCACGCTATCTATTGTGACAAGTCCTGTTGTAGAGAGGGGTGGCTCTTTCTATTTTTTATAAAATTGATAAAAACAGTATATATTCTATTGGAAAAAAAGTCAATTTTATTAGAAAGAAAGTCATGGTGTTTAATGCACAAGGTTGATATCATTATTTATATAGGCATTAAAAGATAAGTGAACTCTAACAATTTAAAAAAATATTACTTGGGGGAGGAATATTGTTGTGTTTAAAAAGAACTTAAACAGGTTTTTAAAAAGTTTAATTTTTCCGTCATTAGTTTTTCCAACGATGGTTAATCCGTCGTTACCAGTCTCAGCTTCTCCACCAACAGGCTTTAATCAGTATAAAAGCAATGTTGAGGGTGGTGAATGCAAAGAAGTAGAGTATCCCTCCTCTACAACTGGTGTTAATCGTAAAGCAATGATATATACTCCCCCTAGATATTCTGAGAGTGATAAATATAATGTTCTCTACCTTTTTCATGGAATAGGTGGCGATCATCTTGAATGGTATAATGGTGGAAATGTTGTTAATATTCTTGATAATTTATATGCAGAAAACAAATTAAAGCCTATGATTGTAGTAATGCCAAATGGTCGTGCTATGAGAGATGATAGAGCAATAGGGGATGCTTTTGCCCCAGATAAGGTAGCTGCATTTGACAATTTTCAAAATGATTTATTTAATGATCTTATTCCCTTTATAGAATCAAACTATTCTATTTTGACTAATCGTGAAAACCATGCAATCGCTGGATTATCTATGGGAGGGGGACAAGCTTTGAATTTTGGGTTAAAGTATCTTGATTACTTTGCTCATGTAGGAGCTTTTTCACCAGCACCTAATACTAATTCCCCAAACGTTCTTTTTGCAGATATAGAAGCAATTATATCTGATTTAAAAACTTTATGGATTTCTTGTGGTGACAAGGATGATTTGTTAAATGTTTCAAAAGGTGTACATAGTTATTGTATAGAGAAAGAGATTCCTCACACATGGCATCTTATTTCAGGGGGACATGATTTTACTTTCTGGAAAGATAGTTTACATCAATTTTTGCAAGTAATTTTTAAAGATGAACAATCTGAGATTTTTAAATAATAAAAAAATAAATTTAGAGGAGGGAACTAATATGAAAAAGAAAGCTATTATGTTACTAGCAATCTTGTTTCCAATTTTTAGTAGCGCACTGGTACTGACATCTTATGGGGTAAATAGTCCAATTGTAAAGGATATAGGCAATTCCAATCCTTTGATAGAGCATAAACTTGGAGCAGACCCCTATGCGATAGTTTTCGATGGAAGGGTATATCTTTATATGTCCAGCGATGCTTATGAGTACAGCAATGGAAGGCTTGTTGAAAATTCTTTTGATAACCTTAACAAAATACATGTTATATCTTCGGCTGATATGGTAAACTGGACAGATCATGGAGCAATTCCGGTGGCAGGTGCTAATGGTCTTAATGATGGAAGAGGTATTGCAAGGTGGGCATGGGGCTCATGGGCTCCAACAGCAACACACAAAGTAATTGATGGCGAAGATAAATTTTTCCTGTATTTTGCAAATACTGGAGCTGGTATAGGAGTGCTTACAGCAGATAGTCCAATAGGACCATGGACAGATCCTATCGGAGGTCCGTTGGTGGATCATAACACTCCTGGAATGGCTGGAGTTACATGGCTTTTTGACCCGGCTGTATTGGTGGACGATGATGGAAGTGGATATCTTTATTGCGGAGGTGGTATACCAGACGACACCTGTGAAGAATCCATTGCAAATCCTGGAACAGGTAGAGTTATTAGATTAGGCGATGACATGATTAGTACAGTCGGAAGTGCTGAAACTATAGATGCTCCGTACTTTTTTGAAGCGGCTGAAATACATAAACATAATGATAGGTATTATTATTCTTATTGTATTAATTTTGCGGGAACGCATCCACCACAATACCCTAAAGGTGAAATTGCTTATATGGTAAGTGATAATCCCATGGGGCCATTTACTTATGAAGGGACTTTTTTAAGAAATCCAGCAGCATTTTTTGGAGTAGGAGGAAATAACCATCATACTGTTTTTAATTTCAGAGATCAGTGGTATGTGGCATACCATGCTCAAACTGTAAGTTTGGAACAGACGGGAGCTGGAAATGGTTATCGCTCTCCGCATATAAATGAACTCCATATTAATCCAGATGGGACAATTGAACAAGTGCAGGCAGATTTTGAAGGTGTTTCACAGCTTGTAAATTTTGACCCTTACAGAAGAAATGAAGCAGAGACTATTGGATGGAGTGCAGGCATTTCAACAGAGGATTGTCAAGCTTCTGGTGGCCCTTTATATAATCAAAATGTAACAAATATAAATGATGGTGACTGGATTGGTGTTGGAAATGTTGATTTTGGATCTATTGGTGCAGGTACGTTTAGAGCAAATGTAGCATCAAATTCAGGTGGTAATATAGAAATACGTTTAGGTAGCCCAACAGGTACTCTTGTTGGAACACTTAGAGTTAGTTCTACAGGAGGCATGCAAGATTGGAGAGTAATGGAAACCAGTGTTAGTGATGTAACTGGAGTTCATGATCTTTTCTTTGTATTTACTGGAAGTGGTTCTGGCAACATGTTTAACTTTGATTACTGGCAGTTTGTAGAAGGTGAAGGACAATTTGAAGAAGATGATGATGATGAAGACGAAGAAGATCAAGAAGACGAAGAAGAAGATCAAAAAGAAAGATGTGCATTTTCAAAATTGGAAGCAGAAGATTACAGCGATTATAATTCTTCAACTCTTGAAATAATTGGTGCTTCTGATGGAGGAAGTGGACTAGGTTATATTGAGAGAGGGGATTATGCAGTATATAGGAATGTGGATTTTGGAAATGGAGCAACATCTTTTAGAGGTATGGTTGCATCTGAACTTGCCACTGATATTGAATTAAGACTAGGCAGTCCAACAGGCACTCTTATAGGTACATTAGAAATTGAAATAACAGGTGACTGGGGTGAGTACGAAGAGCAAATTTGCAGCGTAGATGGAGTTACAGGAGTAAATGACTTGTATCTTGTGTTTTCTTCAGGACCTGTAAATATTGATTGGTTTACATTTGAAAATGAAGATGAAAGTGATACAATAAGATTAGGTGATTTAAATGGTGATGGAAGAATAGACTCAACTGATGCTACATTGTTACAAAGACATTTGCTTGAAATAACGCCTCTTACAGGAGATGCTCTTTTAAATGCAGATATAAATGGAGATGGTGAAATAGACACAATGGACTATGCTTTGGTAACAAGATATATACTTGAGATAAGTGCCTTTTAAAAAACCAGTTGATTTTTAACACATAAGCTTTAGGTGGAGTTCCTACTCCATCTGAAGCTTGTATTAAAAATTCCCTTATAATATAGGTAAAGTTTTAGAATAATATAAAATAATTGATTCAAAATGAGTATTTATTGTTTGATTTTATTCTAAGACTCCACCTTCTATAAGTTGGAGTTACACTTATAAATCTTCAGGTGAAGTTGAGTCTAGACCTGAATCCTCGATGTTTAGCTTTAGCTAAACGAGTTCACTGAGTTTGATGCATTAATTTATAAGATTAAAGGAGGCTATACAATTGTTAAAGCAAGGACTAAATCCATATCTTCCGTCTTGGGAATATATTCCGGACGTGGAGCCCTATGTATTTAATGACAGAGTTTATGTTTATGGTTCTCATGATCGTTTCAATGGTCATGCATATTGTTTGAATGATTATGTTTGTTGGTCTGCTCCAGTTGAGGATCTTTCTGACTGGCGTTGTGAAGGGGTCATTTATAAAAGAACTGATGTAGAAAATAATGAGGATTGTGATAGTTGTCTATATGCACCTGATGTAACCGTTGGGCCTGATGGGAAGTACTATTTGTATTATGTTGACAGCAAACGATCTATAGTTTCGGTTGCTGTTTGTGATACTCCAGCAGGCAAATATGAGTTTTATGGATATGTACATTATTCTGATGGAACTATTTTAGGGGAAGGAGAAGATGATGAACCACAATTTGACCCAGGTGTAATTACCGAGGGGGATAGGACATATCTTTACAGTGGTTTTTGTCCAATTGGTGATAAGTCAAGATCTGGAGCCATGGCAATGGTTCTTGGACCTGATATGCTTACAATTATTGAAGAACCGGTTATTATAGCACCTAGTGAGCCTTATAGTAAAGGAAGCGGATATGAAGGTCATGAATTTTTTGAAGCTCCATCAATGAGAAAAATAGGTGATACTTATTACTTTGTATATTCTTCAATTGCTTTACATGAATTATGTTATGCTACCAGTAAGCATCCGACAAAAGGTTTTGAATACAAAGGAGTTATTGTCAGTAATAACGATCTTCATATTAGTTCGTATAAGCCAGCAGAAAAGCCTATGTATTATGGTGCTAATAACCATGGCAGCATTGTTGAGATAGGTGGAAAGTGGTATGTATTTTATCATAGACATACAAATGGAACTAATTTTAGCAGACAGGGTTGTATGGAACAGATACAAATATTAGAGGATGGAACAATTCCTCAAGTTGAAATGACTTCCTGTGGTCCTAATAATGGGCCGTTAAAAGGATTTGGTGAGTATCCTGCTTATCTTGCGTGTAATTTGTTTTGTAAGGATGAAGCAATGTACACAGATTCTACTGGAGCTTGGATGAATAAGCAATTTCCTAAGATAACTCAGGATGGAGGAGATGGAGATGAAGAAGTTGGCTATATTGCTAATATGAAATCTTCAGCTACAGCAGGTTTTAAGTATTTTGAATGTAAAGGAGTAAAGAAAATAAAGATTAAAGTACGTGGATATTGTCGAGGTGATTTTGAAGTAAAGACTGCTTGGAACGGTTCAGTTCTTGGAAAAATAACGGTGAATTTTTCTAATGTATGGCAAGAATATTCATCTGATATTACAATTCCAGATGGTATTCATTCATTATATTTTACATATAATGGTGAGGGTAGTGCTAGTTTAGCTTCTTTTACATTAGAATAACAAATGCAAACTTGACAGATTTATTTACACAAACAATTTGGCAAGGTATGCATTAGAAATAACTCCAATTCTAAAGGACAAAATCCCTAGACTTAATGGGTTTTGGACGATAAGAATTGGACGTTATTTCTTGTATATTTCTAGACATTTAAGACAAACCACATTTTTTAGAATGCTTGACAACACAAAAAAAGTATTTTATAATAAAATTAACACGTGTTAGTTATTGTATTTACTATATTATTTCAATGTACTTTAATTGGTTATTTCGAAAAAGTACTTCTATAAAGAAACCAATCTATTAAAAGCTATCATCTCCTAGAGGTGGTGAAATTTAATTAATTATTTTTAAGGTGGGAGGTATTAAATGTTTAGAAAATCTTTTTTTTCTTTTACTTTAGTAAGTGCACTTTTAGTAACTTTTATGTTTTCATTTTCAATGAATAGTTTTGCATCTAGGGACATGAGAACAACGGACTTTGAGGTTTATTTTTCAGATTATGATTCAAGTTTATGGGAAAAAGCCGATTGGGACAATGGAGATATGTTTAATTGTATGTGGATGCCAAGCCAGGTTTCAATAGTAGACGGAAATATGACCCTTACATTAGATGATGGAGAGCCAGGTTGTGAATATCCATATAAAAGTGGTGAGTACCGAACTAGAGAATATTTTGGATACGGATACTACGAAGTACGCATGAAGCCTGCAAAAAATCCAGGCATTGTATCATCATTTTTCACATATACTGGGCCTTGGGATGATGATCCATGGGATGAAATAGACATTGAGTTTTTGGGAAAAGATACAACTCAAGTTCAGTTTAATTGGTGGAAAGATGGGCAAGGAAATAATGAATATTATCACCATTTAGGTTTTGATGCATCAGAAAGTTTTAATACATATGGTTTTGATTGGCAACCAAATTCAATTGATTTTTATGTAAATGGAGAAAAAGTCCATACAGGTAATCGAAACATACCTGACACTCCAGGAAAAATAATGATGAATTTATGGCCTGGCAGAGATGTTGATGCTTGGCTTGCACCTTATGATGGAAACACTCCATTAACTGCAGAATATGAATACGTAAAATATTTTGCAGATGGTTATCCAGGTGATGACCCAGGTTATGATTCAGATCCAGGTGATGACCCAGACCCAGGTGATGACCCAGATGACGATCCTACACCTGAGATTATGAAGGGTGATATAAATGGAGATGGTGTAATAGACTCAAGTGACTACACATTATTAACTAGATATTTACTTGAAGTCATAGATGAATTTCCTACATCAGAGGCAAGACAAGCTGCTGATGTAAATGAAGATGGTAAAATTGATTCAACAGATGCAACGCTATTAGGGCGTTATATACTCGATATTATACCAAGTTTATAAGTCATTTATATAAATTTGACAGCCCTTTGACCCTTATTAGAAATAAAACCAGCTGTACCCGTATTGGTACAGCTGGTTTTATTTCTAATAAGAAAGACATTGATTAATCTGTGGATATATTCTTGCAAGACTTTCTTTTTACTATTTTAGCATCAACTACTTTGTGTACAGTTTTTAAATTGCCATTTTCGATGGATTCTATAAGAAGTCCCGCTGTATATTTTGCAACTTCATAAAAAGATACACTGACAGTAGTAAGTGGTGGTGACATATATTCAGATATTTCAGTGTTATCAAAGCCAATTATTGAAATATCATCAGGAATTTTAAGATTTAATTCGCCAATAGCTTTGTATGCTCCTATTGCCATGGTATCGTTACTTACAAATACCGCTGTTGGACGAGGGGAAGACTTTAGAATATTTTTCATAGCCAGATAGCTGCTTGGCTCTGTGAAATCACCATATCCAATAAAATCATCCTTCAAGTTTATATTATAATCCTTTAAAGCTTGCTTGAAACCATCAAATCTATTTTTTCCTGATAACTTTTCTAAATCCCCTGTTATTATGCCAATACGTTTATGTCCAAGTTCAATAAGGTACTTTCCAATATCATAAGCTGCCTTATAATTATTAATATTTACGTATATCGCTCTGTCCTTATTAAAATCGTCCGTTTCAATATCTACAGCAGCTAGAAAAAATTCTTTTTTCATTTGCTTTAGTATTTTTTTATAATCTTCTTTATTGCTGCCAATAATTACTCCACCGTCAATCCTTTTTTCATAAAAAGCACTTTGTATTTTCCACAATTCACTGGTAGAATAGATAGTTGATATTAAAACATAATAATTTGTTTTATTAGACTGATCAATGAAAGCATTAATAAATGGTGCAAAAAAAGTATTACCATACAATAGAGCTTCATTATTTTTTATAACATGATGTGGAGTTTCATCATCTTTAATATCAACAACAAACACACCTAGTGTGGAATTTTTTATTCCTGCCAATTTTCTTGCCGATGCATTTGGATAATAATTATATTCTTTTATTGCTTTTAAAACTTTTTCCCGTGTCGCAACAGGTATATCCGGATAATTGTTAATTACACGGGATACGGTACTCCTAGATACACCAACTATTTTTGCAATGTCTTCACTTTTCATAAAAAAACCATCCTTTTGTATAAGGGATTAAATCTTGTTGTGAGCATATAAAAAGAAATGCTCTTTTAAAATGTCTATTCCTTAATAATATGCAAAGATTAAATTCATTTATATCTTATTTTGAAGCTTCACCTTCTATAAGGTGGAGTTCATCTTATAAATTTTCATGTGGAGTTTAGTCTCCACATGAAGTTCCGATGTTTAACTTTAGCTAAACAAGTTCACTTACAGTATATCATAGAATTTATTTCACCACTAGAAGTTAATATTTATTCCATGTTTCATCTACCTAAATAACGTGCACTTATTTAAGTGAGTTTGCCATTTAAAAAAGAGCTGCTACACAACTAACTTACTTAGTTTAACATTGTGTAGCAGCTCTTTTTTTGATGTATGTAATTAATTATTATTGGATTACAACAGTTGCTATTGATTGAGAAGGAAGATAAACAGTATTACCTTCACCAAGACTACCAATAAATTCTGTTTTTTCATCATCGCTTGTTCTATATACTTCAGAATCAGATGCTAGAAAACCATCAAAATCTAATGCTACTGTTTCTGAGGAAGATGATGTATTTAACAAAACAACTGACATGGATTCTTCGTCTGGACAAATATATGCTGATATTTTTATATCATCTAAATCCATTGATGCATCAACACGAGTATAGCCAGGTTTTATAAATTTAGAATACTGCTTTAAAGCATAATATTTATCAGTTACAATATATCCATTTGGTGTTGTCCATTCGCTATTATCCCAAGGGAATTCTAGTGTTACAAGGCTTCCATGTTCCCATATTAAATCCCAGTACAAGTACATGGATACATTTCCTTTAGTAAGGCTGTTATGCATAATCCATGCAGTGTTAAATGCATTACCACGGTAGAATTCTGTTTGGTATTTAGGCATATCTGGATAATTGTTATTAATATTTTCTAATTCATTGTTAAATGAATCAGGATCATCTTCGTCTCCTCCATGGTATAAATGAAAAGCTAATCCGTCTAAATGATCAATATTTAATCCACTCATGTAACCATCAAAATTGTTGTACCCAATGCCAAGAACTTCAGGACCTAATATTTTAGGAGGGTTGTCCATATCTGTATGAAGTTTATTATAAACAGCTTCAAGGGCTTTTCCATATGCAGCGTTGCTTCCATTTTCGTCTTTATCAAAAAGACAGGATTCATAAGATGTTTCTATATCAGGTTCATTCTGTATACTAATATAATCAGGCACAATACCAATTTCTTCATACTCTTTTAGTGAATCATACCAAAAGTCTGCAAATTGATCATATACAAATTCTCCATTTTCTTGTTTTAACGTTCCACCTGCATTAGATTCATTAGACTTTAAATATGTTGGTGGAGACCATGAAGACATCATTATTTTTAAATCATCACCAACAGAGTTTCTAGCTTCTTCAACAATCTCTTTAGCAGAAGGATCAAAGGAAACTTCATCTTCATATGTAATGTACCAATTATTAAGTCTTAGTACACTTAATCCAAGTTCATCAAATATAACATCATATATCTCAGCCTTATTAGGGTGATCTATAAGCCAATTTTGATAAAATGCAATTGATGCCCCAAAACCTTCAATTGTCTGATGTTTCGTATTAGTGTCAACATACCCAGATATAGCATCGATATCCTCTTCATCCTCTTCATCCTCTGCAACAGGAAATTCGTCAATAACATCAAGTATATACCTGCTCATAAGAGTAGCATCTGTAGAATCTATTATTCCATCTCCATTTAGGTCAGCTACTTCTAAATTTCCAACAGGAAATTCATCGATAATTTCGAATATAAATCTTTTCAATAGTACATAATCATTTGAATCTATTACCCCATCACCGTTTAAATCACCATAAACTTGTGGCGAGGAAAGAGACTCATATGCCATTTCACCATCTGTGTCTGTATCAGCAAATCCCGTTCCAGACAGACTAAATACTCCTAAGAGTAAAGCACCAATTAAAAGAAATCTTAAGGAATTAGTTAATTTTACTCTTTTCTTATAAATTTTCATTTTTTTTACCCCCTCTAAAATATATTATTCATTATAACATTCGTTATAATGATTTAATTTTATATGTACATATAATGATATCTACTTTTTAAATAAAATTCCATGATTTTTTTTAAAAAGAAATTGACTTATTTTAAGATGGTTTTAATTTAAGTTTATATATGCTCTTATTAAGAAGATGGAGTCTTAGAATAAGATAAATCAGGGGTGTTATGTTTGGAAATAATATGATATAATGATTAAAAAAGTGATTGAGTACGAGGTGTGAAAATGAGTGACAGAGAACTTTTGGAAGTCATTGCTGATCAAATGGGCAAACTAACAAATGAAGTTTCAGGGCTTAAAATTGAACAGAAAAAAACAAATAAAGAAATACAAGTATTAAGCAACACAGTCGCAAGGATTGAGCAAGAACACGGAAAGAAACTTGATGTTTTGTTTGATGGATATGTACAGAATAATGACAGGCTAAATAGAATTGAAAAAGCTGTAGAAAAACAAGAAGAATATATATTAAAGAGAGTAAAATAATGGATGTTAAAGTATGTTTTATTAAAAAGAAATTTTCTAAACGTAAAAATACAGAGAACTAAAATGACATAAAGATTTTTGGTTTCATGAGAGAAACTACAGAAGAACATACGGTTTTTTTACAAAAAACAAATAATTATTTCAATAATTCAATTTTAAGGAAATTTGTGAATGGAGATGAAGTAAAGATTAATTTAAAAAGGATATTATCATTAACAGCAGAAATAACGAATTATAAGATGACTTTTATTGATTTAAATAATACAGTATACAATTAACTTTATTAATTGATTTTGAAGAAATTTTGAAAAATGAGAATAATTAATTGACAATTGGGCAGGATAGAGCATATAATAATAATATGAATTTGCAAAAATATTGCAAAATGGAGGTTGGTTATATGCTACTAGAGTTTAAAGCAAAAAATTATAAATCTTTTAAGGATGAGACTTCTTTTTCATTAATACCTGCTCCAAAGCAAAAAGGATTAGATTACAGTATTTTAAAAAAGAAAGTTGGTTCTAAAATACATAAGGGACTTTGTTCAGCAGTGATTTATGGACCTAATGCAGCTGGTAAAACAAATATTATAGGGGCAATGGAAGTTTTTAAAGCTATTGCTTTGCGTGGAAATATTAGAAATAATGATGATGATGATAATCATCCTAACACTGCTGTTAATGCATTAGAGTTGATTCCTAATAATTTAAATCAAAATAATGAGCCAGTTGAATTTTCGATAAAGTTTATTGAAAACAATATTTTATTTCAATACCAGCTTTCAATTGATATTGGAACGTTTTTAGATAGTGATTACAAGAGACAAGTTTTATTCGAGGAATTGTCTGTTAATGAAAAGATGATTTATTCAAGAAGTGAAAAACTTGAATTTGGTGACTTTGATGCTATTAAAGAATATTTAGTTAATGAATTTGAAGGCAATATAGAAGGTGTAAAATCTATTGCAAAGAATAATTTAGTTGATGAAGAGCTGTTTTTAACGAATGGTTTTAAAACAATGTTTAGTGCAAAGTTAGTGGGAATAATAAATAATTGGCTAGACAACAAATTCACAATTGTTTACAGGGCTAATGCTCTTAAGTTAACTCGAAAATTTTCAGATTCAAAAAAACAACGGGTATATGTTGAAAAAACTATTGATGATGCTGCAAAGCTGTTCGGTATTAACTCAAATGCACTAGGATATATGATTAGAGAAGGCGAGTCTGAAGCAAAACTATGTTCTATATTTAAAGATAACAAAAGAAGCACAGCTATACCTGCTGAGATTTTTGAATCATATGGAACTATCAGATTTGTTAATATGTTTCCGCTAGTAATTAATGTTTTGCAAAATGGTGGAACTTTGATTGTTGATGAATTTGATGCTTCAATTCATCCTATGGCACTAATTAGCATTATTAATATTTTTCATAATGACGATATAAATACAAATAAAGCACAGCTTGTATTTAATACACACAACCCCATATTTTTGAATTCTAATGTTTTTAGGAGAGATGAATTAAAGTTTGTAGAACGTGATGATGAAACAAATTTTAGTACTCACTATTCACTATCTGATTTTAGGACTTCGGGTAAAAATGGTGTTCGACTCCATGAAGACTATATGAAAAATTATTTTGTAAGTCAATATGGTGCAATTAAAGACATTGACTTTACTTCTATTTTTGAAAGTTTTTTAAATTAGCATTAAGAAAAGAGGTGTGACTAATGCTAAAAAAGAAAACAAAAAAATATTATTTTTCTGTGGAAGGAGAAACCGAAAAATGGTATTTTGATTGGTTGCAGGAAAAAATAAATAGTGAACCTGATGCTAAATGTAAAGTTAATATTGAAAAGGAAAAGTGTAAAAATCCAAAATCATGGGTAAAGAAATTAAAGATTTTTTCAAAAATAAGTATTACAAACGTGTTTGATTATGAGGGCAATGATAAAGAACATGTTGAAAATTTTAAACGAACATTAAAACTAATGAAAGAGGCATCTCAGCTTGGAAAGCAGATTAAATATAATTTAGGGTATAGTAATTTCACATTTGAATTATGGATGATTTTACATAAAATTGATTTTAATAAACCTCTTTCGAATAGAGACCAGTACCTTCAATATATAAACAGTGCATATAATCAAAGTTTTAAAAGCCTTATAACTGTCAGGCAAGATCAGTAGCAATATTTGTTAGTTTGAGTAAGCTGGGTAAATTAGAAGAAATGCTAAATGATAAAGAAAAATTTAAGAGTATTTATTTGAAAGAGAAAAATGAAAGTGTGCAGATATCAATGTTTGATATATAGGTTAGTTTATTGTATTTTTATAGATGAGTATTTTATAACGTATGGATTTAACATTAAGAAAAAATTTACCAAGTAACCCTTTACATAAGGGGATTTATGCAATACAATTATATCAAGTGAAATTACTGATGGTACAAGGATAGAAAAGAATTTTGTATTACTAAAGCAAAAAGAAAAAATATGAAAATACATTATATTCTTTATGTATAAATGTTTTTTTAAAATATAGTGTTTAAGAAGTTGAGTTTAAAAAAATCCCAAAGCGTTTATTTAGAAGGAATAAAGCTGATATAAATAGATTAGAACCCAATGACTATACTTAAATTGAAAAATCTGAAGAAATCCAAGAAGAATAATTGTTGAAATATATTATTTATATACAATATTATGTGTAACGATAGGAGGTTAATTTCCTATAGGTTCAGTTGATGAAGCTTAATAGAAATAGAACTAATAGAAAATAATAGATAAAATATAAAGGTGTGAAGTTAATGCAAAGCATAAAAAAGGTTAGATTTGAAATAGAAATTAATGAAGATATGGTTTTATTAGAATTTAAAGAAAACGATGAATCCCAAAACAGTTTTATTACAAAAGAAGGTATCAATATACAAGCAAAAATTCAAAATGATACACATTGCTATGAAGCCAAAAGAGTTGATAATAAAGACTTTTTAAAAGAGTATACAGGTAAGCTAGTTGATCTTTTTATTAATAACTACAACCAAAATACTAAACAGATGATAGATGATTTGGAAGATGGTGTTGAGACTACTTCAGAGGATGAAAATACTGAGGCTAATATTATAGTACCATATGATCCAAATTCAATAAGAGTTACTCAAGCTAGATTCTCATTAAGAGAAATATATGAAATGATTGTAGGTAGTGAATTTGATGAACCAATTTTAGATTTATCTCCAGATTTTCAAAGAAATTATGTTTGGGATAGTACAAGAAAGTCTAGATTAATTGAATCAATTTTATTAAAAATACCTCTACCTGTGTTTTATCTTGCACGAGACAATGAAGGAAAGTATCAGGTTGTCGATGGTGTACAAAGATTGTCTGTTATAAAAGAATATTTTTCTAATAGTTTTAAACTGAGGAATTTAGAGTATTTAAAAGAGGATTGTGATAATAAATATTTTCAAAAAAGCCCTAGCACTTCCTTGCATCCTAAATTTGTAAGGCAATTAAAAGCCTATCAGATTGATTGTAATATTATTGAACCTGATACACCACATAAAGTAAAACTAGATATTTTCAAAAGATTAAATACTGGCGGTAAGAGTTTAAATGCTCAAGAGATAAGAAATTCTATTTTGAGGAAAAATTCTAGAGATTTTATAAGGCAATTATCAAAGTCAGAAGAATTTAAAAAAGCTACTAGTAATAGTATTTCGCCTAAAAGAATGATGGATCAGGAGTTAATACTTAGATATATAGGGTTTTACCTTATTTACAAAAAGCAGGATTTATTCACTGACCTTAATTATAATAGCTTGATGGATGAGTTTTTGGATAATGTTGTAGAAGTTTTAAACAGCGAGTATAAGAAGTTTCCTTTTGAAACTATTAAAAAAGATTTTCATATTGCTATGGAAAATGCGTATATAATGTTTGGTGATTATGCCTTTAGAAAAGTTGATGTAGACTTTAGTGATGAAGCAAAAAACAAGATAAACAAATCTTTGTTTACAGCATTTTCTGTACTAATTTCAAGATATGATACTTCTGTAATAAAAGAGAGAGGAAATATTACAAAAGAGTTTGCTGAGAGACTAGATAGGGATAAGTATCTTTATAATTCTATAACATATGCAACTAGTGATAAAACCAGAGTTGATACAACTTTTTTGCGGATTGACGAATTTTTAGAGTCAATATATGGAGGTAAATATGATTAAAAGCATACAAATTAAAAATTTTAAGTGTTTTGAAGACATTACAGTAAAACTAAATCATGCCAATCTATTATTAGGTACAAATTCAGGTGGAAAGTCTTCACTTATTCAAGCATTATTATTATCAGAAATGTCTTTAGATAAAAGTTGTAATAATAATGGTAAGAGTTTAGATATTATAACCAATAAATATGGTTTAAATCTTTATTCTTTTAATGAGATTCTTTATGAAGAAGCTTTTGATGAATTATTTACCATTACTCTGAATTATAGCAATGAAAAATGTACTATAAAATTTTCTCCTACTGATGATAACAATGTTTTATCACTAAATGTTGATAAAAATGAATATGCCTCTGATGATTTAATATATTTAAGCTCGGATAGAAATATTTCAAACATTCAAAAGAACGGTAATGTTAATAGTATTAATCTTGGAGAAAATAACGAGTATTTAGGTTATATAATTGAAAAAGGGCAAAAAAACTTAATTTCTATTGATAAAAAAAGAAACCATTGGGATTACAAAGAAACAAAACTTTTTGATATTCAAATGAATAACTGGTTAAATTTTATATTGCCTGGTAACAGGGTAACAGCAAAAAGTTATAGTTTAGATAATAACATTTCTATTTTATTTGGAGATAAATCTACGTTTCATTATACTAATGTTGGATATGGAATTTCTTTTGTGCTTCCAATAATTGTGGCAGGACTAATAGCGAAGAAGAACTCTATTTTAATTATTGAAAACCCAGAATTACATTTGCATCCAAAAGCCCAATCTAATATAGCTTCTTTTTTGTCAGTTGTTGCATCTTCGGGAGTTCAAGTTATTATAGAAACCCATAGTGATCACATTGTAAATGGATTTAGAAAAGCAGTATTAAGTGATGAAATTCAATTAAACCATAGAGACATGAGTATTAATTATTTCAATGTTGAAAAAAAATGTAAGGTTGAAGAGATAGTTTTAAATGAGAAAATGGAAATAGATCATTGGCCAGAGGGCTTTATGGATCAAGAAGAGAATGATTTATTAGATATTAGAAAAATGAGGATGAGAAAATGAATAAAACTATTGCAATTAATTCTGAAACTTTTTTAAACACTATTTTATTAGATGAAAGTAATTTAAGTGATTTTATTTCAATTATTGATATTATAAAACCACTTGCATATACCATTTCATTACCCTCCGATGAACACTACTTAAATGAAATCTACGAAATGATTTACGCTAAATCAAAAAATGAAGATATCAGAATACTTAGCAAAATGTTTGAAAAGATAGTTAAGGTTATTGAGGTTTCTGATTATGAAAAACTTATTAATGAAATAAATCAATTAATTGAAATAGAATCCTCATCTTTTAAGAAAATATTACAAAACAATGATGAATTCAATTATAATAATAAAATTGTTGAGTATAAAAAGGATGACATAAAAGGATTAAGAAATATATCTAATATAGACCAACTAAAACAAGTACTTTTATTGTTTTGTATATGTTTTGACGAAATAAATGATTTTATTAATGAGCTAAAGCTTATTCTTGCGGAAATTGTTTTTGATAGAGATATTGTAGACTCTATAAAAAAACTAAGTGATGGATTTGAAAGAAGAAAGAGAGAAATTATATATCATTTGTATTATATAGATAAAGAAATACCCGATATTTTAAAAAGTAATATAAGTTATAAAGATATTGGTGAGAAAATGTCTATTGATTGTTCGCCAGAACGTGACAGAAAAAAAGTAAATGAGCAATTAAGTAGAATTATAGATAATGTGAAGATTAATTGTGAACTTCACACAAAAATGAAAAGAATTTCAAATGAAGCTCCTGATAGAATTTACTTTTGTCCATCAGTACCAAAAGGTGTAAGTGAAAATCTGTTTGGTAAAATATATGTTTATAAAATTTCTAGGCACGCATAACTAAAAGTTTTTACATGGTAATGTTCATATATAGCTGAGGATACTCATCAAATAACAACACGCATATCTTTTTTTCTCAAGTTAAATTACATGTTGTAATATAAAAATCTTCATTGGAATAAGAAAACTTGAAAAAAGCATAATCTTACAACAAAATAAACAAAACAATTGTTTTCTATTTACATATGTGTGAAACATATGATAAAATATTTGTCAAGAGTTGCAAAAAAGAAAAATAAAAGGTCTAAATATGTCAGTCTAAATAAAAAAGTGTTTCATAGTGAAGTTTATTATTGGTTTTAAAACTAAAACAAGGAGTAATTGCAATGCAAAAAAATGGAGCAAACAAACGGCAACATATTTTCTTTGTATTTACTATTGAAAGCGACATAAGTTTATACTCGAAGTGTTTTAAATTCATAAGTAAAATAGAACAAGATGCTACAATAATAAATAGCGATGATATTAATTTTAAAATTGAAATATTTCAAAATACTGATAGTAATAAAAACGACAAAAAATGTATTGAACAAATAGAATATAAAAAGAAAAAAAATCAGTTAAATAAACTTGAGCCAGATCCGAATCGTTTGAAAAACTTGAATAATTTTATTAAAGAAAATGAAAAGAATAAGTCTCTATTTAGATATTACTTTCGTATTGATTATAAAAAACAAAAGGAAAAACAACAAGACATTGTTCAGTTGCAATATTTTGCATTGATTAGGCGTATGTATGAGAACAAATGTTATTTAAGTATTATATCTTCTGATGAGGGTTATAAAAAAAGGTTTTCATATTACATGCTTTTTGAAAGTTTATCAAAATTGAAAGAATGGAAAATATATGTTGCAAATCTCACTAAAAAGAAATATAAATTAACAGGCTCGTGTCTAGAAAAAAATTTTTTTTACAATAATGTATATTTTATAGATATTTCAAAGGCAAAACTTAAAATTTCTAGATTAGATATTCATGGAATTGGTAGCTTAAATAAATTTTTACCTCTTATTAGAATTGATAGAAGTAGTTATTATGTTTTTTCAAACACTGTTGAAGATTATTTTAAGTCTTTTGAAAATGTAAGTAATGAATCTGATAATAGCTCAAATATTGATAGAGATTATATATATAAAATTCATAAAGAGTACTTCTCAAACCAAGCTAATTCTAAAACAGATATAAAAGATGAAAATGAATTTAATATCAATTTATATGAATTGATAATTAAAGATATTTGCATAGATTTATTAAAAGATTCTCGGGTATTAAATAAAGATAAAGAAGAAAATGAAAAGAAATATAAATTGTTTAAAAACATGTCGATGCTTTCCTTTTTGTTTTTTTCTGTATTTTGTAAATATGTAAAAAAAGAAAGTAAAGACATTGATTCACAAGAAATAAAAAGCATATTACAAGCTTCACAAGATTTTGCTGACGGAGCTTTACAACTCATTGAAAACGTTATAAATTATGCAAAAGAAGGATATTTGAGTTTTCGTATACACGGGAAAAATAGCTCATATTTAGAAAACAACTATAAAGAATATGAACTATTAGAAGACTATTATATTGAATTAATAATTTCTGATTTAAATGATAAATTTAATATACCAAATCAATTTATATTTAATTTAAAGAACCAAAGTGAAAATAAAGAAATTTGTCCAGAATTAAAAGAAAAGATGATTAAGAGAATTAGTTTATCTAATTTTTTTGAACCAGATAAAGAAATGCAAAAATTATGGACAAAGTTTTATGAGTATCCAAACAATATAACAAATCATTATGGCCTGCAAATTTTTGATTCTTCAGTTAAGTCACATAAAGGTTTCTTTAGAGTAAAAAGCTCCAAAGGTTTTGAAATTAAAAAGAATGAATTTTATGTTAGAAATTATAATCCCAAAAAAAATTTTAATAATAATGATTATGAAAAGTGGCATCTTCCAGGAACACAATACAGGGTATTACTTCCATTAAGAAAACGAGATGAGCAAAAAAGAGTAGGTCTAAATATATCACTAAACTATAAAGATGAATCATTAAACAACGATTGGAAAGAAGTTAGAATTAGTTCAAAAGAAGAAATAAAAGAATTAACAGATGATTATACAGATTCAATAATTAAATTAACACAAGAAGGTAAAAAACAAAAAATAAATCAAGTTGCGTCAACTTTGTGTGAAAAATATAATGATAAACATTTTTATGTTATCGAAGTTATGAACATTAATAAAACAAAATGTATTGAAATATTATCAAAAGCACTTATATCTTTCATTACCAAAAATAAAGAAAGTATGCTTAGAATTGCATTAATAGGTGCATCTAATGAATTTATAATAAATTTCACTCGCTGTTTTTCGGTTTTTTATAATAAAGTAGGCGAATGTGCTTCAATGGAAAATGTACACATTTATGCTTGTAATAATACTTTATCAACTGAAGTTGTGTTTGAAGGAAAAACAATTGAATCTGCTTTATACACTAGTGAGTTTCTTGCAAATGCAAAAGGAGAGTTCAATGAATGTTTAGATATAATGAGTGGTATACTTAATAATAGAGTTAAGAGCAATTTAAAAGACAAGGATACTATTTCAATTATTCCTTTTGATATATTGATCAAAGATGGAAATATGACAATATTTGAAAAAAAGTAGAAGAAGATTTAAAAAGGGATATTCAAAAAGAGCCATTTGGATGTTGTCTAAATGAAATCCATATGCGAATAGGATCAAAAATGCATATTGTAGATAAGTTTTATGAAGCGTCTTTACTATTTAATTCAAGTCATTATACTTCAAGATTTGCATATTTATTATCTGTTAACATTAAGGATAAACTAGAAGACAATATGAAAGATAATATTGTTTTAGTGGGATATGAAACTTATTCTGAAATGCTAATTTATGAAACTAAAAAAATATTAAAAAAAGTGTTTGAAATTGATTGTAGCTATATTATTTTTGAACAAAAAATACATCCGGAATTCAGGTTTTTTACTGAGGAAATGAAAGATGCATATTTTGCTATAATAGTACCTATAAATAGCACGCTTACAACACATAGTAAAGTTACAGCTGAATTAAAAAGAAAAATTAAAAACGATATAGAGGAAAGAATAATTGTAAATTTAGCAGTTATTTTAATTAGAGATTCAAATGATAAAATTGATAATTTATCTATCATTGAAAAACAATACTGGAGTGAATTTGATAAGAGTAACAGAATAGTTAAAACTAAAACAACTACTCCAGAATCTGTATATTACAATGTATTGGTAGATAGTAAATGGCAGGAACCTTTGTCGTGTATAAAGTGTTTTCCTGAAAATTTACTTGACGAAAAACCAATTGTTGAAGCTAATAATGCGTCGGTAGTTCCTATGACTATGATAGGATTAAAAGAGAAATATACAAACATTAGTAATGGTTCGAGTAAAAAAAGTAATATAGATCTTTTAAAAAAGCACATGTTATATGGTCACTTTACGAGAAAAAGAAATCATTACTCGTTTTATTTTAAAACTGGAAGATTATTTCAATACATAAAAAAAACAAAGACAAAAAACCAGGATTTTATTAGATGGATGGTAAAATTAAAAAAAGCAATAGATGATCAAAAAGATACGTTGTTATCTCAAGGTTATAATTTTATATATGATATAATTGTAGCTCCTATTCATACAACTAATGCTGCTTTTGTAGAAGAAATTAATTCTCATGTTTTTAACAATGCACCAATTGTAATATACTTAGATAGCGATAGAGAATATAGGGACAATGTAAAAACTAAATATAGCAATATAACAACATTGTATAAAAACATAAAAAATGCCAAAAGAAAATCAGTCATTAATTTTCATTTTGTTGATGATACAATTGTATCTGGTAATACATTTTATCGAATAAAAAGTTTAATACGTTCGTTATTTTCAAATACAATAATAGAAAAAACAGATGAAATTAAAATTAATCTATTTCAGAATATTATTACGTTACTAAACAGATGCTCAAAAGATACAATTTTAAATTATATTGATGATACGAG
>NZ_JAVDDS010000056.1 GCF_030848475.1 Herbivorax alkaliphila
TTCTGAAACCCTAAGCCCACAACCATATAAAATCCGCATGAGCAACGGGATAATTTTATGCCTATAGGGTGAAGTTGCAGAAGGTGAATAATTATCGCAGGCAACAAGTATTCGCCGAATTTCTTCGTTCGAAAAAATGTATGGCTGATATGCATATCTATCAATAGTAACCATCCCTTTTGGAAGAATATATGCAGGATAACCAATTCTATTCATGTATTCTGCCAAGCCTCTCAGCAGTGAAATACGGCGTGCACGGTTATTTATTGTTTCATTTGGGGATTGTTTGCACCATTCAATAACCAAGTCCCTAGGAAGGTTAATTTGGGAGTGATTCTGTGTTTGTAAAAAAGCATCAAACCGTTTAAGCATGGATTCTCCTTTGTTAAAACTGTATCCCAGAGCGTGTTTTTCATCAATATACGAACAGAATATATCAGATAAGACACTATGAAAAATAATTTGATTACTCATTTAAAAGCACCTCCTCTGGGTCAACGGCACACTGTTTCAGTTCATCCATATTGGTGCGAAGATAAACGGATGTTGACTTGGAATTAACATGCCCAAGTACCTCTGAAATGACAGGCAAAGGTGTCCCTTTTCCCAACATAGTACTTGCAAGAGTATGCCTGAGTGAATGCAGTCCCTGGCGATTTCCCTTTGGAATTCTAATTTTGGCCCTTCTTGTATATTTTACTATGATATTGTGGAGATTTGCATTCTGTCCAAATGCTTTGTATGGTGCAAAAGCTCTTAAAAAAAGATATGGGCTATCGCTTACAGGTCTCCCATTTTTCAAGTAGTCAATAATTGCCCATCCAATGTCGTTTAAAATCGGAAACGAAATATATGTACCTGTTTTTTGTTGAGTGAAATGAATTTTCTTTTCATGCCAGTCCAGATGAGTAAGTTGTAAGTTTTTAATATCACCAACGCGTATGCCCAGTTTTGCCACAATAAGAAGTATCGCATAGTCACGTTTCCCAGTAGGGTTACCTCTGTCAATTGAGTCAAGCATTTTTTTAACATTGTCTGGGTTCCAAGTAGTAGGAACTGCAGGGTACCAATATTTTGTATGCTTTGGAACTGATAAAGATAAATCAGACGATGTTAAGCCTTTCGTGTATAGAAACCTCAAAAAAACACGCAATGTTGTCAATATTGAAGCCATGCTTTTCTCATGGTGATGGTAGATTGTCTTTACATAATCAGAAATAATTGCGGGTGTAATATTATTCACATCCATGATTTTTCGCAGATTGAGATAATCAATAAAAAAGAACAGACGTTGTAAACGAGTCCGCATACCCCTTTTTGAATATTGGTTATTTTCACACTCAATTTCATAATCCGAAAGTACTTTTTCAAACTGCGGAGGTTTGGTGTAGCCTTTCTTTTTGACAATCCTACGTATAATCACACCATGTAACTGGTAGTCACCAAGTAGTCGAACTTGACGCATGGCATGCTTTGCATTACTTGGACATGCTTCCGAATAATAATCTACATCACAATTATAACGTTCTAAAAGATACTGCCTGCCAAGTTCTTCAGTGAAATACTTCTCTTCCTTGTCTTCGATAAATGATTGGATTCTCTTAAATGCAGCACGGAAACTGCATATCCCCCTGTGTTAAAATAGTTGTCGTAAGGTAAAAATTGTGTTAAGGTCAAATAAGAGATAAAAAGGAGACGATAACTATGGGGAAAGATAACAAAAACAACAAAACATATTCAAAAGAACAAAAAGAATCAATTCTTATGAAAATATTACCTCCTAATAATATGTCATTGTCAGAAGTTTCAAATGAAACAGGCATACCATTAGGTACTTTAAGTACATGGAAATCAAAAGAGTTGAACAAAAGTAGTAAAAAAATTAATATCTCAAAAGATAAATTTCTGGTTGTTGTAGAAACGTATACATTATCAGAGTATGAATTAAATGAATATTGTAGAAAGAATGGTTTATATGTACAGGAAGTAAAAAGATGGCAAAAGTGTTTTGCTTCGGCTCTAGATAAAGAACCTGAACCTGTTAAAGAAGCAAAAGAAGAATTAACGAAAGAAAAGAAAAAAGTTAAATCTCTTGAAAAGGAGATAAACAGAAAGGATAAAGCATTGGCAGAAGCAGCTGCATTGTTGGTGCTTAGAAAAAAGCTACAAGCGTTCCGGGAGGAAGAGGACGATTAACTACCTTATCGGAACGCCAAACAATAATAAAACTAATAAATGAAGCAAGAGAAAATGGTGCACGGCTAAAGCAAGCATGTAAAATAGCAGGTATAACTGATAGAACATATGAAAGATGGGTAGAAGGAAATAATATCAAGGAAGATCAAAGACCTTATGCAGATAGACCTGAACCTGTAAACAAATTAACACAAGACGAATATAAATCTATTTTAAGGATTGTAAATTCACCTGGATTTGTTGATTTACCACCGTCACAGATAGTCCCTACACTTGCTGATAAGGGGATATATATTGCTTCAGAATCAACTATGTATAGAATATTAAGAAACGAAAATATGCAACATAATAGAGGGCGTAGTAAAGCGCCTACAATGCGTAAAACCCCTGAAACACATATAGCCAAAGCTCCTAATGAAGTTTGGTCATGGGATATAACATACTTAAATACATCAGTAAGAGGACTATACTATAAATTATATATGATAGTAGATATATATAGCAGGAAAATAGTAGGCTGGGAAGTTTGGCATGACGAAAATGGAGAACTTGCTTCACAACTAGTTGAAAGAACTGTTACATCAGAAAAAGTTAGAAATAAACCATTGATATTACATTCAGATAATGGTCCGCCTATGAAGTCCTTTACATTAAAAAGCAAATTAGAAAGTTTAGGTATTATAAAATCATATTCTAGACCAAGAGTGAGTAATGACAATCCTTATTCGGAGTCATTATTTAGAACATGTAAATATCGACCTAATTATCCAAGAAAAGGTTTCGAAACTATTGATGAAGCAAGGGAATGGGTAAATAATTTTGTAGATTGGTATAACAATGAACACTATCATAGCAGCCTTAAATTTACAACACCTAACTCAGTGCATACAGGCCAAGTAAATGAAATATTAAAAAAGAGAAAAAAGGTTTATGAAACAGCAAAGAAATTACATCCTGAACGCTGGAAAAAGCCTATAAGAGATTGGGATCCAATAAGAGAAGTGGCTTTAAACCCAATTAAAAACAAACAAGATACCTTGAAAACAGGATTTGGTAGCTAAATACAAAGAATAAAAATAAATTTTTGGGGTTTAAAATTTGTTTTTATTCTTCACGCGGAAGGGGTTTGGGGATACCGCGTAGATCCCCAATAATAATAAAAAAAGCATTAGCGTTTTAACATTATTTGTTCCAAGCGCTATCCAAACACTACTTTGTATATTCATAACATAACAAAAATATACTTCAGAGTGAAATAATTTGTTTAATGTAATTTAATACAATATTATTTATAAATTTTAAAAAATAGCACAATTTACATAACTTTTTTGAAAATTATTTAATTTTTTTCGACATCTGTCTTGACAAACGTCGATATTGAATTATATGAATATTTAAGTTTTTGTAGTTCTTCTAATACCTTTTCAGATAACTCTTTAATTGTTAACTGTGTCATTTTGATAACACCTCCAGAATAGATTTATTAATTCTACCCAAAGTATTATCGTAAGTAATTCAGTTTAAACCTGCTGAATTAATCACACATCAGCTCCTTTCTTTCGATAAGCAAATACTTTCGATAATTGCCTTTATCGTAAACTTTTGATAAAGGCAAGACCCATATCATGATATAAAGGCAACCAAGAAACTGCAAAATCCTTCTCTTTTATATCTATTGCTCTGGAAATAGTATCTACATTATGAAATAAATTCTTTTGCTTGATTGGAACACCTTTTGGTAGTCCAGAACTACCAGATGTGTACTGTATAAAACAAACATCTTCTGATTTAAGTGTATAATACTCAATATTTTTGTCTAATCCAAGCCTTGTGTAATACAAATTCACAATTATTCTTTGCATATTAAGTTTTTCTATCATGCCTTGCATTTGTTTATAACATTTATCTTCTATTTTTTTATGTACTATTACATATTTAGCATTACTATCAAGCAATATATGTTTCATCCTATTAATCGTGTCTTTTTTGGAAGAATTTACAGGCGGTATTGGTATAGGTATTGCTCCACTAAATAAAACTCCAAAAAAACTTATAATGAAATTCACTCCTGTATCTAATGAAATAATTACCTTATCACCTGTTTTTAAATTATAATTTATCAATTTTTTGGACAAATCCATTGAGTAATACATTATATCTTTATATGAATAGGCTTTTTCCTTGTTTTCATCATCTCTAAAGTAAACAAGCTTTTTATCTCCAAAATTAATTGAATTATTATAAAAAATTTCGTTTAATGATTTAAAATTAGAAAACAAACTATATCTCCCCTTATATACAAGTTAATCAATTATTTTTCTTATCATAAAATACTAAACTTAGTATCATTAGATTGTTCTTTTTATCTTTCTATAACTCTACTTGAGTGCTTTTTATCTATATTTACTTTATCACCATTATAATCAGAAATATCTACTGTGACACTATTCAACAAATTCATATTTAATTCTTCACCTTTACCCTCTAATTTAAGATAACTGCTATTTTTCATAAATAAATCTAATTCATTCGGTGATAGAAGGTAAACTCTACTACTATTTTTAGCATTAATTTTTGATTTTTCAGATTTAAATTTTAACAAATCTGCTTCAGCTTTAATTGATAAATCTAAATTTAACTCTTTACTTTTTCCTTCTAATTTAAGATAACTGCTATTTTTCATTAATATATCTATTTTTTTTGCTTGAATTGCTCCTTCAATCATAGAACTGTTATATAAGTTTAATTCAATAGAATTATCAGATAGAATAAATTCTTCATCTAACTTTACTATTGAATCATTTCGTGTTTCAATTTTTTTAATATCAGGCATTTTTATGAATGCATTAAAGGTATTTTCTTTAAACTGAAAATCCCTATCCCAATTTAAAATCAAAGTATCTTCATATAATTCAATTTCTAGATATTCCCACAAATTATCATCTGCTTCTATTACAACTTGGTACTCTGTACCCTTTTCTACAATAACATTAAAGTCGCTACAAATGTTTAAACTATTAAAATCAGTAAAACTCTTTTCTTGTTTTGTAAGAATTCCCGAACCTTGAATTTCCTTTGGATTAGATACAAATACACATGAACTTAATATGATAAATATAATAAAAACAATAAATATAGTTATACTCATTCTATTCATTACTTCTTTACCCTCCTAAAAGTTATAATTAAAATATTTCAACATATAACAAAATAATAACTTAAAAACTTTTATTTTTCCCTTTGAAACTTATTAGTTTAACCTATTATACTAAATCTATAAATAAAATGCAAATATCAACAGAAATCTAGACTTATGATGAATGAAACTAGTAAATTTTTTCTCATTTTTACTCCGCCTTTTTTAATTATAACCTAAAAATTTGTAAATACATTTCTTTATACCATTATATAACTACACATAACACAAGTCAAGGAAGACAAAAAGACAGGGGGACGGTTCTCTTGTCTCATTTTAAAATGAGACAAGAGAACCGTCCCCCTGTCTTTGTTTATCTGCGATTCATTTGCTCAGCTTCTTCACTTTTTTCCATAATCTCAATATTATCCAGTGCTTTTCCTGTTCCTAAAGCAACACTTGACACAGCATCATCTGCGACAACCACATTAATTCCTGTTTTTTCTTGAATTAACTTATCAAATCCATACATCAGACTTCCTCCACCTGTCATAACAATTCCACGGTCACTAATGTCTGATGCCAGTTCTGGTGGTGTTCTTTCAAGCACAGAGTGTACAGTTTCAACAATGCTTGAAACAGGCTCTTCTAAAGCCTCCATAATTTCTGTAGAGGAAACGGTAATGGTTTTGGGTAATCCAGATATGAGATTCCTTCCCCTTATGTCCATCGTAACTTCCTGAACTCTAGGATACACAGTTCCAATATTTATCTTTAGTTCTTCAGAAGTGCGTTCACCTATCATTATATTATGTTTCTTTCTCATATACCTTACAATGGCTTCATCAAACTTGTCTCCAGCTACTTTTATAGAAGAACTAACAACTGTTCCACCTAAAGATATAACCGCTACATCCGTAGTTCCTCCACCTATATCTATAACCATGCTTCCACAAGCTTTTGAAATGTCTATTCCTGAGCCAATAGCTGCTGCTATTGGTTCTTCAATAAGATATGTTCTTCTTGCACCTGCCTGATTAGAAGCTTCTCTTACGGCTCTTTTTTCAACTTCTGTTACTCCACTTGGAACACATACAATAATTCTTGGTTTGAAAAGCTTAAAAGCTCTGCTTCCAGTAACCTTATTTATAAAATACTTTAGCATTCTCTCGGTTATATTATAATCCGAAATTACTCCCTCTCTTAAAGGTCGTATTGCAACTATGTTGCCAGGTGTCCTTCCCAACATCCTTCTAGCCTCTTCTCCCACAGCTAAAAGTTTGTTGTTATTTTGATCTAAAGCCACAACCGAAGGTTCGCTAAGCACAACACCTTTTCCTTTTATATATACAAGTATTGTTGCTGTTCCTAAGTCTATACCTATATCCTGCCCAATTCCAAACAAAACGCATCTTCCTTTCGAAATTCAGAATAGAAAAGAAAACAAAATCTATATCAATATTAATATTATCACACTATATTAATATTGCAACATTTTTGTGCAATCCAAGGAAAAAAATTAATCTGATAAAAAAAACTTTAAGTGTATAAAATCTCACTCAAAGTTCTTAATAACCTTTTATCTGATTTTAAAATTCCAGTTTCATCTAAACAAATTCATTTAAATCTCTCTTTTTAAAATAGCTCCATTTTTTTCTTTATATTTAGCTTTTGTTGCCATTCCTCCTCTGATGTGTCTTTCAGCTTTATTTTTTTCTAAAACTGTTTTAGCCTTTTCGGCTAAAGCATAGTTTATTTGCATCAATCTTTCTGTTACATCCTTATGTACTGTACTTTTACTTATTCCAAATTTTTTCGCAGCGGCTCTCACTGTTGCCTTGTTTTCAATTATAAATCCAGCCAGTTCAAGTGCTCTTTCTTCTATGTACCCTTTCAATGATACGCCCCCCTTACAGTTGATCTCTATTGACAATTCAACTACCTGACTTGTTTTTTCTTACCTCAAATACATTGATTTTGTGGCTAGACCCAATAACAGTCCTGAACAAAACAAGGTAATTTTGTGTATAGTATGTACTTTCTATTGAATGTCCTTGTAATATAAGTGTTTTTTAATAAATTGTTCTTAGCTGTTTATTTCCTGAATATAAAACAACGCTTTCTAAGAAAATTCGCTATCGCTACAATAATATATATGCTGCTTTAAATGTAGTTATGATAGATTAATAAAACGGGGTCAGGCTTTAATAATTTACTTACTCATACGAGTAAGTAAATTATTAAAGCCTGACCCCGTTTTAGAAGTTTTTACTCAATCAACTGGTAAAAACTTTATAGGATCTACAGGTTGATTTTCTTTTAATACTTCAAAGTGAAGATGTGAGGGGTCTGCTGCTTTAAAACTAGCCGTATTCCCAACACTGCCAATTACCTCTCCCCTCTCTACTTTTTGATTTGGAGTTACCATTTCACCACTTGCAAGGTTTGCATATACGGTTTTTAAATCTTTTGAATGTTCAACAATAATAGTAATCCCAAGTCTTGGATCATTTTTAATGTTTGATACAACCCCATCTGCAACAACCTTTACAGGTGTTCCTCTTTCTGAACTTATACCAACGCCTGTATGTGCTCTCCATTCATTTAAAGTCTTTGAATACACCAGTTTATCAATAGCAAATTCTAATATAATGTCTCCATGTACAGGCATAATAAATTTAGGCACTTTCACTGCCTCAACAGCATCTAATTCCTGGCTTTGACCACCTGTATCTACCACTTCTGTTTCCTGACTTTCAACATCTGTATCTGCCACTTCTGATTCAATATTCTCTACACTTTCCTTTGCTACAGGAATATCTTCATCTTCTTGTGCTAAGTTTGAATCTGAAATCTGCTCTTTTGTTTCTTCTTTTTCCTCTACATCACCTTCATCTGCCATCTCCTTGTCATCTAAAGAAGTTTCATCCTCTACTTTTTTGTCTGCAACTACATCTTCATCTTCTTCAAAGTAAGCAGTGCTTTGCCCAATATCTTCTTGAATACCATCCATCATTTCATGAGTAATTATTTCTTCTTCATAACTACTAGACGCCACTAAGTAAGCCGTTACTCCTATAATAGTTAAACACAAACCCAAAACAACGAAAAAACCTTTTTTGTCAAAAAATTCTAGTATTTTCTTTTGTGTGATTTTTTTATCCGGAAATAATTTTTTAAAATTCACTTTTTCCACCTCCATAAATTATTGTTTCCCCAAATGGGAACAATATACATAGAGGTGAAATTTTTTTAATATTTTATCCCAATCTGATGTTTCAGGTTTAAAAATTCACAGGTGTATGCAATAAAGGTAAAGAAAAATAACATACACCTGTTTTATAAAATTAGAAGTAAAAAGCCATAACAATTATTAACGCTAATTAATTTAATAGTTTTCAAAGTTTTCTTCTATATTTTTTATGTTATCTAACTCTACTTCTTTATAGTAATGTTTTATAATTTCTTCAAAGCCCTTTCCTTCTTTTGCAAGATGGTTGGCTCCCCACTGACTCATTCCCACTCCATGCCCATAACCTATAGTGGTTATCTTTATTTCACCAGATTCCTCTTCTTCAATAATAAAGTTTGTAGATCTTAAGTCTAAAATTCTTCTAAAATCAGTTCCCTTTAAATTAACATCTCCCACTTTAATTCTATCTACCCTTTCACTATCTGTTCTTTCAAGTACTTCAACCTGATCTAATAGATTTTCTTCCTCAATTTTCAAATCAGGAAGTTCACTTTTAAATGCACTTATAAAATCTTCTTCCTTAAATGTTGTCACCACTTCATATTCCGAGCTGGCATCTTCTCCTTTACTTTTTACACTTCTTAAATAAGGCACTTCTACTCCGTCCCATACATTTTCAGAATTTTCTGTTATGCCACCACTATTTGCATGATATAAAGGATTAACAACTTTATTTTCATACCAAATAATTATATTTTCTGTCTCATTAACTGCTCTTTTTATCTTATCCCAATTTTCTTTTCCACTATCCTCTCCCCATTTTTTAATGGCATCCGCTCTGCTTATCCAAGCCTGACAGTGACCTGAATCAGTACAGACATCAGCGCCTCTGTGAGCATCACTATTATTAGATGCATAAATTTTTTTCATTCTTCCATATGCATAGGTTCTTGCAGCTACAGCCTGAGCCTTTAAAGCTTCTGTTTCAAATTTTGCTGGCATCTCAGCAGCCACAACCCCAATTAAGTATTCTTCGAGAGGCATTTTTTTTGTTTCACCCTCACTCGCTACATAAACATCCAAATAAAGCACTTCATTTTTTTCCAAGATTTCTGGTTCATCCATCGGTATAAGATCTTCAACAACTGTACTGCACCCTTTTACAATTATAAATGGTATAACTATAATCACCATTGTCATCAATAAAATATAACCAATAATTTTTTTCATATGTATCCCTTTTACAACAATAGCAGCGTCTATTTATTTCACTACTAATTACTATGTTTGTACACTAAAGGTTATTCTTTTTTTATTTCTTTACAAAGTTCAAGTTATATGATATAGTATTAAGTGTACTATTTACATTAGTACACTTAATACTATGCTAGGTGAGTGATTATAAATGATAAACATTAACCCAAGAAGTAATAAGCCTTTGTATGAACAAATTGTAGATGGAGTAAAGGAAAACATTCTAAAAGAATTATTATCTCCTGGCGAAAAACTTCCTTCTGTGAGAGAAATGTCTAAACTTTTGACTGTAAATCCAAACACAGTCAGTAAGGCTTATTTAGAGCTTGAACGCCAAAAAGTTATAGAAACACTTTCAGGTAAAGGTACTTTTGTGTCCTCTTCTTATAGTCCTAAACTGGACTTAGATAAGCTTGAGAACATCAAAAATATTCTTAAAGATATTATTATCGAAACTCATTATTTGGGCATCGAAAAAAAAGATTTTTTTAAAATAGTAAATGATATTTATTCAAATATTGAAAGGGTGTGATTGTATTGATAAAAGTATCTGGAATTAGTAAATCCCTAGATAGTAGCAACGTTTTAAAAGATATAAACCTCAATATTCAAAAAGGTCATATTTTTGGATTAATTGGTCCAAATGGTGCAGGCAAAACCACTCTTATTAAAATTATTACAGGAATATGGAAAGCCGATAAAGGCTTTGTGAAGTTTAACAACAAGGAGGTGTTTGACAATCCAGATGTAAAAGCTAAAATCGCTTATGTTCCTGATTACTGCCATTATTATGATTCTTATAAGGTGACTGATATTATACATATGTACAGCTTATCTTATAGTAGTTTTAGCAAAGAAAAATTCAACCATCTTAACACAACTTTTAAAGTAGATGCTAAAAAAAGAATAAGTAATCTTTCAAAAGGGACTAAAACCTCACTTATGCTAATGTTAAATCTTTGTATCATGCCAAAATACTTGATTTTAGACGAACCATTTTCTGGGCTTGATGCTGTTGTTAAAAGAAAAATTGTAGAAGTTCTTTTAGAAGAAGTAGCAGAAAATAAAACAACGGTGCTTTTGTCTACTCACAACATTTCAGATGTAGAACACATATGCGATAGCATCGGTATCATTAAATCTGGTTCAATAATTTTTGAGTCCAGTGTAGATGAAACTAAAAAACAAGTACGAAAATTTCAAGTAGCTTTTAAAAGGGGAGTAACTAAAGATTTTTTAGATAATACAGACATAATGAATGTAGAAAAAATGGGGAATGTGCATCACCTTGTTACACATAATTACTCTAAAGATTTTGAAAAAAGACTTAAAAAAATAGGCACAGAACACATTGAAGAAATCTCTTTAAGTCTTGAAGATATTTTAATTTATTTTTTAGAAGGAGGGAAATAACATATGATTAAAAAAGCTTTACTATATAGAGATTGGAAATATTCAAAATGGTTTATATTGCCACTAACTTTAATTTTTTTATATAATTCTACTTCCTCTTTGTTTGGGCTTCATGATGAGACTCCTAGAAATTACAGGCAACTAGGTGATTTTTTAGGTCCTGAAATGCTGTATATATTTTTAGTATTTTTTACCCTGACATTTATGTCCTTTGTTCTTTTTTATCCTGACAGAAAACCTTTAAATTATACATTTTCAGCAAGTTTGCCCTTTAAGAGAAAGGATATTATTCTAAGTAAGTGGCTAACAGGTTTTTTTAATATACTTTCCGCTCATTTTATTATATACATTTTAGCAAACGTTGGTTTGATTTTAACTTATTCCTGGAAAACTGATTTTATTAATTTAACAAGGGTTTTACTCATTGATTTCCTCACTATAATATTCATGTTTGGATTTTTAATGATGATTCAATCTTTAAAAACTTCTCCTACACTGGGAGTAGCAACTGCCACAGTTATTGCAGCTTTCCCGCTATCATTAATGTATTGGTTTAGCTGTATAACCACCCACTACTATACACAATACTTTTTTATTCCAGATCTTTTGAAAAGCTTTTTTAATAGTAGTTTCTTTAATATACTTTTAGGTGGAGTGTGGAAACTCTTTGGTTTTAATATAAGATTTCATACAAGCTCTCTTTTTAATGTATCTACTGACTACTATCACTTTGGAGAAGTTAACGCAAACTTTTTCTTAAGAGTTTTTGCACTGATTTTGCTGACTATAGCATTTTACCACTTTTCTAAAAAGGCATATGAAAAAAATAATTTTGAAGAAAATGATCAGGTTACAACTTTTAAAAACTTAAGCCCGCTTTTTAAAATTTTAGGGCTTTATTATATTAGTTTTATTATTCATCAAATACTGTCATCCGTTTCTTCAGAGTATACTTTAAGGTTATTTGCTCCAGACATTGTGTTGTTGTTTTGTGTGATAATTCCCCTTTTGGCTTACTTTATTTTAATCAAAACATCAAAATTTTATAATAACGCTAAAATGTCAAAAGATGTTACTAATACTGAGTTGTAGTAATAAAATATTTTTTAGTTAACACAGGTGACTATTATATATTAAAAAATATCTGAAAAGTTAACTATTTCTAAAGAAAGGTGATGTAAAATGAAAAAATTTGCTTTTGTACTGATTATTTTATCTTTTTTGGTGCTTTTGCTGTCTAATCTATATGTAAATGCTTTTGATAAAAGTTTATATTCTTTAGCAGCTAGAGGAAAAACACAAGCATTAGAAAAAAAGCTACTGATAGATAATCAACTTGATAAAAATCCAGATGAAATTTTTTTTGCTTTATCTATGTCCTTGCAGAAAAATCAAGCTGGCAGCTTTGAAATACTTTTAAATCATATTGATAAAAATAATTTAGAAATTTCAATTCCACTATCACAGTTACCTGCATCTGATGATTTTTTAGAAATATTATTTAATAAAATGGATAATACAACCTTATTTATTGACGCTCTAAAATCTCAAAGGTTTGATATTGCAAAAATTATACTTGAACGAGAAATGGAACTTGATCTTGAAAAGTTAAACGCCTTAGAAGCTATAGATACAGATTTATCAGATGTACAAAGTACTGTAAATTTTCTTGTACTTTCAGCTTATTATGAAGATGAATATGAAAGCATGATGTATGATGTATTATATGTGGTTAGTGAAATATTAGAAATGGACATATCTTTAAATAAATTTATAGACCCACGCTCTTTAATTACTTTCTGCATTGACACCAATAACTATATTGGTACAAAAAATTATGAATTATTAGAACTTTTAATAAGGGAAGGATATACAGACCACTTGTCATACGGATTGCCACGTGCTGCATCATCAAGAGATACTCAATTAATCAAATATCTTGTTGAAAATGGTGCTACTTTAGATGGAGAATTTGGAGCCGAAGCATTATTAGCTTATAACGATATAGATGTAATAAAAACCTTTATTGATTTAGGTATTGAATTAACAGATGATAAGATAAATAATGTTGTAAATAATATTTTGTATAAATCTGTTTTTTATGGAGAAAAAGAAATTATAGAACTGTTTCTCACAAATGGAATTGACGTTAACAGACCATTAAGGGATTCAAATCAAACTATGATACTTTTAGCAACAGAAACCCTTAACCCTGAAATAGTTGAATTTTTATTAAAAAATGGTGCTTCAGTAGACGATAGCTTTATAAAAACTGCAGATTATATTATAAGAGATATTAAAAATAATAAACTTGATTGGTTTGATATAGGCAATAAAAGAAAATGTGATGAAATACTCAATATGCTATCTGAGTGAGTGAACTCGTTTAGCTAAATCTAATAATAATCCCATCTAAAAACTGCATGCCCATTAAAATTATTAAAGTTGTCGAATACTCTATTTTGAAGGGACTTTCAGAATAGAGTTTTTATTTTTTTAAAGTTTTATCATAACCAAAAGCATGCTTTGTTTTTTCTTAATTAAAACATGCTTTTTATAAAAAATATCATATTTAAATTTTTTTGAGGGAGGTTTTTACATGAAAAAAATCAGCTTAGTTATGGCAATAATAATTTCTCTGGTTGCCTGTCTTCCAACTATAATATCTGCCGAAAGCAGATATCCCGGCTTTAGGGTTCAGGGAAGGCACCTTTACGACAATACAGGAGAAAAAGTTGTCCTTTATGGTCCAAACGTAATGACCATATGGGGTGAAGTAAGCGGCGAAAAGACTTTTGCTGAAATTGAAAAAACAGGGGCAAATGCCATCAGAATAGTATGGCTTACCACTGGATCTGCAAGAAATCTTGATTTGGCAATATACAACTGTCGAAAAAACAACATGATACCAATGATAGAGCTTCATGATGCAACTGGTGAATGGGATATGCTGCCTGAACTTGTAGACTACTGGACACGTCCTGATATTGTAGAAGTTATTCAAAAACACCAAGAATATCTTTTAATCAACATTGGTAATGAAGTAGGTCAACAGGTTTCTGATAGCGATTTTAGAGACGGTTACGAAACTGCAGTTACAAGAATGAGAGAGGCTGGAATTCATGTTCCGCTTATAATTGATGGTGCTGATTGGGGTAAGGATATAGACATTTTAAAAGAAAACGGTCCCTACCTTATAGATGCTGACCCAGACAGCAATCTTATGTTTTCGATACATATGTGGTGGCCTTATATGTGGGGAAACGATGAACAAAGAGTTATTGATGAAATAAATGAATGTGTTGAAATGGAGCTTCCATTAATTGTTGGCGAATTTGCTCATGCATGGGAAGAACACGATGAAGGTGCTATCCCCTGGGAAACAATATTGGAACAGTGTTATTATAATGAAATTGGCTATATGCCATGGTCCTGGGGACCGGGCAATAACCCTCAGGATTTTCTTGATATGACCACTGACGGAACATATGACACTCTGCACGGCTGGGGATTGGAAGTTGCCGTCACTCATCCATACAGCATAAAAAATATTGCTGTACGTCCGGATTCCATGCTTGAACCTTCTGATGTTCCTCCACCAGACCTTTCCCTTCCTGAAGGCAGTCTGTCACGTAACAAGCCTGTTTTTGCATCTTCAACAGAGCCTGACTTGGGCAACGTTCCTGAAAATGTAGTAGATGGAAATGTAACTACAAGGTGGGCTTCCGAATATTCAGATCCCCAATACATTTATGTAGATCTTGAAGACGAGTATGAGTTAGGTGAAGTCTATATTGAGTGGGAAGACGCATATGCAGGTCAATATAAGATACAGGTTTCCAATGATGCTGAAAACTGGACAGATGTTTTTACTGAATATAATGGTGATGGAGGCATTGATCAAATAGAAATAGAGGCTTCTGGTAGATATGTAAGGCTTTATTGTATGCAGAGAGCGACAGAATGGGGAAATTCACTTTTTGTTTTTGAGGTATACCCTCCTGAAGGATCTGTGGTAGAACCACCAACTTTTACTCTTGGTGATATTAATAACGACGGTGTAATTGATTCAACAGATTATACTTTAATGTCAAGACATATTTTAGAAATTTCTTCGCTCACAGGTGACCAGCTTCTTGCAGCTGATTTAAATGGAGACGGAGTAATAGACTCAACTGACAGTACTATTTTACAAAGATATTTACTCGATATAATTCAATCCTTCCCGGCACAGCAGTAAAAGTAAAGGATTTTTTTAAAGATCTTTTAAGGTGCGAAAGCTTTAGACTTTCGCACCTTTTTCGTGTTTTTCCTTCATCACATCTTTTTTCAGAGACAAAATTGTGATATATTAAATTCAAACAATTAAAATTTATAATTATAAATTTAAAAAAAATATGAATCCATAAAAACAGGTAACTTTTAAGGAGGTTTGCTGTTGATTTATAAAAGTGAATTAACTGACAAGTGCATTATCTTATTTACGTGCCTCTTTATATACCTCTTTCAGACAACACTTGAGATCACAGTATTGCCTGTTATTGTTTCCATTATAATCGGATGCCTTTTAAGCTATTTTAATTCCTTGACTATTAAACGCATTCTTTATTCAGTATTTTTATTATTTATATTTTTAATTCCGGAATTGATTTTTTTCATACCATTATTGGTTTACGATATATTTCTAAAAAAAGAACAATTGGCAATGCCTCTTTTTTGCATACCCATTATCCACCTGCGAGAATATTATGACTATACTGTATTAGGAATAGTCTTAGGAATAATTATTATGTCATCTACATTAAAATATCGATCATTTTCTTTATATAAACAAAAACTAGATTATATTAATTTGTCAGATAATGCTCGGGAAATGTCTTTAAAGCTAAAATCACAAAACAAACATCTTTTAGAAAAATATGATAACGACATAACTTTAACTGCTTTAAGTGAGAGAAACCGTATTGCAAGAGAAATCCATGACCATGTAGGTCACCAATTGTCCAGTGCCATACTTCAAATCGGGGCACTAATAACTGTATCTAAAGAAGAAACTTTTAAAACCTCTTTAAAAACAATAAATGATACATTGTCAGAATCTATGAACAATATAAGAAACAGTATTCATGATTTGCATGACAAATCTATTAATCTTCATATGCAAATAGAATCAATAGTTAATAACTTTAGTTTTTGTGAAATAAACTTTGATGACGGACTAAACACACAGCCCCCAAAGGCTGTAAGACAGGCTATTATATCCATTGTCAAGGAAGCCCTGTCAAACATTATAAAGCACTCCGATGCAACTTATGTAATTATCCAGCTTAGAGAACACCCTGCTTTTTATCAATTTATAATAAAAGACAACGGCAAAAAAAAGTCTACTAATATAAAGGACGGAATGGGTTTAACAAATATGACAGATAGAGTTCATGCTTTAAAGGGTATAATTAATTTTCGTAAAGAAAATGGATTTGAAATTTTCATCTCTGTTCCAAAGGAGGATGTACAGTGAAAACACTAATTATTGATGATGATAAATTGGTTTTAACTTCCCTTAATACCATACTAAATGCAGATAATGATGTACAGGTATGCGGCACTGGACAAAGCGGCCTAGAAGCGATAAAACTTTATAACAGTTTAAAACCTGATGTGCTTTTAATGGATATACGTATGGGTGAAATGACTGGCATCGAGGCTGCTGAAATAATATTAAAAAAGGACAGTGGGGCAAAAATACTTTTTTTAACCACCTTTAATGATGATGAATACATTGTCAAAGCATTGAAAATAGGAGCAAAGGGATATATACTAAAACAAAATTTTGACAGCATTGTTCCTGCTGTTAAAACAGTTTTTTCCGGTCAACGGGTATATGGAGATGCAATTATTGATAAAATACCTTCACTCCTCAAAGATAAACCAAATGCCAAACCTTTTGAATTAAACCAAAAGGAATTAGAAATTATACAGTTTGTAGCTGATGGTTTGTCAAATAAAGAGATTTCAGAAAAGTTATTCTTATCTGAAGGTACCATTAGAAATTATATAAGCATTATACTGGAAAAGCTTAATTTAAGAGATCGTACTCAGCTTGCTATATTTTATTACAAAAATATGATATAGATAATCAGAGTATAAATCTGATTATCTATATCATATTAAATATTTAACTGTCACTTACAATGCGTTTTTTTATCAATACAAGAGCAATTGATAAAAAGAGAATGGCAAATCCTAACTCTATCATCATAGGTTTAAACAAAGGTTTTAAACTATTAAAACTAAAATCAGTTGCATTGGCTATAATAATATTACTTTTTGCAAACCAGTAAGTTGGTGTAAAGCTTGCAATTCTCAAAACTGTATCACTTAAAATCTCCTGTGGAACAAAAATACCACTGATAAAACAAGGACCTAATGTAACTACATTAGTTACCGCTGAAAGAGAATCTTTACTTGTTACAATATTTCCAATTAGAAAACTCACAGAAGATGCAGCTATTGCAAAAATAAATGCATTTAACATATAGTAAATTGTTTTGGCATCTAAAACATTTTCACCATCAAAAATCATATAAAAAATCATCATAACTGCCCAAACTAAAATTGCAAAGAATGCAACACCAAAAAAAAGCTGTAGTTTCATCTTAAATTGGGATACCGGCGAACATATATTTCTCATTTTTATATCTCTTTTATTTAAAACCATAATTATTGAACTTATACCTAAAACCAAAATTGCAAACATTGAATATGCTAAAAAGTTAAAGTAATTATACTGAAAAACATTTATCTGATTATTTGTCTCATCAATAAATGAAACAGCAACTTCTTTATCCATATTATCATTTACTCTTTCAACTAATTCTTTTTGTCCTATTTCTCCAAAAGTATTTATATATACACTGGCTAAATCAAAAAATTGGTTTACCGTTGTGTCCACATATGCCCCTGAAGTTGATGCAGGTACTATTGTCTTTTCAATCTCAATAGATTCTCCATTCATAAAAGACTGCGTAAACCCTTCAGGAATACGAAGGATATACGATACCTCTCTAAAAAATAATGCATCTTGCAATGCCTCACGATTATCTTGTATATCAACAAAATTAGCATATTGGGACAAATTTTCTTTAAAACCTTCAATTAATATACTCTCTTCCTCTGCAATAAAAGCTAAATTCACTTTACTTTGTGTAAAATCATCCGGAGCCTCTTGCTGTGTAAGATTTGCAAAAAGTAAAGTCATCCCAATAAAAATAACTAAATAAATCATCATTCCTGCTAAATTTTTTCGTATTATTTTTGTGCTTAACTTAAATACTGGCATACTTTTGCCTCCTTAATACCATATATGTTCCAAATGAAAAAACAATTATAAATGCCGTTAAAAGCCCTATATTAAACCAATATCTATTAAAAGTATCGTAGTAGTACAGGCTGTAAAAAGCATCAGTTAATAAATTTACAGGATTTATATATGCTAGAACTGGTAGGTTTTTGGCTACAATGTACTTAACATGGTCAAACATCATTCCTGCTAGAAAAGATCCTGTCATTGTAACTGCAATAAGTATGGCTTCTTTTATATTTTCACTTTTCTTAACAACCGAGCTGACAAAACTTCCAAAAGCTATCCCAGCTATAGAGCCAATTAAGGCTGTAAATAGTACATAAGAATTTCTCTCACCAAAGTCAACTTCTAAAGCAAAATACAAATATGCTATTAATATAAGTATTTCTATATAATGAATTATAATTGATGCAGACGCACCACATAAATACCTCTTTAACTTGTGAACTGGTGCTACACCAGTTCGGGCAGCTCTGTCACTTTGATCTGCCTGTATGTCCTTAACATCTTTTTGTCCCCAGAAAGCACCAAACATACACGTCATCGCTATCAACGCATAAAAATAGTTGAGTACCACATTAGGATTAGCACTACTTACAGGTACTTCTCTTAAGTAATTGTTCTGTGTGCTTAAATACTCTCCAATATTATTTGCAAGTTCAGGCTTTTCTCTCACTATATCTTCTGCAACAGCTAACGTCTGTTGATACTGTTCTAAAAAGATTTTTACAATTGTTTGCCCTATACCAGTTCCTCTAACAAACATTTCTATATCATCATTTAAAACAAAATATGCAGTAATTTCTCCTTCAGAAAGCTTTTGTTTTGCCTCTTCAACATCAGTTTCATTTAGATTAAACATACGCTCATCTCCTGTTGAGAGACTTTTAAGTACATATTTGAAATTAGCATCTTCCTCATATGCATCATTTTGAACAACTGCAATACTAACAGGCTCAAATTTTTCTCCCGCATAAAGGTTTCCAAACGCCATTCTAAAAAATGTTGCGAGTAATAAAGGAAACAACAATGTCCAAAATATCATCTGCTTGTCACGCAGCAAGCATTTTAATCTATAAATAAAAATATGAAAAAACACCTTATCCCTCCTAATCTCTCAGTTCTTTCCCTGTTATTTCAAGAAAAACATCATTTAGAGTTGGCAATTCAGAATATATCTTTCCAAAATTGATACTTTGCTTTTTTATAAAATCCAATACACTCTCTAAATTGTTTTTACCTTTTTCAGCCTTTATAATCAACAAGTTATCTTTATACTCAACATGTGAAATATTAGGCAATTTTCTAAGTAAGTCAATTTGCTCTTCTTTAATATCATAAGTTTCAACTGTTATAGTTTCACCTAATGTAATCATGGCTTTTAATTCTTCCTTTGTACCTGTTGCAATAATTCGGCCTTTGTCTAAAATTGTGATTTTAGAACAAATTCTCTCGACCTCTTCCATGTAATGAGATGTGTACACCACTGTTGCACCCTGCTTATTTAGTTCAACTATTCCCTCTAAAATCTTATTTCTACTTTGAGGGTCAACTGCAACTGTGGGCTCGTCTAAAATAATTAATTTAGGTTTATGAGATATTCCACAGGCTATATTTAAACGCCTTAGCAATCCACCACTTAACTTTTTAGGATAAAACTTTTTAAAATCATTAAGTCCTACAAATTCTATGGCTTCCTCAACTAACTGCTGACGGGTATCTTTATCTTTTATATAAAGCCCACAAAAGTAATCGATATTTTCATAAACGGTAAGTTCATCAAAAACAGCTACATTTTGCATTACCACACCTATATCACGTTTAATATCATGGGCATCTGGTTTCATCGGCTTGTCAAATATCCTTATTTCTCCCTTACCATAATTTAGCAAAGACAGGATACAGTTTATGGCGGTAGTTTTGCCTGAACCATTTGGCCCTAATAAACCATATATTTCACCTTCTTTTACTTCTAATGATAAATGATCCAATGCCAGCAGATTTCCATATCTTTTTACCAAATTCTTTACATTTATAACCATTCATTTCCCTCCTTGTAAACTTTTTTTAAAATGATAGCTTTGCGAATTATCATTTATAAAATAAAATTTGCTTGTTCCACAAATGCTTATGTTTAGATTTTACAAAAGCATTTTTACCTCTTATAATTTTATTTTAACAGGCTATTACTTAGTATTGAAGTGACATGAATAATAATTTTCATGTGACAAATGTCACAATTTAATTTCTCGAAAGATATTTTTTCTCATTCTAAAGCTCCGATATTATCTAAAACTAACTTTAGTTGTTTTTTAAAATCTCTCTTAATATAGTAATGTCTTCTTCCAGTTCCCGTATAACAGTTTGGGAAACCGTGTGAATTGTTAATGTAAAGGAAGTTGAGGAACTATTATCTTTAGTCACCTCATCCCACCAAATCTCTCTTGCCTTTTCGTCTAAAGGTGTAAAATGATATTCAGGAATGTCCTCAATCAATTTTCGGTAAAGACTGTCAATATCCTGTTCACCAAATACAGTGTATTTGTAAATATTTGTAGCTTTATCAGGATCCATTATTTTGTCCATTTTGTCTATATGTCTGTTTGCTAGAAGTTTTACAACGCCCCAAGCTGCTTCCTTGTTGTTAGATTCAGATGAGATAACCGCAACAGCACTTTCTGACCAAGCATTTAATCCAAATGGTAAATGTGTCATTCTCCATTTCCCATCTGTCTTCCCTTTTGTGGCCTCTTTTATAACATTTATGTATCTCATACTATTTTGAAACATAACTGTCTTTCCTGTTTCTAGGCTGTTTCCTTCCTCAACATTCATTGATATCCGTGAACTTGATGCTAAGTCTAAAGAATCAATAGTGTTAGATAATTTAAGCATTTCAGTAAAAATCCCATAATTCCTAATATATCTAAGTTCTGAATCAAAGACGTTGCTGCTCAAATCTGCATACAATAATGGATTTAGATGCCAAGACACAATATATTGTTCGTTTTCTCTAAATTTTTTCGCCATCTCCAGCCAATTTTCAGTATCTTTCATAAAAACAGCAAGGTCTTCAGGCTCCGCTGGAAAACCAGCTTGCTTTATAATGTCATATCTATAAAACGTAACACAGGGAAATACTTCTACTGGCAGTGCTAGAAGCTTTTTATCATCAAAAGAACGAAAAGCTCCTTTTAAATGTTTTGGATATTTAGATAGCATAGCTTCAGCATTATAAGGAGATTTTTCAAGATTTTCAAATGCATTGGTTGAATTAAAGCTACCCATAGAAAAAGGATCTATAATAATTACATCCGGTGCTGTTCCATCATTGTATGCCTTGGCGTACTCCTCAGTTATTTCAAAAGTAGAAAAGTTTTCATATTCTATCACCATATCAGGATTCTGTTCCTTAATCATATGTTTTACTTCTTCATCTAAATTGTACGCTGACCACACACTCAAGCTTTCTGACTTATCACTTTTTTCAAAATCCTGCAAATTATTCTGCTCTCCATAATTTAACGGAACTTGTCCTGGTTTTTCAACCTCAGAATCTTTT
>NZ_JAVDDS010000057.1 GCF_030848475.1 Herbivorax alkaliphila
TCTATATGGTATTTATTTTATTATAAATTCTTCGCTTCAAACTCGGGGTTTATTCACTATTAGCTTATTCTTAAAAATATTTATAAGGTTATAGAACTGGAACTTTTTCAAAAGAAGAATTATTAATTTTAATCTTGTAATTATATTTAATTGACATTCTCTTTTTCATAGTATTTATAAAGATTTTTGCTATTTCTGGATCAAATTGAGAACCTGAACATCTCTTAAGTTCTAAAAAAGCATCCTCTACAGACATACTTTTTCTATATGGTCGTTCAGAAACCATTGCATCAAAAGAGTCAGCTATACATAATATTCTTGCACCAATACTTATTTCTTCACCTTTAAGACCGTCAGGATATCCTTTTCCGTCATATCTTTCATGATGGTGTTTTACATAATAAATCAAGTTATCCATCTCGGACAATGGTTCTAATATACTTGCACTGTGTATTGGATGTTTACGAATCATATCAAATTCTTCATCTGTCAAGCGACCTATTTTATTAAGAACACTTCTAGGAAGTTCTATTTTCCCTATATCATGCAAAAGCCCTGCATAAAGAAGAGTTTGAATCTCTTCTAACTCAAAACCCATAGCTTCTCCAATAATGGTAGCGTAAGAAGATACTCTTTCACAATGACCAACAGTGTATTTATCCTTTGCAGTTATTGTACTTAAAAGACCTCTAAAAACACCTATCATTTGCTCATCTGATTGCATAGTTTTATTTATTTGAAGCATTATGTCCTGATAATAGTTGACCTTGTCCTCTCCAAGATTTTTTGCTTGATAAAGAGCCATATCAGAATGTGAAATAAGTTCCTCCTTACTTGCTGAAATATCAGGATATTGAGATAAACCTATTGATATTGTTATCTTATTTGCCAAATCATCCTTGTAATAATTTTTTTTAACTTTTTCATACTTTTCATGAATTCTTTTAGCCTCCAGTTCCAGTAAGCTCAAATTTCTTCCCTTAACAAGCACAGCAAATTCATCCGAGCCAAACCTAAATACCTTGTCTTTTTTATTAACAACACTTCTTAATATTGCTGCTGTTATTTTCAATATACTATCTCCATAGTCATGACTATATAAATCATTATACATTCTAAAATTATCAATATCTATTAAAATCAAACCAATAGAGTCCTTAGTTTTTGAGGCTTTATTTATTTCCTTGTTCAAATCAACATGAAAATACCTCTGATTATAAACACCTGTTAATTCATCAGTAATAGCAAGCCTTTGCATTTCTCTTTTTTGATTCTCCTGTCTTTGTGACAGTATTCCAACTACTATGACCCATGCCATGGTTAACAACGTAAAAAACAAACCAACTAAATAAGAGTAATGATTGGTATTTATATATCCAGCAACACATCCAAATATAGGAAATATGTTTAGCACTAAAGAAAAAATCATCCCAAAAATTCCATAACGAAATGCAATGTATACAGAGATAAAACCTTGTATTTGTCCCACATAAGCCTTGGCCTCTACATTAGTTATAGCTGAACCTTGTAAAAACCATACGACAAAACTAGATACCAAAATTACAAAAAGCTCAATTCTCTTCCATTTAGTATCTACGTATCCATTTTTAAAATTCACAAGCATTTTTTTAACAGATAAAATATATTTCATTATATCGAACCTTTCTTCATTTAGAAGTATAATGAATATAAGACTATATTGTAGTTTGAGACTTTAAAATTATGAAGTGCCGTATAATAAGTCTGATGACCAATAATTTTTTGTTAGCATAATTGTTAACATAATTAAGAAATTATCTTAGAGAATGCAAATAATAAAGATTCACTTGAAGTAATCATAAAGACATTGAAATCAAAAAACAAGTAAGATATTAACGATATATATCATTATTTTATACTATATTGCGTTAAATGTCAAATAATAAAAGATGGTTTGAACCTATATTGTCTATTATATGCAAAAATTAACATCTATAGCTTGTTCCTAAAAAAGAAGATATATCAAACACATTTTTACCTTTTATAAAAACCATCTTCTAATTTAAGTCTTTGGGACAACATTGTGTTACGTTTCTGAATTTTATTGTTTGAAATAGCCATATAAACTGCCTTTTTTGAACCTACCAGTACAAAAATCTTTTTCGCTCTTGTGACACATGTGTATAAAAGATTTCTTTGAAGCATCATGTAATGCTGCATAGTAAATGGTGCAACAACTATTTTGTATTCACTTCCCTGACTTTTATGAACTGTTGTAGCATAAGCTAAAACCACCTGATCAAGTTCTGTAGAATCATACTCTACATCATTTCCATCAAAGCTAATAATTAGCGTCTTGTCTTCCATATCTATATTGGCAATGGTTCCTATATCTCCATTAAAAACATTTTTGTCATAATTGTTTTTAATCTGCATAACTTTGTCATTTAAACGATAGACAGTTCCACCATATTTTATTGTGACATTTGAAGGGTTTAATGCTTCCTGTAGGATAATGTTTAGATTATGGGCTCCTGTTACTCCTCTTTGCATAGGCGACAACACTTGAATGTCGTTTATAGCATTTACTTTGTAATAAGAAGGAAGTCTTTTCGTGCATAATTTTTTAATTGCTTCAGCTATTTTTTCTGGATTTTCCTCCTCCATAAAGAAAAAGTCACTTTTTTTGCCACACTTAAGCTTTGGCATATTACCTTTATTTATTAAATGTGCATTAGTTATAATTGAACTTCCTAAAGCCTGTCTAAAAATCCTAGTAAGCCTTATAAATGCAACCTGGTCTGAATCAATAATATCTTTTAAAACATTACCGGCTCCCACAGATGGCAGTTGATCCACATCACCAACTAAAATAACAACAGTTTCATCCTTAACAGCTTTTAATAAGTTATACATTAAAATAATATCCACCATAGAAGTCTCATCAACTATCAAGACATCACACTCTAATTTGCTTTCAGCATTTTTCTGATATCCTTCCATTGGGCTGTATTCTAAAAGCCGATGAATTGTTTTTGCCTCCATGCCGGTTGTCTCTGACATTCTTTTAGCAGCTCGCCCTGTAGGTGCTGCCAGCAGCACCTGACTTCCTATTTTTTCAAATATTCTAATAATAGCAAGAGTTGTTGTGGTTTTACCAGTTCCAGGCCCGCCTGTTAAAACCATAAACTTTGACATGGCTGCCGTCTTAATTGCATCCACCTGTACCTTGTCGTAGACTATATTACATTCTGTTTGTATATCATCAATAATCTCTTCTATTTTTGATAACCCCAATAAACATTTAGTATTTGCTATTTCATTTATTCTCTTAGCTGTACCAACTTCACTGTAATAGAAAGGTGGAAGATAAATTGAATTGTTTTCATCAGGTATTACCAGTTTGTCTTCTATCATTTTATCTAAAGTGCCTTCAACTAAATCCTCTTCTAACTCCAGCATTTTTACTGTTTCTAACACTAATTGCTCTCTTGTCGCATAGCAGTGACCATCATTTGAAAGCTCATTTAGTACATAAATTATTCCCGATTTACAGCGTTCAAATGAATTTTTATCAAACCCCAGTTTTTGAGCAATTTTATCTGCAGTTTTAAAACCTATCCCCCAAATATCATCCGCTAAGCGATAGGGATTATCCCGAACTACACTTATACTTTCATTCCCATAAGTTTTATAAATTTTTACAGCATATCCTGTAGATACTCCATGACTTTGCAAAAAAAGCATAACATTTTTTATTTCTTTTTGCTGTTGCCAAGCTTTTTTTATCATTTCTACTCTCTTTTGTCCTATACCCTCAACATTAATAAGGTAATCTGTTTCTTCTTCAATAACTCGCAGGGTTTCTTCTTTAAAATGTCTCACAATCCTTCTTGCATACTTAGGCCCTATACCTTTTATAAGTCCACTTCCTAAGTATTTTTCTATTCCTGCGATAGTTGCAGGGACAACCTCTCTATAATCAAAAGCGTTAAACTGTCTTCCATACTTGCTGTCCATTTTCCATTCACCTTTAAGCTTTAAAGTTGAACCTACATTGACAGAAGCAAGGTTTCCCACTACCGTTACAAGGTCATAAAAACCTTTAGACTTTATCTTTATAACACAAAAGCCGTTTTCCTCATTTGCAAATGTAATTCTCTCAACAACTCCGCTTATATATTCCATAGGAAACCCACCTATTTTATAACATTAAAAGCCTTATTTAAAAACAAAATTTTAAGAACGTCTTTACTTTTTTATTCTATATTAGACTATCATTTTTAAGCCTGTCTTTCAACAACGCTATTTTGAAAACAAACCACCTTTCAATTCATTTACCTGTAGTTAGCAATCTGCATTTTAAAATCCACCTTATAGATTTTGACCCAAAAAATAATAAACTTACGAATTATAACACGGCATGTACTTGAAATCCAAAGCATAACGCTTAATTAATACATCTTGTGGATGTATGTCATCTATGTAAATGACCTGCATCCACACCTTCATTTTATCTTGACATTATATATGGTAGCATAGTACAATATTAACAATAAAATTTTACTATGTTTTTTTCACAAAAACCAAACTAGAATTTTTGACCTAAATTTCTCATATAATCTACAAGTAACTACTTTAACAACGAAAAGGTGGGAAGATTTCATGAAAAAACGTTTATTTTCAATTATACTTTTATTAGTTTTTTTGCTTTTATTTTGTCAAGCTGTCTATGCTGATGGAATGGCTTTTAAAGGATATGATAATAATTGGGATTTATTAAATGAAGAACATCAATTATGTTATATTAATTATGAAAACGGTAAGCAAAATATGATTCTTTCCATTGACGTAGGAGATGACTTAGATGGTGAAGAAGCAGTTTGGCTTTTTCCTGTTCCTTCAAATCCTAAAGAAGTAGATTTGAGCATTATTAAAGGATTTCCTATTTTTATGGGAATGGATATAAATTATTCTGCACGGTCAAAAATATCTGAAACTTTTTTTTACATAAGGTCTAGCCAGATTTATCCTGTTTTTAATCCTTTTATTTATTTTGGCACTCTTAGCAGGGACTCAGATAAGTCTGAGAGTATAATTAGTGAAAGCATCCGTGAAATGGGACTGGCAACAGATTTAGTCTCTTCTTCTACTATAGATCCGTTAATCCAGTATTTAAAGGATAAAGGATTTGATTTAGATGACCAGTATATTTCTATTCTTGATTCTTATATAGGGGAAGATTATTCTTTTGTTGTATCCTGGATTTATGATATTGAAGAATTTAAAAAGAATCAGGAATCTGCTGGTTCTTACAGCACTTCAAATACCTTAGCAGTTGAACTATCTTTTCCTGCTGAAAAATTGTATTTTCCACTAAAACCTACGTCAGCATATGGTGACATGGTAGTACCTGCTACAATTTATGTAACAGACTTTGTTTCTCCAAAAGTATTTAAAGAAATTAAATACTACACAGACGTCAATTACTATAGAGGTTCTTTAATAACTCCTGAATCTCTTAATAACGGAGAAAAATTAGACGTAAATTACACAAAAATTCAGATAGATGCCCCAGCAAATATGTTAAAAGAAGATTTATGGATAGATACTAAATGCCCTTCTAATGTAAAGGTGGCAATTTATATAAACGAGAACAGTCTATTTATTTATGGCATTATTCTCTTTTTAATTCTATCTCTTCTCTCCGGATTAATTACTCACATAGCTTATCTTAGAAAAAAATCCGTTTCTAAGTTCAATTTTTTATTACTTTCTTTGGGTAATATATTGGGTATAATAGGAGTATTTTTTGCTTCTAAATTTATTAACTCCAAACGATTAGAGGATAATGTAAAAAAGTCTATTTACAATAATAAATCAACAATTTTTAAAAGTTTTAAAGATATCTTATTTGTTCAACTAATAATTTCAATTATGGTGTTCGCATTTGTTTTTTCTGCTTATTCAGGTCATTCTTTTCATTATGATTTCGACTTCAAACCAGCCTTTTTATTCTGTTTAATGTTTTTTGTTATACAGATTTTTATACTTAGTCAGGAAAAATTTTATCCTGATAACATGATAAAAGAAGCAGCAGATTTATTTGTGTTTAATTTTTGCAGATGTATTTATTTAACTCTCATAAATATTATTCTTCCTTTACTGGCAATAGGTATATACATACTTTTAAATATTTTTGTTAAAGATACTTTTTGGTATAATGGCATTTTTTCAGCTGAAATGTTTTTATTAGTAGCATGTTTAAATATTTTTTCTCTTTCTACCCTTATCATTTTTGACAAAAATATATCTAAAAGCAAATTAGATTTAAAATGTTTATATATCCAGCACAAAAATGATACCAAGCATATTGTAATTTTGTTTTCTTTAACCTTTGTTCTACTGTCAATTATTTTTGAGCTTTTAATTAAACTATTTATTTAATTTAGAAATATTCCTTTAGGGGTTTTAAACTCAAATACTACTGAAATTAGATAAAAAAGCTTCACCTAAGTAATATCCAAAGCTTTTTTATTTTTTTTGCTAAACACTCTATAAAATTCTTGTTTAATGCATTTCTTTTTAAAAGCACCTCCATTTTTTCTTTACATTAATAAATGATGCTATAATAAAATAGATAGAAAAGTTTATATTTTATTTATATATTGTTTATTCTAGTTTTACAAGTATCATTTAAGATAGTACTATGGGAATGTTCCTTAATACTATCTTATAAGGAGAGATGAAAATGAATAAAAAAATTATTATGATTATAAGTTTTTGTTTAGGTGTCACAATATTTGCAGTTACAGTATTTGCAGATATTGTTTCTAAAACAGGCTATGATCAGCTAAAGGACTCAATTAAGCACACAGGTGCAACTCTCGGGGAGGATTTAGACAGCTTTACTATGGAGTCAGAGTTTTTGATTAAAAGCAATGGAAAAACATTTTATTCAATGAATGAAGCGAATAAATATGATTTTGTTAACGACAGAACTAGCAGAAACATTTCCGAAACATCTGTGAATGGTACAAATATATCCCGTTATGCATATGGAGATAGATACAAAAATATTAACTACCACAATATGATAGATGATTCATATAAAATACAGGAGTATACAGATAAGCTAGAGCATTTTACACTTTTTAACGATCCCTTTCAAGAAGAAAACTTTAAAGATATAGAGAGAATATTTGATGCTTTAGTTGGAAATCTAAGAAATCATGTGATAGTTGAAGAAAATACTGATGGAAGTAAGTATTTTTCTGGCTCTGTGGGAGATGCACAAATTCCGACACTTATAAATGCGGTATCATCATATTTTTTCAAACAATTTATAATTAATGATTATGAATACAGTAATTTATCACTACCTATAATTACAGAAGATGTTTTTATTCAAGAAATTAGTGGTAGAGCTACCACTAACAGTGATGGTATAGTTGAAAGTATTTTTTCTACATTTGTTATGTCAGGAAAAGATAGTGATGATAATATTCATGACATTACACTTGAAGTTATAGTTAAGATTGTGGATATTAATTCTACTATAGTAGAAGAACCAGACCTTACAGGTAAAAAAGTAACAGTGGTTTCTACAGACAGGTCGCAAAATCAATTAGATGAAAGGTATAAAGGAGAATGGAAATCTGAAGTTGTAATTGATGGAAATAACCATTTTGAGAAAATAGGTGAAAGATTTATTGAAATAACATCTGTTGAGGATAATTATATGTACGGAAAGTACTATTCAATTTACAATGAAGATTATATAGAACATAACAGGGAATTTGAATTTAAAGCAGAAATGACTTCTCCTAGGAATGGAACTTTTGAAGCTTTAGACAGCTCAGAAATTCAAGGTTATATTCGAGTTGAGAGAGGTCAAATTTACTTTAGTTTTAAAAATGCAAATGAGCCTGAGTCACTAAATTATGATAGGTATCAAAGAGTTTTTGATTATTAAAAAAATTTTTTTAAACTAAAAATCTATTGTTAGCAGTTTAAGGGGGGGATGTAAGTCCCCCACTTAAATAAAGTATTTTAGAGGAGGTTTAAATGGAGACTATACTTGAAATAAAAGATTTGACAAAAACATATAAAAACGGCAGAGGAATTTGGGATATCAACCTTGATATAAAAAAAGGGGATATTTTTGGTTTTTTAGGTCCAAATGGTGCAGGTAAAACTACTGCCATGAAGATTATGACAGGCCTAATGAAACCTGATATTGGAGATGTAAGGATTTTTGGATATAGTATAATTGACCAATTTGAAAAGGCAATGTCAAGGGTTGGCTGTATAATTGAAACAGCCGAATCTTATGGATATCTTAGTGCTTATGAAAATTTAAAGCTTCAGGCAAGATTTTATAAGAACGTAGATGACAAACGAATTGATGAAGTGCTTGAACTTACAGGTATATTAAAATTTAAAAATGAAAAGGTAAGAAATTTCTCCTTAGGAATGAAACAGAGAATAGGAATAGCATCTGCAATTCTATCTAGCCCTGAGCTGATTATAATGGATGAACCTCTAAACGGTCTTGATGTTGAAGGTATGCTTGAAATGAGAAAACTTATTAAACACATGGCAGAAACAGAAAAAACTTCTTTTTTTATTTCTAGCCATCTGATTCACGATGTAGAACTTACCTGCAATGTAATAGGAATTATATTTAATGGTAAAATGGTTAATGTTGATAATATTGAAAACATCCTAGCGAATTATTCTTCGCTGGAAAACTATTTTGTAAGTGAGGTAGGCAAAAATGGAAGCGTTTAAAGCAGCATTTATAAATGAAATTGATAAAATGTATAGAAAAAAGAAAGCTATTGTTGTAGTAGCTATTTCAATTATTTCTATTATAATGGGGCAGCTTTTAGTATTAGGAGTAAGAAAAGGATTTGGTATTAGAACTGTAAGTGGCACAGATTTTCCAATATTGGTGTTGTCAGTTTTTGTAGACACAATACTGCCGCTTTTTACAACTCTTATAGTGATAGATATTTTTTCAGGTGAATTTAATCAAAATACTATGAAAATAGCATTGTTAAGACCCGTTACAAGGCTAAAAATTTTTGCTGCAAAAATTTGTACAACAGGTTTTTTTGTTCTTGCAAATCTTTTAGCAGTAATGATTTTATCCACACTTTCTGGAATTTTGTTTAATTCTGCCTCTATAACAGTTACTGGAATTTATAGAGTTTTCATATCCTATCTAGTAACATTTTTACCTATAATGGTATTTGCCCTAATTATCGTTTTTTTATCTAATGTTTTAAGAGGTAGCACAGCAGTATTCTTTGTTACTATAATAGTGTATATTGCTTTTAAAGGATCTGCCTTTGTTTTTCCAAAATACTCTAGTATGTTTGTTACATCTATGTTTAATTGGTATGAATTATGGATTGCAGATACATTGCCCTTGTTAAAGATAGGAAGAGAGTTTTTAATTATGCTTGGATGTGCTATAATGTTTTTTACAGCAGGTTATTACTTATTTGATAAAAAAGACTTATAAAAAAGGTGAAAGATATGAATTTTAAAAAAAGGCTGGCTTTTTCAAATGCTGCAATTATTGTTATTCCTGTAGTGGTGACATTTGTAGCATCTTTTCTTTTAATCTTTATTTTAGACAGGTTTATTAATGTAGATATAAGCTATGAAAGGTTTAAAAGATTTTCACAAGTACAGTATGAGCTTTTTAAAACTGATGGTAGCATACTCTCTAACGCACCTGACAAATTGTTAGAAAAAGAGTTTCAAGAATACTTAGCTGCTCGATTAGAGAATATTGATGCCGATATTATAGTACTTAAAAATCATAGGAGAGTTTTTGAGACAAAACAGATGAGTTTGATAGATATAGAAAAGATTCTTGAAAAATCAGCCAGTATTCCATTATCAAATATGGTCAACATAGACGGTAACAGGTATATTGTAAGAGTTATTAATATAAACTTTACAGATGTAGAAAAGGGAAATATAATTTTGCTAGCATATGCAGGAAGTGATTGGTTTACTGTTGATAAATTTTTACTGATGGTTGTAATAATTTTTATTATATCCTTTTTATTAACCAATGTAGTTTTGATTTTGGGTTTTTCTAGAAGCATTCTAAAGCCTTTAGGAAAACTTCAGGAGGCATCTGGTAAAATAAGCGGTGGCAATCTTGATTTTGAAGTTATTGAAGATGGAGATGATGAAATTAGAGATTTGTGTACCTCCTTTGAAAAAATGCGATTAAAGCTGGTGGAATCAAATTACAGGCAAAAAAAATATGATGACAGTAGAAAAATGCTTTTATCTAACATATCACATGACCTTAAAACTCCTATTACATCTATTAAGGGTTATGTTGAGGGGATTTTAGATGGAGTTGCTAACACTCCTGTAAAAGTTGAGAAGTACTTAAAAACAGTGTATTCAAAGTCAAATCATGTTGACAATATGATTGATGATCTTTTGCTATATTCAAAGCTTGATTTAAATCAGGTGCCTTTTAATTTTGAAAAGACAGATGTTGTAAGGTACTTTGAAGACTGTATCAATGAGATTGAAACAGAGCTTGAAAGAGTAAATATAGAAATAGAACTTCATAACCAATTGGTACATTCATTTTATGTTATGATTGATAGAGACAGATTAAGACGTGTTGTTATAAATATATTGGATAATTCAAAAAAATATATGGATAAGAACAGAGGAAAAATTGATATCTTTTTAAGAGAGACAAATTCAAGTATAATTATAGAGATAAGGGATAATGGAACTGGTATAGCTCCAAAAGATTTGCCCCATATATTTGACAGATTTTACAGAGCTGATTCTTCAAGAACAAGCTTAAAGGGAAGTGGATTAGGCCTTGCAATTTCAAAACAGATAATAGAGGGACACGGTGGAGAAATATGGGCTATAAGCCAAAAGAATGAATGTACCAGTGTAATGATATCTATTAGAAAACTAGAGAAGCTAATTTAGGGGGATTTAACTGTGGACACAAGAAAAATTTTAGTTGTAGAAGATGATCAAAGCATTGCAGAACTTATAAGAGACTATATGGAGATAAACGGATTTAGCGTGGAAATTTGCACAGATGGAGTTGAGGGTATTAAAAGCATAAATAAAGAAGACTATGATCTTCTCATCCTTGATATTATGCTTCCTAAAATAGATGGGTTTGAAATATTAAGAAAAATACGCGACAAAAAAGATATACCTGTCCTTATAGTTTCGGCAAAAAAAGAGGAAATGGACAAAATAAGAGGACTTGGATTAGGTGCAGATGATTATATAACCAAGCCCTTTAGTCCAAGTGAGTTGGTAGCACGAGTAAAGGCTCATATCAGTAAATACCAAAGGTTAAAAAATAAATTTTCCCTAAGTGATATGGAAACATTGACAATTAGAGCACTTGAAATACAAAAAGATTCCAGAAGAGTTTTTATAAATGGTAAAGAAATAAATATGGCTCAGAAGGAATTTGAACTTCTTTTATTTTTGGTCCAAAATCCAAACAGAGTATTTAGCAAGGATGAACTTTTTGATAAAATTTGGGGTCTTGATTCTTTAGGAGATGTAGCAACAATTACAGTCCATATAGGGAGAATACGAGAAAAAATCGAGGTAGATTTATCCAATCCTCAGTATATTGAAACGGTCTGGGGTGCAGGTTACAGGTTAAGAAGCTGATAACAGCTTCTTAACTTCAACTTATCTAATTAAGTAGAGTCCCTCCTTCTATATCTTAAGGTGTAGTAGAATCTCCAGTTGAATGAACCATATTTAGATAAAATCAAAAAAGTTCACTAACTTACAGCAGCTACTTTTTTTAAGCTTTTAGAATAATTATTAGTCTTAAAGGAAATTATATTTATTATTAAATTAATACACTTATTCAACTAAAAATTAGCATAAAGGCTTTGTGTTAAAGTCTAGTGCCCTTAAGCTTAAACTATAGATCTAACTCATTTAACATAGAGTCTTATAAGTATATAAAGGAGATTAAAATGCAAAAAATTCGTCTTGGAGTAATAGGAACAGGAATGGCTTGGGAGAGACTTCATTATCCAGCCATTTTAGAACTTGGAGATAAATATGAAATAGTATCACTTTGTAATAGAACACTAAAAGATGCACAAAACTTTGCACAAAAAATAAATCTTGACTTAGATAATGTTTATGACGACTATAATGAAATGCTTAAAAGAACAGATATTGATGCAGTTGATATCCTTGTTCCAATTGAATATAATTATGAAGTGTCCGAAAAGGTTGCTCGGGCTGGAAAAGACTTTATTTGCGAAAAGCCAATGGCCTCTAATATGGATGATGCAAAAAAATTCTTAGAATTATCAAAAAAATATAATGTAAAAATAATGATTGCTGAAAACTTCAGGTACAATGAAGAAAACAATAAAATCAGAGATATAGTAAACAGTAAAAAAATAGGAGATGTTATATACTTTATAAGAAATAACGTAAGCTGCTTTCCCTGTGAAATAACAAAAAATACTTTTGCAGCTACTGAATGGAGACAACATCCTAAATTTAAAGGTGGTGCTTTTTTAGATGCAGCTCTTCACGATATTGCAGGAATACGGCATATTTTTGGTGCTGTAGAATCTGTTCATGGGCTCGGAAAGCCTCAGCAGCAAGAATATAGTCCTTATCATTCGATAAACTCCAATATACTTTTTAAAAATGGGATTATAGGACAATATACTTACTTCCCATCTGGAATTGAAAGTCAAAAACCTCCAATAGGCTTTAGAATTTATGGAACAAAAGGTGAAATCTATTTAGAAGACAAAGAATGTGGCATAATAAATGTGTCTTATCCTGATGGAACTTCTGAAAAAATAAACTATACTCCTAAAAGAGGATTTTATAACGAACTTTTGAATTTTTATAATGCATTAAACGGTAGTGAAGAAATTTCTGTTACACCTGAAATAGAATATGGTGACGTTAAAATGGTTTTTGATATCTTAGAATCTATCTCTAAAAAGGATGTAGTTTACGTTGACGGTTCTGCTCCTATTAAACATATGGATTTAGAGAACACCCATGAACCTTCCTTGCCTTACATTCAGTGAACATGTTTTGCTAAAATTAAATATCTAAGCTTTAAGGTGGAGTATACTCCACCTTAAAATTATAAAAGAATTCTCATAGTGCATTTAATAATTAGCATTTATACTAATTATTAAATTATATTATTTAAAATTGCTACTATCTACATGTACTACCTTTTGGAAACCAACTGGTAGTCTTATTGGCGATTTTAACAAGAGTCAGCATAACTGGAACCTCAACTAACACACCTACAATAGTTGCTAAAGCAACTGGTGATGTAGGTCCAAAAAGTGCAATGGCAACAGCTACCGCCAGTTCAAAAAAATTAGACGCTCCAATCATCCCTGCTGGCGCTGCAACATTGTGAGGAAGTTTTAACATTTTACATGCAGTATAGGCTATAAAGAAGATAAAAAATGTCTGAATAGTCAGTGGAACTGCTATTAGAAATATATGAAGTGGATTATCCAGTATAACATCTCCCTGGAAGGAAAATATTATTATCAGCGTAAGCAACAACCCCATAATGGTAACATTATTAAACTTGGGAATAAATGATTTATTAAAGTACTCTTCTCCCTTATTTTTTATAACTGACATTCTTGTTAATATTCCACCTGCAAGAGGAATTACAACAAATAATACAACTGATAAAATAAGTGTGTCCCACGGAATAGAAAATCCGGTTACTCCAAGTAAAAAGGCTACTATTGGAGTAAAGGCAATCAATATAATCAAGTCATTGGTTGCAACCTGAACAACTGTATATGCAGCATTTCCTTTTGTTAAGTGACTCCATACAAATACCATAGCAGTACAGGGAGCTGCTCCTAATATAACTGCTCCTGCAAGATATTCTTTAGCAAGTTCTGGTGGTATTATTGCTTTAAAGACAAAATACAGGAAAAATGCTGATATACCATACATAGTAAATGGTTTTATCAACCAGTTTACTATCCAAGTTACAAATAATCCTTTCGGACTTTTTCCTACATTTTTTATACTTTGAAAATCAACCTTCATCATCATTGGATAAATCATAATCCAAATTAATATTGCTATTGGTATGGACACATTTGCACGTTCAAATCGACCTAAAAACTCCGGAATAGCAGGCAAAAATCTGCCAATAAGTATCCCTACTGCCATACAAAGTACCACCCACAATGTTAAATATTTTTCAAAAAAACTAATTCCCTGTATTTTTTCTTTACTCATATTCTTCTCTCCTTTCAAGCTACCTCTATTTGCACTTTCTTTCATCTTTGTTTTGTATCCATATCTTATAATTAGAAAGATCACTAACAAAAAAATCCATACTTCTAAGTTTATCATAAACCAATTTGTCTATAAATTGGTTTCCCTCTTCCTCTATCAGTGAATAGTATACCCACTGAGCTTTTTTCCTATGTTTTACAAGCCCGGCATTTTTTAAGTAAATAAGATGCCGCGAGGCTTTTGTCTGTGTTATTTCTAATGTTTCCACAATATCACAAACACACATTTCTCCTTCGTAAAGTAAGTTTATAATTCTCAATCGTGTTTCATCTGCCAATGCTTTTAGAACATCAACAACAGCTTCCAAAAAAAATCACCTCCGTATATTTGTTTAACCGAATATATGCATATTATATTATATATTTTATGAAAAGACAAGGCTTATTGTTACATTTTTTTATAAAAAAGTCGGCTTCGCCGATTTAAAGCTAGGGTAATCCTTTAAAGTACTGCCTTTCGGTAGACTTTTTTGATGCCAGAAAGCAATGCACTTTCTTAGGCATTTAAAAAACTCTGGAACACAATGTTCCAAAGTTTTTAAATATCTATATTTATTCAACATATAAATGTTTTCATATTATAATTAATGAAATTTCCACTCGCAAGTGTTACTATGTAGTTGTATTCTAAGCTAAGCCTCCCATATAAAATAAAGGGCAAGTGCTATCAAAACCACCCCAGCAATCTTTTCAATTACCGGTTGATATTTAGTGAATTTTTCCATGCTTTTCAATGCTCCAGAGAAAGTTCCTACAATAAGTAGTGGAATGCTTCTTCCTATACCAAAAGCAAACATAAGAAGTGCTCCTGTAAACTCACTTCCTCTTGCTGCTGAATACGCAAGTACAGTCCCTGTAAGAGGCATTGTACAAGGTGAAGCAGAAATGCCAAATGGAATTCCCAGAAGAAAAGCTCCTATTATACCGCTTCCCTTTTTTAGCTTAAATTTGTCAGTTATTCCTCCACTACCTTTAAACTCAAACACCTTTAAAAGCCATAATCCCATTATTATTAAAATTGCAACTATTGTATAATCTAATATTTTACTATCAACAAGCATTCTACCGGCTAAGCCTGCAAATGTGCCTAGAACTGTAAGCATTAAAGCAATGCCTAAAATAAATGCTAATGATACAGCAAATGCTCTTTTTTTTGAATTATCCCTGCCCCCTGTTACATAAGCTGAAACAAAAAGTACAGTTGGAAGGGTACATGGACTTAATCCTGCAAAAAATCCTGCTGCAAAAATAACAAATGCTGCAAAAATTAAATTGGCATCAGTAATTAAACTGAGATCTATATCAAACATCAAAGCACCTCATCCATTAAACTTCTTATTTCATCACTGTCAAAAGGTCCTGCCACCAATTTTTGAGGATTTCCATCTCTGTCTCTAATAACAAGCGAAGCCATCTGATCGATTCCATTTTCTTCAGCAATAGAGTCAATAACCTGTCCTTGTTCATAAGTTACTCCATCTAAGTCAATAAACAGGGTTTCAAACTTTCCTTCATAATCTCTCATAATAGCTTTCACTTCTTCATTGTAAGCATCAAAAAACTGCTTTGTCCCAGGACAACATTCGCCCTCATATGAGAATACAATAATTGATGGCTTATCACTGTTTTTAATTCTTTCATACCTGTCCTTTAAACTATCATTACTTGATGTAATATCATTGTCTTCCGAAGTTGTGACTTGGTTAGCCTCAGATACACCTTCACCGCTATCTTCCTGAGTTATTCCTTTAGCAAAAAACACTGCTGCAACTAAGATAAAAACACCTAATAAAATTGCTAGGTTTTTTTTACTCATCAAAAACCCCCCATCTTTGATTTCTTACATTTCATTTTCTATAATCTTTTTCAATTCATCTTTTCCTGGAACTTTGCCAGCGACTTTGACAGCTCCATTTATAACAAGTCCTGGAGTCATCAATATATCATACTCCATTATCTTGTTTATTTCTGTAACTTTTTCAACATTAGCACTTATACCCATGTCACTTACTACTTCTCGAACAATTTTCTCAAGGTTTTTACACTTAGCACAACCAGTTCCCAAAACTTTAATATCCATATTTTTCACCTCCTATTAAACTAATAAACCATATAACATACCTGATAAAGTTGCAAAAATAACAACCAGCAATATAAAAACTAATGTCTTTTTCGTTCCCATAACACTCCTTATTACAAGCATATTAGGAAGGCTTAATGCAGGTCCTGCCAATAAAAGCGCAAGTGCCGGTCCATCACCCATTCCTGACCCTACAAGCCCCTGTATAATGGGTATTTCTGTTAGTGTTGCAAAATACATAAACGCACCAATAACTGATGCTATCAAATTAGCCCAAAGTGAATTGCCCCCCACCACAGAAGAAACATATTCTGCCGGAATAATACCAGCATCAGTTCCTGGTCTTCCCATTAAAAAACCCGCTACCATAACTCCTGCAAACAGCAGTGGCAAAATTTGCTTTGCAAAGTCCCATGAAGACTCAACCCATGTTATTCTCTCATCACGATTAAACCATTTTACAATAACAAATGCCAAAATTATAAGAAAAAACCCTGTAAGATACCATTTGATATTAAATACAGAGTGGAAAAAACCCACACTTTCTTCTGGTCTTCCCCATGTGGCAAATATCAATATAAATATCAAAGAAGCAAAGTATATCATGTTTTGCAATAAGCTTCGTCCCTTTTCCTCACCTTGAAACTGATTCATTGCATCTTTTGTTCTCTTTTCATCTTCTTTTTTATATAGAATTGACATTATAATACCAATTACTATAGCAAAGACAATTGCCCCAATAGCCCTAGCCAAACCCAGTTCCCATCCTAAAACTCTAGCTGTAAGAATAATAGCCAGTACATTTACAGCAGGCCCTGCATAAAGAAAAGCAACGGCAGGACCAATTCCCGCTCCTTTTTTATATATTCCTGCAAAAAGAGGTAGCACTGTACAAGAACATACAGCAAGTATAGTTCCCGATACAGAAGCTACTGCATAAGATATCCACTTCTTTGCTCCGCCTCCAAAATATTTTATAACTGCTCCTTGAGAAATAAAGTTAGCAATTGCACCTGCAATAAAAAATGCAGGAATCAAACAAAAAAGCACATGCTCTCTTGCATATTCTTGAAGCATATGAAAGGATTCAAGAATTGCTGAGCTGACCCTTGGATTTGAAAATGGAATATAAAAAGCTGCAAGAAATACCGAAACCATTAAAATTATTTTTTTCCATTCTTTCACCAATTTTTCCTCCCCAAAATTAAATACTTACTTTAATTGATTTTTGAGCTTCTTCTGACTGCATTAAAATTATTTTTTCAACAGTATCTATTATGTCAAATACTTCATAGTACTTGACACTGTATATTACTTTTAGTCCCTCTTTTCGACTTTGAATAAGTCCTGCATTTTTTAATGCTCTAAGGTGCTGTGATGTATTTGACTGTTCTGTCCCAAGGTCTTCTATTATTTTACATACACATAAAGGACCATCTTTTAAAAGTTTTAATATATTAATTCTTGTTGGGCTTGATAATGCTTTAAAAACTATTCCAACAAGCTGATTACCCATATTCTCCCACAAAATATCTCACTCCTTTTTTTAAGTTTATGTATATTAGTTATTAGTAATATACTAATTTAATTATATTATTATATTAACATATAGTCAATATAAATTTTTTATCTATGTATATAATATTTATGAAGAAAAATATATAGGAAATTAGCTATGTAAAATTTATGTTAAATCAATTGACTATATCAAAAATATATGATAATTCTATTTTAAGCAGTAAATAAAATATGATTGCTAAACTGAAATATATTTTAAAGGAGTTTTTAATATGATTAAGCCAAAAGTAGCTTTTATTTGTGTTCATAATTCATGTCGAAGTCAAATAGCTGAGGCACTTGGTAAACATTTTGCGTCTGATGTTTTTGAAAGTTATTCTGCTGGCACTGAGACAAAACCACAAATAAATCAAGACGCAGTAAGATTAATTAAAGATATTTATAACATTGACATGGAAAAAACACAGCATTCAAAAGTTTTAGATGATATTCCCCAAGTTGATATTGTTATAAAAATGGGCTGTAATGTTGTCTGCCCTGTTATATCAGCTAAGTATGTAGAAGATTGGGGTTTAGAGGATCCAACAGGAAAAAGCGATGAAGAATTTAAAAAGATTATTGAAACAATAGAAAGTAACATACTAAGCCTAAAAGAAAAAATCAAAACACAATCCTTGTACTAATTAATATCTTGTAAATATTAAGCCCTTTCATCTTTTCTTACTGGATGAAGGGCTTTTTTACTATATCTCAAAATTATACTACAACATTTCCATAAAACCTCTACTTTAATACAGGAAGTATGAGGAAATTTTATAAAAAACATTCTCACAATAGCTATATATTTGCAGTGGATTTTTCAAAATGTTTAGATTGGCTAAAGCCTTTAATAATAAGCCATACTAAAAGAAAGATATTAATTAAATATATTGAATAATTCATACTAATGCGATATTGGTTAAATAAATTCGCTAGCACTAATAAAACAATTCCAACGAAACTAAATATTAGAATGATTCTTGGTGTAATTTTTGAACGGTACAATAAAATATAAAGCACTAAAGAACTTAAAACGAAAATATATGGTAAAATGGCATCGATTACTATAAGAAAGTAAGCTAGTGTTGGTAAAAATAGTCCTGTAGAATAAGAAACTGCAAAAAAAAGATTCAATAGACTGTGTATGGTTAATATTAAAAGATATATAAAAGATGTTTTAAAGTAGCTATGTTTAAATGTTGAAAAAAATAAAATTCCAATTATAATATTAGCTATTACAGAACATACGACATTTAACAAAAGCAAGTCTTGATAATGAAAAACACTCTTTAATACAGCATTGTAAACTAAAAAATTATAAATCTGGATTCCATATATAAATAAAATCAAACATCCAATAATTATTGCTATTTTTCTTGAAAAACCAATTTTTTTTATATTATAATTCATTTTATTCCTCCTAAACTAATAATCCTTCTTCAGCCTCACTCTTAGGCTGCATAGGTTTAAATACTACTTTTGATTCAAGTTTTCTAGGTAATGTTATTTAAATAAAAAATTACTTTTCAACAGCTGGTATTATGTATTTATCAATAATTTTTTGATTATTATGTTCCTTAATATTTGTTTTAGAATTAATAGCTACCACCATATCTAGATCGGGTATAACAAATATGTTTTGTCCTCCAAAACCAGATGCTATATAGCAGGAATAAGAGCTGAATGTATTGGTCCACCACAGATATCCATAATCATGATAGACTCGATTTCCACCAGTGTATTTTTTAGTAGACTGTTCTATCCATTCAGATGATATAACTTGTTCTCCATTCCATTTTCCTTTATTTAAATACAATTGTCCAAATTTAGCCGAATCTCTTGTTCTTAAATTTAGTCCTGAACCACCCAAATTGTAGTCTTGATAATCTTTTTCCCATCTATATCTAGAAATATCTAACTTATCAAATAAATATTTTTCAGCAAAATCCATTGTACTCATTCCAGATACTTTTGTTATAATTGCTGACAAAAAGTGTGCAGTTGGATCGTTATAAAGAAGAATTCCACCAGGTGAATATGGTAACTCATCTTCAAAAAAAGGTTTAACCAAGTTTCTATTATATCTCCAATCTATGTATTTAGGAGTATCATGATTGTCAAAATCAATACCTGCCCTCATGGTTAGTAAATTCTCTATAGTAATTTCTTTAAATTTGGGATCTGTTTTTGAATTAACATACTCAGGAAAAAAATCAACAAGTTTTTGATCAACGCCATCTAAATAACCTTTGTCTATTGAAATTCCTATTAATGCAGATATAAAGCTTTTTGTAACAGATCTTAACTCATTTAAAGAATTCTTCCTTGTTCCGTAGTATTCTTCAAAAACAATGTTTCCATTTCTTAATATAATAGTACTGATTATTTCCGGGTAATCATTTGGAATTATTTCATTTAATTCTTTGAGTGTTGCTGAATTAATACCATTATTTTCAGGCGTGGACTCTGTTAAACTAGAATCATCTATCTCATTATAGCATCCAAAAAGAAAACCAAACATAAAAAGACAACATATTAGTAAAGCTGTTTTACGCAACATTATTAACCTCCTAAAAACTCAATTCAATATTCAAATCATCTAAATTCTATGATTTTTATATGAAATTAAAATATCGGTTTTTATAAAAAACATAGAACTACAGTTATATATTTTTTATACAATAATAGGAATTCATTTCCTCCATTATAATATAATATTACATCTTATGCAATATTATATTATAATGGAGGAAATGAATTCTATAGACAAGTAGGTATGTGGCTTATTGCCATATCTTCTGAAAACCCAT
>NZ_JAVDDS010000058.1 GCF_030848475.1 Herbivorax alkaliphila
CTCGTATTTAACATTAAGGGAATTCATAAGCTTTGTATTGCCTGCATATATATTAGAATCTTTTACTTTTGCTTTTATCCCCATACCTGAAATTTCTTCATAGCTGTCAATTCGATTTTTATCTATTTTTTCTCCGTAGGCCTTTTTTATCGATTCTGCTATTGGGTGAGTTGAGTATTCTTCTGCCAAAGCTGCATATTCTAATAAAGCATCTTTACTAAAGCTATTTTTAGGATATATTCCTACAACTTTAAAAACTCCCTTTGTAAGTGTACCTGTTTTATCAAATACAATGGTATCAACATTGTTTAAGGCTTCTAAATAGTTTCCTCCCTTTATCAAAATACCATTTTTAGACCCACTTCCTATACCTCCAAAAAAGCCTAGGGGTATGGAAATAACAAGGGCACACGGACATGAAATCACTAAAAACACCAGACTTCTATACAACCACTGTGAAAATGTAGCTTCTTGAATAATAAGAGGAGGTATTATTGCTAATACAGCGGATATACCCACAACTGCTGGTGTATAGTATCTTGCAAACTTTGTTATGAATTTTTCTGTAGAGGCTTTCCTTCCTGCTGCATTTTCCACAAGATTTAGTATCTTAGAAACTGTGGACTCTTCAAATTTTTTTGTAACTTTAACTCTTAAAATACCACTTTTATTTATAAAACCTGAAAGAATGCCAGCTCCTTTTTTAACCATTTTAGGTGCAGACTCACCTGTAAGTGCAGAAGTATCTACTACTGATTTTCCATCAACTATTTCTCCATCTAAAGGAACTCTTTCACCAGGCTTAATTAATATTATATCTCCCTTTTTTACTTCTTTAGGAGATACTTTTTTAGTTGTCTTTTCTAAGACAAGATTAGCATAATCTGGTCTTATATCCATAAGTTGAGTAATTGACTTTCTTGAACGATTAACTGCAATGTCCTGAAAAAGTTCACCTACCTGATAAAAGAGCATAACAGCAACAGCTTCAGGATATTCTCTAATTGCAAAAGCACCTATTGTTGCAATTGTCATAAGAAAATTTTCATCAAATATTTTACCTTTTGAAAGATTTTTAATTGATTTTAAAACAACATCTCCGCCAATTAAAATATAACTTATTAAATATATTCCAAAGTTTAACCAGTATTGAAAATTGAATATTAATGCTGTAAAAAAAAACAAAGCTCCTATTATAAGCCTTGCAATCCTTATTTTATCCAACTTTAATTCTTTTTTATCTTTTTCTTCTACAACTTTTATCCCAGTCTCAATACTTGTTGCAACTTTTTTTATTTTGTCCTTAATTTCTTTATATTGATAACTTTTATCAAACTCCAAAACTAGTTTTTTAGTTACAAAATTTATTGAAACATATTTAATACCTGAAATTTTTTTAATCTGTTCTTCAATTTTAAATGCACAATCAGCACAATTCAACCCCTCTAAAAACAATTCTTTTTTCATATAAAACCCCTCACTTTTCAGTTACATGCAAAAGTCCAGTATCAAAAATCTGCTTTATATGTTCATCATCTATTGAGTAATAAACAACTTTTCCTGCTCTTCTATATTTAACCAACCTAGATTGCTTTAAAATCCTGAGCTGATGAGATATAGATGAATGTGTCATATTTAAAAGAAAGGCAATATCACATACGCACATTTCGCACCTAATCAACGCACATAGTATTTTTATCCTTGTACTATCTCCAAAAACCTTAAAAAAATCTGCTAAATCATATAAATTTTCTTCTTTTGGCATAGTTTTTTTAACTTTATTAACTATATCTTCATGTATAACATTACAATCACACTTATCAAATTCTTTTGTTTTATCAGTCATCTTTTGTCCTCCTTTTAAATATGAATATATGATTATATATTCATATTATACTTTGTTTTTTTGCCTAGGTCAAGAAAATTTGCTGATTCAATTATTTTTTTTAGCACAAAAAAAGAGGGACAAGTTGTCCCCTTCAGCTTTTATCTAAAGTGAACTCGTTTAGCTAAAGCTAAACATCGAGGCTCCACCTGAAGATTTATAAGAGCAACTCCACCTTGTAGAAGGTGGAGTCTAAGAATAAAATAAATTTAGTTAATATTAATCAAAATCTGGCATAATTCCGTACAATGGTATCATTTCTTCAGGTTCTTCAATAGGCTTTAAAACATCTTCAGGTGGAACTCCATACATCGGTGCTACACCATATTCTGGAGCAACTATTCCATACTTAGGAGTAATTACAGGTCTGCGAAAACCACATTTTTGACTTCTATTGCGAAATTGTTTACCCCCGGTCATTTCCATAAGTTGTTCATCTGTCATCTCCACACCGACATTTAGCTTTTTCTTCTTTGACATATTTTCACCCCCTCTATTATGTAATTAGTTTATTACATAATTCACAAAAAACACTTTTCTATTATATATGGCTTTTTGTAAAATACTGCCCTTAACATTATTTTTATTTAAAAGACATGCCCTTCATATTGAGCCCACATATTGTGATAGTATCCTTTTGAGTTTATTAACTCATTATGATTTCCACTTTCAATGATTTCCCCATTTTTCATTACATGTATTTTATTGCAATTTACAACTGTACTTAGTCTATGAGCTATAACAATTACAGTAATCCCTTTGCTTATCGTATATAATGTCTTTTTAATTTCATTTTCTGTCACTGTATCAAGATTACTTGTTGCCTCATCCATAATTATTATATCCGGCCTTGTAATTAATGCCCTTGCTATTGCAATTCTCTGTTTTTGACCTTCTGACAGATTAACTCCATTTTCTTGAAGTAAGTTGTCATACCCTAAAGGTAATTCTTCAATAAATTCATGAGCTTTAGCTCTTTTTGACGCTTCAATTACTTTTTCCAACTCTATATCATCAATCCCAAGACAAATGTTTTCTTTTACAGTACCACTAAATATAAATACATCCTGTGAGATAAAAGCAATTTTTCTTCTTAAAACCTGTAGTGAAATATCTTTTATGTTTTTGGCTGATATTAAAACTTCCCCCTTTTCAGGCGTATAAAAATTCATTAAAAGTTTTGCTAGGGTGGTTTTACCTGAACCACTCTCACCTACTAATGCTACTTTTTGACCTTTTGGTATAAAAAGATTTATATTTTTTACTGCCAATTTTCTCGTACCATAACGAAAATCAATATTTTTAAATTCAATATCCCCATCTAAAGAATCAACTTGAGTTGTTCTATCATTGTTGTAGCTTTTTTCCTTCTCCAACTCTAATATTTCACCTAACCTGTTTGACGCCACTATCGCAGTTTGTATAAGTGGTTGAAGATCAATAAGACTTCTTATTGGAGAAAGAAAGTATACTAAAAGGGCATTAAAAGCTAGAAGATCTCCAGAGCTCATTTCACCGTTAATAATTTTATAAGCTCCTATCCACAATATCAATATTCCTCCTATTCCTGCAACAATGCCGGTTAAAGAGGATAGATTTATCATAATTTTACTGCCTTTAAAAGTACTTGCCATATACTTGTCCATTTTATTTTTTGTTTTTTTTATGGTTTTGTGCTCGGCTGTATAAGCTTTTATTGCTTCAATTCCCTTTATAGACTCTACAACAGTTGATGTAAGCTGAGCATTATTTTCCATTATTGTTCTGTTGATTTTCTTTATTGGTCTGTTAAAGCAAACCACAATTATACCGTAGAAGATAGCTATGATAACCGCTACAAAAAACAAGAAAGCGTTTTGATTGTATAATAAAATTCCTCCTGCAATAACCATAATTGTGTCAATCATAATTGTAAGTGTTACACCTGAAACAGCCTCTCTTATTTTTGAAGCATCAAGAAATCTTGAAATTATTTCACCTGTTTTTCTTGAGCTAAAAAAATTCATTGGCAACTTGAGTACATGTGAGTAGTAATCCATCATAAGTGTTTTATCAATTTTTATGCTTAATTTTGCAAGCAAAAAACTTCTATAATAGCTCATAAAAATTTGTATTAACAAAATAGCACAAAATCCAAAAGAAACCATATGTAAATTATTAAGATTTTCTGATTCTAGAACATAATCAAAAATGTATTTAATGTAGAACGCACTTAAAAGTCCAAGTCCAGTATAAACTAAAGATGCAATAAATATTATCATCATGGTAAGTTTTAATGGTTTAATAAGGTAAAGAAAACTTTTTAACATTCCTTTTGAGTAATTGCCCTTCTCAAAGAACTGACCCGGCTCTAATAAAATCAAACCTCCAGTCCAACAATATTCAAACTCATCAAAAGTGTACTTTACAATACCCTTTGCAGGATCGCCAATAACAATATAATCTTTTTTTATATTGTATATTATGACAAAATGCAATAGTGTATTGTCATCAATAATATGTGCAATAGCAGGAAATTTTAAATCCTGTGAAATATCTTTCATCTCGCATTTAAAACCTTTTGCTTCAAAACCTAAGTTTTTTGCAGCTTTAATCAGTCCATAGGCGTTTGTACCTTCGGTATCAGTTCCTGCCATTTCACGAATTTTAGTTATTGAAATGTTAAGTCCATAATATTTAGAGATACTTGCTAAGCAAGCAGCACCACAATCAGTAATGTCATGCTGCTGAATGCATACATATCTTTTTTTTAGCATTTTCATCTTCCCCTAAGATACATTGTTTATTAAATAATTGTAAAAATCATCACTCTTTTCAACAAAGCTCTTATATTTCTTTCTTCCTTCATTAAGAACTTTTAATGCTTCTTCTTTTCTATTGTTTTGACTTAAAAGTACAGCTAAATCAAAATAAGGATCTGTAAAATTTTCATCTGACAAACTTATGGCTCTTTCGAGAAACTTTATCCCCTCTTCTACATCCTTTAATTTCCATAGAGAAAGCCCCATTCCTTTATTTGCATATGCATCATCAGGTGCTTTTTTTAATACTTTTCCATTGACAGTTTTAGCATCTTCATAATTTTCAAGCATAAAGCTTATAAAACCATAAAATTTTAACAACTCCAAATCATCCGGTTCTTTTTCTATTGCCTTTGAAAGAACTATTTGTGCAAGCTGAAAGTTGTCATTTTCACAAAACTTTTTTGCCTTTTCAATCAAAGTATCAAAATCATCTATTTTTTCTAATTGCCTTTTGGCTTTTGTCACAGCAACATTGTATGAACAGTATTGGTTTTCAGAAAACACATCTTTATTCATAGTAAGTCGGGTATTAGCACATCCACCAAGACATTGATTTCCAAAAACACACTTTTTACAAACTCCATCCAACTTATTTTTAGTAAGATTTCTGTTCCAAGTAAAACTTTCTGGATCATTCCATATATCAACAACACTTCTTTTTCTAATATTTCCCTCTATAAATTTTCTATCACGGACAGAGGTACACCCTAAAATATCACCATTATGTAAAATTCCAAGATTATACTTTCCTGCTCCACATCCAGTCCATGAGTATTCATGTCCAAGGCTTTTCTTCCTAACTTCCATCTCTTTTGCATTATAGTATCCAATACAGTCTGCAAGCTGAATATTTATTTTGCTGCCCTCTTTAACTGTTTTGTATGAAAAATCTATAATTTCATCAACATGATGAGGAGCTGCCACTAAATCACTTATTTTTGCCATATTCCCCATAGGAAGTGCAAGCTGCAATTGCCAGCCCTTTACACCTTTTTCAATTAGAATATCTCTAAGAACAGGAAGCTCTTTTAAATTGATATTATTTATGGTGGTAATTGCTGAATAGCTAATTTTCTTGTTTTTTAAGATATCAAAAGCATTCATTATTCTTTTAAAAGAACCTTTTTTTCGAATATAATCATGAGTTTCTAAGAGTCCATCTACACTTATAGCAATTGTATTAATTCCAGCTTCTACAGCCATATCTGCTATTTCTTCATTTATAAGCCATCCATTAGTAATAATATTAGGAATTATGCCGTTTTTATTTAATTCTTTGGCAATTAAATGCCAATCCTTTCTGGTAGTTGGTTCCCCTCCCGATAAAGTTATCCATTTAAAACCCAGCTTGCCTAAATCACCGCAAAGATTTAAAGCTTCTTTTGTGGTAAGTTCACCTTCCAAAGCATTCTCACAACTTGAACCACAATGCTTGCATCTCATGTTACAGCCCATTGTTATCTCCCACACAGCTGTTATAGGATTGTTCATAAAATAACACACTCCTCTTATTGTAAAATTATAAAAAATATACATTTTCAAATAAACAAAGGTGTAATCAGGATAAATAACTTATACTAAACAAAAAAGATTGGTAAAAAGATAGCTACATTTTTAAGTATACTTATATTTTATTATATTTTGCTTAAATTAGCAAGAATTGACCTTAATCAGGGTGTATATAATAAATAACGTCCACCCCCTTAATTACAGGAGTTCATACACTATAACGTTTTAAAATATGAAGTGAACTCGTTTATCTAAAGCTAAACATAGAGGCTTCAGGTGGAGTCTTAGTATAAAATAAATATTTTGTAACACTTATAACTCCACTGGAATAGTATATATTGTGAATTCAAACAAATCAATTTTATATTGAAAGGAGTACACAATATGTCATATGATGAAAGAGTAGCACCTGGAGCAGTAGCAGCAGCAGGTACAGGAGGACTTTTTGCAGGACCTTTCGGCATCTTATTTATTATTTTGATTATCATCATTCTTTTACCTCTAATGGGACTTGGAGGCATTGGAGGATGTGGAAGTTTTGCACATGAATAAAATCAATACCTAAAACATTTGAGTACTTAAAACTTTGCCACAAATATTAAAATATTTGTGGCAATTTTTTAATTCTACAAATTTTTTGTCTTTTATACTCCCATTTATGAATAAAATGTGTTAGTATATCTTATGTATTTATTTTTATATGGCAATGTATAATGCTGTTTTTAGGTAATATTTCATAAACGACATTTTTTGCTTTTGTAATTATAAAATCTGTTAAAACTTATGAAAGGAATAATAATTTTATGAAAATTAAATTACTAATAGGTGCTTTAGTAATATTAACTATTTTTAGTGGGGCATTCTATTACTATTATACTAATAAACACAATACCCAGAGATACAATACTGAGCTGGATGATTTGGTTGCTGAAAATGGCACATATGAACCTGACAATTCACTTGATATAATAAAACTTTTACTGGACGTTCAAAGTGGCAGAGAACAAGTGCGAGATGAGTTTCTTTTAAAATTATCAGAAAATCAAAATGTAATAGGCTATTATGCAAACACTATTTTAGCCAGAAGTCATGATATAAAAAATAAAGATGCCATAAAATTTTATGAAACCGCTTTAAAATTATATCCAACAAATGATGTACGATTTGATTTTGCATCATTTTTAGAAAGAAATGACAAGGAGCAAGAAGCTATAGATGAATATTTAAAAATACTTCCACAAGAAAGAGCCTTAGAAGCACTAACTAGTTTAGAAGCAGATTATAAAGTAATATGTGAAGCATTAATAGATACAAACAGCTGGGAAACTCTCGAAAATTTCACTGAAAACAGAATGGAAATCGATTCTGACATGATAAAATATTATGCCAGAGCACTTTTTGAGCAACAAGAATATACAAAAGCCATACCAATATTGGAAACTCTTTATGCATCCAATGCAGATGATAATGAGGTAGGATGGTGGTATGGAAGAGCTTTAGAACTCACCGAACAAATAGAAGAGGCAAAAGAAATATATTCCTCTACAGGTTCAAAAGGAGCCTATCGTTTAGGACTTCTTCTTGAAGGTGAAAATGCAACTGATTCTGCTCTAGAAGCTTTTCGTAGTAGCAATGAAGCCGTTTCCCTATGGAGGGCTGCACGCATGAAAGAACAAAGAGGCATGGTAGAAAGTGCATTAGAAATCTATATTGAAATAACCGAGTTTGAAAGTTCCTACCAAGACGATGCAGCCTACAGGGCTTATATACTCTCTGAAAGACTGGGAAAAAACACTGATGGTTTGTTGGAAATATTATCAGAACACCCGTCTTGGGCAAAAAGAATCCAAGAGGATTATTCTTGGGATGACATTGTAGAAATCAACTATGAAAAGCCTGAATTTCTTGAAATGGTTGAACTATATGAAGAAAATGGACTTGAAAATATATCTGAAATTGAACTGTCAATTGGAAGCAATCATGCTAGTGTAGAAGAAAAGCTTGCCCTTGGAGATTGGTATCTTGAAAAAGATGACATTTACTGGTCTGTAGTTTGGGGACTTCGTTCTTTAACAGACAAGCCTAATAGACACGGTTATCAACTTGCACACCCTCGTCCATTTGAAGAGCATGTGAAAAAATCATCTGAAAAATATAATGTTGAACCCAATTTAATCTGGGCTGTTATGAGAGAAGAAAGCTATTATAGACCTGATGTTACTTCTTGGGCTGGTGCCATAGGACTTATGCAAATTATGCCAGCTACTGGTCAGGATATAGCTTCTACATTAGATATGACAATTGAAGACAGTGACCTCAAAAATCCAGAAATAAATATAGAGTTTGGTACATTTTATATTCGTTCTATGCTGGATATGTTTTCAGAAGATGTAGATAAAGCCTTAGCAGCCTATAATGGAGGACCAGGCAATGTATATAGTTGGGCCGAAAGTACTCTTGGAACTACAAAAGAAGACTTTCCAACAGCAATTACATTTTTTGAGACCCAACAATATATAACAAAAGTTAAAGATTCTTATTATGTTTATGAATGGCTTTATGGAGATGAATAATCAATCATCAAATCTCATGAGTTGATCATCATAAAATGTCCATTCAGGAGTTGAAAGAACTTCGCCAAAATTTATACTATACCAAGGACTTATAGAGTCATCTGTATTGTTTTTTAATACGTGTATATCCTGTGCTGGCATGTAACTTTGAGCTATCATAAAAAGCTTTTCGCCAGTCTCAATATTTTTAGCCATATCCACAACAATTACACAGTGACCGGGCAAAGGCCCTTTCATAAATACATCACCTATCTGCATATCTTCAACATCTATACTTTTAAGTTCCTGTTCCAAAGTTACAGTATTTGCATATGAAAACACCATCTCAAGATATTTCCTAAAGCTTTCGTATTCGTTTGAATACTCTGCTCTGTGTACCCAATATGCATTATTTCCCTCAACTACAATTCTATTCCCTTCCATCCATGTGGCATAATCTGCAATAAATCCATTGACATAAGTAGATTGAATTCTGTCATAGTGTCCTTTTGCATAAAGATACTCTGCACGCAATCGTCTGACTGCATCTGCACACTGTTGAAGATTTCTATCTCCTATATCCATATCTATAACAGCTTCATGTACATTTCTTGGTTTTTCTCTTCCATCATAAAATAATACAGGAGAACCATGAGGTTTTAAAGGCAAAGTTCTTAAATATTCTTCAAAAGTCCCCTCTTCTACAGAAACTCTCTCAAATCCCTCTGGAGGCAAAAAGCGCTCAGAAATTTTTCCACCTTGAACATTTACTATTTCAAAAACCTCTTCATTTTCTTTTTCTTTATCTTCATAGCTTTCAGAAGTGTCATCTGTTAAAGTATTTGACAACTCATCATTCCCTAAATCCTGATTATCAAAATTAAAGATTCTGGTCACACCATATACACCAACAAAGACAATAATTACACTTAAAATAATAAAAGTTAATATTTTTTTTATTTTCATAGATACTCCTTTTTTAAAAGCATTTTGACATTCAATACTCGTCACCTATATTTTTCATTGTACTAAATTTATACAAAAATATCAATAACTATTCTTTAAAATGCAACTAAAGAATAGTTATTGATATTTTTTCTAACACTCCACCTGAAGCTTCGATGTTTAGCTTTAGCTAAACGAGTTCACTATTAGTCTTTGAGTAAAAATACAATTTTTGTTAGAAGCTCGCTTTCAGGTACATCCATTGGAGAATTATAATAAACTTCATACACCACTCCTGTAGGTTCATATCCATTTTCTTCTATCCACTTTGTCATAGCATTGTATACAGCCTCAGAATCCTTATATGGTCCTTTGTGCATACAGGTTGCTTTTTTTCCAGCCGGAATCTCATTTGCCTTTATATCTCCCTTTTCAGGTAGTGCCTTTGAAACAGGAAAACCCAGTTCTACCTGCAAATTTTCCATATCCATATTATAATAAATTGCAAAGGGTGCGTCAGCTGGCTCTTCTCCTAGCTCTTTAAGTCTTTCTAAAATCATCAGATAAGCTCTTCCACATTCCTGTGGCAAATTATCCACTGAAGTCACTTTCTTTATAGAAAGTACAGGCTGAGTAGGTGTTTTTTCAATCTCAATTTTAAAATTCATAACAAATGCCTCCTATTATATAATTTATCTTATTGTATCATTGTAAATGTGACATCTGTATGTCATATTTGCTATGAAAATATTATAAATTATATAAAACTAAAGAATTTGACCTATTAACAATAGACCAAATTCTTTAGTTTGCTTAATTATTCTGTGATTTGGGAAAATTTATAATTTCTCAGTAGCATTATAATTCTTTAATAGCTAATTGCATTTTTAAGTAGATTAATTAGCCTCATCTTCTGTTACTGTTATTTCAATTTCATCACTGTTAACATTTCCTGCTGCATCGTAAGCATATACTTTAAAATGAATTATTCCTGTTTCTTCTGGAGTATTTCTATATCTATTTCTTGAGTCAAGTTCAACAGCCTCTCCATTTATTTCTGCCTCTACTTTTTCTACTCCTACATTATCCTCTGCACTTACTGTCAATGTAAATTGCTCTCCCACTGCAACAGTATTTGCTGTATAGCTTATCTCAATCTCTGGTGGTATTGTATCAGCTTCTACTTCAATTATATGACTTGCCGAAGCACTGTTTCCTGCCTCATCATATACTGTTACTTCTACTACAACTTCTTCTACATCCTCAGATGCCATATAATATCTGTTTCTTGAGTCAAGTTCAACAGACTCTCCATTTACTTCTGTCTCTACTTTTGTCACTCCTACATTATCTGTAGCATTTATCCTTATCATAAATTGTTCGTTTTGCAGAACAGTTTCTGGGGCTGTTATTGTTACTTCTGGCGGAATGGTATCTTCTTTTACTGTTATTGTATGGCTTTCAGTACTTTCATTTCCTGCTGCATCGTAAGCACTTACAACAATAACTATATCTTCTAATCCTTCTGCCTTCAATGAGAAGTTTCTGTTTATACTAAACTCAATAGATTCTCCATTTACTTCTGCCTCTACTTTTTCTACTCCTACATTGTCCTCTGCATTTATCCTTACTGTATATGTATCATTTTCTAATACTTCATTTGGAGCTGTTATTGTTACTTCTGGGGGCGTAGTATCTTCTGTTACTGTTATTGTATGACTTTCAGTATCAGAATTATTAGCACGGTCATATACTTTTACATTAAAAACGACTTCTCCTAAGCTTTCAGGAGCAAATGTATACTCCCTATCTCTATGAAGCTCCACAGATTCTCCATCTAACTCTGCTTCTATCTTTGTAACTCCTACGTCATCTTTTGCATTAACTATTATAGTAACCGTCTCATTTATAGCAACAGTTTCAGGAGCTTGAACTGTAACCTCTGGTGGCATATCTTCATTTACTGTTAATTTAGTCTCTGATAGAGCTGAATTTCCAGCTACATCAAATACTTCTACCTTAACATCAAATGTGCCTATTTCATTAGCCTCATAAAATGCGATACCAAAAGAGTCTAAGTATATAGGCTCACCGCCAACCGTTGCACTTATTTTATCAATTTCTACATTATCACTCATATTAGCTGTTATTCGAATAGTATCTCCAACTATCGCTGTGGACTTACTCAATGAAAGTCCCACTGTTGGAGGAGTGGTATCTTCCTCTACTGGTTCTTCATAATAGTCTTCTGCAAGTCCAGTAGACACAAGTGCAACTGCTGGCCTGCTTACCACTCCCTCCTTGTCTTTAGCTGTAAGCACAAATATATAGTGGCTGCCAAGAGGAAGTCTTTCTGGGAAAGTTCCATATGTCCATGTTTCTTCATCTATACTCTTCCACTTGTATTCTTTGGACACTATTCCCTTGTTTTCCTGATCTAGATAATCTAAATCATATGCATTTTCAGATACACTAATAATTGCTTCGGTTTCTTCTTCATTTAAAGAAACTCTCATATCTAACTCTGCCATAGGTCTATTATGTACTGTTACTTTTTGAGTGCTTTCATATAAAGGATTTTTGTCCTTTTTATTACTATAATGACAACTTAAATTTATTTCATATTCTCCAGATTTATTAAATACAGTTGCAGGCTGTTCAATATATGTGTCATTAAAATCAATTAATCCTTGATTGTTTTGATAAACTTCAGAATCATGTACATATCTCCACAAAACATCATAGTCCGGGTCATTTTTTGTTTCAGTACACGATTTTACATACACAACTCTTTGACCTGCTTCTAAATATTGGCCTATAGAATAGTCATTTTCTTCAAATATGTCTATAACATATTTTGCAAACACATCCATCTCTTCTTCTAGTTGCTCATTTAATACAAAAACCCCCTTACCTCCAGTACCTCTTATGGCATCTTTGTACTGACTCTCATTAGATTGGTTTCCTAGTGTATAAAAGTCTACTGATTTTTCAACCAGCTTGGCTGCAATGTTTGCAACTTTTTCATCTGAATTTAGTTCATATAAAGGCTCATCACTTAAATTTACAAGAATTCTCTCTGAATTGTCCCTCCATTCAAAATTATTAAGTGCATTTGTCAGACTTTCACCTACAATTGTTGACATTTCAATATTTTTAAATGTAAAGTATGACATCTGTGAGCACGCATGCCTTCTATGACTTGTAATTGGTCCAAAGCCAGAACCATAGCTGTCATTTGGAAGGTGATAATTGTCAATAATAAGTTCTCCATTATCCCAAAGTGTAATGCTTTCAGGATCAACCACTATCTTCCAGTGATGATTCTCATAAACATCCCCTATATCATATGTTCCAAGTAATCTTCCTGCATTCTCTACTAAGTTATAATGTCCATCTCTAAACATTGTTAAGTTAACCCCAGGAATTTCATTAAGTTTTAACCCTTGTTGAGTAATCAATAAGCAATACCCACTGAGTATATCATTTTCTATAGATGCGTTAAAAAGAAATCCTCCACCTTCCATGCTATGCCAATTTGTAGAATCTCTTTGTAAATCAAATGTAAAAGTTTTTTGAGTTTCATTTGTATCAGGGACAAAAAGAAAATCTTTAAATGCATCAACTGTATATCCTACCATTTGAATATCTCTTCCATCATATAAAATATGCTTCGGCATTGGATTTGGCCAGTTACGATTAGTAAATCTATCCACAAAATAATAATGATCATATTCTTCCCAATCAAACTTGTTTTTTGTTGTATATGTCTGGGAACTAATGGTTGATATATTAGCATCAATACCTGCTCTCTCAACTTTTTTTGTAAAATCATCAATTTTTCGGCTGTAAATATCTACTTTTTCGCCATCTGCTCTTCCCATGGTAAATACAACGTCAAGTTTTTTTGCTTTTTCAATCTCAAAATCTAATTCAGGAATTCTTACTGTTGGTGAAGAAACTCTTCGTTGTGCTGGTTGTGGAGCTGATCGTGATGTTGATGTTGGTGTTGGTGTTGGAGGTGGTTGAATTGGTGCTGGAGTTGGTGTTGGTTCTAGAATTTCAAGTTTTTCCAAAATAACATCCAGCATTTTTACAGCCTCTGCCCTTGTTGTATGCTGATATGGACGAAAAGTACCATCTTCATATCCTTGAACAACATCATGAGAAGCTAAAGCTTTAATACTGTATTCTGACCACACAGGAAATGTGTCTTCGTCTTCAAAAGTTATAACAGGATTACCTACAAAAAGCTCTACATTTAAAAGCCTCTGTGAAAAAACAGCTACTTCCTGCCTACTCATTTTATCATAAGGTCTGAATGTTTTATCTGGATACCCTTCAATGTATTTTTCAGAAACAGCAGAGGCTATAGCATTATAATACCATTTATCACTGTCAACATCTAAAAAATCACACTCTGCATCCTCATTCATCTGATCAAGTACATTGATAATCATAGCAGTAAATTCAGCTCTAGTTACTAATGCATCAGGTCTAAAAAGTTCATCATCATAACCCTTTACCCAATTTTTTTGAAGAAATTTCTCAATAACAGACTGACACCAATGACCTTCAATATCCTGAAAACTCCCCTTCTTCATTGCATAATTAACTGGTAATAAAGAAACCAATATGCAACAAAAAATTAGCAAAGCAATAATTCTTTGCTTTTTAATAAATTTCATATTTTCTACCTCCCCAAAATTAAAATAATACAATATATACTTGCTTTTTATGTTAACTCTATATCCGGATACCAAACTTCATACCCTGAAATTTAGAGTAGATTTTAGGGTGCTTACATTTAGACACCTAAATATCTTATTTTAGACCACTTAAATAATTAATTTTGCTACTATTGTAACTTTAATCAACAATTTTTTCAAGCTTTTAGCATGATTTTTCATTTAAATTTTAAAATGTATACCTTTTGTTTATAAATAAATTTTAAATTTATGACGATATGACTTTTATATGAAAAAATAATTTATAAATTTCCTAAGGAGCGTGATGAAATGAGTAAACGTAAAACTATAGGATTCATGATTGACGATATAAGTGGATCCTATCAGGCACCAATTTGGCTAAAATTAAAGGAACAAGCCGAAAAAATGAATTGTAATTTAATTGCCTTTAAAGGAAAAAGGTTAGGGCGTGAGACTCAATTTTCTTCAGAAAGACAACACAACTTCATATATAAGTTAATGGATAACCCTCACCTAGATGGACTTATTATTTTATCAGGTCCACAAATAAATTATATAGGTATAAACAAATTTATTGACTATTGTAAAAAAAACATTAACATTCCTTTAGTTTCTATTGGAATTGACATTCCAAACGCTTTAAACCTTTTAATAGACGGTAAGGCAGGTATCAAAAGCCTTGTTAATCATTTGATAACTGACCACAGTTATCAAAAAATAGGCTTTTTAAGAGGACCTGAAACTAACAGTGAAGCAAATGAGCGTTTTCAAACCTATTTAAATGTTCTTGAAGAAAATGATATCCCCGTCGATAAAAACTTGATTTTTAATGGGGATTTTGAATACGAGTCTGGCTATAAAATTGCAAATTATATATTGGTAAACAATGTAGATTTGGATGTGTTGGTATGTGCAAATGACAATATGGCTGCAGGTGTTATGAATGCTTTAAAAAATTTAAATTCAAACCATGATAACAGTTTTTTCGTTACTGGCTTTGATGATTCACCTATCCTTAAAAAATATAATTACCCTTTAACTACAGTCAGACAGCCTTATGATGAAATAATAGACAGTGCTCTAAATTATATTGTTAATGAAAATATATTTTTGGAAAAAACCATTTATTTCCCCGCAAAAGTAGTATTAAGAAATTCCTGCGGCTGTTCTTCTAATTCTTCTTTTCAAGACAATTTATCAATTAATCCTAATGAAAATATAAATGTTGAATATAAAATTCATGAATTACTACAAACTAATACTGTTGATGAGTTGTTTGAAAAAGTTTCTAGCTTGTTAAAGCTCTTTGAAATACAGAGTTGCTATATTGTTAAATACTCTGATGGTCCCATTATAAATCACAGTGACAATATTAACCTTTCTAAAACTTCTGAATTAATTTATGCTTATGACAATGAAAAGAGATTAGAAATAACTGATGACATAAAATACTTTAACACTTTAAATATACTACCTAAAGAATTAATAAATAAACAATCACAATATACACACCTTGTACAACCACTGTTTTTTAATAATGAACAATATGGTTATATAGTATTTCATGTTGTTAACAACGATGTGACAAGCTACGATTTATTAAGAGGTAACATTATAAACACTTTGAGAATTGCTTCTTTGATACAGGAAAACAATGAAAAGCAAAGCAAACTGCTTCGTAGTGAAAAACTAGCAGCATTAGGCGAAATATCCCGCGGTCTTGTTAACGTAGTTAAAAATCCTGCAAATAAAATTGTCTCTGACATTAAAGCCATAAATGAATTGCTAGACAATGTGAAAATCAAAAAAACTTTTCCCAGTAGTTGTATTGACGTTTTTGAATGTATTGAGAATATATTGATTAGCGGCAGAGAGTCGAGTAAAAACATTGTCAACATCTCTAATTCATTTAAAAAACAAACTCTTCATATGATAATGGATTCAACCCAAGTATTCAACATGACTGATATTGTAGATGAGCTTTCATTTTTAGATAACCCTAATAATTGCCAGTTTGATGTGTCTAATGATTTTGAAGACCAATTAGAAACTGATTACAACAAACTTAATTTTATTGTCTCAAGTATAGTTCAAAATGCAATTTATGCTTACAATGACATAAGTGGAAAAATTGAATTATCTATTTCTTCTAATAACAATAATTTATTAATACTTATAAAGGATTATGCCGGTGGTATTCCTGAAAAGATTAAAAATCAAATTTTTAAAAAATGTTTTATTGATGGAGAAAATGAAAATGGTATTGGAATAGGACTATTTGTATCTCATATTTTTACAAAGGATTATTTTTATGGTGATATAAACTTTGAAACTGAAGATGGCAAAGGAACAGTTTTTGAAATCAGTATCCCATTGAAATGGATAAAAAAGCACTCTTAATGAGTGCTTTTTTATGCAACTATTTTAAGCTCATTATCAGCTAAGTCAATTTTTATATCTTTTCCTTCACTTACATCACCTTTTATTATCATCTTTCCTATTTCTGTTTCAACAAACTTTTGTATATATCTTTTCACAGGTCTTGCTCCGAAAACTGGATTATATGACTTCTCTGCCATATACTCCTTAGCTGCTCTTGATACTGTAAGGCTTACCTGTCTGTCATCCAGTCTTTTTTGAAGATCTTTTAATGTAAGATCTATTATTTTTACTATCTCTTCTTTTATTAAAGGTTTAAAGGTTACAATCTCATCTATACGATTTAAAAACTCAGGTTTAAAATGAGCATTTAACCCTTCCATAACTTCTTCTCTTACGCCTTCATCTAATTCTCCATTTTCCTTAATTCCACTTAAAAGATGTTGACTACCAATGTTTGAAGTCATAATTACAACAGTGTTTTTAAAATCTACTGTCCTTCCCTGACTGTCAGTAAGACGTCCATCATCTAAAAGCTGCAACAGCACATTAAAAACTTCTGGGTGAGCTTTTTCAATTTCATCAAACAGTATTACACAATAAGGTTTTCTTCTCACTGACTCTGTAAGCTGTCCTCCCTCATCATACCCAACATACCCAGGAGGTGCCCCAATTAACCTTGCAACTGCATGCCTCTCCATATATTCAGACATATCAATTCTAACTACATTGTCATCACTGTCAAAAAGAGCATGGGACAGAGCTTTTGCAAGTTCTGTTTTTCCCACTCCAGTAGGTCCTAAAAAGATAAATGATCCTATTGGTTTTTCTGGATCTTTTAGTCCTGACCTTGCTCTTATAACAGAATCCGTCACAGCCTGCACTGCCTCATCCTGTCCTATAACTCGTTTGTGCAATGTTACATCAAGATTTAAAAGTTTATCTTTTTCGCTTTCAACAAGCTTTGTTACAGGAACACCAGTCCACCTAGAAATAATTTGAGCAATTTCTTCTTCCCCTACTTCTTCTTTTAACAAAACGCCTTTATTTGACTCTTTACGTTTTTTCTCATCCTCTAGCTGCTTTTGAAGTTCTGGAAGCTTCCCATGCTTTAAAACTGCAAGTTTATCAAGTTCATAGAGCCTTTCAGCTTCTTCTATCTGCCTTTTAACCTCTTCAATTTGCTCTTTTATATCCTTTTCTCTTTTTATATTTTCTTTTTCTAACTCCCACTGAGCCTTCATCTCGTCATATTTAACCTTTGCAATTGAAATCTCTTTTTCCAGTGCTGAAAGTCTGTTTTTTGAAACGTCATCATCTTCTTTTTTCAACGCCTGTTTTTCAATTTCAAACTGCATTATTTTCCTTGCTATCTCATCTAACTCAGTAGGCATACTGTCAATTTCTGTCCTTATCATGGCCGCTGCCTCATCCATTAGGTCTATAGCTTTATCTGGCAAAAATCTATCACTTATATATCTGTTTGACAGCGTAGAGCAGGCAATAATTGCACTATCCGTTATTCTCACACCATGGTGAATTTCAAAGCGTTCTTTAAGTCCCCTTAATATTGAAATTGTATCTTCCACTGTAGGTTGATCAATCATAATTGGCTGGAACCTTCTTTCAAGTGCTGCATCTTTTTCAATATATTTTCTATACTCATCTAAAGTAGTAGCTCCAATACATCTTAACTCTCCTCTTGCAAGCATTGGTTTTAATATATTACCTGCATCCATTGCTCCTTCTGCTTTTCCTGCACCAACAATATTATGAAGTTCATCTATAAATAGTATCGTCCTGCCTTTTGATTTGTTTATGTCATTTAAAACAGCTTTAAGCCTTTCTTCAAATTCCCCTCTATATTTTGCTCCTGCAATTAACGCCCCCATATCAAGGGCAAATATCGTCCTGTCCTTTAACCCCTCAGGAACATCACCTTTTAGTATTCTCTGGGCGAGCCCTTCTACAACAGCAGTCTTACCCACCCCTGGTTCTCCGATTAAAACAGGATTATTTTTTGTCCTTCTAGATAAAATTCTTATAGCTCTTCTAATTTCAGCATCTCTTCCAATTACCGGATCAAGCTTCCCTTCCCTTGCAAGTTCCACTAAATCACGTCCAAACCTCTTTAAAGCATCGTAAGTAGCTTCTGGGTTTTGAGAAGTAACCCTTTGATTGCTTCTAACCTTACTAAGTGCAGACATAAACTTTTCTAAAGTTATGCCATATCTTTTAAAAAGTTTATGTGACGGAGTATCCTTTTCTTTTAAAAGTGCCATATAAATGTGTTCTACACTTGTATAGTCATCTTTAAAACGCTTTGATTCACTTTGAGCATTTAGCATAACCTTAGTGAATCTCCTTGTTGCGTAAATATTAGAAGCTCCACTTCCCTGTACACTTGGGATTCTTTCAAGTTCTTTTTCTAAATCCTTTACGTACAGTTCTATATTATGCCCCATATAGCTTATAAGCTTTGGGATAATCCCATCTTCTTGAATTGCAAGGGCATAATGCATGTGCTCTCCATCTAGTTGTTGATGTCCCATCATTACTGCTATCTCTTGGGAAGCTCTAACTGCCTCTTGGGCTTTTTCCGTAAATTTTTCTAAGTTCATATTTTCCACCTCCACTCAAAGCTAAGTTTTGTTAGTTATTTTATTAAATTCTTCAAAAAGTTTTTTCATTTCAGAAGTTATTCTTTTTGGATTAACAATCCTAACCTTTATATACAAATCTCCTCTTTTGCCGTTTTTATCAATATAACCTTTTTTGCCTATCCTTATTTTACTATCTGTTTGTATTCCTTCTGGTATTTTTATTTTTATTCTGCCATCCAATGTATTTACAGGCATTTCACCACCTAGTGCAGCTGTCCAAGGGAACACATCTAATGTGGTTGTTATATTATTTCCTTCTAAAGTATACCTTCCTTCTGGTTTTATTTTTACTACCAGAATCAAGTCTCCATTTTTACCTCCATTTATACCTTTCTCACCCTGACCTTTAAGCCGTATCTTCTCACCGTCTTTTACACCTTTAGGTACTTTGAAATTAAGCTTTTTCTCTGCTCTTCTGCCTCTTAAAGATATTAGTTTCTCAACTCCCTCATATCCTTCTTCCACTGTAATTTCTATTTGTGCTTCAACATCTTCTCCTTTGTGAGAGTAGCTTCTGCTTCTTCTACCAGTTGATTCACCTCCAAAAAAGCTACTAAAATCAAAGCCGCCATCTCCTCCAAAAAACATGTTAAAGAAATCACTGTATTCGTCTGCATTTCCTGTCCTGTATTCATATTTTACATTGTTCCCAAATCCATATTGGGAGGGGTCAAAATCATACCCATTTTGAAAATCATGCTGATTTCCAAAAGTATCATACTTCTTTCTTTTTTCTTCGTCACCTAAAACTTCATATGCTTCATTTGCTTCTTTGAATTTTTTCTCAGCTTCCTTATTGTCTTTATTTATATCCGGATGATATTTTTTTGCAAGCTTTCTATATGCTTTTTTTATTTCATCCTGTGTAGCATTTTTATCAACGCCTAAAACGTTGTAATAATCTTTATACTCCATAAATTACCCTCCTTTTTCTATTGCCTCAATACTTAACTTACCATGAATCTTTAATATGATAACATTTATTCATAATAAAATTTGACTTTGACTATCTCTGACCTTAAGTATATAATACTAGAAATTCTCAAAAAAATCAAGGAAAAAAATAAAGACAAGGGGACGGTTCTCTTGTCTTTATTTTACCCTGCCTTAATTAAAAGAAGTGTTATTCTATTGATGGATTCATCATTGTTCCGATAAATAGTGGCAAATTTGTATCATTATTAACAATTGCAAATACAAAGGGGCGATTAAATATAATGTATTCAGGCTCACCCCCTGTAAAAAGTGGAACGTCTGTTATTGCTACTGCTTCTGTACCGCTCTCATCAACCTG
>NZ_JAVDDS010000059.1 GCF_030848475.1 Herbivorax alkaliphila
GACAATTTTCTCAAAGTGAACCTTTTAGTAATGGCTAAGAAATAACATCCGATTATCAGTATTCAAAACCCTTTAAATCATAGGGATTTTGTCCTTGAAGATAGGTCGCTATTTCTAAGCTAAACAAATTAATCACGAGGTTTTATGAGACTTTCTATGATTTCACTATATATTGTCTGTGAATGCTTCTTCCAGTTCCTGCAAATATCTCTTGCATCGCTTTTTGTTCCCACTGATATTTCTAAATCTATAAGGCTAAAGTTATCTTCACGAACCTGACAGGTTACAGTAAATTCATTTTCGCTTTCAGGAGTAAAGTCTGCTTTTATAAGCGTTTCATTTCGTATATTTTTACGCATATCATTTATACTATTATTAATAAGTGCCATAGTGCCTTTAGGTATGTGATTTGTAAAATACTCTAAAGTTTGCTTTCCTGAAGGTGTTATGGAGTAATATGTTTTATTGTTTTTAATTTCTGAGGACACATATTTTAGACTACATAATTCATCTAGGAGTTGTTGAAATATAAAGTAGTTCATGACCTTATTCTCCATAATCAGTTTGGTTATTTGAAGATTGTTTACAGGCATATCTGCTTTATCAATTATATAAAGAAGAATTAGTTTATTTTCAGCAAGTTCCCTATTGCTACCAATGTTCATATATTTTCTCCTTTCAAAGCTACTAAAAAAATATTTATAATATAAAATCAATTTCCCATTGAATATTTACAAAGTGTATTATAACATATACTAAACACAGCCACAATTAAAGTTGTATATATATTAAATGTGAAGAACAATAAGGTTTAAGACGTCCATTGCAAATACTACTTTAAATATGGTATTATGTCTTTAGTTAATTCATGTCATATAATTAGAGAAGAAGAGATTCTGTATGTGCAATATGTATCAAAGTTTGTCCTAAAGGTTTAAATTGTATTTGAATTATTATAAATATATAGATATAATTATTTTTGAGAAATTTATTTAAAGTAAAAAGATAATAAAAGTTTTTTATAAAGTGTTTTTTTGAATTTACTATATAATAAGGAGAAATGAAAATGACCACAGTATTTAAAGCAAAAAAAATAAAGTTTATATTACTTAGTATGTTATTAGCAGTAACATTATCAGCATGTGTAAACAGTGAGGGTGGAGAAAATTATGTAAAAGACGGAGAAACAGATTTACAGGAAAATAATGAAACCACGCCAGCCCCTACACCAGAACCAACACCGGAACCTACGCCAGAGCCTACTCCAATCAACCTTGAAGAGATTAAACCTAATGAAGCAGGTAGAATAATGATTGTAATGTTTCATAATTTTGTAGAAACATTTACTTCTACAAGTTATGATGATGGAGCTTATACTACTACTTTTGAAGAGTTTGAAAAACTTCTTCATGAACTTTATGAAAGAGATTATAGATTAATTAGTATGAATGACTATTTAAATAACGATATTTCAGTTCCAGCAGGTTATATACCAATGGTATTTACTTTTGATGATGGTACCAGTGGTCAGTTTAACCTTGTAGAAGAAGATGGACAACTTGTGGCAAACAGTCAATCAGCAGTAGGTATAATTGAGGAGTTTAATGAGACTTATCCTGACTTTGGAGTAGAAGGAACGTTTTATTTAAATTTGGGAAATAATACTTTTGAAGGTGAGGGTACATTAGAACAAAGACTTGAGTACTTGGTAGACAGAGGTTTTGAAATAGGTAATCATGGCTATACACATGCAAACTTGCAAAATTTAAACAGTGCTGAGGAAATACAAAGAGAAATTGGTAAAAACCAAAAAAAGGTATCTGAGTTGGTTCCTGGATATAAACTAACAAGTTTTTCATTGCCTTTTGGAATTTGGCCAAAAGAAGATTTAAGACAGTATGTGTATAATGGAGTTTATGATAATGTTGAATATGAAAACAAAGGAATATTAGAGGTAGGATGGTCTCCAGCTCTTTCGCCTGTTAGTAAAAATTTTGATGCTTCTTCTATTCAAAGAGTGAGAGCATCAGGGATTAATCCAGTAGAAGCAGATTTAGAGTGGTGGTTAGACAATTTTTCAAGAGCGGAGCAGTATGTAAGTGATGGAAACCCAAATACTGTGACAGTACCTGAAAATTTAGTCCAGAATGTAGATAGAGATAGTCTTGAGGATAAAGAGCTTATAACCTACTAAAGTTATTAGTATGTTTATAAAATCATATAAAAAGTCGCGGGGAACCATAGGGTTCCCTTGACCATGTTAAAGCGTAAAGTTTCTTTCTTAAGCTTGATGATATAAGGAAAAGTTTTAGTGAACTCGTTTAGCTAAAGCTAAACATCGAGGCTTCAGTAGATAGGTGCATAGCATTCGTGGAAATGAACTCTAAATGCATGGGAGAAACATTAGTTTTTGGAAGATACTTCTCTACATTTATTATATACACTTATTTTTCTTATATTTGCATTAAAAGAGGAAATGTATTATAATTATAAGCATATACTGTTTTAGAGAAGCAGTTTGTTTTTTTGTGATTTTTTTAAATTTAAAGACTTATGGCTAAGTGCTATAAGATATTTTTATAATTTTATAAGATATTTTTTGGTTATTTAGGTGGAATGATTATACATTCTGCCTTAAATATATGTGACATGTAAAATATAATTATTATAGTAGGGAGAGTGTTTTTTGATGGCAAGAGTTAGTTCTAATGCAAGTTCTGAAAAAGGAAAGAGAAAAGTTCAAACAGATGCAGACGCAAAAAGAAAAGCTGTCAAATTAGTTATTTCTCATTTGAAGAAAAAGGTATCCAAAGATTTTATGGGATCAGAGCATATTCATAAGTGGATTGAAGAAATGGAAGAATTATTAAAGAAGCCAGAATTTGAATTTATTGAATATGTTCAAATGAGAAAAGATTTAAACGATGTTATTGAAAGGACTCTTGACGAAGAAATGAGATTTAAGTTGAGAGATTCCTGGTATAGTTTAGGCAGAGCATTAGATAAGAAAGCAAAAAAACAGTAGTTGGGAAGTTTTTCTCTCAAGTAAATCCTTTGAAAATTTATGTAGAAAATATTATACAATACCTAGGAAATGATATATTATATTTTTATAAAAAAATATTGTGAGGTAATGACTTATGGTATTGAAAAAAGGTTTTTCAGGTTCTTACAAGAGACTTGTGAAGAGGATGAAAAGAGATTTACTAAAGAGCTTGGGGGAAAAAGGAGTTAGAATCTCAAACATTAATGTAGCATTAGGGAAAGATAAATTAAAACTAAAAGTATCTATGAGAGAGTGAAAGATTTTATATTTAAGAGGAAGTTTTTAAAAGCTTCCTCTTAAATATGTTTTACTTTAAGTTTCTTATTGGTTTTCTAATCTAGATAAGAATTCATACCCATTTTTAATTGAAGCTAAGACGCTTTTTTTAGAAGGTCCGCCTGTAAGATTCCTTTCAGATACACAATTTGCTAGGCTAATCTCTTTATATATGTCATCCTCTATTAATTGAGAAAAATCTTTTAATTCACTCATAGTAAGCTCATCTATAGATTTTTCATTTTTAGTGCAGTAAAGAACCATTTTTCCAATAATTTCATGGGCATTTCTAAATGGAACTCCCTTTTTTACAAGGTAGTCAGCTATGTCTGTAGCATTTGTGAAACCACCCTGAGCTGCTTTAAACATGTTTTCTTTTTTTACATTCATTGTGTCAAGCATTTGTGTAAATACAGGGAGACACATTTTAACTGTGTCAATAGCATCAAATGTAGCTTCTTTATCTTCCTGCATGTCTTTATTATATGCTAAAGGAAGAGATTTCATAACAGTAAGCAGTGTTATCAAGCTTCCATAAACTCTTCCACTTTTTCCCCTGACTAATTCTGCTACGTCAGGATTCTTTTTTTGAGGCATTATGCTGCTTCCTGTACTGTAAGCATCATCTAGTTCTATAAAATTAAATTCATGGGATGACCACAGTATTATTTCTTCACAAAATCTGCTAAGGTGCATCATTATAATTGAAAGACAAGACGAGAGCTCAATTATAAAATCTCTGTCACTAACAGCATCAAGACTATTTTCAGTAATTTCAGTAAAGCCTAAATCATTTGCCACCATCAACCTGTCAAGTGGATAAGTTGTAGATGCAAGTGCACCAGATCCTAATGGCATAATATTTAATCTTTTATAACAATCATCAAGTCTTTCTATGTCCCTTTTGAACATTTGAAAATAAGCCATTGTGTGATGAGCAAAAGTTATAGGTTGTGCTCTTTGCAGGTGAGTGTATCCAGGTAAGATAGTATCTAAGTTTTTGTCTGCAATCTGGAGTAGCACCCTTTCTAATGAAGACAGCATTTTTTTAATGGTTATCACTTCATCTTTAATGTACATTCTAATATCAAGAGCAACCTGATCATTACGACTTCGACCAGTATGAAGCTTTTTTCCAATGTCTCCAATTCTGGATATAAGGATTTTTTCTATGTTCATGTGAATATCTTCTGCATCAACTTCAAATTCAATATCACCATTTTCGATATCATCCAAAATTTCTTTTAAATTTTTTTGAATAAGTAAAGCATCTTCCTTTGGAATAATATTGCATGACCCCAACATTTTAGCATGTGCAATACTTCCTAAAATGTCCTGCCTGTACATTTTGCTGTCAAATCTAATGGATGAATTAAAATCATCCACTTTTTTGTCAGTTCCTTTTTCAAATCTTCCACCCCAAAGTTTCATTTTATCACCCTATTTTTTATTATTTTTTTCTTTTACAAGAGCATTAACCGTCATAGGAAGACCGAAAAGATTAATAAAACCTTCTGCATCTTTTTGGTTATAAATTTCATCTCTTCCAAAGGTTGAAAGCTCTTCGCTGTAAAGAGAATAATCAGATTTTGTTCCTGCACTCATTATGTTTCCTTTATAAAGCTTTAACTTGACAGTTCCAGTTACTGTTTTTTGAGTAACATCTACAAATGCTGATAAAGCTTCTCTAAGAGGTGTATACCATTGACCATAGTAAACAAGCTCAGAGAACTTTTGAGAAATTATATCTTTGTAATGAAGAGTTTCTCTGTCAAGACATAAAAGGTCAAGATCTCTGTGTGCAGCGTATAAAATTGCACCCCCCGGTGTTTCATAAACACCTCTTGACTTCATTCCTACAAGTCTGTTTTCTACAATGTCTACAATACCTATCCCATTTTCTCCACCAATTTTATTTAAAACATTTAGCAGTTCAACAGGTCCATACTCGACACCATTAACTTTTTTTGGTATACCTTCTTCAAAGTATATTTCTACATAAGTTGCTTTATCGGGAGCTTTTTCCGGTGGCACCATCAATTTTAGTAAATCATTGTACTGAGGTTCATTCCATGGATCTTCTAGGTCAGAACCTTCATGACTTAAGTGCCATATATTTCTATCCCTGCTGTAGTTATCTTTTTTTGATACTGGTATAGGAATATTTCTTTTTTGTGCATATTCAATGGCGTCTTCCCTTGATTTTATATCCCATATTCTCCAAGGAGCAATAATTTTAAGATTAGGATTTAGAGCTTTTACTGTAAGCTCAAATCTAACCTGATCGTTACCTTTGCCTGTAGCTCCATGTGCAATGGCGGTGGCACCTTCTTTTTCTGCTATTTCAACCATTCTTTTAGCTATTACAGGTCTTGCAAAAGCAGTTCCTAAAAGATATTTGCCTTCATAAACTGCACCAGCTTTTAAAGTAGGGAAAACAAAGTCAGTAACAAATTCTTCATTTAAGTCCTCTATATATATCTTGCTTGCACCAGTGTTAATTGCTTTTTCGTTTAATGAATCTAATTCTTCACCTTGTCCCACATCAGCAGCCATAGCAATTACTTCATAATCATAATTTTCCTTTAACCATGGTATAATAATTGATGTATCCAATCCGCCTGAATAGGCTAAAATCACTTTTTCTTTTTTACTCATACAAATACCTCCTTAAATATGTTAGAATATATTTTAGTATAATTAAATACTGATATACTATTCTATTTTAAAAAAATTGACTATAATAGTACAATTTTTGCTAATAATATAGTCTGAAATCTATATTATTAATAAAAAAATAATACAATGAGATATATTATACAATAATGTGCATAAATATGCAATCAGGTATGTTGGTTTTTGGTGTATATATTTTCATTCACTTTAATAAAATACACCTTAATTTATTATTTAAAGTAGTTTGATTGCTGTGTTGTGTTAGGGTATAATTATAACAGGAGATGAAAAAATTAATGGTGATAATGGGTATTGACCCTGGAATTGCGATAATTGGATATGGAATGGTCAGTTATAAAGGAAATAAATTTACACCTATGGACTATGGTGCTATTAAAACTGATAGTTCAATGAATCTTTCACAAAGATTGTTGGTTCTTTATAATAGACTAGAAGAAATAATTGAAAAGTATAAACCTGATGTTGTTTCTATTGAAGAACTTTTTTTCAATAAAAATATAAAGACAGCTCTAACAGTTGGACATGGCAGAGGAGTAGCGGTACTTGCAGCAGCAAGAGCAGATGTTGAGGTGTTTGAATACACCCCCCTTCAAGTAAAACAATCGGTAGTGGGTTATGGAAGAGCGGAAAAAGCACAGGTGCAGCAAATGATAAAAATAATTTTAAATCTTAAAAAGATACCCAGACCCGATGATGTAGCAGATGCTTTGGCGGTAGCTGTTTGCCATGGGAATTCATGCAAGATGATAAATTTAGGTAGATAGGTAATTTGCGTTGGCAGGGAGGATTTTAATGTACGCATATATAAGGGGAAACCTTGAATACAAACACAATAGTTATGTAGTTATAGAAGCAAATGGTGTAGGGTATAAAATTACTACTGCTCTATCAACCATTGAAAATTTAGGCTCTGTAGGTGAAGAAGTGAAGGTTTATACCCATCTTTATGTCAGAGAAGATATTATGGCACTTTATGGTTTTAGCACAAGAGAAGAATTGGGGATGTTTGAACTTTTAATAACAGTATCGGGAGTTGGTCCAAAGGCAGCTACTTCTGTATTATCTTCAGTTTCTCCGTCAAAATTTGGTCTTGCTGTGATTACAGATGATATAAAAACGCTTACAAAGGCACAGGGAATAGGCAAAAAAATGGCACAGAGAATAGTGCTGGAATTAAAAGATAAAATAAACAAGGAACAACTAGAGCCAGAGTCTATCAGTCAAAAAGAAATTAGCAATGCAGGCAGGGAAAATTCGAGAAAATCTGAAGCAGTAAGTGCTTTAATGGTATTGGGATACACATCTTCAGAGGCTGAAAAAGCAGTTTTATCAGTTTATACTGAAGATATGGATTTAGAATTAGTTATAAAAAATGCTTTAAAAGGTTTGGGAAAAAAGTAAAACTCCATCTCATAGAAAGTGGAGTCTTAGAATAAGATAAATTTGGAGGTAGAAAACAAGATGGAGGACAGGCTTGTTGATTGTAAATTAAATGAAGAGGATGTTGAAGAGGCAAATCTTAGGCCTAGAAAACTTGATGAATATATAGGACAAAGTAAGGTGAAGGAAAACCTTATTGTATTTATTGAAGCTGCAAAAAAGAGAAATGAAGCATTAGATCACGTACTTTTATATGGACCACCAGGTTTGGGAAAAACCACCCTTGCAAGTATAATTGCATCTGAGCTTGGAGTTAATATACGTATTACATCAGGACCTGCTATTGAAAAGCCAGGAGACTTAGCAGCTATACTTACCAATTTAGGAGATTATGATGTTCTATTTATCGATGAGATTCATAGGCTAAATAGAAGTGTAGAAGAAATATTATATCCTGCTATGGAAGATTATGCTCTTGATATAATTATTGGAAAAGGCCCAAGTGCTCGTTCTATAAGGCTTGATCTTCCCAAATTTACATTAATAGGTGCAACTACAAGAGCAGGACTTCTTACTTCTCCTTTGCGTGACAGATTTGGAGTTATAAGCAAGCTAGATATGTATAATGCTGAGGAACTTGAGCTTATAGTTCGTAGATCTTCAAACATTTTAAATGCAGGTATAGATGAAAAAGCTTCCTACGAAATAGCAAAGCGTTCAAGGGGGACTCCTAGAATTGCAAATAGAATTTTAAAAAGGGTAAGAGATTTTGCTCAGGTAAAAGCAGATGGTTTTATTACGGAAGAAATTGCACGAACCAGTCTTGACGCTTTAGGAGTTGACAAAATAGGCTTAGATGAAGTAGATAGAAATTTATTGATGAGTATAATAGACAAATTTGCAGGTGGACCTGTAGGGCTTGATACTTTAGCAGCAACAATAGGAGAAGAGGCTGATACTATAGAAGATGTTTATGAACCCTTTCTTATGCAAAAGGGATTTGTAAACAAAACACAAAGAGGTAGGATGGCGACAAAATTAGCATATGAACATTTTGGATTAAGGTATGAATAGATAATGCCAACTGGTTTAGCTAAAGCTAAACATCGAGGCTTCAGGTGAAGACTCAACTTCACCTTATAGAAGGTGGGGATTAGAATAAAATACTTAGAGAACTCTAAACAAAACAGATGATGCATATTAATGGAAACAGCATTTCAACACTTGTCATATAAGACTTTTGAGTTGAAAGTTTACAAAAAAACAAACTTTTTAAAAAGAATATTATAAAACTTTTAAAAAAAAATAAAAAAATTTCATAAAAACGCTAGCTTTTTTATGAAATAATATATATTATTATATATAAAGGACATAATATTTTTATTAACATAAAAATAGGGTGATTTTCGTGAACGAAATGCAAAGCATAGGAAAAGTAATAATAACTTTAGGAATAGTGCTATTACTTTTAGGGGTTATATTGTATTTCGGAGGCAAGATAGGAATTGGAAAAATTCCGGGAGATTTTGTATACAAGAAAGGCAACTTTGTTTTATATTTCCCGTTGGCAACTAGCATACTTCTAAGTGTAATTCTGACATTAATTTTTGCTCTTTTTAAAATTAGAAAATAGTGATATAATGAAAGTAAAGATATAATAAAAGTACAGAAAAAAATACAATAATGTTATTTGGATAATTAATGCAAAATTATTGATTTTTTTTCATAATTGTGTTAATGTATAATTGGAAGATTAGAAGTAAACGACGTAACAAGTAGTTTATTATGTGTAAGGGAGTTAATGATGTATGTTGTTTCCATTTTTGAAAAACAATTATCTCAGTATTGATGTAGGCTTTCGAAATATCAAAGTTGTAGAAGTTGCAGTAAACAGAAATAATGAAGTTTTTATTAAAAACTTTGGTATTGCACCTACACCAATTAATTGCATTAAAAACGGCGTGATTAGGAACGTAGATGCTGTATCAAGCGAGATAAGCAGGATAATAAGAGAAAACAAAATGAAAGTCAAAAAATCTAAAATTGTTATGTCTGGAACAAGCATAATATCCAGAGTTTTTCTTGTTGAAAAAATTAAGGGGAAAGATTTTGATGATGTTGTATCAGACACTATTGCCGACCAAATGCCTATTAACCCAAATGAGCACAAAATAGACTACAAGGTATTACAGGAGCTTAACGATAACGGCAAAGAGAAGGTGAAAATCTTTGTAACTGCTGTAAGGAAAAACATAATAAACAGTTACATAGACGTATTATTCGAATTAGGTTTAAAGCCAATTTCTGTTGACATTCCAGCTAACAGTACTGCAAAGTTCTTTAACAGGGACATAAAGGTTAATATAGACAATATTAAATTTATGAATCCAAACAGTAAACAGCTTAATAAAGATGCTTTTGCAGTTATAGACTTTGGCTCTGAAACTACAATAATAAACATATTGAGAAATAAGATTTTAGAGTTTAACAAAGTAATACTTACTGGTAGTGCAAATATGGATGAGACAATTGCAAAAAATGCCTTTAAATCAATAATTGAAGCAGAAAGATTGAAAAAAACATATGGAGTGACCCCACCACCTCCACATACTACGGATGAAGAACATATAAGAGTATATAAGGCTTTAAAAGAAATGGTTGACAAACTTTTAAATCAAATATTTATGTGTTTGACTTTTTATGAAGCTAGATGTTATGGAGTAAAAGTAGGTAAGATTTTTATAATTGGTGGAGGTTCAATGCTCAAAGGGATGAGTGAATATATGGAACAGGTATTACAAATACCTGTATATACGGTAGGATTATTGGATATAGATGGTATAGACATTAATAAAAATCTAAACGGAGAAAAATTGAATTTCTTAGTTAATGCTGTTGGTATAACGCTATAGTTAAATGCTATTTTTACATAGTAGATTATAATTAATAATTATTGGAAAGCCTGATTTAATTGGGCTTTTTTTGTTTAGCATAAATACCAACGTGTTACAATTCTTTTACAATTATATTAAAAACAAGATTTATTACAGGAAAAAATAAAATTTCGTCGAAGTATGTAAGTAGGGTAAAGTGATTAGTATTTCAAAAAACATTTTACCAAAATTTAATTACAAAAGATAATGATCAGGAGGTCAGCTTCATGACTAAAAAAGTATTATTTGTTTATTTAATGAGCATAATTTTAGTTTTAACTCCTTTGGGGACTTTTGCGAATAGTTTAACATTAACTTATGACGGAGAAGTACATAAGTATACTGGGAACATATACAGTTTGAAGGTCAATAACGAACTGGTGGATTCTGACATACCTCCAATAATAATTAATGACAGATCATTAGTTCCTGTAAGAGCAATATTTGAGAGTCTTGGAGCAGATGTTTACTGGGATGGGGAAGAGCAAAAAGTTTTAGTTTCATACAGGGGAATGGATGTTGAACTAACTATAGACAGCTACTTTGCCAGCGTTAACGGCAGTGATAGAGAAATGGAAGTGCCTGCTAAGATAATCAATGACAGGACGATGGTTCCATTGCGTTTTGTAGGAGAACAATTGAACATGAATGTTGGATTTGATGGTGATAAAGGCGAAATTTCAATAGACAGCTATGACTTTTCAAACCTTGCAAGTTTAGAAAATGTTGATTATATAAAAGACGATGATCAATGCAGTGTAGTTATGTCTTTAGATAAAAGCATGGACTATAGAATTCAAAGAGTTTCAGACCCTGAAAGAATTATAGTTGATTTCCCCAACACTAAGATTGGGAGTGAAAAACCAAGTATAAGACCAGAAGATAGTCATTTAATAGAGTTAATACGTTTTGGGCAGTTTGATGTTGGAACGGCTAGAGTGGTTTTGGATATAAAAGATGATTCTCAATATTCTGTAGTAGAAAATGGAAGGAACATAGTATTAAATGTTAGTTTGTCTGAGAGCAAGCATTCAGTTGGAAAGGATAACGATGGTAAGGAGCTGAATATACTACATGCAAGTGAACCTGATTATGAGTTGGTATTGATACCTATAGAAGATTATAAAGGTTATAAAGATTTTATCTTAGAAGATCCTGATAGAATTGTAATAGACATACCACATGCTATTGCAGCTGATACTCTTGGAACAACAGACATAAATAGTTCTTTTGTAAATTCTATAAGATGTGGTATGCCGGAAGAAAATGTTGGGAGAGTTGTTATAGACACAAATGAACAACCTTACTATAAAATTATAGAAGATGAAGGACAGCTTGCAGTATTTATATCAGATATGCCTGTTATAGATGAGCCTAATGTAGAAATTTTATCTGCTACAAGGGGAAATCATGATAGAGAAGATGAACAGTTGAAAAATTTATTAAGTGTTAACTATTTTGAGAAAGATGATTATGAGGAAGTTGAATTAAATGTAAACCAGTATAGAAATTACAGTATTACTAAAGATATTAAAAATAACAGGATTGTTGTTGAAATCCCAGATGCTTTAGCACCTGTAAGAGAGCAAGTGATTGATGTAAAAAGTGATTTAATTGAAGATATAAGTTATATATCTTACAACGATAAAACTGCCAGAGCTTTTATTAATCTTAATGGTTTTTCTAGTTATACGGTAAGTGAAGAAACAGGCAGACTTGTTTTGAGGATTATAGAAATGGATGAAGAGCAATTAGATAGTGAAGAAGATACAGAAATTATAGAAGAAGAAATAGAAGAACAAATAGAAGAAGAGTTTTTAGAAGAAGAAAGCATGTGGGAGTTTGACGAAGATGATGACTCCTATTTGAGAAATCAAATGAGTTTGATTTATGAAAGAAATCAAGATTTTAATAAGGTTATGATAGGATTTTCTCAAGGATATGAAGATTATAATATATCAAGGTTATCAAATCCTGATAGAATTGTAGTTGATGTACCGAATGCATATGCAGCCGAAGAAGAAAATACAATTAGGGTTAACAGTAATCACATAAATGATATAAGGTATGCACAATTTGAAGAGAGAATTGCAAGAGCTGTTATTGAAGTTCCTACAGGAGCTAAATATCATGTAGAAGAGTTAAATACAAGATTAGATATATATGTCACCGGGGTGGATTTTAAAAATGTAGCCTACTATGGCGATATGGATAGAGTTCACTTTATATTACAGAATGCTATGCTTACAGAAGGTGGGAGAGATTTAAAGAAACATTATACAGGAGAATATGATTTAGATGGCAAAAGATATACTATAACTTTTCCAAGTCATTTAGCTGATTTAGATACAGGAACCATGTTTATAAATGACGGTATTGTTGACAACATTAAAATAAGGAAAGATGCTTCTAAAAATCAAACAAGTATAGAGTTTAATACTAAGGAAAAATATAATTATGAAATAATCTATAGATCAAGGGTTGGCAATACAGCTGTAAATTTATTAAAGCCCCCTTCGAAAGAGGACAGGCTGGTTATTATAGATCCTGGACATGGAGGTGCGGATCCTGGAGCTGTACATGGAGGGCTGACAGAAGAAGAACTAAACATGGACATGGCAATAAGATTAAATAAACTCTTAAAAGAGCAGGGCGTTAAAACCTTTATGCTAAGAGAAGACAACAGATATGTTGGTCTATATGAAAGAGCTTATATTGCAAATACTCTTGATGCGGCATTGTTTTTAAGTATTCACAATAATGCTTTTCATTCTAGACATAAAGGAACTGAAACCTTATATTTTCCACCACGTTCAGGTGATACAAGCTTTAATGGTAAAAGGTTTGCAGAAATTGTTCAGCACCATGTTGTAAATACTTTGAATACAAATGATAGAGGAATTATTGAAAGACCAAACCTTGTAGTTCTTAGAGCCACAGCTATGCCAGCTGCATTAGCTGAAATAGCTTTTATGACAAATCCTGAGGACTTGGCAAGACTTAGAACTGATGAATTCAGACAGCAATCAGCAGAGGCTCTTTGTAAAGCGATTTTGCAGGCACTAGAAGAGTTGGAATAATAAGCGTAAGTGAACTCGTTTAGCTAAATCTAAACATCGAGGCTTCAGGTGGAGAAACAACTCCACCTGAAGATTTATAAGAGCAACTCCACCTTTTTAGTATACTTAAGTCTCATTTTTTACTTTTAAAGGTTTTCATTTTTTCAATTGAGGTGATATTATTGCTTAGAAATAATAGTGGATATGCATTAGTTTATGTATTATTAATTCTTTTTGTATTTTCTATTTTAAGCATTTCGCTTCTTTTGATAGAAGCAAATTCTACTAAAGATATGGTCTTTCAAAGGGAAGAGAAGCAAGCATATAACTTAGCTTGGACAGGTGCCTCAACTGTTGGGCAGTATCTTATTGATAATCCTGACAGCATAAATAATCTTTTAAATAAAACATCGGATAAACATTATATGGAGAGTGGATATTTTTATGTTAATGTAACAAGAGACACAAATTATATTTATGTTAAATCCAATGGATATGCTGGCAAATCAATAAATTCAGTTACGTTAACTCTTTGTGAAGTAGATACAGAAGATTTTATAATAACAGAATATGCCATTGTGTCTCCTGATATAAAAATTGTAAGTAACTCTAAAGTTGAAGGGATTGCAGCTGTTACTGAGGACGGGAGAATATCTGTCTCTGACAATGCTACTGTTACTGATGTTAAGCATATTGATAAATATAACATATATGAATTACCAATGTTCCCCTCATTCTCATCTATTCCTTTAGATCCTGATATTACAAGTAATGCTTCTATAACAGGTAGTTATGCCTGCAATAAAATATCTTTAAAAGACGCCACGCTTTATATAGAAGGTGATGCAGATATTTTCTTAAAAGAGTTAAAATTAGAAGAAGGAGGCAAAATAGTTGTTTCAAAATCAAGTAAAGTTAATTTTTATGTTTCTGAAAAAATAGATATAAATGGAAGTAGTCTAAATAAAGCAAAAGTTGGTAGTAGAGATAATATTGGACATATAACTATTTATTACAAAGGCAGTGAAAACGTTGTTTTTTCTGATGTTGACTTGTTTTCTTCTCTTTACATTGAAAGTAATAATTTAAATTACATGTATTATAAAATGGATTTAACAATAGGTAATAATTCAAAAATTTACGGCAATATTTTGTGTTCAACTCCTACAAATATAAGAATGGAAAATGGTGCATTTATGAAGGGTATATTTTGGTCACCGAATTCCGATACCTATATAACAGGTAACAATACTATATTACAGGGTTTTGTAATAGCAAAAGATGTAACTATTCATAACAGAGCTAGATTAGTATATGATGATAGCATATTTGGAGAAGATGAACTAATATCTAATATAAAAGAGGGTTATACAATTCATAGATGGAAATGAGGGGTGATATTTAATGATTCTTAAAAAAATATCAGGCATTACACTTGTGGAAAATATTGTAGCTATTTCAATTTTAAGCATTTTAGTAGTTGCATTTTCTTTTGTATTTAATAACTCCATTAAAAATATATCTTCTGCTGGTGAGGAAGTGAATTATTATTACCAGCTGCAAAAAGAAATAGAAGAAACTATTGCATATGAAAAAACAGAAGGGACAGATTCAATGGAAATATTTTTTGATGAGTATAAAATACAGGTTAATGGTAAATACATTATTCTTGACGAAAACATGGAAATATTTACACCCAATAAGTGAACTCGTTTAGATAAATATAAATATCTAGGCTTCAGCTGAAGTTTTAGAACAAGATGAAAAATTTAATACTTGAAATGAGGAATTTCTTATGATTAAAAAGAAGAATCAAAAAGGTGTAACATTAGTCGAAGTAATGGTTGCTCTAGCGGTTAGTAGTTTAATAATAGTTGCTGCATTTAATTTTTTTTGGTCAGGTACAAAATCTTATCATTTAGGTATTAATAAAGCAAGTATTCAAAATGAGGTCAATCTTGCAGCATATATATTATCTAATGAAATAAAATACGCAGAAGAAATATATTTAATCGAATCAGTTCCTCAAAACCCTGATGAGTATTACTATTTATTTTTAGAAAAAGATGAAAAAAGTGAAATATATTATTTAGCTTTTTTGTCGCCAGAAAAAGGACTGGAAAAAAAGACAGATGCTATTTTTGATTTATCAGAAGCTCACTTTGAAATAATTGATAAACTAGAAGGGGGATATCTACTTGAGTTCAATTTAAAAGCTTTTAAAATTGATTATAATTTAAATTCAAAGGTTGCATTACCAAATATTAAAGAAGCTAACGAAACATCAAATAAAGTTTTAAAGTTTAAAAAACCTTAAAGTGAATTCGCTTAGCTAAAGCCAAATATCAAGGCGTAAGGTGGAGACTCAACTCCACCTGAAGAGTTATCAAAATACATCTTATATTTTATGATTGTTTTAAAAAAGCAAATTTTGCAATTAGGGAATCCTTTTCTGAGATGTGATTAATAAGCCACTTATAAACATCATTATATAAAAGAATTATAAATTTACGAGAAAAGCCTTCATCATTCAACATTTTTTTCATTGCATTGCAATTATCTATAAAAGTAGCATGTTCTTGGCGCTGATATTCGTACCCTTCAAAAGCAATTTTTCTCATAAAATCCTCTTCTTCTTTAAAATGAAAATCTGCATACTCAATTAAAAAATCGAGAACTTCTAGTATAATACTTTCTTCATCTTCCTTACCGTATGCTTCGCGAATAGAAGATAATGCATAATATAATTGCTGGTGTTGGTCGTCCATAAATTCAATTCCTGTTTTATACAGAGATAGATTCCAATTAACTGGCATTAATATCACCCTTTTATTAAGATTATTTGATGTACTATTTTTAAATAAGGAATACTAAAAAACGATAAGTGCCGATAAAAACAAATAAGATTTTATAACATAATTATACTTTAACATAATTTAATCTTTAATGCAAATTAAGTGAACTCGTTTAGCTAAAGCTAAACATCGGGGATTCAGGTGGGGTCTTAGAACAAGATAAATCTGATAGGGGCATGTTAGTTAAGTGAATGAAAGGTTATAAAAGAAATATTGTGGATTATCTAAAATATTTCTTTAAGAAAATTTTTTTTATTCCGATAATATATAATGAAGTCAAAAGATTTTTCCTAGTTATATTGAATTTAACATATATTTAGAAGGCGGGGGGAATAATGAATAATCCTAATGTAAGGCTTTTAGGCGATTTATTGTTAGATTTAGGATGGATTACAGCAGAACAATTAAATATTGCAATTAAACTAAATAAAACTAGCGGTAGAAGAATTGATGAGATATTAATAAAAGAAGGTTTTATATCTCAGGATGAAATAATAAAAGTATTAGAGTTTAAACTTGGTATACCTTCTGTAAAAGTTGAAGAATACGGAGTTGAACAAGAAGCTTGTGCCATAATTCCTGAGTCGTTAGCTAGAAGATATGTTCTAATACCTTTAAAAATATATAATAACGTTTTAACAGTTGCTATGAGCGACCCTGTTAATGTTTATGCTATTGATGATTTAAGAATTATTTCTAGAATGGAAATCCAACCTGTTATTTCTACAAGTCAGGAAATAAAAAGTGCTATATCTAAATATTATAGTAATGAAAAAGCTATTAAAGCTGTTCAAGATTATTTAAACGAAAAAAAAATAGGCTCTAAAGAAAGCAGTGAAGATGATAATGAATCTATAGACTCTGTTGATAGTGCTCCGATTGTAAAACTTGTGAATACAATATTAGAACAAGCTGTTAGGAAAAATGCAAGTGACATACACATAGAACCCTTTGATAAAAACATAAAAGTTAGATATCGTATAGATGGCAGACTTAAAGAGTCAATGACTATAAAAACTGAGATTATGCAATCTCTACTGTCTAGAATAAAAATTTTAGGAAATATGAACATTTCTGAAAAAAGATTACCTCAGGATGGAAGAATAAGTGCTAAAGTTGATGGAATTAGTTATGACTTTAGAGTGTCTACAATCCCAATTATCCATGGAGAAAAAATAGTACTGCGCATAACAGATAAAAAATCTTTAATTATGCATAAAAGTCAATTAGGATTTAGAAATGAAGATTTGAAAAAATATGACGAAATTTTACAAAATCCTCATGGTTTAATCTTAGTAACAGGTTCTACAGGAAGTGGAAAGACAACTACTTTATACAGTGCAATAAAAGAGTTAAATGAATCAGATGTAAATATTGTATCTATAGAAGATCCTATAGAAACTACAATTGATGGTGTTTCTCAAATTCAAACTAATGTAAAAATAGGGTTGGATTTTGCGTCAGGGCTAAAGTCAGTTTTAAGACAAGATCCTGATATTATAGTAGTTGGGGAAATGCGTGATGCTGAAACTGCTGAAATAGCTACTAGAGCAGCTATAACAGGACACTTGGTTCTGAGCACAATTCATACAAATGATGCTCCAAGTACAGTTGTTAGGTTGATTGACATGGGAATAGAACCTTTTCTTGTAGCATCATCTATAGTTGGGGTAATATCTCAACGACTTGTAAGAAAAATATGTGGACACTGCAAATTTAAATATACTCCTTCACCAGAAGAGCTTGAGATTTTAAATCTTTCTAAAAGTTTAAAGCTAAATCTTTATAAAGGTGAAGGCTGTGCGGCTTGTTTGGGAACTGGATATAAAGGAAGAATTGGTGTATATGAAATAATGAAAATTACCAAGCACCACAAGCATTTAATTTCAAATAATTGTGATGAAGATGAATTGAGAAATTATTCTATTGAAAATGGTATGAAAACAATAAGAGACAATGCAATAGAACTTGTTGTCGAAGGAGTAACAACAATAGATGAATTAAAGAGAGCCTCTTTTTTGAATGAGTAAAATTAAAGATTATAATAGAAGTGAACTCGTTTAGCTAAAGCTAAACATCAAGACTTCAGGTGGAATTTTAGAATAAGATCAAAAATTATGAAATAAAACGTGGTGAGGTGCTTTAAAATGGGTGTTTACAAATACATGGCTAAATCTCAAACAGGTGAAGTAATAAAAGGGAACTTTGAAGCTGAGAGCAAAAAAAAATTAACTGATATATTGCATGAGAAAAATTTACTAATATTAGATATTAAAGAATTTAGGTTTCCGAACAAAAATAAGTTTAAGAAAAAAAGAGTAAGCTATAAAGATCTAGCTGTTTTTTGTAGACAGTTTCACACTATGTACAATTCTGGAATCAACATATTAGATTGTATGTTTATTTTAAAAAATCAAGTTTCTTCTTTAAGATTTTCTAGTGCTATAGAAAAAATTATCCAAAGCATTAGAAAGGGTAATTCCCTTAAAGAATCAATGGAAGAACATAAAGATATATTTCCTAATATTTTAATTTCTATGATCGATGTTGGTGAAACTGGAGGTAATCTTAGCTCTTCACTTGAAAGAATGGCTGTTTATTTTGAAAAAGAAAATAAAATACGCCAAAAAATTAAAACAGCAATGGCATACCCTTTTTTAATAAGCTTCATTACGTTTGCTGTTGTGATATTTTTAATGCTTTTTGTAATACCAATGTTTGTAGAAATGTATTCAGATACAGAAGCTATTCTCCCATTCCCAACACGTATATTGGTATATTTTTCAAAGAATATGATTGAAATTATAACATATTTTATCATATTTTTATTAAGCATTTTTGTTTTAATTAAACATTTTAAATCTACCTCTAAAGGTAAGATATTTATTGATAATTTTTTTTTAAAAGTACCTTTTCTGAACTTATATATAAAAAAGATTTTTTCTTTTAGATTTAGTAGAACACTTAGTGAACTACTTTATGCCAATGTTTCATTGGTAGAATCATTAAAGCTATGTTCTAATATATTAAACAATTCAGTTTTTTCAAACAAGATAAATAGAGTAGTTGAAAGTATAAGCTTAGGTTCGACACTTGCAGGTCCCCTTGAAACAATGAACTTATTTCCTTCAATGGTTATAAAAATGATAAAGACAGGTGAGGAATCAGGAACTTTAGATTCTATGCTTTTAAAAGTTTCACAGTACCATGATGAAGAACTTGATTCGGCTATAACAAGGTTAATTGCTTTTGTAGAACCTTTAATGATAGCAGTAATTGCTCTTATAGTTGGATTTATAGTAATTGGAATGGTTCTTCCTATATTTACAAGTTATCAACATATAGTGTAATACTATTTTATAAGAGGAGATAATGTTATGTTTAAAAACAGATGTCTAGTAATAGAATTTGGAAACAGCAATATTAAAATTGTTTGTGGAATTTATAAAAGAAAAAAACTAATAATATATGAATATTCAATTATTCCAACACCAGAAAACGCATTTCAAAATGGGGAAATTTCAAATGAGGAGGCAATTTATAGTGTTTTAAAAGAAGAAATACAAAGAAAAAAAATGAAGGCAAACAAAGTAATTTTTCTTGTCTCAAGTAGCAATGTAATAACCAGAGAAATTCAACTTCCAAAATCAACTGAAAAAGAAGTTGAGATGATTTTAAAAAATGAAGCACAGCAATTTTTTCCAGTTAATTTAAAGGAGTATGTATATGATTATAGAGTTTTAGAATACATTTCAAACAATACAGGTGAGTTTACAAATGTACTTTTAGTTGCGGTGCCTGTGAGTATTGGAGAGAAATTCATTTCTCTTGCTAAAAGTCTTAATATAAAATTAGAAGCTATTGATGTTCCAGTAAACTCTATTTTGAATATAGTATCAAATATTGAAAAAAATGATTTAATTAATATAAAAGCTGATATATATAATCAAAATTTTACATTTATTGAATTAAATAAAGATACAATTAATGTATGCATTTTTTCAAAAAATAAACTTAAAAATACAAG
>NZ_JAVDDS010000006.1 GCF_030848475.1 Herbivorax alkaliphila
ATCTATTGAATGATATAAAAATTTCAAGACGTTCTTTCTCTCAATTATTTCAGTTTTACCACCAGTTTTATAATCATGTTTTTTTATTTTTTTTCAGTCAGTTATATAATGTCTTATGTTAGAAGAAGAGCCTTCATAGCCATCCTTTTGTATTTCTTTTTCTATTACTGAACCCATTATTCCTTTTTCAAGGAAGGCATCTATTTTTCAATATAAGGAACAAGTATACCATTGCTTCTTTTTTTTCGTAGGAAGCATGAACAGGATCAAAGTTTTCGTCAAGGTATTTTTTTATGGTATGAGTTGTAATGCCTGTCCTTCTAGAAATCTCGCGGTTACTGTGTCCAGCCTTTGTTTATGATAATCTAGAATTGACTCCTTAAAATAATTAAAAATATTACAATTGCACATTACAAATTTCATTTTGTCATTTGTTTTTTCTAAAAAGACATTACAAACGTTTATTTACAAATTTCTAGAGGTAGAATATAATCTTTAGTAAAGAAAACTTTACTATTAATTTTAATGTATATTGTTACTGCATTACAACTAGAATGAAAAAATGCAAGCATTAGATTTTTAATGTATTTGTTTGTTAAGGCAATACGTTAGAAAAATTGTTATTATTTGCTTGGGGGAGTTGTTGAAATAAAAGAGATATTAAGTTAAAATATAGTATTAAAATTTAGTATGATTAGGGGGTGAGATTATGTTAGTAAATTATCTTTTTCCAGGACAAGGTTCACAATATCATGGGATGATTAGAACATTATCAAATAACCTTAAAGAAGTTAAAGAAGTGTTTGAAGTAGCATCAGATATATATGGAAAAGATATTGAAATACTTTGCAAAACAGCTACTGACCATGAATTGCAATTAACACAAAATACACAAGTAGCTGTTTTGACAATGAGTATAGCATATTTAAGACTTCTAGAAAATCGTGAAATATATCCTAATATAGTAGCTGGTCATAGTTTAGGGCAGTATGCGGCAATGGTTGCAAGTCGGATTATTAGTTTTGAAAATGCACTTGAAATAGTATTACTAAGAAGCAAGATGATGTCAGAAATTAAGCGTAAAGGCACTATGTATGCTGTTTTAGGTGTGGATGATTGTAAAATTAGAGAGGTGTGCGAAAAAATATCGGATGAATATGGACAAGTATCAATAGCCTTATACAATACAAATTCCCAAATAGTTATAGGTGGGGATGAATTATATGTGGTTAAAGCATGTGAAGAGTTAAAGAAATTAGGGGCTTTGAGGGTAACGCAGCTTTCTGTTAGTCAAGCTTTTCACACGCCATTAATGAAAGATATGATTAAACCATTTGCTGAATTGGTAGACAAACTACAGATAAAAACACCAAAGTGTAATATAGTTTTGAATTCTACTGGTGATTATGAAACTGATAAAGAAGCTATGCGCAGAGAGCTAGTTAATCAATGCACATATCCAGTATTATGGAAACATTCAATGAATCGTATTTTACATAATAAAGATAGCGTTTTTGTAGAGGTTGGATCTGGAAAAACCTTGACAGGAATGATGAGAAGTATATCTAATACAACAAAGGTATATGCACTAGATGATGCTAAACATTTTAAAAAGTTTGTAGTTATGATGTCTGAGCGTAGAGAAGGTAAAAAAGAAGGGCAAACTGCATAAAAATAAGGACAACATAATATGTTTTAAATTAGTAGTTTTATTATGAATAAATGAAAGAATAGAACTATAAGAAGGTGAGGGATTACTATTAATAATTTATTCAGTAGTGATGTTGTGTCTTTAGTTACAGGGGCATCACAAGGAATTGGGAGAGCTATAGCCATTGATTTAGCACAAAATGGTGCACACGTAATTGTCAACTATAATAAAAGCCTAAAAGAAGCAGAAATAACTGAAGAATTAATAAAGAATAATGGTGGGAAATCTACTATTATTAAGGCGGACGTATCAGACGAAAATGAAGTAATGGAAATGTTTAAAAGAATAAAAAAAAATTTTAAAAGATTAGATATTCTGGTTAACAATGCTGGAATTATAAAAGATGGTTATTTAATGATGATGAGCGGCAAATCTTTTAATCAGGTTATGAATGTTAATATGGGTGGATGTTTTCATTGTACGCAGGCAGCCTTAAGGTTAATGTGTTCACAAAAGAAAGGAAGCATAGTTAATATAGCTTCGACGAGTGGACTTGTCGGTCAAGAAGGTCAAACTAATTATTCAGCATCTAAAGGTGCTATTATATCTTTTAGCAAAGCAGTTGCTAAGGAATATGCAAAATATAATATAAGAGTTAATGTTGTAGCACCTGGCTTTGTTAAAACGAATATGACAACAGCTAATAAGACTGTACTATTAGAGAAATATATAGATAATATTCCCATGGAACGATTTGGAGAGTCAGAAGAGGTTGCAAATGCTGTATCTTTCTTAGCATCAGATAAAGCCTCTTATATAACATCTAAAGTTCTTACTGTAGATGGTGGCATGACTGTTTGACCATATAAAAAGTATATAGATTTTAATATGAAAATCAAAACGAAGTGAGTTTCTAAAAAAATATTTTAATAATAGGAGGATTAAATATGTGTATAAAGAAAAATGAGGTTCTCAAATCAGCAGAGGAACGTAGAGAATATTCCAATAGAGTAAAAACAATGATTGTTAGACAATTATGCTTAGATATTGATCCAGAGTTTATTACGAATGACCAGCCACTATTTGGAAGAGGTTTAGAGTTAGATTCTATAGACGCATTGGAGTTAACTGTTGGGATTTTTGATGAATTTGAAGTTGCGCTTAAAGAGGAGGAAACTGGGATATTTTTCTCAGTAAATACAATAGTAGATTATTTAATTTCAAATATTAATGAAAATGAGGAAGAAGAAAATGATAATTGATGCAAATTTATTACAAAAAATACTTCCGCATAAAGCACCATTTTTGCTTTTGGATAAGGTTATTGAGTTAGAACCAGGCAAAAAAGCAGTTGGAATAAAAAATATTACAATTAATGAACCCTATTTTACAGGACACTTTCCTACAAGACCGATAGTTCCAGGTGTTTTGATAGTAGAATCATTAGCCCAGTTAACGGCGGTAATGTATTGTTCGGAGTATTTGCCGCAAGATATTAACTCAGATAGTGAACTAGAAAATGTTATAGATTTGTCTGAACTAGCATCGAAGGTTGGTTACCTTGTAGACATAAAAAATATAAAATTCAAAAAGCTTGTGGTTCCAGGAGATACTTTAGAATTACATGTTATTAAAAATATTTCAGTTGGTCTTATGTCATCAATAAAGGTAGCGGCCTATGTTAATAAAGAATGTGTGGTTGAAGGTAACATTTCAGTTTCTCAGAATCAATAAGAATTAGAAAGAATAAAGAATAATGGGAGTGCAAAATGACTGAAATTATAAAAGTTCGTGGACTTAGCAAAACTTATGGTAACATTACCGCAGTAAATGGAATTGATTTGTCTGTTAATGAAGGAGATTTGTTTGCCTTTCTTGGGCCTAATGGTGCAGGAAAATCTACGACAATTGATATATTATGTACTCTAATAAAGTGTGACAAAGGTGAAATTATTATCGATGGATATACAATGGGGAAAAATGAAAAAAATATACGAAAAAAAATCGGAGTTGTTTACCAAAATAGTGTTTTAGACAATTTACTTACAGTTCGAGAAAATTTAATTTTTAGAGGAGATTTTTATTCAATACATAAAAAAGATTTAAGATTTAAAATAGAATACTTATCAAAAATTACAGAAGCAACAGAAATATTGGACAGACCTTATGGCAAGCTTTCTGGTGGACAAAAAAGAAGAGTCGATATTTTGCGAGCACTTATTAATAGTCCTAGAATTTTATTTTTAGATGAACCTACAACGGGATTAGATCCTAAAACTAGATTTTCAATTTGGAACATAATTTCTAAAATGCAAAAAGAATTTGGGACAACAGTATTCTTAACGACTCACTATATGGAGGAAGCTGCTAATGCTGATTATGTTTCAGTTATATGTAAAGGAAATATTATAGAGAAAGGAACGCCTACATATTTAAAAAATAAATATGCTAAAGACTATCTGAAAGTTTACTCAAATAATATTGAAGTCGATAATTACTTGAAAAATTGCAAACTAAAATATAAAAGAAAAAATGATGTTGTCATTGCACAAGTAAATGAAGCTAAAGAAACATTATCTATTTTAAATAATTTAAAAGATACCATTACAAGCTTTGAAGTAATTAAAGGTACAATGGATGATGCTTTTATGGAAATAATCCTTAATGAAGGAGGAACTAAAGATGAATTACAGCATGATTAACAGAAATTTACTTGTATATTTTAGAGATAAGACATCTGTATTTTTTTCATTGTTATCAGTCATTATTGTTATTGCTCTTTATGTTATGTTTTTAGCAAGAATTCAAGTTGATAGTGTGCTAGCGGTAGTAGGAGATGGAATTAAAGAAAGGGATATTTCTTGGATGATAAATAGCTGGATATTAGCGGGTCTACTATCAATTATCTCAGTCACATCTACACTTAGTGCACTTAATGTTATGGTACAGGATAAGGAAAAAAAAATTATAAAAGATTTTAAAAGTGCACCAATAAATTTTGCCATATATCCTTTTTCTATTATAGTAAGTTCATGTATTGTAGGTATATTAATGAACTTAGTTGCATTGGGGGCTTTTAGTGCATTTATATATTTATATACAGGACATGTTTTTACTGCATTGCAATATACAAAAGTATTGGGACTTATTCTTTTTTCAGTTTTAATGGCAGCGACAATAATGACATTTATGGTTTCTTGTTTTTCAACAAATGGTGCTTTTTCATCTGCTAGTGTTATTGTTGGTACATTAATAGGTTTTCTTACAGGGGTTTATGTTCCCGTAGGAACTTTGCCCGAAGCGGTTCAAACTGTAATCAAATTATTACCTTTTGGTCATGTAGCATCTTTATTTAGAAAGGTTCTAATGGAGAATGCAATTAATAAAGTATTTGACGGAGCTCCATTAGAAATCGTTAGTGAATACAGGAGATTATATGGAGTACAGTATGTAATAGCAGGTAGAGAGGTGAGCTTTTATATTTCTTTTCTATATGCCATGATACTTACCATTATATTTATAGCATTATTTATTTTAAATTTTAATAGAAAGAGGAAAGAAATATAAAATAAGTCTAGACATAGCTTTGTCAAATACTATATTTATACAAGAAAACAATTATTATAAAAGTTGTAAAAATGCGTATAAAAAATTTTTATACACACAGCTAAATAAAAAATTTTGATTAATTTTAGGAGGTTTTAATTATGGTAAAGAGTACATTGTTAAAGTATTACCCAGAAGGCACTGAAATAACAACGATAGGAAATCGAGAAGCAGTATCTAAATTTACAAATGTAGAAGAGGAATATAATTTTATAAGAAATGAAGTTGGTGTAATAGATTGTTGTACATATGGAATTTATAAAATTAAAGGTGAGGGAGCAACGAAATTTTTAGACCAACTAGCCACAAAAGATATTGAATATCTAAATATAAACAGAATAAGCGAGTGCTATTTTCTGGACAATTATGCTAACATTGTTGGGTGGGTATTTATTCTTCGTTTTGACGATTATTATCTGGTTTTAGCACCGTGGGATTGTGCAGATAAGGTTTATGAGTGGTTGAAAGTTAATGCTGATGATTGTGTAGAAATTTCTAATTTGACGGGAAGTAAGGAAATAATATCTGTTGAGGGTCCAAAGTCATTTAAAATTCTCAAGGAGATTATGGGAATTGAAATAGAAACAATACCACTTAGAGGATTTACAGAAGAAAAATGGGATAGCTCGGATGTTTGTGTCGCTCGCATGGGGTTATCTGGGGAATATGGGTATGCCATATTAACTGATTTAGGGAAGGCAGGAGACTTGATAAATGAACTATTAAAATCCCGTGAGAATGTTAAATGCAAGCTTTGTGGAATTAATGCACTTGAATTATGTATGCTAGAAATCAGACAGCCGAATTTGCGTTATGAGACAAAGAATAAGGGAAATATTTTTGAATTAGCCCAGCAGTGGCTTATCCAATATGATAAAGAAAACTTTACAGGATATGAGAAGCTTAGAGAAATGTTTGAAAAGCCAAAAGAAAGATTAGTTATTGGTTTTGAGTGTAGTGAAATAAAAAATATTAAAAGAGAAACAAAGGTTTTTGTAGAAGATGAAATCATTGGAGAGGTGTTACATTGTATTTATAATTCTCAAATAGGCAAGACTATAGGCGTTATTCTAGTCAAAAGTATATATGCACAGTCGGGAATAAAATTAACTTTAAAGATAAAAGACCACTTATATGAAATCAAAACCTTAACCGCTCCCTATGTGAAGCCAATTAGTTCGACACTTAAAATGGAGTAAATAATCTAAATGATTCTAAATGTTGGAATTGTGAAGGGGGATAATTAGTAATGCATAAGAGAGTCGTGATTACAGGAATTGGTGTAGTAAGTTCAATTGGCAAAAACAAGAGGGAGTTTTGCGAAAATCTTTTTAAAGGCAATTCTGGTATTGTAAAACAAAAATTTCAATATATAAATGGCGATGCTTGTGGAAGTGCTGGTGTAGTTAGCCTGAATGAAGAAGAGATTCATAAGTTTTTTAAAGAAAACAACTTGCCGTATGATAAAGCATCACAGTTAGCTCTAATGGCAGCAGAAGAGTGTATCGAACAATCTAGTATAAAAGAATTCCAGGTAGAAAGATATAGACAAGGAGTTGCAGTTGGAACTTCATTAGGTGGTATGCTAAGTGGAGATAAATTCCATGTGCAATGGCTAGAGCAGGGAATTGAAAAGGCTGATAAAGAATTACTAAGGCAATATCCTTTACATGCTATTGCAGATATTATTGCGAAAGAATTTGAATTCAATGGTGTTAAGTGTATAATATCTACAGCATGTGCTGCTGGAGGTAACGCTATAGGGTATGGTGCAGATATGATAAAGAGCGGAAAGTTTGATGTAATGTTAGCTGGTGGAGTAGACCCGCTTTCGCGTTTTTCTTTTGCGGGATTTAAATCATTGAAAGCATTAGATTCTGATCCATGTAAGCCATATAGCGAAAGCAAAGGTATTAATTTAGGTGAGGGAGCTGCATTTTTTCTTTTAGAAAGTTTTGAACATGCATTAAAAAGAAATGCAAAGATAATTGCAGAGGTAATGGGATATGCTTTAAGTGCTGATGCATACCATCAGACAGCCCCTGATTTAGGTGGAGGTGGGGCTGTTCGTTCAATGTTAGGCTCAATAAAAAACAGTTGTTCCCAAAAGGAAGAAATATCATATGTAAATGGTCATGGAACTGGCACAACATCTAACGATAATGCAGAAACAAAAGCGTTTAAATCAGTTTTTAAAGAAAAATATACTGAGATACCAATTAGTAGTACAAAAGGAGGAATAGGGCATTGTTTGGGGGCAGCTGGAGCTATAGAAGCTGTAGCTTCGGTACTGGCAATAGAAAACCAAAAAATTCCTCCCACTGCTAATTTTAGTAAAGCAAAACAAGTGGATGTAGATTTTGTTCCTAATCATGCAAAAGAAAAGGAATGTAATACTGTTTTATCAAATTCTTTTGCATTTGGAGGCAATAATTGCTCGGTGATTTTTTCTAAAGTACGACATGATTTTAAAGAAAAAGATATTGAAAAAAAACCTATTGTGATTACGGGCATAGGTTGTACAGGTGTTGGAGGAACAAATATTTCTGAACTTTGGTCTACGTTTGAAAAGAGTGAATGTTGTATTAAAGAAATAGCTGGATTTGACAACGCTAATTTAAGGTGTAAATGGGCAGGTGAAATGCCAAAAGTAGATTGGAAGAGGTTTATTCCAAATAATATTTTAAGGCGAGCAGATTCTGTAACTAAGTTGGCAATGGCTTCGGGAAAGCAAGCATTGGATGATTCAAAGTTAAAAGTTACCAACCAGAACAATGGATCTATTGGTGTTATATATGCAACAGGAACTGGACCTTTAGAAACTATTGAAGCTATTAATCGTTCGTTGGTATTAAAAGGGATTGAAGCAGTGAATCCGTTTTTGTTCCCTAATAGTGTTATGAACGCAGCACCAGGTAATTTCTGTATTGCACATATGATTAAAGGTCCTACCTCAACGATTTCTTCTGGAGGTACATCAACATTAAATGCTCTTGTTTATGGATGTGAGTTGCTACGCAGCAGACAGGCAGAGGCTTTGGTTATAATTGGTGCAGATGAATGTAATGAGGTATTGATAAGAGGTTACGATAAAATCGGGTTGCTTTCAGACAATGGTGTAATGCCTTTTAGCAAAAAATCAAAGGGTATGATTTTATCTCCTGGTTCTACGGCATTTATAATTGAAACTGAGGAACATGCAAAAAAAAGGAATGCAAAAATATATGCTAAGATTTTAGGTTATGCAAGTACATCAGACAATTCACCACTATGTTATGTTTCAAAACAAGGAATAGAATGGCAGAAAAGTGTTTCATTAGCTTTGGAAGAAAGTAGACTTGATAAAGTAGACCATTATGCTTCCTCTGCATCTGGTGTAAAAGGAATAGATATAGCAGAAGCAAATTTAATAAATAATCTCTTTACTAAAGAAACTGCAATTTCTTCAGTACAGTCTTTGCTAGGGTTTACATCAGGTTCAAGTGGTGGTTATGAATTACTAAGTAATATTTATGCTATGGAAACGGGAAAAATTCCTTCCACACCAAATAAGATTCAGTCTCCCTTGGATAAAATCGCAGGAAAAATAAATCAAGAAAAGGCTAGAAAAAAGGAAATAAAAAATGCAGCTGTAAGTGCTGTTTCTTTTGGCGGAGCATATACAACCATTATAGTTGGTAAATAAGGAGATTAAATAAAAAAGATTTTATTATCATAGATATATGATTAAGATATTTAGTGATTCGCGACTTATTTAGCTAATAGTTGAAAATTTATAGCTATATACTAGTAGAAATATAGAAAATTTAGGGGTGAGGATATGATTGAGTGTTCCATTATTATTCCATATTATCAGAGGTATGATTTACTTATAAACTGTCTGAATTCTTTTCTTAATCAAACAAAAAAAGAGGATTTGGAAATAATTATAGTAGATGATGGTTCAGATATTGTAAGGGATAAAGAGCTTGAAAAATATAAAAAAGAGCTTAACATTTCTTATGAATACATGCATAGAGATTCGACTTCAGGGTCACCTTCTAGAGTCAGAAATAAAGGTTTTTCTCTAAGTAAAGGCAGATATATAGTGTTTTTAGACTGTGACATGATAGTTCCAAAAGATTTTGTACAACAGGTAATAGGTTTTTTTGAAGAAAATTCAGATATATCGCATATTCTACAAATTGGCTTTAGAAATAACCTTAAAGCATCTTGTAATACTGCAAAATTAGAAGAAATAAAACATCAACATTATAGCGTTGATATACGTGAAAAAGTTCTCAATTATTATAAATGTAATATGCAAGATTTAAAAACTAAATGGCTGTTAGCTTGGTCTCATACCATGTGTATGAAACGTGATACTATTAATAAATTTGGTTGCTTTGATGAAGAGTTTAGTGGGTGGGGGCTAGAAGATACAGAACTTGCATATCGTTATGACAAGCAGGGAGGCAGAATCCTTCATAATCCTAAAATAACAGCATTTCACCAATGGCATAAGTCTTCTTATCTTGCGAAATATACTGGTGACTGGAGAAAAAACTATGAAAAATTTTTGAAAAAATATAATAATAAAGAAGTTAAGAAATTAGGAGAACTTAGTTATTGTTTGAATGAAAAAGAAATAGTTCAAAGTGGAATTAGTGCTATGTTCCTTATGGTAATGTATGAAGAGGTTGTAAAGGTATTACATGAAGAAAATTTAGTATAATATGTAACTTGGGTAAGTTAGGAGGGTCATATTGAAAATTCAAAAAATGAAACACAGTACAATTGATATTAGAATAAGGTTGGCAGAAACTGATCCATATGGAATTGCACATCATTCGAATTATTTTACATGGTTTGAAGAGGGACGTTTTGATTATTTTGAAAAGAATACATATGAAGTGTCTGATATGAAAAATAATAGTGATGTTGTGTATTGTAACTTGAGTATAAAATGTAAATTTCTAAAATCAGTAGGCTTTAAAGATGAAATACAAGTAAAAACATATATGAGTCAACCTTCTATATATGCTCGATACTTATTTCAACAAGAAATCATAAATAAAAAAACAGGAGAAAAGGTTGCAGAATGTAATTCTACTATGGCTGGATTGTCGAGAAAAAACTGGGAAATAATCACATTACCAGAAGATGAAAATTAGTGTTATATATAATTAGAATAGCAGTGTTATTTCAATAAAAAGGGGTGATTAAAATTAATAAGAATAAAAGAACAGTAATGCTTGCACCTGCAGTATATAATTGGGCTGAAACACATAGAATGGCTAGCTTTGCTAAGGAATTTCATAAAAAAGGGTTTAATGTTATTATGTTAGGTAGGGGACAGTATGATTATTTATATATTGACGAACCCTTTGAAATAGCTGTTCCTGAAAGTGACAGATGGTGGTTTAATGATGAAAGAATATCAAAGTTGATGGACATAGATAAATATAGGAATGATTACACTGGGTTACATGAACTGGAAAAAATAGTTGAAGAAGAATGTGAGATTATAAGACAATATAAACCAGAGGTTATCATTACAGGGTATAGGACGACTCTAAGTATTTCAGCAAAGATAGTGTCAATACCATTAGTGTGGATTTTATCTGCTGTAGTATCACCAATGTACTATATTGAAGGAATGGCTTCTATGCCTGATAGATATCCAATTAAAATGTTAAAAGATGCATCGTCAAAAATCAGTTCGTTTTATTACTCAAAATTAGCTTTATCTAATAATAGCACCTCAGGAATATGGAATAAGTGTCTTAAAAAACATAGACTAAAACCATTTAAGTATGATATGCAACTATTTGAGGGAGATTTCAATTTAATGTCTGATGCTAAAGAACTTTTTCCAAAATTCAAAAAAAACAAAGATAATTATAAATTTTGTGGGCCTATATTTAATTTTGAAGAAATACCGTTTCCAAATTCAATAAAAAATTATAAAGCTCAAAGAAATAAAACTATTTTTATTTCAATGGGATCTTCGGGAAACAGTAGTGTATTTTTTGAAATACTTGAGTTTTTAAAAGAGTTACCATATAATGTTTTTGTTGCCACAACATCTATTTTAAAAAATATAAACCCTAATGATTATCCCTCAAATTTTACTTTTGAAAAGAAATATCCTCCAATCAAAATGGCTAGCCTAGCTGATGTTTGTATTATACACGGAGGACAAGGTACTGTATATTCTACTATTTTAGGTGGAACGCCATTTATAGGAATTCCTATGTTCAGTGAACAACAATATAATTTAGAAAATCTTATAAACAAATTTAATTGTGGAAAAGTCATTAAACGAAGTGAATTGAGTTTTGATATTTTTAAAGATAGTTTATACAAAATTCTCACAAATGATATATACAAAACAAATATTCAGTTATTAAAATCAAAAATAGAAAAATACTATTATGATAGGGAATATAGAGCAGAAGTAGTCGGAGTTAGACAAATAATTGATTACTTGAAAAACAATAAATGTGATAGATAAATTATTCTATAGGAGGCAAACATGGTTTGGGTTGTTTTTACAACACTAGAGGATATTCATAGGTGCAAAAATCTTTTTGATGAATATTTGCTACCAAATTCCAGTGATAAAGCAAAAGAAAGATATAATTTAGCAATTAACAAAAAGAAAGCTCAATCAATAATAGTTGCAGAACAATTATTAAAGTATATTGTTGCTAAAACACTTAATATAAATATGAATGAAGTTTTTATAGATAAAAAACAGAGTGATAATGGCAAGCCAAGTATAAATAATAATAATTTTAATATAAGCGTAAGTCACTCAGACAACTACATAATGGGTGCAATCTCTAATAATAAAATAGGATGTGATGTTCAAAGAGTTAATTATTCAAGAAAAATTATACCTAAAGGCTTCTTTACAGAGGATGACATGTCGTATATATTTTTTTCTATAGATTATGTCACAGAATACCATAAAATATGGACGCGAAAAGAAAGTTATTTTAAATTAAATGGTAGAGAAAATTGTGATTCAAAAATTAATTTTTCTAATTCAAATGATGTACATCTGTGCAATAAATTCTTTTTTCATACAGAATTCATTGAAAAAGATGTAATAGCTACTATATGCACAAATTTGTTTTATGAAAAAATACAATTCACACAACTTAATGTTGTTGATTTTGTATATAGCTATAGGTAATATTAAAGTAATAAATTATTGACTAAGAATAAGTCAACAAATTTATTTTTAAAGATTAAAGGAGTGAGTGATGTGCCTAAGTGGTTTAATATTGATATAAAAACAAGTTTTTCAGATTGTAATTCTATGAAAATAGTCCACTCTTCTAAATATTTTATTTGGTTTGAAATTTCACGATTTCAAATAGCTAGCATGATAGGTATAAATAATAATGATAATGGTAATAATAATGATAATGGTAATAATAATGATAATGGTAATAATAATGATGATAATAATGATTGGGCTTCTATTCTTTTTCCAGTAATAGAAGCGGAATGTAAATATTTAAGACCGATAGAACAGAATGTAGACATAGTTGTAAAAACAACATTACTAAAACCTATAGTTCCAAAGCTGGTTTTTGAACATATTGTTTGTGACAAAAAAACTAGTTTTGAATATGCAAAAGCCAGAACCGTTGTAGCAATAGTTTCAAAAAAAAAGGGCCTAATATTAACGTTAAATAATGAATTCAAAAAAATAATTAATGATTATTTGGAATCGTAAAACATATTATCTAAAAAAGATAAAAACTTTATATTTTAAAAACACAAGATTTGATTTAATTGAAGAATATTGTTAAAAAATATATCGATAAACTTTGAAACCAATACTTGCCATGAGGGTTTAAATGCTTATATCACAGTGTTTTATAAAAGATAAAAAAACATTGAAAAAAATAAAAAAATATGCTTGACATTTAGATGTATATGTTTTAAAATATTGTTTTGATAGGTATAGTTTAGTTGTTTAAAGTGTGACTCTTGAAGCCGTAAGTTCGGATTCCAGTATTCACGACATTAATTGTTGGGATGTAGCCAAGGGGTAAGGCACCAGACTTTGACTCTGGCATTCCAAGGTTCGAATCCTTGCATCCCAGCCATAAGGGCCATTAGCTCAGTCGGTAGAGCACTTGACTTTTAATCAAGCTGTCGAAGGTTCGATTCCTTCATGGCTCACCAGAATAATAAAGGTGGCTTCTCAATAAAGTCAGAGGTCACAAGAAAAAACCTTTTGATTATTGTGTACTAACATTTAATCAAAAGGTTTTTTTAGTATTTTACAATCTTGCGAAAATAATTAACTAAATATATTAAACCATTAAAATTCATAAATATATATAATATTTAAAATAACTATTGACATTTATTACTTTGCGTATTAAAATAATAATAACCAATAAAACATATTGACTTACTAGGAAATAAAAAATAAACCCTGTTATAGTGCTTTAACACTATAACAGGGCTAAAAAATAAATTAAAACCTAGTAAACCGATATGAATAATAAATGAGGTGAGGACATGGATTTAGTAGTAAAGGATATAAGCAAAATTTATAATTCGAAAAATAAAACAAATTCTTCTCTTAATAAAATAAATCTTAGTATTAAAAAGGGTGAGTTTATTTGCATTGTAGGTCCTTCTGGTTGTGGCAAATCTACTCTTTTAAATATTATTGCAGGCCTTGAAGGAGCAACATCAGGTCAGGTGAGTATAAATGGCAGTCAAGTTACAAATCCAGGTCCTGATAAAGCGGTAGTTTTTCAAGACGGAGCACTTTTTCCCTGGCTTAAGGTTATTGATAATGTGGAATTTGGAATGAAAATGGCTGGAGTTCCTAAGGGCGAGAGAAGGGAAAAAGCTTTAGAGTATCTTAGGTTAGTTCACCTTACAAAATTTCAAAATTCATATATGCATGAATTGTCAGGTGGTATGAGACAGAGAGTTGCAATAGCAAGAGCGCTGTCGCTAGATTCAGAAATACTATTAATGGATGAGCCTTTTTCAGCTTTAGACAGCCAGACAAGAAACATCCTACAGCTTGAATTACAGCAAATATGGTGGAAAACTAAAAAAACAGTTATTTTTGTAACTCATACGGTAGAAGAAGCTGTGATGTTAGGAGATAGAGTGGTTGTAATGACTGCATCCCCAGGAAAGATAAAAAAGGAATACACTATACAGCTTTCAAGACCCAGATTTGCAGAAAATTCAGACATTAATTACTATACAGGTGAAATAAAAAATGAGCTTAAAGATGAGGTGGAAAAAGTTGCGAAAAATGAATTTGACAGTGGTTGGAGTATTGAAAAAGATACTGTTTTATCTGGTGTTGATAACACTATGGGAATTGGTTTATAGATTGGGAACACAACTTTTTAATTTTTGGAATGTAAATTACTTTCCATCTCCTTTAAATGTAATAAATAGATTAACTGTTTTATTTACTTCTTTCGGGCTGTGGACTTATATAATTGAAAGCCTTGGCACTGTTTTTATAGGATACGCTATATCAATTGTTTTAGGAGTTCTAATTGGTTTTACAGTAACTCATTTTAAATTTCTAAATGAAAATTTAAGTGGATTACTCTTAGGGCTTCAAACACTGCCTAATGTATGTTGGCTTCCCTTCGGAGTATTGTGGTTTGGAGAAAATCAAAGGGCGATTATTTTTATAATTGCTATTGGCTCTATTTTTGCAATATCATTAGGAACTATATCAGGCATTAACAATATAAATCCTATTTATATAAGATCTGCAAAAAGTTTAGGAGCTAAAGGGGTAAAGTCCTACTTAAATGTAATTATTCCAGCTAGTCTCCCATCAATTATATCAGGAATGAAACAAGGATGGTTGTTTGCGTGGAGGGCACTAATGTCAGGAGAGATGCTCCTTGCCACAAGAGGTCTTGGTAAAGTGCTACTTGAAGGAAGAGACCAACAAGATATTGTTCAAATTGTAGCTGTTATGTTTGTGATAATAGCCATGGGACTTTCAATTGAAGCCTTGGTGTTTAAAAGAATAGAGACAGGTATAAGTGAAAAATGGGGGCTTAATAAATGCTAGTTTAAAATTATAATTTATAAAATTTGAGAGGTGTGATTATTATGAAAATTAAAGCTAATGGAAAAGAGGTTCAACTAAAGGAAAATGTAAATGTTAAGGAACTTTTGGATATACAAAAAGTTGAAATGCCAGAGTATGTAACAGTTCAGATTAATGATGACATTATACCAAAAGAACAGTTTGAAACAGCATTTTTAAAAGATGGAGATGTGGTTGAATTTTTATACTTTATGGGAGGAGGAAGTATATGAATTTTACAAACGAGCAGCTTGAAAGATATTCGAGACATATAATTTTAAAAGAAGTTGGAGTTAAGGGGCAAAAGAGGCTTCTCCAATCAAAAATACTTATAGTTGGTACAGGAGGTTTAGGAGCACCAGCAGCTATGTTTCTTGCAGCGGCAGGGGTGGGAACTATAGGTTTAGTAGATTTTGATGTGGTTGAATTGTCAAATCTTCAGAGGCAGATAATACATTTAACAAAAGATATAGGAAAGCACAAGGTACAATCAGCAAAAGAGACTATTAATGAGATGAATCCAGATATTAATACAGTTATCTATAAGGAATGGGTAAGTTCATCTAACATAACTGACATTATAAAAGACAGGGATTATGACTTTATAATAGATGGAACAGATAACTTTCCTGCAAAGTTTTTAATAAACGATGCAAGTGTACTTTTAAAAAAGCCCTTTTCACATGCAGGAATAATAAGATTTCAAGGTCAGACGCTAACATATGTTCCAGGTAAAGGGTCTTGTTACAGATGTATTTTTAAAAGTCCTCCCCCACCTGATGCAGTTCCAACATGTAAACAGGCTGGAGTCCTTGGGGTTATGGGAGGAATAATAGGTACAATACAGGCAACAGAAGCAGTTAAATATATTCTAGGTACAGGTGATTTATTAAATGGTCATCTACTGACTTATGATGCACTTAAAATGGATTTTAGAAAGGTGAAGCTTTCTTACAACAAAAACTGCCAGGTATGTGGTGAAAAGCCTACTATAACAGAACTTATTGATTATGATCAGCCCCAGTGTGAATTAAATTAAACTTGCTCAACAATGTTTTTTCCATATTTTAATTCAATTAAATAGCATGCAACCAATGCTAATATTAAAAAAATAGAAGAGAGTCAATTGGTTGAGATCTAAAAAAGAGTTTGAAGTTAATATAAAAAAGATAGTGAAGATTTTTATAAAGTATTAGAAGTTAAGGGGTGATAAAATGATTGTCTTAAATAAAAAAGATTTTAAAAAGATTTTAGAATACTCATTATTAGAGCTTCCAAATGAAGCCTGTGGACTTGTAGCAGGAACTATTAAGGAGAATAAAAAAATCATACAAAAAGTATATCTACTAACCAACATAGATGAAAGTCTAGAGCATTTTTCAATGGATCCAAAAGAGCAGTTTGATGCAATAAGAGATATGAGAAAAAACAATTTTGTACTAATTGGGAATTTCCACAGTCACCCTCAAACTCCTTCAAGACCATCTGAAGAGGATAAAAGGCTTGCATATGATAAAAGCATGAGTTATATGATTTTGTCCTTAATGGACAGGGAAAAGCCAGTTTTAAAAAGCTTTCGAATTTCAGGTGGAAAGGTAATTGAAGAAGAAATTAAGGAGGGAGAATAATGACCCAGGCTGATTATAAAGAGCTTAAAAAAGGTGGCTTTATGAAGCAGGTTCAAAAAGACAGGTTTTCATTAAGACTAAGAGTTGCAGGAGGTAATCTTGATGCTAAAGGACTAAAAAAGGTATACGAAATAGCTCTAAAATACGGTGAAGGATATATTCATATGACAGCAAGACAGAGTCTTGAAATACCTTTTATTAAACTTGAAGATGTAGATAAGGTAAAGAAAGAACTTTCACTTGCAGGATTGCAACCAGGTGCTTGTGGACCTAGAGTAAGAACAGTAACTGCATGTCAGGGATGTAACATTTGTCCAAGTGGTCTTATAGATGCAGCTGGTATGGCAAAAGAGCTTGACAGTATGTACTATGCAAGAGAGCTTCCCCACAAGTTTAAATTTGGTATTACAGGATGTAAAAACAACTGCCTTAAAGCACAGGAAAATGATCTTGGTATTAAAGGCGGATTAAAGCCTAGTTGGGTTAGTGAAAAGTGTATATATTGTGGTCTATGTGAAGCCGTATGTCCTACAAAAGCAATTAAAGTTAACAAAGAAGAAAAGAGATTAGAATTTAATGAAAATGATTGTGTGTACTGTGGAAAATGTGTCAAAGGATGTCCAACTGATGCTTGGGAAGGTGAAGTAGGATTTATTCTATACTTTGGAGGTTTATTTGGAAATACTGTTCAAATAGGAAAACAGATTTTACCTATAATTTTTTCTACAGAAGATTTACACAAAGTAGCTGAAGTAACCCTTGAATTTTATAAAAAGTATGGAAATAGAAGCGAAAGATTTGGTCACACATTAAACAGAGTGGGATGGGAAGTTTTAGAGAAGGAGCTAAAGGAGGTTTTAAAATGAGTGATGTTAAATGGAATATTTATATAGATATAACTGATGTAGTGTGTCCTATGACTTTTGTAAAGACAAAGGCAGCTATAGAAGGGATTGAAAACGGTCAAATACTAAAGATAAAAATGAATGAAGGAGAGCCGGTTGGAAATGTGCCAAGAAGCTTAAAAGAGGAAGGTCATAAAGTTATAGGAGTTGAGAACAACAATGATGGAACCTTTACAATACTAGTAAAGAAAGGTGACTTATAATGAAGTTTAATACGGCACTTTTACATGGCAATTTTAAATGTGATGAAAAAACTGGAGCAACGGTAACTCCAATATACCAATCTACTTCATTTGAACAAAAGAGCCCAGAGAAGCTGGAAAATATTTTTAAAGGAAGTGAGCCAGGATTTATTTATTCTAGGATAAGCAATCCTACAGTAGATTCCTTTGAAAAAAGAATTGCTTTTTTAGAGGGAGGGGTTGGAGCAGTTGCCTGTTCATCAGGTATGGCAGCTATTACTTTAGCACTTTTAAATATCTTAAAAAGTGGAGAGGAAATAGTGTCAGGCAGTGGTGTATTTGGTGGTACTCATTCACTTTTTAAAAGCCTAAATGACTATGGGATATTAACAAGATATGTTGAAGACAGTCAGGTAGAAAGCTTTGAAAAAGCTATTAATGAAAAGACAAGATTAATTTTTATTGAGACTATAGGAAATCCAAAACTTGATGTGCCTGATATAAGAGAATTGTCAAAACTTGCTAATAGCAAGGGGATACCTCTTATAGTTGATAATACAGTGACCACACCCTATCTTGTTAGACCTTTAAAACTTGGGGCAGACATTGTTGTCCATTCTACATCAAAATATATCAATGGAAGTGGGAACACTATTGGTGGCATAATTGTTGACGGTGGAAGCTTTAAGTGGGACTTTGAAAAGTATAACACTTTAAAGGAATATAAAAAGTTTGGAGTTTTCACATATCTTGCAAAGCTTAAAAAAGGGTTATTTAAAGATTTTGGAGCATGTCTATCTCCTTTTAATGCTTACCTTAACAGCATAGGTCTTGAAACTCTAGGGATAAGAATGGAAAGACTTTGTAAAAATGCCCAAAAGCTTGCAGTGTACCTTGAAAAAAAACCAAAAGTGATTGATGTTAATTATCCAGGTTTAAAAAACAGCAGGTATTTTAAAAAGGCAAATGAACAGTTTGATGGGAAATTTGGAGCAATACTTACAATAAGAGTTGGAACTAGGGAAAATGCATTTAAACTGATAAATTCTTTAAAATTTGTATCTAACCTTGCAAATATAGGTGATGTGAGAACTCTTGTAATACATCCAGCATCAACAATATATGTGACAAATACCAATGAAGAGCAGGAAATGATGGGTGTCTATGAGGATTTATTGAGAATCAGTGTAGGTATTGAGGATATAGAGGATATAAAAGAAGATTTTAATCAGGGGTTAAACAACTTATGAGAAAGGTGGTGAGGTGCTTGGAATTACAGACTAAAACACTAAAAACAGATATTTTAGTTATTGGAGGTGGAACTTCTGGATGCTTTGCAGCAATTACAATTGGAGAAAATTCTAATTCTAAAGTAATAATTGCAGAAAAAGCAAATATAAAAAGAAGCGGGTGCCTAGCAGCAGGAGTAAATGCATTAAATGCTTATATAGTAAAGGGGCAGACTCCCAAAAGCTATCTTGAGTATGTGAAAAATGATTCAGAAGGCCTAATAAGAGAAGATCTTGTTTACTCAATTTCTAAAAGATTTAATAGTGTGACACGAAAAATAGAAAGCTTAGGGCTTGTAATACAAAAAGATGAAAAGGGAGAGTATGTTTCTAGAGGTACAAGAAATATAAAAATAAATGGAGAGAATATAAAACCTATTTTAGCAGAGGCTGTGGAAAAAAATCCTGATATCAAAGTTTTAAACCGTGTAAACATAATAGATTATATAAAAAAGGATAACAGGATTATAGGAGCATATGGATTTTCAAATACAGATAGAATATTTTATGTAATTTTTGCAAAGGCAGTTATATGTACTACAGGTGGAGCAGCAGGTCTTTACAAACCTAATAATCCAGGGTTTTCAAGGCATAAAATGTGGTACTGTCCCTTTAACACGGGAGCAGGGTATGGAATGGGAATTAGAGCAGGTGCAGAAATGACAACCTTTGAAATGAGGTTTATTGCCCTAAGGTGTAAGGATACCATAGCACCAACAGGTACAATTGCTCAAGGAGTAAAAGCTCCTCAGGTAAACAGTGATGGTGAAGAGTATGAAAAAAAATATGGGTCAAATAAAACTTCAATGAGACTTTTTTCAACAGTTGAGGAGAGTAGAAGAGGAAAGGGACCGTGTTTTTTAAAGACCTTAGGAATTTCAAAGGAGGAAGAGGAAGAACTTTTAAAGGCATATCTTAACATGGCTCCTGCACAGACCCTTAAATGGATTGAAACAAACAATTTGCCTTCTTCTAAAGATGTTGAAATTGAAGGAACAGAACCCTATATAACAGGAGGGCATACTGGAAGTGGATATTGGGTGGATACAAAGAGAGCTACAACCATTGAAGGTCTATATGCGGCAGGAGATGTAGCAGGGGGAAGTCCTCAAAAATATGTAACAGGATGTTTTGCAGAAGGTGAAATAGCTGCATTTTCAGCACTAGAATATATAAAAGAAGTGAAACAAGAAGTAGTAGATAGTAATGTGGCAGAAAATAAGCTAAAAGATGTAGTAAGCTATTTAGGTAAAGAGTCAGGTATTTACAGTATAGAAGAGATTGAAGAGGCTATGCAAAAGGCAATGGATCAGTACGCTGGAGGTATTTATGACGGATATTCTTATAACCTAAAAAAACTCCAAATTGCAAAGTTAAGAATAGATGAACTTTTAGAACTTTCAAAAAGTTTAAAAGCAAAAGATATGCATGAACTTATGCTTATTTTTGAAGTGATAGACAGGTTGTTTGTATGCAAAATACTTATAAGGCATTTAGAAGAGAGAAAAGAAACAAGATGGAGATCTTTTCAGGAAAATAAAGATTACCCAGAAAAAGATAATGACAATTTTCTAAGATTTATCAACTCCTGTTATGAAGATGGAGAGATAAAAGTTAAATTGAGAGATTTAGTAAAAAGGGATGATATTTATGAGCATTATAATTGAAAGAGAAAAGTGTACTGCATGTGGATTGTGTAGGAAAGTTTGTCCAGGAAATCTTCTCTATTCTGATAGCCAGGGCAAAACCATGATTAAGTACCCTAAAGACTGCTGGGGATGTACTTCATGTGTGAAAGAGTGCCGATTTAAGGCAATAAAATATTTCTTGGGTGCTGATATTGGAGGAAGTGGCAGTACTCTTTATACAGAAGAAGAGGGCAACCTAACACACTGGGTTATTAAAAATCCAAAAGGAGAAGAAAAAAGTATAAAAATTGATAAAAGTAAAGCTAATGCATATTAGAGGGTGGATATATTAAGAAGGAGGTCATATTATGGATCATTTAGATCGTTTAGAAGCACAAAGTATTTTTATTTTAAGAGAAGCATATAAAAAGTTTGGAAAACTGGGTATGCTCTGGTCTGTTGGGAAAGATTCAACTGTAATGTTCTGGCTTGTAAAAAAGGCATTTTTTGGGCATTGTCCTTTTCCTTTTATACATGTAGATACTTCTTACAAAATACCTGAAATGATTGAGTACAGAGATAAAATAGCTAAAGAGTACAATTTAGATCTTATAGTACACCAAAATAAAAAGGCATTAAGTGAAGGAATGGGACCAGATAAAGGGAGACTTGTTTGCTGTAAAGCACTTAAAACAGATCCACTTTCAGAGGTAGTGTCAAAATACAAATTTGAAGGTTTAATTTTAGGAATAAGAAGGGACGAAGAAGGTTCTCGTTCTAAAGAAAGGGTTTTTAGTGAAAGAAACAAGGATTCTGAATGGAATTATACAAACCAGCCACCTGAATTATGGGATCAGTTTAAAACAGATTTTCCCAAAGGAAATCATATAAGAATACATCCAATTCTTCACTGGGATGAGATTGATATTTGGTCTTATATTGCAAGGGAGAAAATTCCTCTAGTTGGCTTATATCTTTCGAGAAATGGTAAAAGATATAGAAGCCTTGGCTGTGCTCCATGTACAGGACAGATAGAATCAAACGCCTCAACAGTAGAAGAAATTGTCCAGGAGTTGAAAAATACAAAAGTAAGTGAAAGAGCAGGAAGAGCTCAAGATCAGGAGGACTCCTATGCTATGCAGAAACTAAGAAAAGACGGATATATGTAAAAATGGAGGGGATAAAATGGATACTAATAAAGAGGTATTAAAGATAGTTGTTGTAGGTCATGTTGACCATGGAAAATCTACAGTGATAGGAAGACTTTTATATGATACAAAATCTCTTCCAGAAGGTGCTGTAGAAAAAGTAAAGAGAATTTCAAAAGAAACGGGAAAGCCCTTTGAATATGCATATCTTTTAGATGCATTTGAAGAAGAGCAAAAACAAGGTATAACTATAGATACAACACAGCTTCAATTTCATACCCAAAAAAGAGATTATATTATAATTGATGCTCCAGGGCACAAGGAATTTTTAAAAAATATGATTTCAGGGGCTGCAAGTGCAGAGGCTGCACTGCTTATTATAGATGCAAATGAAGGTATACAGGAACAGTCAAAAAGACATGGATATATTCTTTCGCTTCTTGGAATAAAAAATGTATATGTAATAGTCAATAAGATGGATCTTATTGACTATTCAGAAAATAAGTTTAATCAGATACAAGAGGAAATGGATGAATTCTTGAACAATTTAAATGTATTCCCATTAAAGTATATACCTGTATCTGCATTTAATGGAGAAAATATTACAAAAACGTCTGAAAAAATGCCATGGAATGCTGGAGAGCCAGTTCTTGAAGCGCTAGACCTTTTTGAAAAAGGAAATGTTATTAAAGATAAGCCACTAAGATTTCCTATACAGGATGTATATAAGTTTGATAATAGAAGGATAATTGCAGGAAGAATTGAATCTGGAAAACTTAAAGTAGGGGATGAAATACTTATATCTCCAGGACATAAATCCACTAAAGTAAAGTCTATAGAAGGATGGAGCGTTAAAGAGCCTTTAAAAGAGGTTACAGCTGGTGAGTCTATAGGTATTACTGTAGAAGATGAGTTTTTTAATAAAAGGGGAGAGGTTATTTCACATAAGGAAGAGGCGCCGTTGGTTTCTAATCTGCTTGAAGTTAATGTTTTCTGGATGGGCAAAAAGCCACTTGTAAAGAATAAAAAGTACAAGGTAAAGCTTGTCACCCAAGAGGTTGAGGGTGAAATATATTCAATAAATAAGGTAATTGATGCAACTACCCTTAAAACTATGGAAAATGTAGAAGAGGTTAATACAAATGATGTAGCTGAGATTACTCTAAAACTAAAAGAAAAAGTTGCTTTTGACAGTTTTTCATCAAATCAAAATACAGGAAGGTTTGTCATTGTTGATGGATATGATGTTTGGGGCGGCGGAATAATTTCAGGAGTTAAAACTAAGGAAAAGCACAACATAAGCATATTTATAAAAGATGGCACAGAGGTTAGTGTTAAGTCCTTTGACCAGTACTATTTTGTAATTAAAGAAGGTATAATAAAGCCTGTGTCAACTAGTACAGGAGTATATAATTTAGGTGACAGTCTTCCTGTAAAGGGAGAAACATATTCTTTTCCAGAAGATTTTAATATTTTAGATCTTCATTTGGGTAAAATTATCAAGGTAAGGAATGCAAAATTTTATGACATGTTAGATATTGAGCAATATAGTTATGATGAAATTCCTCTTATAAATTCTCTTGGTGCAGGAATAAATATTTTATCAGACAGTGACATCTTAAAATTCAGACAGGATTACAGAGAATTAGAAAAGACTGATTTTGCAAATAAGTGGTTTGATTTATTAAAGTACAGAAAAGTTAAGTACAAATAATAGTATCTTATTCTAAGACTCCACCTTCTATAAGGCGGAGTTGCTCTTATAAATCTTCAGGTGGAGTTGAGTCTCTACCTGAAGCCCCGATGTTTAGATTTAGCTAAACGAGTTCATTATTTAATTTTGTATTTTCATTAAATTACCTTATCGATAAGGTTTGAATCCAATACTTACCATATAACTGAAAGCCTTATATTACAGGTTTTTTACAAGCAAATAAAAAAATATTTAAAAAAATAAAAAATATGCTTGACTTTTAGTTGTATCTGTCTTAAAATATCGTTGTGCCTATTTTTGAGGAACGTTTTTGGTGGATATAGCTCAGTTGGTTAGAGCGCCAGATTGTGGCTCTGGAGGCCGTGGGTTCGAATCCCATTATTCACCCCATTAATCGTTGGGATGTAGCCAAGGGGTAAGGCACCAGACTTTGACTCTGGCATTCCAAGGTTCGAATCCTTGCATCCCAGCCATAAGGGCCATTAGCTCAGTCGGTAGAGCACTTGACTTTTAATCAAGCTGTCGAAGGTTCGATTCCTTCATGGCTCACCAAGATAATAAAGGTGGCTTGTCCATAAGGGCAGACATTACACAGGTAAAAACCTTTTGATTAGTGTTTGATAACATTTAATCAAAAGGTTTTTGTTATGGGTATAAAAAGAAAAACTAATATTATTTTAAATAACCTACTTGGATTTTATTAATTATTGTAACTTACTCCTTTTTTGTTTTCTCCTTTAAGTATTCGGGAGCTTTATTTATATATTTATGTGGAGCCTTTATTAAAGTGTCTTTTAGTTTACTAATGCTGTATGGGGAAAAGTCTTCTAGATACCTTATGCCAAAGCTTTCAATTGATGACAGATGGATAAGTAGAAAAATTCCTGCCATTACAATTCCATACAAACCTAGAGTTGCGGCAGCTATTATCATGACTGCTCTTAAAACTCTTGTGCTTAATGCAAAATTATAGACAGGAATTATGAAAGTAGCTAGTGCAGTAAGAGAGACAACAATAACAATCAAAGGATTTACCAAACCTGCCTGTACAACAGCCTGCCCTATTACAAGGCCTCCAACTATGCCTACAGTTTGTCCTATAGCCTTAGGAAGTCTTACAGAGGCTTCAATAAGCACTTCTGTAGTAAATTGCATAAAGATAAGTTCAATTAGTGAGGGGAAAGGCAGTCCTACCCTTGCACCTGTAATATAAAGTGCAAGAGGGGTTGGAAGCATGCCGGGATGGTAGGATGTCAGTGCAAGATATAAAGCTGGTAAAAATACTGAAGAGATATAACAAACATATCTTACAATTCTTATAAGTGAAGTAACAATAGTTCTATCAAAATAGTCCTCACTACTGTTAAAAAACATAGCAAAAGTAACAGGAGCTATTAGGGCAAAAGGGGTTCCATTGACAATTATAACAACTCTTCCTTCTAATATACTAGCTGCAAGCTTGTCTGGTCTATCAGTTGGCAAAGTCTGAGGAAATACACTCCATTTATGACTTTGTATCATCTGATCTATTTGAGAACTTGTCAAAACAGAGCTGGTTTTTATGCTAGAAATTCTTTCCTTAATTTCTTTTACTATATCAGTTCGTGCAACTCCATTTAAATAAAGAATTGCTGTATCGGTATTTGTATTGCTTCCCAAGTTATAAAATTCAACTGCCAGTTTAGAATCTTGTATTCTCTCCCTAATTAAACTTATGTTTTTATCAATGCTTTCTACCAATGCATCCTGAGGTCCCCCTACAGTTCTTTCGGCACTAGAAGGCATTATGTTTCTGCCCTCTGATGTCTTAGAAGGAATAATAAGTGCAGTTTTAGAACATTGAGTAAATAAAAGTATGTCTCCTGACAGTAGAGGAAGCAGGAGGCAATTGTAATTTTGACTTTCTTTAATATCTGAAACAGGTAGAACTCTTTTTGCTATTTGGTGATACTCGGATGATTTTATATCATCAATAAAAGAGATATCCTTTAGCAAAGGCTTTAAAATATTTTCATTTAACATGTTTTTATCAATCATTGAATTTATATATACAAGTAAAAAACCTTCAGTATTTTCTTCAGTAGCAATAGGTCTGTATATAATATCTTCACAGTGTTTAAAAGTTTTCTTTAATCTATTTAAATTATCTTCTATATTTTTTGAGATAGATTGGTATTTTTGTGAACAATTATCTTCTTTGGATACCTTAGCTCTTTTAAGTAATCTTTTTTTACTAAAATTATTGTTTGAATTCATAATATCCTCCCCTACTTGACAAGTCCAGTGTCAAGAATTTTTACATCAAAATCCACACTTAATTTAACTTCAGGAAAAATATCATACCATTGATCTTCTATTTTATCCCATGCTGATGGAGCATATCTTTGCAAAGCTACATTGAAATGAAATACATCTGCTCCATATTCTTCTTGAACATATTCTACAGTTTCTATTATTCCATTTTCTAGTTTCTCTTTAGCCTTTTTCTCAAATACTTCCAAAGATTCATTTTCAAAAGCATAGTTCTGAATTATGTTTGTAACTTCAACAACAGTCATTGTGGTCTTACCTTTTATATTCATCGTTATTTTGTCATTCTTGATTTCAGGTCTCACCTTTGTTTTACCTGTATTTATCTGAAGAGCCACCAATTCGTTTTGTGCCATTGGAGATTCAATTAGAAGAACTCCGCCTTCTATAGCATCTCTAACCCATTTACCATAGAATGTATCTAATTCTCCTAAAAGTCCAACCATTTTTTCCTGCTTAAAAATAGCAGTCCCTACAATTTTAATTTCAGTATCAGTGGCAATAATCCAAGGAAGTCCAAAATCTACGTTGCTGTGAATGTTTTGGGAGAGTTCTCCTAAGTCTGTCAAATGAGGCATTCTATTAACCTTAAAAACATTTAGGGGAAGTTTTTCCAAATATAAAGATGAATAATCTTCTATATTTGGTACAACTTCAAGTGCTTTTTTTGCACTTTCAGGTGTAACAAATAATCTTGTTCGTCTTCTCATTTCATGATCTCTTAACATTACATCTAATGATTCAGTAATACCTTCCCTTGCAACTTCTTCACTTATTATAATGACTTTAAGGTGTTCATAAAAAGGAGGATAATCTAACTTGGTAGAAAACTGTCTGTTGGCTTCAAAGAAAGAATGTCCAAATACAGTAAGATCCCATGTTCTCTTTTGGGTTGCTTCTCCTCCACCTGCACCTGCACCATATGGCTTTATAAGTCCTCTTGGAATAATAGGAATTTGAATGGTATAGGCATACTTTTGTCTTCCCTCCATTAATTTTATTAGGTCAATATCTCTTTTTGAAAGATAATCGTCCTTTCCAGGGGCGGGATCTGCTTTATCAATTGCAATTCCCAATACATAGCCTCTACTTTCTATTTCAGTGTAATCCCAGCACCCTGTGGTAAAAAGTATAGTAAAAAGTATAGTAAAAAGTGCAATTATACAAAACAATGCTTTTAAGGTGAAAATTTTTGTTTTCAAACGTTTTTGCCTCCTTTTTTAGATTTTAAAATTGATATAAAGGGCAACAGGAGAGCTATGATAACCAATGCAAGTGCTAAATAGTTGTTAATTTTTAAATACTGATATGCCTTGATTACATTTTTAGGATACAAGGCAATGAAAATCAAAAGCGGTATTTGAATATATATCATTAAATTATGTTTTTTTGTATCAAAAAGAGCTTTTAGATTTAAAACAGAAGCATAATAATAGAGTGTCATAGTAGAAAATGTTATGGGAATCCATGCCGTAATAAAAATGCTCTCAGCTCTTTCAAATAATGGGTTTTCTAACTGTATGGTTTTTGATAAAATAATTGTAGGATGAACAAGTTCATTAATTTTATGAATACTAAACACCATAATACACATCATCACTATGGCTAAGTAAAACAATGTCACTATAGAAACTCCAGTAAAAATCCATTTTTTTGTCTTAAAGGGTTCTTTAAAATAGGGCATTACATATCCAATCACTCCCAGACCTAAAAAGGGGTGGACAATTTCTATATATCCTTCCAGGACAGGAGTAACGCCTTTATGAAGGACAGGAAGGAGATTTTTGCTTTCCATATTTGTAGATGAAAGCATAAGCAGTAAGAATAAAAAAAAGATAATAAAGGGCAATAAAATATCTATAATTATACTGATGGTTTTTAATCCCTTACAAACACAGCATACACATGCAAATATCATTAATAGTATTACTAGTGTTACAGGGGTTTTATCTAGTAGAAATAATTGTATGCTGTCTCCAAAAGTTCTTGCAGAAAGTCCAACAGACAAAAGTGTGTATAGGGCAATACCTATTTGAATGATCTTACCTATTATTTTGCCTAAAACCTGCTCCATTATTTGAGATATATTAAGCCCCTTATATCTTATACCCAGCCAATAATAAGAATAACCTAGAAAAAATGAGAGAATTCCTGCTACAACAACAGACAACCAGGCGTCATTAGTAGCTATTGACACAAGATCTCTTGGAAGAGTCAGAAGTCTTACTCCTATCATTGTTTGAATTACAAAGGTTAGCATATTTATTTCTTTTAATTCTATTTTTCTATCCAACTCTTTATCACCTCTATTGTCTTTTATATTACAGTTAAAATTTTTGTTGTTGCTATTACATATAGGTAGTTATCCTAAAGCTTGGTATTTTAAAGATTGTTCCCATTTTTTATAATTAATAATCATGTTTAAAAACACAAAAAAACAGGCTGTATTATTTTTAAATTAAAACAGCCTGTCAAAGTCTAATTTTACATATCCTTTTTTCCAATGTCATTTAGCTGGAGGGAACTATTTTTTTCTTTTGCCCATTCAATTGCCCAGTCATTTTCAAATAAAAGAACATATCTTTCGTCTTCATCCTGAACAATCATAGTTGAACTTGTAAGAATGAGATCTCTTGGGTCAATTTCATTTCCTGATATCCAGCGAGCATGATTATGTGAGAGTTGCTGAATTCTTAAGTTTACACCATATTCATTTTTTAGCCTGTATTCTAATACTTCAAATTGCAATACACCTACAGTTCCTATAATCAGTGCTTCAATACCTATATCAATTTGTTTGAATACTTGTACAGCCCCTTCTTCTGCAAGCTGATTAATGCCTTTTAAAAACTGCTTTCGCTTCATTGTATCAGCAGGCGTCACTCTTGCAAAGTGTTCGGCAGGAAAAACAGGTATTCCTTCGAATTCTAATTTAGGATTTCCTTCGCTTAAAGTATCGCCTATTCGAAAGATTCCAGGATCAAAAAGGCCTATAATGTCTCCAGCATACGCTTCTTCAACTATAACACGATCTTGTGCCATAAACTGCTGAGGTTGAGAGAGCTTTACTTTTTTTTCTTCTCGAACATGATATACCGACATTCCCTTTTTAAATTGGCCTGAACAAATTCTTATAAATGCCAGTCTATCACGGTGAGCAGGATTCATATTTGCCTGTATTTTAAATACAAAGCCTGTAAATTTATTTGATTCTGAATCAACTTCACCTTCGGAGGAATCTTTAATACCTGGTTTTGGAGCAAGCTTTAAAAACTCTTCTAAAAATGGTTGTACTCCAAAATTGGTCATGGCACTTCCAAAAAATATAGGGGTAAGATTACCAGTGAAAAACTTTTTTTTGTCAAACTTATCCCCAGCCATGTCAAGAAGTTCAATATCTTCGCATAGTTTATTATAGTGGTGTTCTCCTAGAAGATCTAAAAATATTTTATCATCTACGCTACCTTTAGTAGATGAAATGATGCTTTGCCCATGTTTACCACCTTCAAACAATTCTATTTGAGATAATTCCCTGTTATATATTCCTTTAAAATCTCCATCAGTACCTATTGGCCAGTTCATAGGATATGAGCCTATTCCCAGAACTTTTTCTATTTCTTCCATAAGTTCAAATGGATCTTTGCTTGCTCTGTCCATTTTGTTTACAAAAGTAAATATTGGAATGCCTCTCATTTTACAGACATGGAAAAGCTTTATTGTCTGTGCCTCCACACCTTTGGCACCGTCAATAAGCATTACTGCACTATCGGCAGCCATAAGAGTTCTGTATGTGTCTTCACTGAAATCTTGGTGACCTGGAGTATCAAGTATGTTTATACAGTGTCCCTCATATTCAAATTGCATAACACTTGATGTAACAGATATACCTCTTTGTTTTTCGATTTCCATCCAGTCTGAAACCGCATATTTGCTTGACTTTCTAGACTTGACAGAACCAGCAAGTCTTATAGCACCTCCATAAAGTAAAAGCTTTTCTGTTAAAGTTGTTTTACCAGCATCAGGGTGCGATATAATGGCAAAAGTCTTTCGCCTGTTTACTTCTTTAAAAATAACATTTTTTAAGTCCATATTTTTACCTCATACTACATATTTTAATCTTTCAAACAGGTTTTATTTTATATTATTGGCTAAGACCCTGTCAAATAATTTAAGGAACGAAAATAAAAATTATATTAAGGAAAGAGTGTAGAGATTAACAAATATTTATATATTAAAAATTATTCTAGAAAATAAATGAATTCAAATTTGGGTTTAGAAATTACTGGTTCTCCTTTTTTTTGCAAAGTAATTCGAAGCACTGAACCATCAATTTTAACAGGTGTTTCAGTTTCTGTGACAATATTGTCTTTAATTAAATATAATTTTTGAGGATTTTGAGAAAACAAATAATCAGAGTATAATAGGTTTGCAATAGTTAATAGTATTTCTTTTTCGTCATGTTCATTTATATATTCATTAACATACTTATCAATATATTTGCCTATATTTACATTGTCTAAAGTTTCCATAACTTTTTGAGTAGGTATTCTATAAAAATCAACATTATTTTGATTATGCGGGTATTGGGAGAAATCTATTGAATTAAAAGATGGAATATTAATTACACGAACAGTAGATTCATCTGTAAAAACATCTAATGTATAAGAGATTGATTTATAAACATTTTTATTGTCAACATCTATAAAAACCACTAATTTATCAAAATATAGCTTATATGCATTTGTACTTTGACTAATAGATGAATACAGTTCACTCCATGAATCCATAAAGTTGGATACATTTTTTTTAATTTCAAAATTATACTTCTCATCATATTCAATTGGTGTGTAAATAGAATCAATTTTTTTATTGAAGTTGTTGTTAAAAAAATAAGAGAAAGCCAATACGGATATTACTATTGAGGTTACCATAATTATTTTATTCCGATACAATTTTTTTAAAACAAAAAATCCTATTAGTAAAAATGCAACTATAATTATTATAGAACAAAGTATAATACTTTGAAAAGAAATAGTCATATAAAATTTCCCCATTTAAGATTTTAATTATTAAAAGTGTAACATAACAGAATAAATATGTAAATATATTTAGAAAAACTGGGTGTATATATTAATGTGAAGAACAATATTCCAGAAACTAAAGTTACGCAGTTTAGAGCCTGTAAATACTCCTCGGAGCCTTAGCAAATCTCGCTATCGCTCAAACAATGCTCTCCCCTTTTTCGTCGTATTAACACGCTCTACAACTTGCTCCACAATGTTTCTTCCATATTTTCATTCACATAAATAACATGCACCAAAAAAACTCAAAAATATAGTTAGCACAGTATAAAAAAAGAAACTACTAAATACTCTAAAAAACTCAATATATTACATTTTGTTCATATAAATAAAAGGTTACTTTGTTTCTTGACAAAAAAAGAGGGTTTTTAATTTTAAGTATAGAATAGTTTTATATTGAATGAATATTTCTTTAGTACTACTATATATAAATAAGGGGTTAATATTATGGAAGAAAACAATCTAAATGTAATTAAAGTTATGTTTCCTGATAATAGCGAGAGAGAAGTTTTTGAGGGTATATCTCTTCTTGAACTCAGCAAAGATTGTGAAGAGAATTACAAATCCACAATTGTTGCTGCAAAAGTAAATAATGATATAAAGGAGTTAAGCTATCATCTATATGAAAGTTGCAGAGTGGAATTTATTGATTTGACTTATGATGATGGAATGAGGATATATAGGAGAAGCTTAAATTTTATATTAATAAAGGCTGTAAATGATCTTTTCCCCGATAGAAAAGTTGTAATATGCCATTCTATAAGTAAAGGTATATACTGTGAAGTTGAAGGGAAAACTGAGCTTAATGCTAAAGAAGTGGAAATGATAGAAGAAAGAATGAGAGAACTTGTAAAACAAAGGATTCCCTTTATAAAAAAGATAATGTCTTTAGAGGATGCCAGTGAAATGTTTAAAAATATTGGCAGAATGGATAGATATTACGCAGTACAACATAGAAATAAACCATATGTAACTATATATGACTGTGATGGCTTTGAAGACTACTTTTATGGATATATGGTTCCTGATACGGGATATTTGAAAGAATTTCAACTTAAGTACTATCATTCAGGATTGATAATGTTATATCCTCAGAAGACTAATCCTGATGAAATACCTGAATTTAAAGAGCAGAAAAAACTTTTTAGTATTTTTAAAGAATATAAAAACTGGGTGCGGATACTTGGAGCTGCTAATGTTGGTTCATTGAATGATATGATAAAAAAAGGCTGTGTAAATGAAATTATACGTATTTCAGAAGCTTTGCATGAGAAAAAAATTGCACAGATTGCAGACATGATAGCTTTTAATAAACACAAGAAAAAAGTAGTATTAATTGCAGGACCATCATCTTCAGGTAAAACTACCTTTGCTCACAGGCTTTCTATACAACTTAGAGTAAATGGGTTAAGACCTGTTACAGTGTCTTTAGATGATTATTTTGTAAATAGAGAAAATACTCCTAAAGATGAGGATGGTGATTATGATTTTGAAGCTTTAGAAGCAATTGATATAAAACTTTTTAATCAGCATTTGTCTGAGCTTACACAGGGTAAGGAAGTTGACATTCCGATATTTAATTTTCCAAATGGATGTAGAGAAGAATATACAAGAAAATTGAAAATTGATGACGATCAGCTCCTTATAATTGAAGGTATACATGGTTTGAATAATAAGCTGACTGCTTCAATTAAAAAGGACAAAAAGTTTAAAATATATATAAGTGCATTAACTTCTATGAATATTGATGATCATAACAGAATACCTACTACAGATACTAGGTTTATAAGGAGAATAGTGAGAGATCATCAATTCAGAGGTTGCAGTGCTGTAAACACCATAAGTAGATGGCCGTCTGTAAGAAGGGGAGAGGAAAAAAATATTTTTCCTTTCCAAGAAGAGAGTGATGTAATGTTTAATTCATCACTAATATTTGAGCTTGGTGTTTTAAAAATATTAGCAGAGCCTTTGCTGATGGAGGTTGATCAATCTCAGCCGGAATATTCAGAAGCAAAAAGGCTTATTGAGTTTTTAGGAAACTTTTTATCAATAGATTCAAAGGAAATTCCAATAAACTCAATAATAAGGGAGTTTATTGGAGATAGTTGTTTTTACAAATAGATAGTTATGAGAAAAGAAATAATTATTAGGTTGGTCGTAAGCCACCGTCCTTAAGGTGGATGCCTTACGGATAGGTTTTACTTAGTCTCATTTTAAACTTAAGGGTGCGTGTTATTATAGGTGCCTTCACTTAAACACATTGTTATATCTTTAACAATGTGTTATAATTATATTATCGTATAAAGAGAAAAAAGGTGGTTCATATATGAAAATAAGAGAAATAATAAATGTCTTAGAAGCTGAGATTGTAACTGGAAGCGAAAATATGGATACGGAAATTAATTCAGCTTGCGGGGCAGATTTAATGAGTGATGTTATGGCCTATGTAAAGGAAAATGTTATTTTACTAACAGGTCTTGTTAATCCTCAAGTTGTGAGAACAGCAGAAATGATGGATATTAATGTTATTGCTTTTGTAAGGGGAAAGAAACCAGAGGAAAATATAATTAATTTAGCACGGGAAATGGGTATGACTATATTGACAACAAAACATCCAATGTTTATTGCATGTGGCAAGCTCTACAGTGCAGGAATAACAGGAAGAGGTGTTTGGGATTGAGTAAAGGTATAATGAGTAAGGAATTTGTTATACCTGCCGATGATTTTGCAGCTGCTGGAGAAGCGTCTAGCAGTGTAAAAAAAATGTTGAGGCAACTTGGAGTTGCACCACAGGCAGTTAAAAAAACAGCTGTTTCAATGTATGAGGCAGAGATGAATGTTGTTATTCATGCAGGTGGAGGACGTGCTTTTGTTCAAATAGACAGTGAAAGAATAGTGATAAAAATAAAAGATGAAGGGCCTGGAATACCTGATGTGGATATGGCAATGGAAGAAGGTTATTCAACAGCATCTGATGAAATAAGAGAGAAAGGTTTTGGGGCAGGAATGGGCTTGCCTAATATTAAGAGATATTCTGATAAATTTGATATAATAACAGAAGTGGGGAAGGGTACAACTGTAGAAATTACAATATTCCTTGCCTGAGCGTAGATTTTTTAGCCGTAAGGGGGGAGATGAAATGGGTAAATATTTTCACTCAGTTACTTTAGATGAAAGTAAATGTATGGGATGTACAAACTGTATTAAAAGATGTCCAACCGAGGCAATAAGGGTAAGAAAGAGTAAGGCAAGAATAATAAATGAAAGATGTATCGATTGTGGAGAGTGTATAAAGGTTTGTCCATATCATGCAAAGAAAGCAATTACAGATTCATTTGAGAGTATAAACAATTTTAAATATAAAGTTGCGATACCTGCACCGTCTTTTTATGGTCAGTTTAAATCTGTAAAGTCAAGAAATCATCTTTTGACGGCATTGAAAAGGTGTGGCTTTGATCATGTTTATGAAGTTGCAAAAGCTGCTGAGATAATAACACTAGAAACAAAAAGACTTATTGAAGAATCAAATCATAAAAAACCAATGATTTCATCGGCCTGTCCCGCTGTTGTAAGACTTATACAGGTGAGATTTCCAAGTTTAATTGATAACATTTTAAAGTTGGAATCACCTATGGAGCTTGCTGCAAAGATAGTAAAAGATGAAATATCAAAGAGTGAGAATATTCCATTTAAAGATATAGGAGTATTTTTTATAACTCCTTGTGCAGCAAAAGTTACAAGTATTAAGGCACCATATGAAAAAGAAAAATCACATGTTGATGGAGCCCTGTCTATAGAAGATATTTATATAAAAGCTTTGAATAATCTTAATGATTTAGATGAGTCTGAAAACCTAGAAAAATCAGGTTTTATCGGAGTAAGATGGGCAAATTCAGGTGGAGAAAGTATTGCGTTGGGTACTGATAATTTTCTTGCAGTTGATGGAATTCATAATGTAATTACTATTTTAGAACAGTTAGAAGATGATAAACTGGAAGATGTTGATTTTGTTGAAGCTCTTGCATGTCAAGGAGGGTGTCTTGGCGGTCCTTTAGTAGTCGAAAATCTTTATGTTGCAAAGACAAGGATTAAAAAAATTATTGATGAAGCTAAAAGTAAAGGCTTTAGTGCTAATTATGAAGAAAAGTATGATTACGATTTGGTATGGAAAGGAGACTTTGAATATAGACCTGTTATGAAACTTGACAAAGATTTTTCTGTAGCCATGAAGATGCTTGAAGAACTTGAAAAAATAAACAAAGAGCTTCCTGGTCTTGATTGTGGTGCATGTGGAGCACCTAGTTGCAGAGCTCTATCTGAAGATATTGTAAGAGGTAGTGCAAATGAAACTGATTGCGTTTTTAAACTAAGAGAAAAGGTTAGAGACTTAACACTTCAAATGATGGAATTAGGGGCTAAAATGCCTCCTGTTATGGATAAAGATTCTAAGTAAATAAATCTTTGTGCCTTTAGCACAAGAGAAAGGAATGATGCTTGAAAATGAAAGTTGAAGAATTTGCAAAACATATGGGGATGAAAGTGCTGACAGATACAAATAATCTTAACAAAGAAGTAGAAGGTATGTATATATGTGATTTATTAAGCTGGGTAATGTCTAAGGCAAAGAAGGGAGATGCATGGATTACAGTTCACACACATATGAATATAGTAGCAGTTGCCTTGTTGGCTGAAATTTCTTGTATTATTATACCCGAAAATATCGCAGTTGAAGAAGCAACTGTAAATAAAGCATCAAAAGAAGGAATTGCTATTTTAAGTAGCGAAAAAAATGCTTTTAATATAGCATGTGAAGCAGGTAAAATTTTATGAAAGCCTATTATGATTTGCATATTCACTCAGCACTTTCACCATGCAGCGAAAATGAAATGACCCCAAATAATATTGTAAATATGGCTTATTTAAAAGGACTTAATATTATAGCTGTTACTGATCATAATTCAGTTGAAAATTGCCTAGCAGTAATGGAGTGTGCAAAGGAAAAAGGTATTATAGCAGTTCCAGGCATGGAGTTAGAAACCCGAGAAGAGGTTCATCTGATTTGCCTTTTTAAATGCATAGATGATGCCCTAAAAATGCAGGAAATTGTATATAATTCACTTCCAGATATAAAAAATAGAAAGGATATTTTTGGAGAGCAAATTGTCATAGATAAAGAAGATAATGTTATAAAGCATGTGGAAAGACTTTTATTGACAGCTGCAAATTTTGGTATTGAAGAAGCAATCCAGCAAGTTTCCAATCTAGATGGTATTGTGATACCTGCCCATATTGACAGGGATTCATACAGTATAGTTTCAAATCTTGGTATGGTACCAGATAATTTAAATATTAAATTCTTAGAAATTTCAAAAAAATGCAATAAGCAACAATATAGTAATGATAAAAAATATGAAAAATATCAATTTATTCAGTCCTCTGATTCTCATAGTTTAGAACAAATACAAGAACCTGTAAATTTTATTGAGCTTGAAGAAATGAGCGTAGAGTGTCTCATAAGCACATTAGGTTGCTAAGGAAAAATATAAATACAACTTGGTCAAATAAACAATATTTTATAAAAATTAGTGTTAGGGTTGAATATATAAAGCATTTATGTCATTATACATATATAGATTTTTTAAAAGTTATAAAAAAGAGGAGTAAATGTTTTTAAATAGATATTGAGAAAAAATAAAGTTTAAATAACAAAAAAGCATTGACAATATATATATATATAATTTTATTAAAGCTTTTTAAACATGCATGTTTAATTTGTATTGGTTGTTGAATTAAATTCAAACAATTGTAAATGCATTGCTGATTAATTTAGTATTAGCTATATTATTACAATAAGATTGGAGGACGATAGTAATGAAAAAGTTTTGTGCAATAATATTATTTACTTGTTTAACAATTTCTGTTTGTAATTTATCCGTTAGTGCAAGAAATGAAATAAGAGATAGTGATGGTACTCTTGTCATGGATAAATATCCAGAAGTGTCAAATCCAAAGCGAGAAAAAATACAAGAACTTTTTAGGAAAGCTGAAGAAGGAATAATAAGCGAAGAAGTAGTAGGGGCTGCACTTCGAGAAACATATCCTGAAAGGTATAGTAATCGTCAAAACAACATAAGTTATACTAGAGAAAGTGTAATGGGACGTAATTTATCGTTTACTACTTTGTGGAGGGCATGGCAAATACCTCAGGCAAATAGTTATTATTGTGGACCAGCAACTGCAGAAATAGTTTTGAGATCTCACAGGGTGTTAAAAGATCAACACGATCTTGCAGATGAGTTAGACACAGATAATTTTGGAGGTACTCCTTGGTTTATTTCAGACTCAATAGGATATCCAATGAAAAACGTTTTGGATGACAATATAGATGAAGAAGATTATCATAATGTATCTGCAAATCCATCTGCAGAATCTTTGGCAACTCTAACAAGACTTTGTGTTAATAATTGGGAACATGCTATAGCAGCAAACATGTACATTGAACCTTCTGACGAGGACAGGCCTGCGGCCTACCCTGGAGGCATTCGGATTGCACATTGGGTAGCTGTTAGAGGATATGCAAACGATGGTGACTACATACAATGGGCAGAACCAGCTTATAACTCTCCTGTATCTTGGTCTGACCAAATAGAAGAACCTAATTTATATACAACAAAAGAAATATTAGCATCATGTGTTTCTTCTAGGGGGATTATATGGTAAAAAGGATTTTTTATATATTATTATGTATAATAAGTCTTACAATATTACTTAATGCATGTTCGGAGAGGGTACCTGAGGCACCTTCTCCTTCTGATGCTAAAGAACAGGATGGGGGAGAAGGTATTTTAAGTAAAGATAGAGAGAGGGAACAAATTGATAAAGAATCACAAAAAGAAAACTTTAATACAGATATTGGAGAACCAGAAAAAGAACAAATTAGTGACCCTCATATTGAAGAAGTATACATAGAGGAAGTGTGGGATGAAGTGCCAATTATGCAAAAAGAGTTTTCAAAATCACGAGTTTACTATTCGATTTCTGAGTCTGGAGAGCTACTATCAGGGGAGTTTGATGAACCAGAAAGTGATATCTATGAAATGGATACTACATTGAAAATTACTGATATATATACTGGTGTAGAGGAAAAAATAAAAGTAGTGGAATGGCCAATGCAGATATGGAATGCTGACATAAACTCTGAATGGGTAATTTGGGTTGAAGGAATTGCAGAGGGAATATCAGGTCGAGATTATGAGGTATATGCATATAATAGAGAAACTAAAGACATTAAACTCTATTTTACAACACGACGAGATGATGGAGAATCTATCATGGTACATACGCCAAAGCCATCACTAAAAGAAAATGAATTCTTAATAGATGTTGTTTCTGTTTGTAATGAAGACGGGAATAGAAATATAACAAGCAGGAAATATAATCTTACAACTGGAAATTATAAAGAGATAGCCGAGCAATTTGCATTGCCTTCTTGGAGTAAAAATGGATATATTGGTATGATACAAGATAAGGAACTAATGGAAGCTAGCATAATTGCTGAATTAGTTGATGATAGTTTAAATCCTCTAACGGATAAAGGTTTGTATATACATGAATATCTTACTGATGGTGAAGCAGTTGCAGTTGTAGGTCAAGAGTTTGATGATGATAAAGGTATTAGAACAATAAAAAGAAACATGTGGTTAATTGAAGATGGACAGAAAAAACTTATAAAAAAAGCTGGATTAGGAGGAGGCTGTGGATGGCCGAAAATGAGCAATAGATTTATTATATGGACTACCGAGGGAAAAGCTTATGCTTATGACAGAAAGAGAAATTATATCATAAAGATGTCTGATGAGTATAATAGTTATGCTCGACTTACAAATAATAATTACATTTCATGGTTAACTCCAACAGAACAAGAAATACAAGAACCAACAGGGAGTTATTCTATATTGAATATTGTTAAAATTGAGGACATTCCTTAAAAAGAGAAAGTAATTCTTAAATGTTAAAAAGAAACTAAAAACTTAAGGTGGTTTAATCACTCTTGTTTTTAGTTTCTTAAATTTGTTTTAAAATTCAAATAAAACTTATTTGTACTACAGGTTTAACTAACTGTATTTTATGGCATAAAGAATACTGTATACAATAATCTTTCGATTCATATACTCTAAAAAGCCTACAAATAACTAAAATAAAGAGAAATCTATATTTTTTAATATATTAAACATTCTTGCTAAAACATATTGAATGTTTTGAATATATTTGTTATAATAATCACGGTTATTGTTAAAATGTTAACATACATTTTTTAAAAATAACAAAACAATTGTCTGTTAGGGGGTTATTGAAGAAATGAGCACAAATAATTGCTGTTGTGGCAAGGTAGATGTAAGGGATGAAAAACTACAGGAGGTTATAGCAAAGCATAAGGATACAAAAGGTGCTTTGATTCCTGTGTTGCATGAAGCTCAAGAATTATACGGGTATTTACCTATTGAGGTTCAAAAGAAGGTTTCTGAAGGACTTGGAGTTTCGCTTTCAGAAATTTATGGTGTAGTGACATTTTATACACAGTTTTCATTAAATCCAAAAGGAAAATACAAAGTACAGGTGTGTATGGGAACTGCATGCTATGTTAAAGGGGCAGGGCAGATTCTAGACAAGCTTAAAGAGCAGCTAGGGCTTGATGCAGATGAGTGTACAGAAGATGGTAAGTTTTCTTTGGAAGCTTGCAGATGCATAGGAGCTTGTGGATTGGCACCTGTTATAACAATCAATGACGATGTTTATGGAAGACTTGTACCAGAAGATATTGAAGGAATTATTAAAAAGTATAAGGAATAATGAGAGATTTATCTTTACACATAATGGACATAACACAAAATTCACTTTCTGCAAAAGCAGACAAAATTGATATAAAAATATGTGCCCTTTCTGACAAGGACTTGTTGGAGATAGAGATTAAAGATAATGGTGTTGGAATGGATGAAGACTTTTTAAAAGAGGTTAAAAATCCTTTTAAAACAACAAGAACTACCAGAAAGGTGGGGCTTGGGATTTCGCTTTTTGAAGCTTCTGCAAAAAGTACTTCTGGCAAACTTAGCATAAATTCTAAAAAAGGTGTGGGCACAGAAGTTAAGGCTTGTTTTAAGATATCTCACATTGACAGGCTTCCTTTGGGGAATGTAGCTGAAACTATGACAACTCTTATTATGGCACAGCCTCAAGTTGAATACAAATTGGTAATTGACAACAAAAAAGAGGAATTTACATTTAGTTCAATTGATGTAAAAAAAGCAATTGGAGACGTGCCCATTACCCAGTTTGAAGTGATAAAGTGGATAGGTGAGTATATAGATGAGGGAATAAAGATTATTTTTGGAGGTGTTTTGGATGAAGTCAATGGCTGAATTGGAAGAGATAAGAAAAAAGTCCTTGGAAAAAGTTAATTTAAGATCAACAAATAAGGAAATGAGAATTGTAGTAGGTATGGCTACATGTGGTATTGCTGCTGGTGCCAGACCTGTTATGAATGCGTTTATTAATGAGCTTTCCAAGAGAAATATAGACAATGTATCTGTAGTAATGACAGGATGTATTGGAGTGTGCAGACTTGAGCCTATTGTTGAAGTTACAGACAAAGAGGGAGAAAAGGTTACCTATGTAGATATGACTCCTGAAAAAGCAATACGTGTTGTTGCAGAGCATATTGTAAATGGTAGAGTTTGCGTTGATTACACAATTGGAGAAGCAGATAAAAAATAGTGTGTTTTATATTTGTAAAAGGAGGGTTATAAATGCAATTATATAGATCGCATGTTTTGGTTTGTGGCGGTACTGGATGTATGGCTTCGAGTTCTGATAAAATTATAAAAGAATTGGAAACACAAATTAAAAAATGTAAAATTCAAGATGAAGTTAAAGTAGTATTGACAGGTTGTTTTGGACTTTGTGCAGAAGGACCTATTATGGTAGTTTATCCTGAAGGTGCAATGTATACAATGGTTAAAGTTGAAGACATAGAGGAGATAGTTGAAGAGCATTTATTAAAGGGTAGAATTGTAAAAAGACTTCTTCAGGGAGAAAAAAATGACGATGTTGAAAAATCTGTAGAGGGTGCTGATTTTTTCAAAAAGCAGCTTAGAGTTGCACTTAGAAATTGTGGTGTAATAAATCCAGAAAGCATTGACGAATACATTGCTTTTGATGGTTATAAAGCATTAGGTAAAGTTTTGACAGAAATGAAGCCAAATGATGTTATTGAAACTATAAAGAGTTCCGGTTTAAGAGGAAGAGGTGGGGGAGGTTTCCCTACAGGACTTAAATGGAGCTTTGCAGCAAATCAGGAAAATGACCAAAAATATGTTTGTTGTAATGCAGATGAAGGTGATCCGGGAGCTTTTATGGACAGAAGTATATTAGAGGGCGATCCTCACTGTCTTATTGAGGCAATGGCTATTGCTGGATATGCTATCGGGGCTAATCAGGGATATATTTATGTCAGAGCGGAATACCCTATAGCTGTTAATAGACTTAAAATTGCAATTGAAGATTCAAAAAAATATGGACTTTTAGGGAAAAACATATTTGAAACTGGTTTTGATTTTGACTTGGAAATTAGACTTGGAGCAGGAGCTTTTGTATGTGGTGAAGAGACTGCTCTTATGACTTCTATAGAAGGTTTTAGAGGTGAGCCAAGGCCAAGACCTCCATTTCCAGCAGTAAAGGGGTTGTGGCAAAAACCTACTATATTAAATAATGTGGAAACCTACGCTAATATTCCACAGATTATTCTAAAGGGAGCTGACTGGTTCTCAGGTCTGGGTACAGAAAAAAGTAAAGGAACAAAAGTGTTTGCAATAGGTGGAAAGATTAACAATACTGGTTTGGTTGAAATTCCAATGGGAACTACATTAAGAGATGTTGTATATGAAATTGGTGGTGGAATACCTGGAGGTAAAAAGTTTAAAGCAGCTCAGACAGGTGGACCTTCTGGCGGATGTATTCCATCAAGCCATATTGATACACCTATTGATTATGATTCCTTAATTCAGTTAGGTTCCATGATGGGTTCAGGTGGTCTTATTGTAATGGATGAAGATACCTGTATGGTTGATATCGCAAAATTCTTTTTAGAGTTTACTGTAGATGAGTCCTGTGGAAAATGTCCACCATGTCGTATAGGCACTAAGAGAATGTATGAAATTTTAGAGCGTATTACTGGTGGAAAAGGAGAAGAGGGCGATATAAAGAAACTTGAGGTATTGGCTAAAAACATTAAAGCATCAGCTCTTTGCGGGTTAGGTCAGACAGCTCCAAATCCTGTTCTTAGCACATTGCAATATTTTAAAGATGAGTACATGGCCCATGTAGAAGATAAAAAGTGTCCAGCAGGAGTATGTAAATCAATGATGCAGTATGTTATTAATGATGATACTTGTAAAAATTGTGGCATTTGTGCAAAACAATGTCCTGTTGATGCAATAAGTGGAGATAAGAAAATACCTTATGTTATAGATCAGGATAAATGTATAAAATGTGGTGTTTGTATGGATAAATGTCCATTCAAAGCTATATTTAAGAATGTCTAATGAAAGGAGAGGTTTAAAATGGAAAAGGTAAACATTACTATAGATACCCGAAAGTTGCAAGTGCCAGCTAATTATACTATTTTAGAAGCTGCAAGATATGCCAATGTAGAGATACCTACTCTTTGCTACTTAAAAGACATGAATGAAATTGGTGCTTGTAGAATGTGTGTAGTGGAAGTTAAGGGTGCAAGAAGTTTACAGGCGGCATGTGTGTATCCAGTTTCAGAAGGATTAGAAATTTATACACAGTCTCCTGCAGTAAGGGAAGCTAGAAAAGTTACGCTAGAACTTATTTTATCAAATCATGATAAAAAATGTTTAACCTGTGTAAGGAGCAGAAATTGTGAACTTCAAAAATTAGCTGAAGACCTTAATATTAAGGATATTAGATTTGAGGGAGAAAGTAGTGATTATGATCTTGATGATTTTTCTCCATCAGTTGTTAGGGATCCAAACAAATGTATTCTGTGTAGACGTTGTGTAAGCATGTGTAAAAATGTTCAACAAGTTTCTGTGATAGATACCAATGAAAGAGGATTTAAGACAATAGTATCTTCAGCATTTGATAAGTCACTTAATGAGGTTCCTTGTACCATGTGTGGACAGTGTATAAATGTATGTCCAGTTGGAGCTCTTAGAGAAAAAGATGGTACAGAAAGTGTGTGGGATGCCTTGGCTAATCCAGATATGCATGTTGTAGTTCAGACAGCACCAGCAGTAAGGGTTGCACTTGGAGAAGAGTTCGGATTACCTATAGGGTCTAGGGTTACAACCAATATGGTTGCATCTTTAAGGCGTCTAGGGTTTGACAAAGTGTTTGATACTGATACGGCAGCTGACTTGACTATAATGGAAGAGGGAACAGAATTAATTGATAGAATTAAAAATGGAGGGAAATTGCCGCTAATAACATCCTGTAGCCCTGGATGGATTAAGTTTTGTGAACACAATTACCCTGAGTTTTTAGATAATCTTTCAAGCTGTAAATCACCTCATGAAATGTTTGGAGCAGTTTTGAAAACTTATTATGCAGAAAAAATGGGGGTTAATCCTTCTAAAGTTTTTGTAGTATCAATTATGCCGTGTACAGCAAAGAAATTTGAAGCTCAAAGACCAGAACTTTCTTCAAATGGATATACTGATGTTGATGTAGTTTTAACTACAAGAGAGCTTGCAAAAATGATAAAAGAGGCTGGAATTGACTTTATAGACCTTCCGGAAAGACATTTTGATAATCCTATGGGAGAAGCTACAGGTGCTGGTGTTATTTTTGGTGCTACAGGTGGCGTTATGGAAGCGGCTCTTAGAACTGTAGCTGAAGTTTTAACAGGTGAATCGGTTGAAAATGTTGAATACAACCAGGTAAGAGGTGTAGATGGAATTAAAGAAGCTACTATTGAAATAGCAGATCTTAAACTAAAAGCTGCTGTTGTACATGGTCTAGGCAATGCAAGAAAGTTGCTTGACAAAATTAAAGCTGGTGAGGCAGAATATCATTTTGTTGAGATAATGGCATGTCCAGGAGGATGTGTTAACGGAGGAGGACAGCCTATACAGCCTTCTAATGTAAGAAGTTGGGTTGACTTAAGGGCTGAAAGAGCTAAGGCAATATATGAAGAAGACAAAAATCTTCCTATTAGAAAATCTCATGAAAATCCTAAGATAAAAATGCTATATGATGAATTTTTAGGTAAGCCTGGAAGCCACAAGGCACATGAGCTTTTGCACACACATTATAGCAAAAGAGAAAACTATCCCTTAGATGACTAGGGTTTTGGACTCATTAAGACAGTTTTGTAGTATTTGTGTTTTGGTTTAAAATAAGTATAGATTTTTTAAAGTGGGGTTTTACTCCACTTTTTTTGTTTATTTAAATTAAAAAAAGTGATAATATATATTAATATATGGGTGTATATAATTAAAATGATATGCACCCTTAACATATAGACTAAATATTTTAAGGGGACAATATTATGCTAGATATAAAAAATCTTTCTAAAAGTTATAACAAAGGATTAATAAAAGCAGTGGATTCTGTAAGCTTTAATGTCAAACGTGGTGAGATATTTGGATTTTTAGGCCCAAATGGAGCTGGAAAAACAACTACAATAAAAATGATTATAGGCCTTGTGAATCCAGATAGTGGAAGTGTTTTGATAAATGGATTTGATAACAGTAAAGATGCTATAGAGGCAAAAAAAAGAATTGGTTATGTGCCGGACAATCCAGATATTTATGACAAGCTTACAGGAATAGAATATCTTAATTTTATGTCAGATGTCTATGGAATATCTTCAGATTCAAGAAGAGAAAGAATAGAGCATTTTTTAAAAATGTTTAATTTAGAGGATGCGGCTACAGACATAATTAAAAGTTATTCCCATGGAATGAAACAAAAAATGGTTTTAACAGGTGCACTTATTCACAATCCTGACTTATGGGTTTTAGATGAGCCAATGGTTGGTTTAGACCCTAAATCTTCTCATCTTTTAAAAGAATTAATGAGAGAGCATTGTGATAAAGGTAATTCTGTTTTTCTTTCTACACATGTATTGGAAGTTGCTGAAAAACTCTGTGACAGAATAGCTATAATAAAAGAAGGGAAGCTTATAGCAATTGGAACTCTGGAACAGTTAAGAAAGGGAGATGTTGGGAATAGTCTTGAAAATATTTTTTTGGAGTTGACCGAAAGATGAAAATGTTTCTAAAATTGATTAAAACAAACCTTAATGTAACCTTTGGATTATCAACTTTAAAATACAGGTTTACAAAAGAAAAAAAGAAATTATGGGAACCCATATTAACTTTAATTGGAGTATTTCTAGGGATTGGAAGCATGTTTTTACTGTTTACGCTGTTTATGTTGGGTACATATATTAAGTTGAAAGAACAGGGACAACCAGAAACAATTCTTGCAATAGCTTTTTTGGGAAGTAGTTTCTTTTTATTGTTTTTTGGAGTTTTTCATATAATATCAGCATTTTATTTTTCAAAGGATTTAGAATTTCTAATTTCTTTGCCTTTAAAGCCATATCAGATTATTGGAAGTAAATTCATAACAATTATGTTCAATGAATATGTTATTGCACTTCCCATGGTTATACCGGCCATTGCAATTTACGGAATAGGAATGAATATGAATATACTTTATTGGCTAAAGGCTTTTTTGAGTATTTTAATTATGCCAATTATCCCCCTTGTTTTGTCCGCAATAATTGTAATAGTTTTAATGAGATTTATAAATATAAAAAAGGGTAAAGATGTTATAATTGTAATTATGAGTTTTGTAAGTTTATTAGTTGGGCTTGGCGCAAATTTTTATATACAAAAACTATTAAGAGGAAATGGTTCTGAGATTGAAGACGTTGCACAGATTCCAGTCTGGCTTATTGATATGATAGGAAGACGTTTCCCACCTGCACTATGGGCTACCTATGGTATTACAAAAGAAAGTTTAGCAGGTCTGGGATATTTTTTGCTTTTTGTTTGCCTGTCTATTTTAATGTTTATGTTTATGCTGTGGATGGGAAACAAATTCTTTTATAAAGGATTTTATTCAGGGCAGGGAGAAGGATCAAAAAAGAAAAAACTTACGAATAGCAAAAGAAGGCATTTTAAAAATTCAAGCGTATTAGTCTCTCTGTTTAAAAGAGAATGGAAATTAATGTTTAGATCCCCTGTTTTCATGATGAACGGTTTTGCAGGAATTATTATTATGCCTGTAATGTTTGTAATGACAATACTTACGCAAAGTGAAGGTTCAATGGGAAGGTTAATTGAGATGACACAGGAACCTAGCGTTGGTATTTATGTTTCTATTGGGGGATTAGCTGTGATGGTTTTGACTTCAAGCATGAATATTGTCTCTTCAACTGCCCTATCAAGGGAAGGCCAGAGTTTTTGGATATCTAAAATTATACCTGTATCACCTGCATATCAGATAATGGCAAAGTTTATGCATGGACTTGCAGTATCATGTATAGGTATTTTGATAATAGGAGTTCTAATGGTGGCTTTTTTAAATGTATCTATATTAAAACTACCAGTTTTATTTCTTTTAGCATTAATCAATTGTGCCATAATAATAATTATAAATTTGATTATTGATTTGGTTCATCCAAAACTAAATTGGACAAATCCCCATGAGGCTGTTAAAACTAATTTAAATGGCTTGTTCGGACTAATTGTATCAATGTGTTTTTTAGGTGCAATGGGGTTTTTCTTCATAACTATGATTGTCTTTTTTAAATCTGATGAATGGTTAATTTATACTACTTTATTTATTATAGATGTAGCGGTACTTGTTCCTGGTATTTTTATATTATTAAAGATATCCAAAGAAAGATACAAAAACATAGAAATATAGAGGTAAACAGATTTAAATTGTCGCTATACTTCAATATCTAAATTTTTATTAAATATTGAAGTTATGCTGTAATTGTATTAATATTATAATATGAGATGGTGCTTTCTATACTTTTTATTAAATTGTCATAGAATGATTTTACCGTTATTAAGGGGGAGAAAAAATGTTTAAAAAAATTGTAATGATGTTTATTTGTGTGTTTTTACTTGTATCTTCTATGTCTAATGCTGTATTAGGAGAAAATGCAAGTGGGGCACCTAAGGAAGAGGATTTTTCATTAACTATTCCGACAGGTATAATTGGAGATATTAATGGAGATAACAAAATTGATTCTACAGACCTTGCACTATTAAAAAGATACATATTAGAAATCATTCCGGGATTCCCCGTAGGGGATGGTTTGAAGGCAGAAAATTTATGGGTAGCTGATTTAAACGGTGATGGAGTGATTGATTCAACTGATTATGCTTTGTTAAAACAATATGTCCTCTATGATATAGATGAATTTCCAAAGGAAAACAAAAATGATTATATACAGGTTGAGTGTGGTCTATCACATACAGTTGCATTAAGGTATGATGGGACTGTTTGGATTTGGGGAGACAACACTAATAGAAAACTGGGGATAAATGAAGGAACAAGTATAACTAGGCCTTTTAATGTCAGTCAGCTTGAAGATATAGTTTATGTTTCAACTGGTGATGAGCATTCTCTTGCATTAAGAAAAGATGGCTCCGTATGGGGCTGGGGAAGAAATGTTGACAATCAGTTAGGTGACGGAACAACTATAACAAGGAGAGCTCCTGTAAAGGTTAATGAATTAGAAGAGATAAAAGCTATAGCTGCAGGGGGGAGTTTTTCTGTTGCTTTAAAAAATGATGGTACAGTATGGACATGGGGTAACAACAGCAGTGGACAACTTGGAGATGGTACAACTGCAAAAAAAGATGCTCCCGTAAAGGTCGAGGGACTAGATGAAGTAAAGAAAATAGCAGTGGGTCATGACCATGTATTGGCTCTCAAAGAGGATAGGACAGTTTGGGCTTGGGGCTCAAGTGCCTTTGGACAACTGGGAAATGGATCTAGAGATCTATCTTCTATTCCTGTAAAAGTAGATGATATTACTGGTGTAAAAGCCATTTCTGCAGGAAAAAATGTATCTGCAGCTTTAAAAGATGATGGAACACTGTGGATGTGGGGAAGTAATGAGGCAGGAATGATGGGGGATGATTCAAAGTCTTTTTATGATGTTCCTGAAAAATATGAACAATTGGAAGGCATTAGAAAAGTTGATATAGCAAAATCATATATAGCGATATTAAAAAATAATGGTACAGTATGGACATGGGGAAATAACCAAACGGGTGTTCTGGGGAATGGAAGTATTGAAGCCAGCAACATTCCTTCTGAGGTAGAGGGAGTGTCACCTGTTAGAGATTTGTCAGCTGGAAAAGAACACATGGCTGTAGTAAAATATGATGGAACTTTGTGGAGCTGGGGATATAATAAATACGGTCAAATGGGCAATGGAAGTGGAGACTTTATAAGTGAACCTGTAAGCATACCTAATGCATCAAAAATCACAAAAGTAGAAACAGGACTAAGACATGTAATAGCACTTGATGAAGAGGGTGATTTATGGGGATGGGGAGACAATTCAAGTCTCCAGCTAATAGATAGTACTGATTCAGACATAGTAAATACTCCTTATAAAGTTGAAAGTGAGTCAGAAATTGTTGATGTTATTACAGGTCAAAGTCGTACTGCGGTAATCAGGAAGGATGGAACTGTAATGCTTTATGCAGCTATTAGTACATCAAATACGCAAATTACACCTTTAGAAATTGACATTTTTAAAGATTATGAAACGATAGGTATTGGAGACAAACATATAGTTGGAATTGGTGAGGATCAAAAGGTATATTCTTCTGGAAACAATTATTGGGGGCAGTTAGGAAATGGCTCTAAAGGTCATCACAACATTTTTGAAGATAATTTTGATTTGGCTGTAGAAGCAGACGGGTTAGAAGATATAATCGATATATCTGTAGGTAAAGACCATACAATAGCTTTAAAAGAAGACGGAACGGTATGGGCTTGGGGAGTAAATTTTAATGGTGAGCTGGGTAATGGACGAACTGCTACCACTGGATTACTTCCTGAACAGGTGCTTGATATAGAAGACGTTGTTGCAATATCTTCTGGAATGTATCATGTATTGGCATTAAAAGAGGATGGAACAGTATGGGGCTGGGGTAGAAACAGTTCAGGCCAACTTGGAGACGGTACAACTACAGCTAGAGTAAGGACTCCTGTTCAAGTAGAAAATCTCGAAAATGTAGTTAATATAGAAGCAGGAAGAAATCATTCAATAGCCATAAAAGAAGATGGAACAGTATGGATGTGGGGAGATAATGGACATGGTCAATTAGGAGATGGAACTAGTGAAAATAGGTTGCTTCCTGCAGAAAATGAAGAGTTAAAAGGTGCAAAAGAAGTATCAGGTGGTGGGGAGTTTACAATAGTTCTAAAAGAGGATGGAACTCTACTTGGTATGGGTAATAACAGTTTTTTCACTTTGGCTAAAGAAAATACAGATGTAGTACTTAAGCCAGTTAAAGCAGATTAAGCTTTTAGGCACATGTATATATACTCTAAATGTTTGATTCATAAAAAACTAGCTGCAAAGGCAATTGATTAGCCTTGCAGCTAGCTTTTTTAATGCCCAACCTTCACCCAGTTACATTGCACCGTGAAAGGTTCGAGCTATAACTTCAGATTGTTGTTTTGGAGTTAGCCTTATAAAGTTAACTGCATAGCCTGAAACCCTTATAGTAAGCTGTGGATAATTGTATGGATCCTTCATTGCCCTTTCAAGTACAACCTTTTCAAGTACGTTAATGTTGATATGATGGCCTCTTTGGGCGAAGTAGCCATCTAACAATGCCACAAGATTATTGATTCTTGAATCTGTATCTCTTCCCAATGAACGAGGCACAAGGGTCATTGTGAGAGATATTCCATCTTTACAGTATTCATATGGAATTTTTGCAACTGAATTTAAAGCGGCCAAGGCACCTAATTTGTCTCTTCCATGCATTGGATTTGCACCTGGTGCAAAAGCATCACCTATTTTTCTTCCATCAGGAGTAGATCCTGTTTTCTTACCATAAACAACATTTGATGTTATAGTGAGAATTGAAAGAGTGTGCTTTGAATTTCTATAAGTTGAGCACTTTCTTAATTCTGTATAAAAGTTTCGTACTATATCAATTGCAATGTTGTCAACTCTATCATCGGCATTGCCAAATTGAGGATAGTCGCCTTTAATTTCAAAGTCAGTTATAAGACCTCTTTCATCCCGTATCGCTTTAACATAAGTGTATTTAATAGCACTTAATGAGTCTGCAAGAACAGAAAGACCTGCTACACCAAAAGCCATAAATCTTTCAACTTCTGTATCGTGAAGTGCCATCATAAGTCTTTCATATGCATATTTGTCATGCATGTAGTGGATAACATTCATTGTATTTACGTATAATTTAGCAAGCCATTTTTGGAGTTGTTTAAATCTGGTTAAAACTTTGTTGTAATCTAAATACTCATCTGGATAAGGCTCCATTTCAGGAGCAACCTGTTCACCTGTTACTTCATCCTTGCCACCATTTAAGGCCAGAAGCAGAAGCTTAGGAAGATTACAACGTGCCCCAAAATACTGCATGTCTTTTCCTGTACCCATGGCAGATACACAGCAGGAAATACTGTAATCATCGTTAAAGTTAGTTCTCATAAGATCATCATTTTCATACTGAATTGCACTTGTAACCATAGAAACCTTGGCACAAAACTTTTTAAAACTTTGTGGAAGTCTGTGGGACCATAGTATTGTAATGTTTGGCTCAGGAGCAGGGCCTAAGTTAAACAGAGTTTGAAGAAAACGAAATGAAGTTTTGGTAACCATATGTCTTCCGTCCTCACACATTCCACCTATAGATTCGGTTATCCATACTGGATCACCTGCAAATAGTTCATTATAGTCGGGAGTTCTAAGATGTCTTATCATTCTTAATTTTATAACAAATTGATCAATTAACTCTTGTGCGCCCACTTCAGAGAGAGTTCCTTCATGTAGATCCCTTTCTATATATATGTCAAAAAAAGTACTTACTCTTCCAAGTGAATTTGCAGCACCGTTAGTTTCTTTTATTGAGCCAAGAAAGGCAAAATATGTCCATTGAACAGCCTCCAAAGCATTTTTGGCAGGTTTTGAAATATTATATCCGTATTCTTTAGCCATTTGAGCAAGTTCTTTTAAAGCATTTATTTGTTCAAAGACCTCTTCTCTTAACCGGATTACTTCTTCAGACATATCCATATCAAGAAGTTTGGTTAAATCCTCTTGCTTTTCGCTTACAAGTTTGTCAGTGCCGTAAAGGGCAACTCTTCTGTAATCTCCAATAATTCGACCCCGCCCATAAGCATCAGGAAGACCTGTAATAACGCCACATCTTCTTGCCAGTTTCATGTCATCTGTATAGGCACTAAAAACACCATCATTATGTGTTTTTCGATACTTATTAAAAACTTCATCAATTTTAGGAGAAAGCTTGTAATTGTATTTTTCGCAGGACTGCTTTGCCATTCTGATACCACCAAAAGGGATAATAGCTCTTTTTAGCGGACTGTCTGTCTGAAGTCCTTTAATCACCTCATATTTTTTATCAATATATCCTGGTGGATGACTGGCAATACCAGAAATTGTGTCAGTGTCAATATTTAGAACACCGTCTTTTGAATGTTCCTCTCTAAGAAGCCTTTTACACTTGCTCCATAATTTTTTTGTTTTTATACTTGCCTTAACTAAAAAATTCTCAGAATCATCATAAGGAGTATAGTTTTTTACTATAAAATCACGTACATCAATACTTTCCTGCCACATGCCGGATGTGAAATTTCTCCATGCTTCAAACATAATATACCTCCTTCCAAAGCCCTTAAAGGAAAACACAGGGGTGTTTCCACCGAGTTCTGTAATAGTACTTTAGTTACTTGAAGTCTATTAAAAGACTTCAAAATAAAAGACCACCTGAGCACTATCAAATGCCCAGGCGGTCGGCAACTTTAAAATCATACTCCATGTGGTAAACTCCACTTCCGCCAGTTGTATGATTTAAATTATTAATTTTTAACTGTGATTAAATTATATCACATATTAAGCCTAAATGCAATTAATGCAGATTAATTACTTCTTAGCCAAAACCTTCTTTAACTTTGAAAACCTTGGCAATCCATCTTCTAGTGGAGGTGTTGACTCTCCCTGAATCAATGGAAGGGCATATTTTACAAAGTCTTCTGTAAGACCATTTCCTTCTTTGTTTATCCACTCTCTTGGAACTGTTTTTTCTGTATTTGCAACATCATCTAATTTAATAAGCTTGGTGTTACATTTGTATTCACTGCCTTCTTCTCTTTCAAAGGCAACCATATAGTCAGTTTTTCCTTCAACAGCATTCTTAACAGCTTCTTGACCTGCCATATATGATTCATTTACATCTGTTAAAGACCCTAAATGAGCGGCACATCTTTGAAGAAGACTAAATTCAATTCCACGAACCTTTGTGTTCATCTTTTCTTTAGCAGCATTAGCTAATATTGAAGCTGCTCCGCCTAATTGTGCATGTCCAAAAGAATCCTTTGAAAGGTTAGCGCCCATTTCAGCAATGTATCTTCCCTGTTCATCTTTACATCCTTCTGAAACAGCTACGATAACTTTACCATTTTTCTCATAAACTTTATTTGTTTCTTCAAGAAATTTTTCCATGCTAAATGGAATCTCGGGAAGATAAATTAAATCAGGTCCAAGTCCTTTATGAGCTGCTAAAGCAGAAGCAGCTGTCAGCCATCCAGCATTTCTTCCCATAATTTCGAAAATTGTTACCATACCAGTATCATAAACTCGTGCATCAAGATATACTTCCATTATTGATGTTGCAACATATTTTGCAGCACTTCCATAACCAGGACAGTGATCTGTTCCCCATAAATCGTTATCAATTGTCTTTGGAACACCCATTACGTTACATTCGTAACCAACCTTTTGCATATATTTGCTTATTTTATTACAGGTATCCATTGAGTCATTTCCACCGTTGTAAAAAAAGTATCTGATATTATACTTTTTAAAAACTTCTAAAAGCCTTTTGTAATCAGTTTCATCATCTTCGGCACTTTTCAACTTATATCTTACAGAACCAAGTGCAGAAGATGGAGTTATTTTTAAAAGATCCAGCTCATATTTATCTTCCTTACTCATGTCGTAAAAATTTTCTTCTAAAATACCTTTAATTCCATGAGCAGCACCGTATACTTCAGTTATACAGTCTTGTTTTAAAGCTTCCTGTATAACACCTGCTGCACTAGAATTTATAACCGATGTAGGACCACCTGATTGGCCAAATATACATGCACCTGTTAATTTGCTCATACTAATACCTCCTAAAAATTTAATAATATATGTAACATTTGTATTTTTACAAGTGTTTATATTACTGAGTTTAAACACAACCACATAAAAATATAACATAATAATGTATAAATTGCAATTGAGGTTGATAAAAATTTATCAATTTATTTTTAATTCTAGCTTGATTTTCATTTTGAATCTGATAAAATAAAAATGATAAAAACTTAACAATAAGCGTTTAATATCTGTATGTTAAAAAAGTGCATAGATGATTTTAAAGAACACTTATTGAAAGCAATTGGACGCTGTTATATTAATGTAAACATTTATTCTGCGTTCAATTAATTTTACTATATAAGGAGTGGGAAATATGGGTTTGGTTACAAGCAAAGAAATGTTTAAGAAGGCATATGAAGGTGGATATGCTATAGGAGCCTTTAATGTTAACAACATGGAGATAGTACAGGGAATTACAGAGGCTGCCAAAGAAGTTAAAGCGCCTTTAGTTCTTCAAGTTTCAGCAGGAGCAAGAAAGTATGCAAATCATACATACTTGATGAAGCTTATAGAAGCTGCAATTGAGGAGACTGGTCTTCCAATATGTGTTCATCTTGACCATGGTGACAGTTTTGAACTATGTAAGTCCTGTATTGATGGAGGTTTTACATCTGTTATGATTGATGGTTCTCATCATTCTTTTGAAGATAACATCAAAGTGACAAAGCAGGTTGTTGATTATGCTCATGATAAGGGAGTAACAGTTGAAGGTGAATTAGGAAGACTTGCGGGTATAGAAGATGCTGTAAATGTGTCAGCAGAAGATGCAGCATTTACAGATCCTGATGAAGTTCAAGAATTTGTTGAAAGAACAGGAGTTGACTCATTAGCTATTGCTATAGGTACAAGTCATGGTGCCTTTAAATTTAAGGGTGAACCAAAGTTAAGATTTGATATTTTAGAAGAAGTACAAAAAAGACTACCAGGTTTCCCTATAGTTTTACACGGTGCATCATCAGTAATTCCTGAATATGTTGAGATGATTAACAAAAATGGAGGGAAAATTCCTGGTGCCCAAGGTGTTCCTGAAGATATGCTTAGAAAGGCAGCTTCAATGTCAGTTTGTAAAATAAATATAGACTCAGATTTAAGGCTGGCTATGACAGGTACTATAAGAAAGTGCTTTTCTGAAGACCCAGCTCAGTTTGATCCAAGAAAGTATTTAGGTCCAGCAAGAGCATCAATAAAAGATTTAGTAAAACATAAAATAATCAACGTATTGGGCTGTGATGGGAAAGCTTAAAAATTAAATATTTTTACCTTATTCTAAGACTCCAACCTCTAGAAGGTGGAGTCTTTCTTAATGCCTAAGAAAGTGCATTGCTTTCTGGCATCAAAAAAGTCTACCGATAATATATACACCCCCCGAGTTCATATAGCATTGAAAAAATGAAGTATCAAGGTTATAATTATGGTATTATAAAAAACCAATTGAGCTGGGGGTAGTTTTAAATGGGCAGAAGAAAAACAATATTTTTAGCATTAACTCTTGTGGTGGTTGTATTTGCATCTACAGGAGCATATTTTTTCCTGTCAGGTGAAAAAGAGGACATTGAAGAAGGCTCAAAGCCATTTGGACATGAAGTTCTTAAGATAGATGGGAATTTTGTAAGTTCGGAAACTTTTATATCAGAAAGAAATGCTTTTTTTGAAAGACATAAAAGAAACCCTGAGATGCTACAAAAAGGTGATGAAGAGCGAAACGATATGCTTCTTGATCAGATAATTGAAAACATTATACTTGACGATTATGCATTTGAGAAATCAGGAATAGAAGTTGCAGATGAGGAAGTTGATGAGTATATATCAAGATTTATAGATGAGAGATATTCAAAACCTATGGAAAGAACACAGTTTATGACAGCACAAGGTTATAAAGATGAAGAAGAAATGCGAGAAGGAATACATGAATATATTTTAAAGCACAAATTATTTCATAATGCAGCTATTGATTATGGTATATCTGTAGATAAAGAAGAAATTGAAAAAAAATACAAAGACCATAAAATGCAAAACAAAAAAATTGATTACAGGCATATATTTATTTCTCTAAATGATAGAACAAAAGAAGATGCATTGACAAAAGCTGAGGATATTTATGAACGTCTTTTAGAAGGTGAAGATTTTGAAGAGATGGCCAAAGAGCACTCTGAAAATGAAGAGACATCAGAGGACGGAGGGTTGGTTACTGATGCAATTTTTGCAAGAGTTCATCCAGAGCTGAACAAACATGTATTTAGTGCACAAGTTGACCAGCTGTTAGAGCCAGTAAAGATCTCAAATGGATATGAAATTGTTTATGTTAAAAGTGCTGTAGAGTATTTTAGAACGATAGAAGAGTATGAAGAGATGCTTGTTGTAAATGAGTTCCTCAACTCTGATGAATATAATAAATGGATAGAAGAATTAAAGAAAAATTATGAGATTGAGATTTTAGATCCAGAAATGAAAGCTTACAGGCTTTACAGGGATGAAAATTATAATGAGGCTGCAAGTATGTACGAAGAACTGTACAAAGATGAATCTAAAAGTTATTATATTGTACGGGCAATGGACTCATATACATTAGCTGAGAATTGGACAGATTTGGTACGTTTGAGTGAAAAGGCAATAGAGGATGAACCTGACAATATTATGAATTATTTAAATGGTGCAGTAGGATATTTTAGAGTAGGTGATAAAGAAAAAGCATTAGAGCTTTTACAAAAATCAGAAGAAATGTCTGGAGACAATTTATATTGGCAGGATATGATTAATAATACTTATAATAGACTGGGGCTTACAGAATATATGAAAAAATAAATATGACCTTATAATATTATCGGTTTCCTTTAAGGAAACCTTTTTTTTATGAGTATAAAAAAAGTATATACGCAAATAATAGCTTTTGAGGTGTTTTAGTATGAATAAAAAAATAGGAATACCAAGGGCATTATTTTATTACCAATACTACCCTTTGTGGAAAGTTTTTTTTGAAGAACTTGGAGCAGAGGTGATAGTATCTGATTATACAACAAAAAAAATTGTGGATGATGGTGTGAGCTTAAGTGTAGATGAAGCATGTCTTCCTGTAAAATTGTTTTATGGTCATGTTTTAAATATTAAAGACAAAGTTGATTATTTGTTTATACCAAGAATGACAAGTATATCTAAAAATGAATATATATGTCCCAAATTTGGTGGATTACCTGACATGATTCGAAACACAATGAATAATCTTCCAGAAATAATAGACGTAGAAATAAATTTAAGGAAGTCTAATGGGAATGTTTTGAAAGCTATTATAGAAATAGGAAAATTTTTCACACAAGATGTAAAGAGTATAAAGTATGCATATGAAAAAGCCTTAGAAAACTACAATCAATTCAAAAAAAGGGTAAGACAGGGGATAGTACCTACTGATATTTTAGAAAAAAAATTTAATGTAATAAAAAATAATAGTGAATATAAACTTAACATTGCATTAATAGGGCATGTATATAATATATATGATAAATACAGCAGCATGAACCTTATAGAAAAGCTTAAAAATGATGATATAAATATAATAACTATTGATATGATTGACAGTGAAATTATTAATGAGAATGTAAAGGCTCTTAAAAAGCAGATGTTTTGGAACTACGGAAGGAAAGCCATTGGAACAGCACTGCATTTAATAGAAAGAGATGATATTGATGGAGTAATATATTTGATGGCTTTTGGTTGTGGTATAGATTCATTTGTATGTGACATGGTAGAGAGAAGAATTAGAAAGAATTCTGAAATTCCGTTTATAGTGCTCAATATTGACGAACATTCAGGAGAAGCTGGTATGAATACAAGGTTAGAAGCATTTACTGATATGATAAGATGGAGGTATAAAAATGAAGATAACGTTTCCGCATATGGGTAATACATATATTACCGCAAAAGCTCTTTTAGATGACTTTGGAGTTGATTATGAAATACCTCCTTTTAACAATAAAAAAGCGTTGGAAACAGGTACAAAATATGCACCTGAAATGGCATGCCTGCCATTAAAAATGAATCTAGGTAATTATATAGAGGCCAGCAAAAAGGGAGCAGATACAATATTGATTATGGGGGGATGCGGGCCTTGTAGATTTGGTTATTATTGTGAAATGAGTAGAGAAATCTTACAGGACAATGGTTATAATATGGATATATTGACTTTAGAATTACCAAATGGAAATATAAAAGGGTTTATAAAAAGAATAAAAAAGCTTACAGGTGGATTAAATATATTCAAAATTATAAAAGTTTTAAAAGACACCGTTTTTGTATCAAAAAAAGTAGATGAATTAGAGAGATTAACATTTAAATTTCGTCCTATAGAGGTTGAAAAAGGTTCTGTGGACAAAATATATAAAGAGTTTCAAAATAAAATTTTAAAATCAAATGGTTCTAAAGAAATTTTAAGATTAACAGAAGAAACAAAAAACAAAATTTTAAAATTAAAAATAGATAAAAAAGCCAAGCCTATAAAAATTGGAATAGTAGGTGAAATATATACCACAATAGATTCCTTTACTAGTTTTAATGTTGAAAAAATATTAGGTAATATGGGAATTGAAGTTGACAGGTCAATAACAATAAGTGATTGGATTGTTGAGCATATATTAAAAGCAGTTTTGCCAATTAAAAAAGATGATTGTTATAAAACAGCTGCAAAGCCTTATTTAGGTGCAATGATTGGCGGTCACGCTCAGGAAACAATAGGAAACACAGTAATATATGCTGAAAAAGGTTATGATGGAGTAATTCAAATTTATCCACTTACATGTATGCCAGAAATAGTTTCAGAGAGTATACTTCCGTCTGTGGAAAGAGATTTAGATATTCCTGTATTAACTTTAATTATTGATGAGCTTACAGGGGAAGCTGGATATATGACCAGACTAGAGGCTTTTATAGACTTACTTGAAAAGAGAAGGGAGAGAGCAGAAATTGGAGATAAATTCATTTTATCTGGGAATTGATGTTGGATCAGTTAGTACAAATCTTGTAGTTGTAAATGAAAGTGATGAGGTAGTGGAGAATTTATATTTAAGGACAGGAGGTCAGCCAATTAATGCGTTAAGAAAGGGTATGGAATCATTAAAAGAAAAGTTTGGGAAAGATATAATAATAAAAGGAGTTGGAACAACTGGGAGTGGGCGACAGCTGGCAAATGTCATAACAGGTGCAGATATCGTAAAAAATGAAATCACTACACATGCTGTTGCTGCTCAAAAGCTTGTGCCAGGTGTAAAGACAATTTTAGAAATAGGTGGACAGGATTCAAAAATAATATTATTGAGAAATGGAATTGTATGTGATTTTGCAATGAATACAGTTTGTGCTGCTGGTACAGGGTCTTTTTTAGACAGGCAGGCAGCGAGACTTGAAATATCAATTGGCGAATTTGGCTCTTTGGCGTTAAAATCAAAATCTTCTGTTAGAATTGCCGGAAGATGTGCAGTATTTGCCGAATCGGATATGATACACAAACAACAGACAGGTCATAGCGTGGAGGATATTGTAAACGGATTGTGTGAAGCACTGGTAAGAAACTATTTAAATAATCTTGCAAAAGGTAAGGAGATAGAAGCCCCAGTTGTATTTCAGGGAGGAGTTGCTGCAAATATTGGAATTGTATCTGCTTTTGAAAAAGCAATTGGTAAAAAGATTATAATACCTTCGTATTATGATGTTATGGGGGCATATGGAGCAGCACTAATAGCAAAAGATAAGATGAAGTCAGCAACTAAAAACACTAATTTTTATGGATTTGAAATGATAAAAAATGAATACAAGGCCAAAAGCATAGAATGTAACGATTGTTCAAATCTTTGTGAGATAATTGAAATTTCTTCAAATGGTGAAGTTTTAGCTAGGTGGGGGGATCGATGTGGGAAATGGTCAAATATTAAAAAACAAAGTGAAGATGCTGGATAAAATTTGATAAAAACACTAAAAAGATAATATTCGAAATTCATTTACATTTTCGTTCATAAATTCATAATTAATTATGTATAATCTCAATGATGATGTGTTTTTGGCAGAAAACCTATATTATACGGCGTTTTAGACACCTTGACATATTTAAAGATTACACGTATAATTTAACTTATAATTTAATGGGTTATTGACAAAGAACAAAAATAATAATAAAATACACTTAGTTTTAGTTAAGTTGCACAAAAATAAAATGAGTTGTACAAAAATAAAGAGTATTGTGATTGAGTTTTAAAGAATACATATATAGTATGAAAATACATTTTGGAAAGTATGTATTTGTGAGAGGGTATATTAAGTATGCGTTAAACGTACACAATTCCGATTATGTAGTACGTTTAATATAAAAAAACATTAAACAAGGGGGAACCGAAATGAACAAACAGTATATTAAGAAAGGTGTAGCAGTTATACTTAGTGCAATTATGACAGCTTCGCTTTTAGTTGGTTGTGGTGGAGAGGACACTCCTCCAGAACCGGCTGATCCAACGCCAGTAGAGGACGAAAATGGTGATGTTGGTGATGATGTTGGTGATGATGACAAGGAGTTATCTGGAGAGCTTACATTTATGCACTTTAATCCAAATGAAGGTCCTGCACTAGCAGAAGCATTTGAGGCTAAACATCCAGGTGTGAGTGTGGAAGTTGAAATTGTAACTGACGAAGAGGATGCTTATCTTAATGCAATTACACAAGACATTAGGTCAGGAGGAAATGTTCCAGATGTATTTGCAGCAGAGGTGGCTTTTGTTAAGAGACTTGTTAACCTTGAAGGTGGATATGAGGATTTATCACAACCGCCTTACAATGCAGATCAGTTAGATGACAAGTTACTTCCTTATACGCTTGAGGTTGGAACATGTGATGATGGTAAAATAAGAGCATTGTCTCATCAGGGAACTCCAGGTGCTATTGGATACAAGAGAACTCTTGCACGTGAGCATCTTGGAACTGACGACCCAGATGAAATATCAGAGATGTTTTCAAGTAAAGAAAAAATACTTGAAACAGCAGAGACATTAGGTCAAGCAGGTGTAAATATTTTCCCAGCATGGGATGAACTAATGAGAATATACCTAGGTTCACGTGACCAGGGCTGGGTTGTAGACAATAAACTTGTAATTGACGATAAAGTACATGAAATGATTGACATTGCAAAAGAATTAAGAGATAGCGGATATGACGGAGAAATGAGAGCTTGGTCTTCTCAATGGACAGCAGCTATTGAAGACGAAGAAAACTTTGCATGGGCAATTCCTACATGGGGATTGAGATGGATAATTATTTCTTCAATGGAAGATGAATTAGACAATCCTATGGCTTCAGCAGGTGAATGGGGATTAGCACATGCTGCTACACCATTTTCATGGGGTGGAACATGGATTGGTATGTCCCAAGACAGTGAGGACAAAGAACTTGCTTGGGAATTCATTAAGTTCCTAACTCTTGACGAAGAACAGGCTGAGGCACATGCAAGAGAAAGTGGAGACTTTACAAGTAATATAGCAGTAATAGAAAAGCTTGCTAATGATGATGAATTTGAACATGAGTTAATTGGTCAAAATCCATATGCTTTCTATGAGCCAATGATAGACGAGATCAGTGGTGATATTATAACTGAGTATGATGGTACTATTGAAGATGCTTTTACATCTGCAATGGATTCATTCTTAGAAGGTAGTCTTACAAGAGATGAAATGATTGACCAGTTTAAGAGAGACGTTAGAGAGGCTTTTCATGATTTAGAAGTTGACTAATTTTCGGTTATTAATATGGAATTTGTTAAATAGTATTTTATTAGTACATTGCCCTATTGCCCAATGTGGGTAGTAGGGCAAAGATTTTGAGTATAGGAGGGTGTATCCTTTGTTTAAAAATGCATTAAAGGCTGATAAATACGCCCATTGGGGATATATATTCATTTTTCCTTTTTTCGTGGTAATGGCTATATTCTTGTTATATCCAATAGTGAATACACTTATTTTAAGCTTTACCAGCTGGGATGGATCAAGAGTTCCTGCAGAGTTTGTAGGTTTGGATAACTATAGACGTTTACTAGAAGATATTATGTCTGGAGGAGCTTTTATAAGAAGTGTGGGAAACACTTGGATAATGTGGATAATGAATGTGATACCTCAGTTTATAGGGGCGTTAGCATTGGCTGTGTTACTAACAAGCAAAAACTTTAAGGGAAAAGCAGTTTTTAGGGCAATTTTTTATTTGCCAAATCTTATAACTATGGCATCAGTGGGGGCGTTGTTTTTATTTCTACTTGAATATCCAGGTGGAGTGGTTAACAATTTATTACTTGACTTAAATGTTAGAGATGAGCCGTTTCATTTTCTTCAAAACGTTTGGGCAACTAGGATAACAGTATCTTTTGCATTGACGTGGATGTGGTTTGGATATACAATGATAATTTTTATGGCTGGAATAAAAGCTATACCTGAAGAATATTTTGAAGCTGCAAGAGTTGATGGAGCAAGCAAATGGAAGGCATTTGTCAACATAACGCTTCCGTTACTTAGGCCTATAATGATGTATCAGGTTGTTACATCAATAATTGGTGGTCTTAGCATGTACGACTTGCCTTTTGTTCTTACACAGGGAACTGGTGGGCCTGGGGGGGCAGCCACTACAATGGTTATGAACGTCTACAGGCAGGCTTTTAGAAATTATCAGTTTGGATATGCGTCAACAACTGCCATTGGATTATTTATTCACATATTTATACTTGTATTTATCGCCATTAAAATTTTAAAACCGCAGGAGAATGATTAAAAGAAAGGGGGGAAAGGAATGAAAAGTAATTTATCTACTGATAAAAACACAAATATTAAAAAAGTTAATACAACTTCTAAAGTTGATATTCCTAAGATATTAATCTATATAGGACTTTTCTTGTTGGCTGTGCTTTGCTTTTTGCCATTTTACTTTATGATGATTAATGCAACTCATAGTAATGCAGATATTGCACGGAATCTTAACTTATTGCCTGGCACCAGAGCCTGGATAAACTACCAGACAATGAGTGAGAGGATTAACATATGGAGAGGTTTTTTAAATAGTATTATTATTACGTGTTCAGGTACTGCTTTGTTAGCCTATTTTGGTACTGCAACTGCATATGGTTTTTCAAAATTTAAATTTCCAGGAAGCAAAGCATTATTTTGGGTAATATTAAGTACAATGATGGTACCACCTCAGTTAGGTGTTATTGGTTTTTACGATGTAGTTTTTAAGTTGGGTTTACTGGATAACTTTTTGGCATTAATATTACCAATGATGGCAAATGCTCAGTTTGTATTTTTTGTTAAACAGTATATGGATTCAACTTTACCTAAGTCTATACTTGAGTCTGCAAGGATAGACGGAGCATCTGAAGTTAGAATATTTAATAAAATAGTATTACCTTTATCTACTCCCGCAATTGCAACAATGGGAATGTTTGCTTTTATCTTTCAATGGAATCAGCTTTTGATTCCGCAGGTAGTTTTAAGAAGTAGTAATCTTAGAACTGTTCCAATTTTAGTCGCAAATGCAAGGGGAATATACCGTACAGATTTTGCTCCTGCATATATGGCTGTTTCTCTTTCGGTAATACCTCTAATAATTGTATTTTTATTCTTTTCTAAGCATATAATTGGAGGGCTTACAGCAGGAGCTGTTAAGGGTTAATTTACTTTAAAGAATATAAACTATTTATAAAAATAGATGTAAAAATTTTAAAATGGTCAAATAAAAAGTTAAAAACAATAAAATAAAGCTCAACACATGTATGTGTTGAGCTTTATCGTTGTTAAAATTTAATACATTTACTGTACTGCCCATCTTATTAGTGGGAGATCAAATGGACTCATTAAATCAGGATGACTTGGTATTACCCTGAATGTATAACCATATTCTCCTCCTTCGTATAGAGTTATTTTGGCAGTATACCTGTAAGTATTGTCAGATATTTTTTCTTCTAATTGCATATCGACTATATGTGGATTTTCTATGGCATTTTCATTTCCTATATCACCATAATAAACCTGAACCTTTATATTTGATGGTTCTAAACTACCTAGTTTTACTGTTGCGTGTATAGGTATTGTTTCTCCTGATATAAAGTTCTTGTTGTTTAATTGAGTTACTTCTTTGTCTGGAATGATATCCACCTGCGGCCATTCCTTTTCAACATGTTGTTTCCAGTTAGATAACTCGGATGCATATTTGAAATTGCTTGAAATTTGTTTTTCAACTCTGTTCATAGAAGTAATATAATACTTGTTTGTGTAATCTTGAACCATTCTATGAGTGCTAAACAAGCCTGTATTTGATTTTATAGATTCCTTCATAATTTCAACCCATTTTTCAGGGATTCCCTTGTCATTTCGCTCAAAGAAAGCGGGAACAATTTGTTTTTCAAGTGTGTTGTAGATTGATTCGCTGTCTGCATTATCCTGATGGTATTCATTGTCATATAAAGTTTCATCACCAATAGCCCATCCATTCTTTCTGTTATAGCCTTCACACCACCAGCCATCTAAGACACTGAAATTGATAATTCCATTAATGCAAACTTTTTGACCACTTGTGCCACTAGCTTCAAGAGGACGACGTGGGTTATTAAGCCATATATCCACTCCCTGTACTAGATTTCGGGCAATTGTCATATTGTAGTTTTCGATTAAAATAACTTTTCCGTGAAATCCTTCCTGTTTTGATATATCATTGATGTGTTTGATTATTTCATGTGCAGGTCCATCAGCAGGATGAGCTTTTCCTGCAAATATAATTTGAACAGGTCTTTGTGGATTATTAAGTATTTTTTGAATTCTAGCTACATCTCTGAATATTAAATTTGCTCTTTTATAGGTTGCAAATCTTCTAGCAAAACCAATTGTCAGGGCATTAGAATCAAGTAGAGTATCAACTTCTTTAACTTTCTCAATTGATTCATTATTGGCAATTCTTTGTTCTTTGATTTTTTCACGAAGAAATCCAATCATTTTTGTTTTTAATACACAATGGGATTTCCACAAGTCTTCATCAGGAATATCATCCACCTTATCCCATGTATTTCTGTCATAAAGCTTTTCCTGCCAATCATTGTCAAGGTGCTTATCGTACAAATACTTAATTGTTGGTGACAGCCAAGTGAGAGTATGGATACCGTTTGTAACGTGCCCAATAGGAATTTCTTTTTCAGGAATTCCAGGCCACACATTTTTAAAAATATTTCTAGATACTGCACCGTGAAGCTCACTTACTCCATTCTTCTGACCTGATAGACTCAGAGCTAAAACTGTCATGTTAAAGTTTTGATGGTCGCCAATTTTTAATCCTAAATCCAAAAACTCATGTCTACTTACGCCAAGTGAAGGCCAATAATGACTAAAATATCTGTCAATCATATCTAGTGGGAAAACGTCATTTCCTGCAGGTACAGGTGTATGGGTAGTGAATACAACTGAAGATGCAATAACCTCTTTAGCTTGATTAAATGGCAGTTTCTCATTTTGCACAAGTTTTCTTATAAGTTCAAGACCTAAAAAGGATGAATGACCTTCATTCATATGGAAAACAGTAGGTTTAATTCCTAAAGCGTCAAGAACTCTAGAACCACCAATACCAAGAAAGATTTCTTGTTGAATTCTGGTTTCCTGATCTCCACCATACAATCTTGAAGTAAGTGCTCTATCGTGATGGCTATTGTGTTCATGATCTGTGTCCATTAAATATAGTTTTATTCGACCAATTTGTACATGCCATACCCTAGCGAAGACTATCCTTCCAGGCAACTCTACTTCTATAGTAAGCTGGTTGCCATCCTGGTCTAAAGTTGGTTTAACTGGCAGATTAGATGTATTAAGGTCAGTAAATATCGTTTCCTGCCATCCATCTCCGTTAATATGTTGGCTGAAATACCCTTGCTTGTAAAAAAGACCAATTGCAGTAAAAGGTATTCCTAGGTCACTAGCAGACTTACAGTGATCTCCTGATAGAACTCCCAGTCCACCTGAATAAACAGGAAGAACCTCATTTAAGCCGTATTCAGCGGAAAAGTATGCAACCATGTGGTCCTTTTTATCTGGAAAGTTTCTGTTAAACCATGTATCGGTTTCTTCCATATAGGACTCATATTTTTTTACCACATCCTCATATTTTTGCATATAATCAGGATCGTTAACTTTTGCTTCTAGCTTTTTCTGACTAACTTCTTTGAGAAATCTAACTGGATTCTTTCCAAGTTTTTCCCAAAGAGCAAGGTCAATTTCTCTGTAAAGGTCGATTGCATCGGAATTCCAAGACCACCATAAGTTAAAGGCAATGTCTTTTAATTTAGATAGTTCATTAGGTATAACAGCAGTTACAGTTATTTTTCCAAAAAGATACATAGGCACCCTCCATTTTTAGTTTATGATATATTATTATCCTTTTTCCAATAATAAATAACATATAATTTTTAAATATATTATATTTTTAAACAGAATATTAAAATTATGCTTAAAACTTTATAACAATGTGATCTCCTCAAGAAATAAAACTAATAATAGAAAAGATTACCTGAATACTTACTAATTATATTATCATATCTTTTAAAAATATGGTAGGGGGTTTTTAAAAAAAATAAAACTTTTTTATTTCAATCATATCTCTAAAACCCCAATACAAAGGCAAAATAGAATAGTTGAACTTTTAAAGCATTATTTAACAAAATCATGTATCGTTTAAAAAGCTACTAATTTAAGCTAAAGTTTTTTGTACATTAAAAAGCCATAACTTGTGTCTTTTATTTTACATTCACTACCTTTAATAAGCATATAACTAAAAAGAATAATATCGCCTACAGAACTTGATATGTTGAATATTGTGCCCAATATAAAATAAAAGTAATAATCTTTAAATATATAAGATAAAACTGACAAAAAAATAGTTAAAGACAATAGAGGTAAAAGCATAATCACAAACATTTCTATAACTCTATATGAATTTCCCGAAATATCCATTGTGTATATATTGAGATGCTTAAAACCAAATTTAAGCCTAGCACCAAAAATTTTATAGCCGATACCGTGTATAAGTTCATGTAGTGCTATTATAATTACAAGAAAAAAGAACATTAAAGATATAGAACCAATGTTTGAAAAATATTTTAAATAAACATCGTATAAATTTAGATGGTATATTTTAAAAAACATAGCTATTGCTACAACAAAAACCAATAAAGATATTGAATTTATTACAAATGAATTTAGTTTATTCAGTTTAAATTCTCCAATTTTAGTCAAATCAACACCCCGTTTTAGTAATCAAATCTAAGGTTTATAATTCTCAAAAGAAACCAAATATATTCGTAAATAATAATTAAAAATATTAAGTTTAATCTACAAGAGTTTAAATTTAGAAGTTTTTATGCTATCTAAAGACTTTATCTAGAGTCAAAATGTTTACATTTAGTCTAAATAGATTATTTTTTTAAAGTTTTAAATAGCAATTAAATCTAATTGAACAATAAATTACAACTGTTAAAAAGTTTTATCATGTTTAAAATATAAATATGTTAAAAAGATTTATAATTTATGGACTAATTGGATGGAGCATAGAAATAATATGGACAGGTTTGCATTCTCTTCTTTTTGGAGATATAGTAATGCAGGCATATACAAATTTATGGATGTTTTTTATATATGGATGTGCAGTTTTTCTTGAACCCTTACATGATATCATGAAGGAATGGAGGTGGCCAGTCAGAGGATTTTTGTGGGTCATTATAATATGGGGAATAGAGTATGCCAGTGGAACAATTCTCCTTAATTTATTAGGAGAATATCCATGGTACTACTCAGGCACATTTGCTATAGATAATCTAGTTAGAATTGATTATGGACCAGCTTGGTTTGTAGCAGGATTAATTTTTGAACGTATCCACCACACTTTAGATATGTACAATATTGCATAAAAAGCCGCCATTTTATACAAATGGCGGTACTGTCCTTAATTTATCCTTTCATTCACATAAATAACATACACCCACGTGCATCAGTGTATTAATTTATACCAGGCAGATTATTTTTTAAATCTTCTGTTGGATCAGCTGGCACAGGAACGTCAACTTCTGGTAAATTAGTTGATGGGTCATCAGGTTCGATATTTCCAGGTGAGTTGTTTATTTCGTCTTCAAAATATGAATTAATATTTTTATTTTCTTCATTGAGTTTTTGAAGGTTTTCAAATGCTTTTTCTTCTATTTTACTTACAGTTATAATTATGTCTTCTTCAATTTCTGAAAGCATTTCATCTTTTTTTTCAATGTATTTATTTTTACTATCTAGATAAGTATAAATATCTAGATTCAGCTGCAACGATAGCAAGTATTCATTAAATATTTCTTCCATGTTGTTAAAGTCATCTTTCAACTTAATTAAAAAATATACTGCTTTTTGAGTATCTATTTTTGATAAAAGCTCAGAGTATTTTATAGAATCGTCAGTTGTATTTAGGTCAGATTGAGTGCTGATACTATTAAAGGTTTGTATTTCATTTAGTTGAAATACAATTCTATTAACATATGCTTCAAAAGATTCAATTTCGTCGTCAGAAAGTCCTTCCTTTTCTATTTTTTCCTCATAATTGATGGCAGTGCTATCTGATGTAGACTCACCATTATTTGTAGCTTCATTTTCAGATGTTGTTTCATGATTAGAATTGTCAGTATTGCATGCCGAAAACATAAGAGACATAGCTAAGCAAACTGTAAACATAATTACAAGTTTTCTATTTTTCATATTAGTCATTCTTAATACCTCACTTTTTTTAAGTATAAAAATTTTGCATCAAAAGCATGTCACATATGATTGTAACAAAATGTATTAAAACAGGCAAGAGAAGAAAAAGTGAAGTTTAGAAAGACAGGAAAGATTTATTAATTTTTGAATTTAGGCTTGGATTTTTTGATAATTTAAGGTATAATAAGAGATAAATCTAATAAATCTATTATATATATAATAATTCTTCGAAGCCCTTCGATGTAGCACCTCGTCATATCTATCTTTCGTAATTTAAAAGGGGTGATGTCATGGATAATAAAAAAGAAGCACTAAACTCAGCTAGTGAAGGAATGAAGGGTTTAGTCGATATTATTTCATCTAAAGTTTCATCAGGCCAAAGCCAAGGGAAAGAGCTGTTTTCTAGTTTGTCTAAAAATTTAAAAGGTAGTATTTCTGACAAATCAGAAAGAGCAGCAGATTTTATCAATTCATTGAAGAAAGATAAAATAAGAAATTTAGAAAGGCTTTTGAAGGTTGACAAAAAGGATCTTATGGCATCTAACAAAAAAAATTTCATATACAATAATGAGTCAGGCAAAATGATAATTGTGGAAAAAGATATATGGGGTGATCCTTCTACTGTAACGATAAAGGATTCTAATAAAGTTGAGTTAAGGACAGTTAAGTTTTTCAAGAATCGTCCATATTTATTTCCTCCATTTAGCGAAAAGAAAATAAATGGAGAGATTGTATTTATTAATGAAAAAGAAATTTGGTATAGGAATAAAAATGACGTTACAGTTGTTCTTTTTGACGATGAGACTCCAGACTTTTTAAACATAAACTTAAAGGAAGTTAAAGGTCTTAAGGAAAAAGATGTTTTAAGTTATATTGAAAAATATAAAATGTTATATGTGGATAAAAAGTTAAATAATTTATTAATAACTGAAAGAAAAATCGAAATAGATGATATTTTTAAAATACGTTCTAGGTATACAATTTATAAAAATGATAATGGTGATTATAAAGTGCTTTTATTCGATGAGTTTAAAACACTGGAGAAGGAACTTGTTATAAAAAAGATACCTGAGTTAAGTGAAACTGCAATGGCGTTGCTTTTTTCAAAAGATATTGTTGAATATATTATTTCAAAAGGGTATGCTTTTGAAAACTTTAAGCAGTCTGGCAATTACATAGAGTATTGGCAGGATATAGGATCTAATAAAATTTGTGTTATGAGAGTAAAAATTTAAGATAAAGTCTAGCTGATTTTTATGTTATGCTTGGCAAGGAGGAATTCCTTGCCAAATTTTATGCAAAGTTTTGGAACAAAGAGAAGGACTTCGTACTGCTAGTATATATACTTCAAAGATTGCTGTTGAATGTTGCTTTTCTTTTTAGTAAAATATAAGTAAAGCTATTTTTGGTGAGGAGAGATGAGAGAGATGAGTAAAAAAGATGTGAGAAAAGTGATTTTAGAGGAGAATGAGATTCCTAAAAAATGGTATAACATACTTGCGGACATGCCTAATAAACCTGACCCATATGTTAGTTCAATGACAAATAAAATTGCCACCCCAGATGAACTTCAGGCTATTTTTCCAAAGGAATTAATTAAACAGGAAAATTCTAGCGAGAGATGGATAGATATTCCTGATGAAGTTAGAGAAATGTATCGTCAGTGGAGACCAAGTCCATTATATAGGGCTGAAGGGCTGGAAAAGTTGCTTGATACACCGGCAAGAATCTACTATAAGTATGAGGGGATAAATGCTACTGGAAGTCATAAGCTTAATACTGCTATTCCACAGGCTTACTACAATAAGATGGCAGGTATAAAAAAGCTTTCAACTGAAACCGGTGCTGGTCAGTGGGGAAGTGCATTAAGCCTTGCATGTAATCACTTTGATTTAGATTGTTCAGTTTATATGGTTAAAGTCAGTTATCAACAAAAACCTTACAGAAGATCATTTATGCAAACATTTGGTGCTGATGTAATACCTAGTCCAAGCAATTTGACTAAATGTGGGAGAACTATTTTGGAAAAAGATCCGGATTCCACAGGTAGTTTAGGTATGGCGATAAGTGAAGCTGTTGAAGTTGCAGCGACTAATGATGATACAAATTATGCATTGGGAAGTGTTTTAAACCATGTAGCTTTGCATCAGACTGTTATTGGACTTGAATCTAAAAAACAACTGGAAACGTTAGATGAATATCCAGATGTTGTTTATGCGTGTTGTGGTGGAGGAAGTAATTTTGCAGGAATTGCTTTTCCATTTATCAGTGATAAATTAAATGGAACCAATATCAGATTGGTTGCCGTAGAGCCTACAGCTTGTCCTACACTTACTAAAGGTGTTTTTGCATATGATTACGGAGATACTGGAAAAGTTGGACCGATAGCTAAAATGTATACTTTAGGACATGATTTTGTTCCAGCTGGTATTCACGCAGGAGGGCTTAGATATCATGGACAATCTCCAATTGTAAGTCAACTTTACCATGATGGTATTATAGAAGCACAGGCTGTTGCTCAAAAAGAAATTTTTGAAGCAGCACTTCAATTTGCTCAAACAGAGGGTATAATACCCGCTCCAGAGTCAGCACATGCTATCAGGGGTACAATTAATGAAGCTTTAAAGTGTAAAGAATCAGGTGAGTCAAAGGTTATTCTTTTTAGTTTAAGTGGACATGGCTATTTTGATATGGCGGCTTATGACAATTATTTAAGAGGAAAGCTTGTTGATGTTGATTATTCAGATGATTCAATAAAAGAAAGTATGAAAAATTTGCCGGATATTAAATAAAAGTTATGAATTGTTATTTTTTATTTTAAAAAAGAAATCTGCCTTTGTGGTAGATTTCTTTTTAGTGGAGATTATCTTTACTCACTTTTTGTAAGCTTAATCGTGTACCTTGAGACAATGCCAGGCAAAATGTTAATTTCAAAAGGTTCAGGGATAATATACTCTTTAGGAAATTTACTTTCTGAAAATTTTGCAATATAAGTTCCTTTTTCTTTTTTAAATACAGCGATGCCATCAGGGTTTGTTATTGAGTAGTATTTATCAGGCGTATCATTCGATTCTAAAATATCTTTTTTGTGTGTTTTAGAATTTTCAATTAAAAGTTCTATTTCTTCAAAAGGTTCATTATTATGGTCTAATATTTCTATTTCAATCACACCATAACTTTCTGATTCACTGTGCTTATCTAAGTTAATTGTAATGACAGTGGTTCCTACAGATATTAAATCAAAGTAAAAAGGTGATGGTAAAATATAATTATCCAATGGTGAAGCAGATAAAAAATCAATATGGAAAGTACCTTTTCTAAGATGAAACTTAGCTATTCCGGTGTTATCAGTGGTTTCTGTCAGATTATAATGTTTATTGCTGACTTCTGCTTTACCATCTACATTTATTTCAACATTTTCAACAGGTGCATTTGTGTCAGAGTCAACAAGGTTTATCTGTAATGTATAAATGTTTTCATTTTTTGCTGACACAACTTCTGTAACAGAGCTGGAATTGGTATATTTAGATATGATATTTGAAAAATTATTGGAGTTAAAATCCTTTCTGAAAGAATAAACATTATATCCTAGTCCTAAAAGAATACTTATAAATAAAAAAGTACATATGATATGTTTAAACAGATTTTTATAGTTTTTTATAAAAGTTAATTTAAACAGATTCTTATTGGCAATAAATTTTAAAAAAGTTTTTTTAAAGAGTATAATTATATAGGCTAAAAGGAATAAAGATATACCAGATAAAATACTCAATAGTGACAAAAGAGATGTAGAGTCTTGTATGTAAGATAACAGAGCGTTTAGATTTATGGGGATAGGCCACATAATTTCATTAAGTTGAACTGGGAGTAAGTTTTTAGAATAAATAAAAATACTAACACCCAAAATAACAAAAAGAATGCTGGAAAAAAAACAGACATTCAAAATCCACCCGAGGACGTTAGAAGGTTTTTTCATAATAATAATTTGAATTAAAAGCATGAATAGCACTGCTAGAAGAAAAAGTGCTGGCATTGAATTTATGCAAAAGAATAGAAACCTTATCAATAAAAATACATCTAAAATATCCCCCCGATTGAAAGACATTATAAGAGCATTTAAATTTACTCTTGTTATTTTACTTGAGACGTAGTTTGAATCAGTTGTTTCAATTTTATCGAAATTAGGTGGTTTCATATCTACATAAATATCAGGCAAAAATCTTCTTTTTCCATTAAAATATTGAAAAATATCTTGGTTAATTTTATCTAAATTTGTTCTAACCATTTCGGGAGAGGTTGAGTTTTCCAAAATATAAATAATTTCTTTTTGTTGCTGACTTAATTCAGAAGATTGTCCTTTTATAAGGCTTACAACATCTTCTCGGGAGTCATCAATTATTTTTTGTGTCTCAACATAAATTTCATTTTTTTCAAACATATTTTTATGAAAATCCGAAGTCATAACAGTGTTTATTAAAATTAGTGCTAACACTGCTAAAAATAAAAGAAATCCGGAAATTATAGATGTAAGTACATTAGATATATTTTTAATATAATAAGAGAAAGTATGCATAAATAGCCTCCTAAAAAAAGTTAGGGGTATATGAGTCTTATATATATTATAGCATTAAATAACTCTAAAAGTCTTAGGGAAAATATGGAGGAAGAAATATTATAGTTTTTTAGTTTAAAATATGTTATAATATTAATTATAATGTTAACAGCAATTCTATCAGCTTAATAAAAAAGCTTTTTCAATACGTTAGTTTGATTATCAAAATTTATCATTGTAAGTATTTTTACTTGGTTCAGTAATATTATGAAAATATAAAACTTATAATACCTTAGGGAAAATTAAAAAACTTTGTATATGCTTTTGCATAATTTTGGTATTTATATATATACTTTACTTGTTCGCAATTTAAAGTTATTAACAATTAATGGTATCCACAAACAAAACAATTATTTTAAGAAAGTGAGGGGGCATAATTAATGGGAAAATGTGATTTTTCAAGCATTATTCAAAAAGACAGAGAGGTGAATAAAGCTAAGAAGTTTGAAGGTACTTTTTTAGAATATCTTGACATTGTTAAAGGGGATCCTGAAATCACCATGCTTTCTCATCATAGAATGTATAAGCTTATGACAGAGCCAGGGATTGAAGTGATTAAGACAGATGAAAATCCAAGACTTCGTAGGATATATGGTAATGATACAATAAAGAAATATAAATTCTTTGACAGTGAATTTTTTGGAATTGACAGAACCATAATGAAAATTGTAAGATATTTTCATTCAGCTGCAATGGCAGGCGAAGAATCAAGACAGGTGCTTTATCTAGTTGGGCCTGTTGGTGCAGGGAAATCTTCTTTAATGGAAGTTATGAAGAGAGCTTTAGAAACAAGTCCACCTGTTTATGCATTAAAGGGATGTCCAATTAGAGAAGAACCGCTTCATCTGGTACCAAAACATTTGCGAAAAGAGTTTGAAGAAATATTAGGTGTTAAAATTGAAGGAGATTTATGTCCAGTTTGCAGGTACAGGTTAAAAAATGAGTTAAATGGTGAATATGAAAAATTCCCTGTTGAAACAGTGGATTTTTCTATAAGGTCAAGAAAAGGAATAGGTGTTGTACCTCCAGTTGATCCAAATAATCAGGATACTTCTGTTTTAATTGGAAGTGTTGATATTTCCAAGATTGATTTATACCCTGAAGATGACCCTAGGGTTTTATCTTTAAATGGGGCTTTTAATGTAGGAAATAGAGGTATTGTTGAATTTATAGAGGTGTTTAAAAATGAAACGGAATATTTGCATACAATGATTACTGCTACTCAGGAAAAGTCAGTTCCTTCTCCAGGAAAAGGCTCAATGGTTTATTTTGATGGAATAATTTTAGCACATTCAAATGAGGCAGAATGGAATAAATTTAAATCTGATCATACAAATGAAGCTATACTAGATAGAATTGTAAAAATCGAAGTTCCATATTGCTTAGAACTTGATGAAGAAATTAAGATATATGAGAAAATACTTAAGAAAAGCAATTTTAAGGCTCATATATCACCGCACACAATTAAAATTGCATCAATGTTTGCTATTCTTACAAGATTAGCACCATCAAATAAAGTTGATTCTATGACAAAACTTAAGATTTATAACGGAGAAGAAGTGGTTGAAAAAGGAATGACTAAAAAAGTAGATGTTTTTGAACTGCGTGATGAAGCACAAAGAGAAGGTATGACAGGCATATCTACAAGGTTTGTAATGAAGGTACTTGATATTACTCTGTCAGAATCAGATCATAACTGTATAAATCCTATTTCTGTAATGGAAACTTTGGTTAAATCTGTAAAAGAACTTTCTATTGGAGGAGAAGAAAAAGAGAGATATCTAAGGTTTATTCAAGACAGTGTGAGAAAAGAGTATAATAAAATATTGGAAAAAGAAATAACAAAGGCTTTTATTCATGGATATAGAGAACAGGCAGAGAGTCTTTTCAACAATTATTTAGACCATGCAGAAGCCTGTGTTAATAAAACAAAAATAAAAGACAGAAATACAGGTGAAGAATTAGAGCCTGATGAAAAATTCTTAAGGTCAATCGAAGAACAGATTGGAATTACAGATACTGCAGCTAAGGGATTTCGTTCAGATGTGACAGCCTATATGTTTTATGTTTTAAGAAACGGTGGTAAGCTTGACTTTAATAGTTATGAACCTTTAAAGGAAGCAATTGAGAAAAAACTTACTGCATCTGTAAAAGAACTTAGCAGAGTTATTACACAGGCAAAAGTTAGAGATAAGGAACAGAGCAGCAAGTTTGACACTATGGTAGAAGAAATGAAGAAAAATGGTTATTGTGACCATTGCTGTAATGTTATATTAAAATATGCATCAAACAACTTATGGAAAGACTAAGCATTAGTCTAGGTTATACCCCGGGATATTGAATGCATAAACTGTACGTTATTCAATATATTGAAGTGAACGAATAATATACTGCCAGGGGGTGATAGAGATGGCGATATTTCGTGAATATGTAAACAGTGGGAAAGATCGGTCGGCTGAAGATAGAAGGAGACATAAAGAGCTTGTAGAAAAATCTATTAAAAAAAATATAGGTAATATTATTGCCGAGGAAAGTATTATAGGTCAAAATAAGGATAAAAAAATTAAAATTCCTATAAAAGGAATTAAAGAATATAGGTTTATATATGGAAATAATGGACCACAGGCGGGTTCAGGAGATGGAAATGAAAAAAGAGGCGATAAAATAGGTGAGGAAAAAGCTAAAAAAATCGGGCAAGGGGATGGCCAAGCAGGAAATCAAGAAGGAGAAGACATTTATGAGACAGAGGTTACAATCGAAGAACTTATAAAGTATTTATTTGATGATCTAAATCTTCCAGACATAGACAGAAAAAAGCTTGCTGATGTAGAATCTATTAGAAGTATAAAGAACCTTGGTTATAAACGAAAAGGTATTCCGCCAAGATTGGCAAAAAAAAGATCTGTTATTGAAAAAATAAAGAGAAAGCAGGGATATAAAAGAAATAACGGAGATATTGATAACTTAAAAGAAGAGAATAATATTGATGAACAGGAAAAGGGAAAAAAGAGATTTCCTTTTATGGAAGATGATTTAAGATATAGAAGGGTTAGAGAAGATTATAAGAAAGATTTCAATGCAGTGGTAATATGTATTATGGATGTATCAGGTTCTATGGATCAAACTAAGAAGTATATGGCAAGAAGTTTTTACTTTTTGCTATATCAGTTTATAAGGCTTAAATATTCCAATGTTGAAGTTATATTTGTAGCTCATACAACTGTTGCTAAAGAAGTTAATGAAGATGAGTTTTTTCACAAAGGTCAATCAGGTGGAACCTATATAAGCAGTGGATATGAAAAGGCTCTTGAAATTATTGAACAAAGATATAACCCATCTAGCTGGAATATCTATGCTTTTCATTGCAGTGATGGCGATAACTGGTCAGAGGACAATAAAAGAGCAGTGGATACGGCCAATAAACTCTGTGAAGTATGCAATCTTTTTGGATATGGAGAAATAGTTCCAGGTTACTATTCATCATACAGCACAATGAAGGAAGAGTACAAGAAAAATGTCAGCAAAAAGAATTTCTCAATTATTACAATGACAAAAAAAGATGATATTTTACCTGGATTAAAGAAACTTTTAGAAAAAGAAGGGGAGTAAGGGGGTGGGTGTATGTCCGAATACAGCATAAAAGAACTTTTAGAGTGGAATGAAAAAATTGAAAATATAGTTTTTGAAGAAGGACTTAACTGCTATGAACAGGAGTTTGAAATATGCAGTTATGAGGATATGATAGGTTATGAGACGTATGTGGGGATGCCTTCTCATTATCCTCATTGGAGCTATGGAAAACAGTATGAAAGAAAGAAAACTCTCCACAGATACAATTTAACAGGGCTTCCGTATGAAATGGTGATTAATTCAGATCCATGTATAGCATATTTAATGAAAGATAACACATTGCTTTTACAGATTTTGACGATTGCTCATGTCTATGGTCACAATGACTTTTTTAAAAACAATAGATTATTCAAGCAGGCAACCAGAGCTAAAGATACGGTAGAGATGTTTAAAAATCATGCAAATAGAATACGTGAATATATTCAAGATCCTGGAATAGGATATTCAAAGGTTGAAAAAATATTAAATGCAGCCCATGCTATTAAGTTTCACATATATAGAAATATAGGTGAAAAATTACTTTCTGAAGAGCAAAAGAAAAATGCTCTTTTAGAGAGGTTTAGAAAACCTAAAAGTGAGTATCCTATACTTGAGCCAAAACCTGTCAAGGAAGAAACACCACCGGATTTCAAGAAAATACCTATAGAGCCACAGGAAGATATTTTACTATTTATTATGGACTATGGAAAGCTTTTAGATTGGGAAAAAGACATTTTAAACATTGTGAGAGAAGAAACCATATATTTTATTCCTCAGATTGAAACCAAAATAATGAATGAGGGATGGGCAAGTTACTGGCACTATAACATATTAAAAAAGCTTAATCTTAGTCAGGAGCTACATCTAGAATTCTTAAAAAGGCATAATCAGGTTATAAAACCTCACTTAGGTCAAATTAATCCTTATTACATGGGATTTAAAATAATTGAAAACATTAAAAGCAAATATGCAGATAATCCAAAAAAAATATTTGAAGTAAGAGAAGTTGAAAGAGATCAATCATTTATTAGAAGATATTTAACAAAAGAACTCTGTGAAGAAATGAATCTTTTTGAATATATGAAACTGGGTAAAAATTACGTTGTAACCGAGGTAGCAGATCAAGAGGGATGGAAGACTATAAGAGATGCAATTGCAAGTAATACAGGTTTAGCTGGTGTACCTGTTATAAAAGTCTTAGAATGGGTTCAAAAAGACAATATGCTTATACTAGAACATCAGTATGATGGAAGAGAACTAGAGCTTAGTTTTGCATATGAAACATTAAAGCATATAAGTGACCTATGGGAAGGGAAAGTTATGCTTGTTACAAAACTTGATAATAGAAGGAAATTTATTACCTGTGACGAACAAAAAAGAGTTAGATTGACAGATGGATAATACTAACTTGAATGTTTAGTATGCTTGTGGTAATATTTTTTATGTAATAAATAATAAAAATAAGAAAGGAAGTATCAATGTTGTTATGTGTGACGAAGAAGCTCATAATTGTAAAAAGGAACTTATAAGAAAAGATATCGCTAAAAGAGGAGTTGAACTAATTAGACTGCAATTTATAGATATATTTGGGTTTGCCAAAAATGTATCTATTACTCCTGATGAACTGGACAGTGCTCTTGATGGAGAGCTTATGTTTGATGGTTCTTCTGTAGATGGCTATGGTCGAATAGAAGAATCTGATATGTATTTAGTACCAGATTTAGAAACTTTTGCTCCCTTTTCATGGAATCCTGAAAAGACCGGAGTAGCTCATATCATTTGTAATGTATATGGTCCAGATAAAAAGCCTTTTATTGGATGTCCAAGAAACATATTGAAACGATCTTTAGCAAAAGCAAAAGAATTAGGGTATGAGTTTAATGTAGGTCCAGAAGGGGAATTCTTTTTATTTCCTTTAGATAAAAAGGAGCAACCTGTATTTAATACTCATGATGATGCAGGCTACTTTGACCTTTCTCCTGTTGATCGAGGAGAAGATGCAAGGCGAGATATGATTGTAACCATGAAAAAACTTGGGTTTTCAATTGAGACATCTCACCATGAGGTGGCTCCAGGTCAGCATGAAATTGATTTTAAATATGACGAAGCTTTAAAGGCTGCTGACCAGTGGATAATTTTTAAACAGATTGTTAAAAGTATTGCTAACAATCATGGTTTATATGCATCCTTTATTCCGAAACCTTTTTCAGGTGAAAATGCAAATGCTATGCATTGTAATCAATCATTAAAAATAAATGGCGATAACGGCTTTCATGACCCAGATGATCCATTAGGGTTAAGCCAAATTGCAAAATATTACATTGGAGGACTTATAAAACATGGTAAGGGCATTGCAGCTATATGCAATCCAACAGTAAACTCTTATAAAAGGCTGGTTCCGGGCTACGAAGCACCAACTAATATATCTTGGTCTTGTTGTAATCGTTCTACTTTTATCAGAATTCCATTGTCAAGAGGTGAAAGAACACGATTGGAATTGAGGACTCCTGATCCAACAGCAAATCCATATCTTGTTTTTGCAGTAATGCTTAGTGCAGGTTTAGATGGTATTATAAATAAAATAGATCCTCCAGAAGATATAAAGGAAAACGTGGGTGACATTCCTAAAGAAGTTTTATGCGATAATAACATAGCCAATTACCCAAATGATTTGGAAGAAGCTTTAGATGAGATGGAAAAAGATCCACTTATTAAAGAGACGTTGGGAAAACATGCATATCGTACATTTATACGCTCAAAGCGTGCCGAATGGAGGGAATTCGAACAGGAAGTTCACCCTTGGGAAATTAAAAAATATTTCAGAAGCTATTAAAATAAACATATAAATTTAAGTTAAATAGATTTTCTTCTAAGGCTCCACCTTCCATAAGGTGGAGTTGCTTAATATATACATCCCAATTCCCTTGCATTTATGGACATTGTGAAAATAGAAGTGTACAATAAGTATATTATCACTTTTGTATATGTAAGGAGAAAGATAATTTGAAAAATACTCAACACATGAAAAATTATCCTTTTATATTTCCAGCTTTTTATGTTTTAATATATATGGCTCTGGCTGTGTTTAGCGTTTTTTTACCTGTTTACCTTGATAGTTTAGAGTATAGTGGTACACAGATAGGTATATTGCTTGCAATAGGCTCTTTTGTCGCCATATTTTCACAGCCCTTTTGGGGAATTGCCTGTGACAGGGCTAAAACAAAAAATAGCGTTATAAAACTTTTATTGATAATGACCAGTTTTATAATGCTTTTATTTTATCTTTCTGAAAGCTTTTATTATTTGTTTTTTATATTAGTTATACTTTCTTTTTTTCAAACACCTGTTTTCCCTATTAGCGATGCAATTACTCTTGAATATATGGCTCCAACTAGGTGGAAGTTTGGACCAATTAGACTTGCCGGAACCATGGGGTATGCTTTGATGGCTGTAATAGCAGGGGCTATCATAGATAAAAATATTAGTGGAATATTTTTTATTTCTTTTTTGCTTGGCTTGGTAACATTTTCATCAGTATTTAAAATACCAAAAGTAAAAGGTCATCAAGCAACAGGGCGAAAAATATCAATAATTGAATTATTTAAAAACAAAGAATTAATGATATTTATGGGTTTTACCGTTGCAATTCATTCAACCCTTGCATTTTATAATACTTTTTTTGGTATATATTATACAGGTATAGGAGCTGATAGTTCACTTTTAGGATGGGCTATTTTTATCGCATCAGTAAGCGAAGTGTTTTTTCTTTTATGGGGAGACAGAGTAATAGATAAGCTGGGTATAAAGTCAACTTTATTGGGAGCTGGACTAATTTGTGCAATAAGGTGGGGAGTATTGGGGCTTTCAAATAATATCTATATAATAATGCTGTCTCAAGTACTTCATGGCTTTACATTCATTGTACTTGCTTATTCTATGGCTACCTATATTAATAACGAAGTTCCTAAGGAATTAAGAGCATCAGGACAAACTTTAAATGCAGTTATATGTTTAGGACTGTCTAGAATAATAGGAAGCATAGGAGGGGGAATATTTAGTGATTTTGTAGGAGTGAAACAGGTTTTCTTATATGCTTCTCTGATTATTTTTTTATCCCTTTGCATTTTTAAACTTATATTTAAGTATAGCAATTTACAAAAAACCTAATTTTTAAAAATCACCACACTTAGCATTATAAAGAGTATGAAAAATAGATTGTAGTTAGATGCAAAAATAATGAATATAGGTGTAAATGGACGTTGATAATTTTAAATAACTATTATATAATTTACATGTGGATAAGATTTTAAATTTAGTTTACCCTATAAAAAGGAGATTTTTGCTCTGTAAAAAACAACAATAAAAAAGGAGGCAAATAATGGCGGATATAATAAGCAATATAAGAGAAGCTGGAGAATATATAAAGAAAAAAATAGGTAGGGAACCTCAAATTGCAATTATTTTGGGATCTGGATTAGGGCCTTTAGTAAATGAAATTAAAGATACAGTTGAGATAGATTATAATGATATTCCAGGATTTCCTGTAACAACTGTTGAAGGTCATGATGGGAAGCTGGTATTTGGTAAGCTTGGGGATAAATACATACTTGCGATGAAAGGACGCTTTCATTACTATGAAGGTCATGATATTTCTAGGGTGGTATTTGCCACAAGAGTTTTTAAAATTATGGGAATAAATAATCTGATTGTTACAAATGCTGCCGGGGGAATAAATAAAGATTTTAATCCAGGAGATTTGATGATAATTAAAGATCATATTGGATTTTTTGCACCATCCCCTTTAAGAGGAGAAAATATTGGTGAATTTGGAGTGAGATTTCCTGATATGAGCAAAGTGTACAATCCAAAACTTATAGAACTTTGCAAAAATGCTGCTTCAAAAGAAGGGGTAAATGTAAAAGAAGGAGTATATATTTTTGCAAAAGGTCCTATGTATGAGACACCTTCAGAAATAAAAGCACTGAGTGTTTTAGGCGCTGATGCAGTTGGAATGTCTACCGTCCCAGAGGTTATTGTTGCAAAGCACGCTGGCATGGATATTTTGGGGATTTCATGTATAACAAATATGGCAGCGGGAATACTGGATCAACCTTTAAATCACAAAGAAGTTATGCAGACAGCAAAAGTTGCTGAAAAGAATTTTATATCTTTAGTTAAAAGGTTAATAACTGATTGGGAGGTACAGTAATGAATAAAATAAAAAATATTGATATGGCAGAGTCAGGAGAGAAAAAAATAGAATGGGTAAGAAAAAATATGCCTCTTTTAAGAAGTCTTGAGGAGGAGTTTTCAAAGACAAAGCCATTTAAAGGATTACGAGTATCAGTATCAGTTCACTTAGAAGCTAAAACTGCATATCTTTCAAAAGTTTTGGCTATGGGTGGAGCAGAAGTATCGGTAACAGGAAGTAATCCTTTATCTACACAAGATGATGTAGCAGCTGCATTAGCTAAATATGGTCTTATGGTATATGCATGGTATAATGCTACAGAAGAAGAATACAAAGAGCACTTAAATCTTGTATTAGGAGATAAACCAAATATTATAATTGATGATGGAGGAGATCTTGTAAATCTTCTTCATACTAAAAAGAAAGAACTTTTGCCACATGTTATGGGTGGCTCAGAAGAGACTACTACAGGGATTTTAAGATTAAAGGCAATGGAAAAGGAAGGTGTATTGCAGTTTCCGATGGTTGCTGTAAATAATGCCTACTGTAAGTATCTTTTTGATAACAGATACGGAACTGGTCAGTCTGTCTGGGATGGAATAAACAGAACTACAAACCTTATTGTAGGGGGAAAAGATGTTGTTGTTGTAGGATATGGCTGGTGTGGTAAAGGTATAGCAATGAGAGCTAAAGGGCTTGGGGCATCGGTTATTGTATGTGAAATTGATCCTATAAAAGCGGCAGAAGCAGTTATGGATGGATTTAAAGTTATGACTATGGAAAAAGCCTCGTCTATAGGTGATGTATTTGTAACAGTTACAGGATGCAGCAAAGTTATACATGGTGAGCATTATAAGAATATGAAAGATGGAGCTATACTTTGTAATGCAGGACACTTTGATGTTGAAGTTTCTGTACCGGAACTAGAAGAAATGGCTTGTGAGAAAAAAGAGCAGAGAAAAAATATAATGGGATATAAAATGGAAGATGGAAGATGGATTAATATTTTAGCAGAAGGAAGGCTGGTTAATCTTGCAGCAGGTGATGGACATCCAGCTGAAATAATGGATATGAGCTTTGCTCTTCAGGCACTTAGTGCTAAATATGTTGTGGAAAACTATAGCCAGCTTGGCAACAAAGTAGTGGATGTTCCAGATGAAATTGATAAAAGAGTTGCACAAATGAAGCTAAAATCTTGGGGAATAGAAATAGACCAATTGACAGATGAGCAAAAAAAGTATTTGGAAAGCTGGTGCTAAAAGCACAAAGGAAAAGATAAGAGATTTCTTATGCTTCCTTTTTTGAATGATAGCATAACGAGGTGTATGTGATGGAAAAAGAAATTCTTACTTTAGAAGAGGCAGCAGAGCTTTTTGGGGTAAGTGTAAAGACATTTATTAAACTTCTTAAAGAAGAAAGAGTACCTGCAAGAAAAATAGGAAGAGAGTGGAGATTTAGCAGAAAAGCTCTTATAGAATGGCTTTCAATAGGGGACTCTCAGTCTTATTCAGCTAGTGAGGGGGATACAAAAGAATACTATAATCAAATTGCCCCTAAATGGGAAGAAATTCGCAAAAATTATTATGATGAATCAATTAAAAATCATCTTCTTAACTTAGGAATACTTAAAAAAGATAAAACTGTTATTGATTTAGGTTCTGGGAATGGATATATATCAACAGCTGTGGCAAAGCATGTGAAAAAAGTTATAGCTGTTGATATATCTAAAGAAATGATAAAAGAACTAAAGAAAAATGCAAAAATAAATGGTATCAAGAACATTGACACTATAGAGAGTAATAGTATAGATATTCCTGTAGAAGACGAGGCAGTTGATATGGTTTGTGCAAATATGTTTCTTCATCATAAAGACGAGCCAGAATTTGCAATTAAAGAAATAAAAAGAGTGCTAAAGCCAGATGGTATTGTTTTTTTATCTGATTTTTATGAACATAGGGATATGGAACTTAAAGAAAAAATGCATGATATATGGCTTGGGTTTAGCAGTGGAAAAATAAAAAAATGGTTCTCTGACTGTGGATTTGTTGATATAGAGATTACTACAGTGAGGCAAAATGAAAAAGAGAATGCCAAAACTTCAAAGGCAAAAATATTTGCACTTACAGCGGTTAAAAAACAATAGTTACAAGGAGAATTTTTGTGAAGATATTAATTAAAAATGTTGATATAATTACATGTGATGATTCAGAAAAAGTAATCAAGGATGCATTTGTAACAATTAAAAATGGATATATAGAGTATATTGGCAAAAATCAAAAAGAGGATTTTAAACCTGACAGGATTATTGATGGAAAAAATAAAGTTTTAATGCCAGGATTAATTAATGCTCATACCCATTGTGGAATGACCATTTTAAGAAATTATGCAAATGATCTTAAGTTGGAAGATTGGCTTTTTAATAATATTCTTCCTACAGAAGAAAAGCTTTCACCAGAAGATATATATTGGGGTACTTTATTGGGGATTACCGAGATGATTAAAACTGGCACAACTACTTTTTTGGATATGTACCTGCACATGAATCAGGTTGCAAAAGCAGTATGTGATGCTGGAATTAGAGCTAATCTTTCAAAAAACCCATTAGATTTTGATGAAAATGGAAAAATAACAAAAGAAGATTATAGTTTTTTTAAAAAATGGCACAATGCAGAAAATGGAAGGATTAAAACATCTTTTGAAGTGCATTCTGTATACCTTTTTAATGAGGAATCATTAACCCAATCTGCAAAATGTGCAAAAGAGCTGGGTACAAGAATAAATATACATATACTTGAGACTGAACGTGAAAGAAAAGACAGCCTAAAAATGTATAAAATGAGTCCAGTGGAAATAGCCCTTAAAACAGGAATTTTAGATGTGCCTGTAACGGCAGCTCACTGTATACATTTATCTCAAAATGATTTTGATATAATAAAAGAAAAAGGGGTGGATGTGGTTCATAACCCCAGCAGTAATTTAAAGCTTGGAAGTGGCATAGCAAAAGTGCCTGAACTTTTAAAATCAGAAGTAAATGTATCATTGGGAACTGATGGAGCAGCTAGCAACAACAATCTTAACATGATGGAAGAAATGCATTTAGCTGCACTGATTCACAAAGGAGTCAAAATGGATCCAACATGTGTTAAGGCATATGATGTTTTAAAGATGTCAACTGTTAATGGTTCAAAAGCTTTAGATTTTGAAAAAGAGACAGGACTTATAAAACAGGGAATGAAAGCAGATGTTATATTAATTGATATGGACAAACCTCATATATGTCCTGTAAATGATCCAGTCTCAGCAGTTGTATATTCAGCTCAAGGTTCTGATGTAGATACTGTAATTATTGATGGAAATATAGTAATGGAAAAAGGAGAGCTTAAAACCATTGATGAAGAGAGGGTTAAATTTCAGGTAAATAAAACAGCAAAAAGAATTATTTGATTTTCCAAACGTTGAGTTTTAGGCAGAGAGAAAAAAAGTTAAGCATCAGGTGACGTGAAATTTCACCTGATGCGTTTTAAAGCCATTTTCTACAAGGTAGAAGTATATAATTTTTGATTATTTTGATGTCAATAAATGTGCCAGTGTTTTTGTTAAAATTCAGGCTAACTAATTTGTTTTAAAGCTTAAGCTTAATCACCAGTCAATCTGTTTCCTTCTGCTACAGTATTATCTCCTTCTATTACAAGGTCTCTTGATCTGTTTGAGCCTGCTGTTCTTAAATCATTGTTTAAAATAAAGTTTGAGTCTGTTCCGCCACCAGCTGTTTCCCTAATACCAAAAACTTGCTGACGGCTAGCACCTCTATCATCATATACTCTTAAGTTTTGTATGGTAACGTTTCGTGTTGCACTTCCACCTGAATTTGGATCAGTTGCAATTCTAACAGCTTCATCACAATTGTTATTCCAAACCACCCCACCGTCTATTACTGTATCCTGAGCATTTTGAATTAACATTCCATGACCGGTACAACCTGATATATAGACATAATCAATGGTAGTTCCATGACTGCCGGAAACGCTGAAAAAACCTCTTCCACATTCTCTTGCTGTTAAACTTTCAACAGTTACATTAGGTCCGTTTCCATTTGCGACTCTAAAGCCAGCATATCCACCGCCATAATTTGCTCTGTATGCATCTATTGTTCCTATTTGGGCATTTCTTGAATCATTGAGTAACAGGCCGCATCCACCAGTATTTCTTGTTACAATTTCCTCAATTATTATACCGTCAATTCCGTAAGTTTCAAATCCATGACTTCTGGTTCCCTCCACACGCATTTCACCAGTTACTGTGAGATTGGTTGTTCTTACAGGTCTATCTCTATGATTATCAACTCTTATTCCTAAGCCTACTTCAGGTGCTTGACTTAATTCTAAAACTACATTGTGAAAGTGAACATCTGAACATCCCCTAAACCAAACTGCGTATCTTGGTGCTCCTGTCATATTCATATTTCGAACGGTTATACCATCTACATTTTCAGCATATAGAGGTATTGCACCTGTGGAACTGTTAATTGTATTTCCGTGAAAATCTAATGTTTGATTAGTTTCTGGTCTTATTCTATCGCTAATATCTCCAGAATTTCGTATATTAATTGTTCCATCTGACATTCTGCCACATGCTGCATTAATTGCCTCAACCATACTTGAACCTGTATAAACGGTATTTCCATCAGGCAGAGTTGCTGTCCACGTATTTCCTGAACGAGATACCTCTGCACTAGATGTATCAGGTGGAGGTGTTGGAGTGATAACGGGTGTAGGTACGGGAGCAGGAGTAACAGCTTCCTGAGCAGGAAATACATCTACTATTTCAAGAAGAAAGCGTCTCATTAAGGTGGCATCACTTGAATCAATTAGTCCGTCACCGTTTACATCGGCTGCTTGTAAGCCTTTTGAATAAGGAAAGTCGTTTATTATATCTAAAATATATCTTTTAAGCAGCGTATAGTCTGACGAATCAATAACACCATCTCCGTTTAAGTCTCCATACATAAGATCTGATGTTGTAGAAGAAGTAAATACTGAAAAGTCATGGAAACTTGCCCAAGTTCTATCTGTAAGTCCAGTAATAGTTATTCTTACATATCGTACATTTTCGGCTGTAAAAGTATCATATGCAATTTGAGATGAACTTGCATTGTTTGATTTATCAACGGCAACAGACCAGTTTGTGTTATCAGGGGATACTTCTATTATATATTGATAAAGGCTGTCTTGTTCCCATGTAACTTGCGTTGCTGAAATATTATATGTATCCTCTAAATCTACCATCCACCAGTGGTTTGCATCACCATTTTCAGCACACCAGCGGGTATTCATGTTTCCGTCATTTCCATTTGAAGTCAGATTATTTTGACTTGTTTGTTCAGAGCTGCTAAAAGCTGGTTTATCCAAAGCTATATTAGTAGATGCCATTGCAACATCTGAATTCCACAACCAGTTTGAAGTAATCAAAAAAAGAGCTAAAACAAAAAATAGCATAAACATAGCTTTTTTGAAATTAGAAATAATTTTCATACATGTTCTCCCTTTATTAATTTTTTGTCTTAGGTAATGGCTAAAAAATACATCTGATTCTCATCGTTCAAAATCCGCTAAATCATCGGAATTTTGTCCTTGAGAATAGGGCGTTATTTCTAAGACATTCCTAAGTAAAATTATATCACAATATGTAATGTAAATATTATAAATTTTAGAAATAAAAGCAGCAGATTTAAATCTGCTGCTTTTATTTACTTCTAAGTTTTCTTTACTAAAGACTATCTATAATATCAAGCAAGTAACGACTTAATAATATTGCATCTGATGAGTCAATTACTCCGTCGCCATTTATATCTGCTGCTAATCTGGCTTCTGGTGTAGCGAACGAATCATTAATTTCTAAAATATATCTTGTCAATAAAGTATAATCTGTTGAATCAATGTTTCCATCGTTATTAATATCTCCAAGTGTATAGCTACCTGTTGGAGGTGAGTCTTCCAGTTCAAAACTCATCCAGTTAATATTAAATAGTTCACCATCAGCGTAAAATCTTAATGTCTGTTGCCCTTCATTTAAAGTTATATCAGTTGATATGGTAGTCCAATTTTGCCAATCGCCGGTATTAGGAACTGAAACATTGGCAAGAATGTTGTTATCACTTCTTAAAGAGAATCTTCCAGCGTCAGATTGGCTTGCCACTCTAAATTCAACAGTGTAAGTTCCAGCTGTTTCAACATCTACATTGTAGTCTAGCCAATCTCCAACGTCAATGTAACCTACGTTTTGTCCTCCTTCTTCACAATCTTCAACTTCAATTCCGCTCATATCATCATAGTTTTCTGCTTGAATTGTACCTGGTATTGTTTTGGTTGTCGGTTGATGAGGCGGATCGGTAGGTGTAGGAGGGTCAGTAGGTGTAGGAGGGTCAGTAGGTGTAGGAGGGTCAGTAGGTGTAGGAGGGTCAGTAGGTGTAGGAGGATCGGTAGGAGTAGGAGGGTCAGTAGGAGTAGGAGTAGGTGTTGTTGTAGGTGGTGATGGTGGATTGTAGTTTTCTCCAACAGCTGATTTTACAAACCTTCCTGATTCAGTTAAGTTAGCATCAGTCCATCCACCGTAGGCACTTGCACCAGGATTAAGTGCAGCAGAGGATTCAACTTTATCAGTAAGTGACCAGTTTACCCAGCTGATATCTCTTTGATTTAAGAAATCAAGCCATGTCTGTGATGGTGGAATGTAAGGACCGCCGTCTCCAGTTGCGTCACTGGTTCCCCATTCACTTACAAATATAGCGGCGTCTCTGTCCATTGCATAGTCTATCCTATCTCTAAGTTCCTGTCCGTGAGTTCCTGCGTAGAAGTGAAGAGTATACATAACATCGTCAAAACTTAAAGGATTGTCAGCAGCGTCATGAATATCCTGACTCCAAGTACCAGTACCTACTAACACTATGTTATTGGGGTCATTTGAACGGATAACTGGAATAACTTCCTCAGCATATGGTTTAATTTGTCCGTCCCAGTTTACTGGTCCATTTGGCTCATTACATATTTCATAAATAACATTTGGATAATCACCAAATCTTCTTGACATTTCATCAAAAAAGCTCTTTGATTCATTTATGTATTGATTTGGGTCACCATCTTCTAGTATATGCCAATCTATAATTACATATATACCTAAATCAATACATGCTTCCACAGCTTCTATTACTTTATCTTTAACTGATGGATTATGAATATATCCTTGAGAATCAGTATACATAGCTGCACGAAAGACTGTTATTCCCCAATCATCTCTCATCCACTTGATGCTGTCGTAGTTAACAAACTGAGGATACCATTGAAGTCCATGGGAGCTAATACCTCTTAATTGAATAGGTTGTCCATGCTGATTGCACAGTTGATTTCCAATAACCTGAAGTTGACCGTGTGTTTCTACAAAATCAGATGATGCATAACTATTACTAACTCCAAACATAGCAAATGCAGAGAAAATAACAGTTAAAGCCAGAGCTACTGAAAGTACTTTAAAAGATTTTTTGCTTTTCAAAAAAAACATTTTATCTCCTCCTAAATTAAAAATAATAAAAAAATAAACTGTTGTCATCTTTGCTTTGGTAAATTAAGACAAGTTAAATCCTCCCTTCTATAGACTTATTTATAAACAGTACTGTTTATGTTAGGATTATAAAAAACAGTACAATAAAAACAATGTATTTATTTATAGAATTATTACTAAATATTTTTATAACTAAGGGATTTAAATATTTTATTAAAATATAAAACTTGTACTAAATATAATTAATTTTTTTAATAAAATGTTATTAGATATGTTATTTGGCCTAAAGGTAGAAATCATTAAATATAGATTCCCATTTTACATCATATTAATTAACATGATGTAAAATGGAATTTGTATTTGCAAGTGTTTCTTATATTGTTGATGTACAAAATGTACATTTAAATACTGAAACGAAGTAGTATTTTATTTTCAAGGTTCCCATAATAACATTATAGCATTGGTTTAATAAATTTGCTAATTTTTTTTGAAAAAAATTTATCTCATTCTAGCATTCCACCTGAGGATTTGATGTTTAGCTAAGTTAAACCAGTTTACTTTAAATTTAGAATTCCTGAACCTTTCCTCCGTATGTTACAATGGTTTTTAGTAAATTTCCATCTTTTGACGAACTACCAACCAGTATTTCAAATTCGCCAGGCTCAACACATCTTTTGCAGTTTCTGTTTACAAAAGAAAATGATAAAAGTGGGAGCTTAAATTCAATAGTTTTAGTTTCTCCAGGAGTTAGAAAAACTTTTTTAAATTCTTTTAACTCTTTTAAAGGAGTAGTTACAGAAGTATATATATCATTTGTGTAAAGTTGTGCTATTTCTGAACCAGCTATCTGTCCTGTATTTTTAATTTCTACAGATGCTATTAAATCTTCACTATCGTTAATTATTTTTTTTGAGGTTTTAAGGTTTGAGTATTCAAAATTTGTATAAGAAAGTCCATATCCAAAATGAAAAAGCGGCTCAGGTTCCATATCGGCGTAACTTCCACCATGCCAGCCGGGGAGCTGAGCATAATAAACAGGTTGCTGGCCTACTGATTTAGGAAAAGAAATAGAAAGTTTTCCACAGGGATTATAGTCGCCAAATAAAATTGATGAGACTGCATTTCCACCTTCTATTCCAGGATTCCAAGCTTCAACTATAGCGTCAGCATTTTCTTTTATCCATGGTATTGTAAGAGGTTTTCCATTGATAAGCAATACAATAAGAGGCTTGCCAGTATCTTTTAGTGCTTTAAGCAGTTCAAGTTGTGCACCTGTAAGGTCTAAATTAACTCTGTCACGAGTTTCGCCATTTAAAACAATGGTATCGCCTACAACTGCTACTATAACATCAGACTTTTCTGCTGTTTCAATTGAAGTCTTTATATTTTTATCTTTTTCATCAATTACATCACAGCCCTTTTCATAGAACACTTCAAAACTTGAGTTTGCACGTTTTTTTATTCCATCTAAAATGGTTACAATGTTTGAAATATCATAATCATTATATTCAAGAGTTGGGCGTTCCGGGTAGTATCTTGGTCCAAAAGACCAGTCGCCCAGTTGAGCCTGTGGGTCATTTGCATTTGGCCCTATTACTGCAATTTTTTTAAACTTATTTGATATTGGTAGAGTATTATTTTTGTTTTTAAGAAGAACAATAGATTCAAGGGCAGCATCATATGCTGCTTTTCTATGCTCATCACATCCCATAAATATTTTGTACTTTTTAGTATCAGGATACCTTTTGTGGTCAAATAATCCCAGTCTGAATTTAGTTTCAAGAATCCTAAAACAGGCTTCATCAATAAGGGATTCTGATACCACGTCTTCTCTAACAAGTTCAACAGCATTTTCAAAGAATTCAGGCGTAGCCATTATCATGTCATTACCAGATTTAATTGCAATTTCACAGGCTTCTTTTATAGTAGAAGTAGTTTTTTGCAGTCTGTGCATATGACCTGTATTGTCCCAATCTGTCACTACAAAACCGCTAAAACCTAATTCATTTTTAAGAACATCTTTTAAAAGCCATTTATTTGCTGAGCATGGAATCCCATCAATTGCCTGATATGCAGTCATAAAAGTGGCACACCCAGCGTCTACTGCATCCTTAAAAGGGGGTAAAAAAATTGACCTGAGTTTTCTTTCAGATACATCACTTTCAGAAGCGTCCCGTGCACCTTGTGTTTCGCCGTATGCTATGAAGTGTTTGGCACATGCGAGTATGCTTTCAGGATGAGAAAGGTCTTTTCCCTGATAACCTTTTATTATAGAGGCTGAGAGGCTGCCAGCAAGGTAGGGGTCTTCTCCAAAAGTTTCATCAACTCTTCCCCATCTTATATCCCTTGCAAGGCAAAGAACTGGTGAGAAAGTCCAGTGTAATCCTGTTAAACTTACTTCTTTAGCGGTTATATTTCCAACCTTTTCAACTAATTGAGGATTCCAGCTAGAAGAAAGAGCTAGTTGAGATGGGAAAGCAGTAGCACCGCTATGAAATGCATGACCGTGAATGGCATCAATTCCAAATAATAGAGGAATGCCCAGTCTAGTTTGTTCTGTAGCCATTTTTTGCAAACGGATTGCTTCATCTCCTATAACATGTAAAAAGGATCCTATATTCCTTTCTTTTAGCCAGAGTTCAGGATTCTCATTGCCGTCAATTTGACACATTTGTCCTATTTTTTCTTCTAAAGTCATTTTAGAAATAAGATCTTTAGTTCGTTCTTTTGGACTTTTAGAAGGGTCATTATAGATAGTATTCATTATTTAACCTCCATGTAGTTACTATATATTATAATCATTGTCTCATTAACTACATTTTCAGACAAGACTTTTTCTTCACTTTTATATATATAGCCATAAAATAAATGAGACTTGTAAAATTACGAATTATGAAATAAAATATAAATATAAGGATTTTTTAATTGACTGTTTTGATTCATCTCTTAAAAGTGCTAAATCCACATATAATAAATCGTTTAAATATCACTTTTATTAATTTTAAATATGTAGAGTATATGTATCGTTATCAATTAAATATCAGGAGGTAGTACATGATAATTTTTGGATGGGGTCATAGGACGGTTAAAAAATTTGGTCCAGTTCGTAAAGTTAGCTGTAGCAATTGTAAAAATGAATCAAGTTGGAATTTGCAGAAATTAACTAGTTGGTTTACCTTCTTTTTTATGCCTATAATACCATATCGGATGGATTATTTATTAGTATGTCCTGTTTGCAGGTGTTGTTTAGAGTTGGAAAAAGAAGAGTTTGAAATGATAAAGAACGTAATAAATAAAAAAAATAGTGGAATGTCTGAACAGGATTTAGTAAAAACTAATAACATAGTTACAGAAGCGGGAGGAGTTATTAGAACCGAAACACAGATTAACTTTATTAGACAGATGAAAGAGATGGAGTCTAAAAGAAAGGAGTAGTTTGCTTTTAGACATGGTGAGTTTTAAAAAGAAATCAGTTATTGTTATAAAAATATCCTAAGAATTTATCTTATTCTAAGACTCCACCTTCTACAAGGTGGAGTTGTTTTTATAAATCTTCAGGTGAAGTTGAGTCCCCATCTGAAGTCTCGATGTTTACGAGCTCACCTGAAAAAATTTGATAAAGTATTAATGAAAAATGTAAAAATACCTTGATTAGAGACGAAATTTATGTTAAGATTACACAAGAGAAACACAAATGTTCGTGAGTGGAGGACAGAAATATGGACAATGCTTCTAAATATTATCTTGTTGATGCTTCTGTTTTACCTAAAGTTTTCACAAAGGTCATAGAAGTAAAAAGAATATTAGAAAGTGGAGCAATTAAAAATGTAAATGAAGCTGTCAAAAGGATTGGCATAAGTAGAAGTGCATATTACAAGTATAAGGATTTTGTGTTTCCATTTTATGAAACATCTAGAGGTAAGGTTATAACGCTTTTTTTTACCGTTGAAGACTGCCCGGGTATACTATCGGGTATTATGAATAAAATAGCAGATTCAAGGGCAAGTATAGTTACAATCAACCAAAACATACCCATAAATGGGTTCGCCTACATTACTATTACAGTTGAAACAGGAGAGATGGTAACTGATATCAAGAATCTTTTGGTAGAAATAAGCAAGGTGAAAGGAGTTAGAAGTCAAGAGATTCTTTCAAGAGAGTAATTTGGCTAAAAATCTAAGGAGGTAGTAATATGATTAATGTAGCTGTATTAGGTTATGGAGTAGTTGGTTCAGGAGTTGTTGAAATAATAAGAAAGAACTCATTAAGTATATCTAAGAAGGCAACAAAAGAGATTAAAGTAAAGCGTATATTAGATATAAGAGATTTTCCTGATAGTCCTGATAGGGATATTATAACAAAAAATGTTGATGATATTTTTAATGATTCTGATATAGAAATAATTGTTGAGACTATTGGTGGTACAGCAGTTGCATATGAATTTACAAAAAAGGCTCTTATGCAGGGGAAACATGTAGTTACATCAAATAAAGAGCTTGTTGCAACACATGGCCCTGAACTTTTAAAGCTTGCTCGTGAAAACAGTGTAAATTATTTATTTGAGGCAAGTGTAGGAGGCGGGATTCCAATTATAAGACCATTAAACAGATGCTTAGCGGCAAATGAAATTGATGGTATTGTTGGGATTTTAAACGGCACTACAAATTATGTTTTAAGTCAGATGAAAAAAGAGGGTAAGGATTTTGATGTGGCTTTAAAAGAAGCTCAGGAAAATGGATATGCTGAATCAGATCCTACTGCTGATATAGAGGGACATGATGCGTGTAGAAAAATTGCAATTCTATCTTCCATTGCATATGGTGAATTTGTTGACTATAAGAAGGTTTATACTGAGGGTATAACTCAAATTACACCAACTGATATAATGTATGCGGAGAGTATGAATTCTACAATAAAACTAATAGGAATGAGTGAAAAAATAGGTGAAAAGATTACAACAAAGGTAAGTCCTTTTATAGTAGATAATACGCATCCTTTAGCAGGTGTGGAGGATGTTTTTAATGCCATTTTGCTAATGGGCGATGCCATAGGAGAGGCTATGTTTTATGGACGTGGAGCAGGAAAACTGCCTACAGCAAGTGCTGTGGTTGCAGATGTAATTGAAGTTGTCAAACATTGGGGAAGTTTTGGTGGATATAACTGGGAAGTTAAAGAAGAAAATAATGTTGCTGATATTATGGAGACTAAATCCAGATTTTTGGTGAGAATAAAAGTTGATGATGAAGCTAAAGCAGTAGATGAGGTAGAAAAGATTTATAAAAATATTGAATGGCTCAATCCTTTAGAAGTTGATAACAATGAAGAATTAGCTTTTATAACTGAGCTTGTTTTAGAAAAAGATGCTAAAGATATGCTAAAAAATCTGAATGATTTAGATTCAGTAAGTGAAGTTTTAAATACAGTAAGAGTATTTGACTAATAGATATTTAAATAAGAAATTGAATTAGCGAGATAGATTTGGAGGATTTATTATGAAAGTTGTTAAGTTTGGGGGAACGTCTCTTGCAAGTGCTCCTCAGATAAAAAAAGTTTGTGATATTATTTTATCTGATTCTAAAAGACGTTTAGTGATAGTTTCTGCTCCAGGAAAAAGATTTGATGATGATGTTAAGATGACTGATTTGTTGATAGAGCTTGGAGAAAAGTATTATAAAGATAAAAAAGCAGATAAAGAGTTAAAAAGAGTTATTGATAGGTTTGATGAAATAGCAAAAGGTCTTGGGCTAGATGAAGAAATAGTAAAAATTGTGCACGATGACTTAAATCAGCGTCTTAAAAGTGAGTATGCTGGTAAGGAAAAATTTATGGATACAATGAAGGCAGCGGGAGAAGACAATAATGCTAAAGTAGTTGCAGAATATCTTAAAAGTACAGGTGTTGACGCAAAGTATGTTAACCCCAAAGATGCAGGTATGTTATTAAGTGATGAATGTGGAAATGGTCGCATATTACCTGAATCTTATGATAATTTGAAATTACTTTCTGATAGAAAAGAAATAATGATTTTCCCAGGTTTTTTTGGTTGCTCAAAAAATGGGGATATTGTTACATTTTCTAGAGGAGGTTCTGACATTTCAGGATCAATACTTGCGGCGGCAGTTAATGCAGAAATGTATGAAAATTTTACCGATGTGGATTCTGTTTTTGCAGCGAATCCAAAAATAATTGAAAATCCCAAACCGATACCAGTGTTTACATATAAAGAGATGAGAGAGCTTGCATATTCAGGTTTTTCAGTTTTACACGAAGAAACATTGGAGCCTGTTTACAGAAAAAAAATTCCTGTTTGCATAAAGAATACTAATAATCCATCTTCTGATGGTACATTAATTACTCCTGTAAGAGAATCCAAAGGAAGACCAGTTATTGGTATTGCAAGTGCTGAAGGGTTTTGTAGTATATATGTTACCAAGTATATGATGAACAGGGAAATAGGTTTTGGTAGAAAAATATTGGCTATTATTGAAGATGAAGGGCTGTCATATGAGCATACGCCTTCTGGAATAGATGACATGTCTATTATATTGGAACAAAATCAAATTGATGATAAAAAAGAACAGCGTCTAAAAGAACGTATTAAAAAGGAATTAGAAGTAGATGATGTATCTGTAGAGAGAGACTTGGCTTTAGTTATGGTTGTAGGAGAAGGGATGCGAGATACAGTAGGTGTAGCAGATAAGGCCACTAACGCTCTTTCAAAAGCTGGTGTAAATATAGAAATGATAAACCAGGGTTCTTCAGAAGTTAGTATGATGTTTGGTGTTCTTCAATCTGACAATGAAAAGTCTGTAAGAGCTTTGTATAGTGAATTTTTTTAATGTTTTTGGAGGATTAAATGACAGCTAATTCTATAATGATTCAGGGGACAGCATCATCAGTAGGTAAGAGTGTTATAGCTGCCGGTCTATGTCGTATTTTTAGTCAGGATGGATATAAAGTTGCACCATTTAAGTCTCAAAACATGGCTTTAAATTCTTTTGTTACGCGAGATGGAAAGGAAATGGGAAGAGCTCAGGTTGTTCAAGCTGAAGCTTGCAAGGTAGAACCTGATGTTAAAATGAATCCTGTTTTGATAAAGCCTGTTGCTGAAAGAAAAGCTCAGGTTATCGTTGAGGGCAAAGTTTATGGAAATATGTCTGCAATTGAGTACCATAATTTTAAACCTGGGCTTGCAAAATTGGTTAAAAATATATATAATGAACTTGCCGTTAAAAATGACATAATAATATTAGAGGGTGCTGGAAGCCCTGCTGAGATAAATTTAAGAGATAAGGACATTGTAAACATGGGAATGGCTGAAATGTCAGATAGCCCAGTTGTTTTAATAGGAGACATAGATAAAGGAGGAGTTTTTGCCTCCCTTGTTGGCACGATGATGCTCTTGTCAGATAACGAAAGAGACAGAGTTAAGGGAGTAATAATTAATAAGTTTAGAGGAGACATTGAGCTGCTTAGGCCGGGATTAAAAACTCTTGAGAAACTATTGAAGGTTCCTGTTATTGGTGTCATACCTTATTTTAATCATGTTATTGATGATGAAGACAGTCTTGGTGAGAGGTTATTAAAATCAGAAAAAGCTGGGTTAGATGAAATAGATGTGGTGGTTATAAAACTTCCCCATATTTCAAACTTTACTGATTTTAATGTTTTTGAAAGTATAGAAGGTGTAAAAGTAAGATATGTTGATGATTCATGCCAAATAGGTAATCCTGACTTGGTAATAATACCGGGAACAAAAAATACTATCGGAGATTTATTATTTTTAAGGAAAAATGGATTTGAGGAAGTTATTTTAAATCTCAATAAAGAGGGAACTGTTATTTTTGGCATATGTGGAGGATACCAGATGCTAGGAGAAGAAATATTGGATTTGCATGGTGTAGAGTCAGATATTTCCTATGTTAAAGGCTTTGGTATTTTAAATTTTAAAACAGTTTTTAAACAAGAGAAAAGCACTAAGAGAATTGTGGCAAGGATTACTGAAAGTTCATTTAAAAGAGATGCTTTGAGTGATACCGTTGAAGGTTATGAAATACATATGGGAAATACTGAGTATTCAAAAGATTGTATAACCTTCATAAAATCCCTTGAGGATAATCTGCCATTAGGGATAAGAAATAAAAAAGGAAATGTTTTAGGTACATATTTACATGGTATATTTGACAATGTAGATTTTACAATAAGTCTAATAAACAAAATAAGAAGCAAAAAAGGTTTTGCTGATATTGATAAAAATTTTATAAAATACAAAGACATGAAAGAACAAGAATATGACAAATTAGCTGAAATTTTAAGAGCAAATTTGGATATTTCCTTTTTATACAAAATAATGAATTTTAATATATGATATTTATAATAAGTTAGAAAAACAAAGAAATTTAGTATGTTTAAAAAGAAGTGCGTATATACATTAGATAAAAAGTATAGGGGGATGTACCGATGAGTTTATACCTGCTGTTAGAAATTTCTATTGCATTTATACTTGATATTTTGTTAGGAGACCCCCGCTGGCTCCCTCATCCAGTTAGATTTATAGGATGGTTTGTCAAGCTTGTGGAAAAGCTAGTGAGAAATATCGCAAATGCTTCTTCAGAAAGAAAAGTAAAAGCTTTAGGAGACGATATTGTTAGAAATTCTAAAAAGAAAAACAGAAATGAAAAGTTTGCAGGTGTTGTCTTGGCGGTATTTGTCGTAGCTTTTGTATTTATTGCTGTATATGCAATTGTTAGAGTAGCCTCTGGGGTAAGTCCTATACTGTCTAGCGTTGTAAATATTTATTTTATCTATTCAGCTTTTGCAGCTAAAGGCCTTGCAGCTGAAAGTTTTAAGGTGTTTGATGCCTTAAAGGAAAGAGATATTTTTGGAGCGAGAAAAGTTCTTTCCACCATTGTAGGAAGGCAGACAGAGAATTTAGATGAAAAGGAAGTAATAAAAGGAGCTGTAGAAACAACTGCTGAAAACACCTCTGATGCAGTGGTAGCCCCTATTTTTTATACATTTATAGGTTCTTTTTTTGGATTGGCAGCCCCTTTTGTATATGCATTTAAAGCTATTAGCACTTTAGATTCAATGGTTGGTTATAAGAATGACCAATATGAGAACTTTGGATGGGCTTCTGCAAAACTTGACGATATTTTAAACTTTATTCCTGCAAGATTGACAGGACTTCTTATAGTGGTAAGTGCGTTTATAAATCAAAAAGATTATTCAGCAAGTTATACAATTATGAGAAGAGATAGAAGAAAACATTTCAGTCCAAACTCAGGTTATCCAGAATCGGCTGTTGCTGGTGCTCTTGGAGTGAGACTAGGAGGCAGTGGACTTTATTTTGGAGATATAGTTGAAAAACCGATAATTGGGGATCCTGTAAATGAGTTGAATATTCGAAATATAACACAGGCAATAACACTTATGTATATTACATCTATTTTATCTTTAGTTTCGCTAAGTCTAATTTATATAGCAGTATATTTTATTAAAGGATTTTTTGCTTAAGGAAGATGGAGATGGAACAATTTAAGTATATCCACGGAGGAGACTTACATAAAACAGAAAAAGAGCATGGTATTAGTTTAGATAAAATTTTAGACTATAGCTCAAATATAAATCCCTTGGGTATTCCTGAGGAAATAGTAAATATAATAAAAAATAATATTGATAAACTTAAAATGTACCCAGATGCCCATTGTCGTGAGCTAATAAAAGAAATATCCAAATACCTAGATGTTTCTTTAGAACATATTATTGTTGGAAATGGAGCTATAGAGGTTATTTTTTTATATCTTTTTTCCATAAGGCCTAAAAAGATACTCTTACCGATACCAACTTTTTCTGAATATGAAAATATAGCTGAAATGCTAAAAATAGATGTGGACTTTATAGAGACTTTTGAAGATAACGGTTTTTTATTTAGTTATCAATTGATATCTAAAAAAATGACAGAGGAAATAGAGGCATTAATTTTATGTAATCCAAATAATCCAACATCAACTCTTATAAGAGAGAAGGACTTAAAAAAAATAATAAAAGAGGCAGGACAGAAAAATATTAGAGTGATGATTGATGAAACATTTATAGAACTTACTTCTGGAGGGAATGAAAATTCAATTGTAAAATTCATAAAAGAGAATGACAATGTTTTTGTTGTAAGGGCATTTACAAAACTGTTTTCCATACCGGGTTTGAGATTGGGATATGGAATAGGATGTAAAAGTATTATTCAAAAAATGTGGAAAAGAAAAGCATGCTGGTCGGTTAATACTTTTGCTTCATTGGCAGGATCTGTTTTAAATAATGATAGAGAATACTTAAAGAAAACTGATAAATGGTTAACAAATGAATTGGTATGGTTTTTTGAGGAACTAAAAAAAATACCCGGATTTAAAATTTTCAAACCTGAAACCAATTTTATTTTAATTAAAATACTGGATGAGAGATTTAATTCTAAGATATTGAAATCTAAAATGGCTGAAAAAGGTATCTTAATCAGAGATGCAGAAAATTTTAGAGGTTTAAATAATAGATATATAAGGGTGGCATTAAAGGATAGAAAAAGCAATGAGAGTTTTTTGAAAAATTTAAAAGAAGTTATGAGGTGAATTTTTTATGGGAGAGATTATTTTAGTTACTGGCGGAAGCAGGAGTGGTAAGAGTTCTTTTGCTGAGTCAATTGCAAAAAAATATAAAAATGACGTGTTATATATTGCTACATCTATACCTTTTGATGAAGAAATGAAAGAAAGAGTGAAAAAACACAGGATACAAAGGCCTTCACATTGGAACACCCTTGAAGCATATAAAGATTTGGATATACATTTAAAAAAGAGTAAAAACAAAAAAGAAATTGTTTTAATTGACTGTATAACACTTATGGTTTCTAATATAATGCTTGAAGAAAATTTAGACTGGGAAAGCTTAAATGAAAATGAAGCAATTAATATTGAAAAAAGGATAGTGGAGCAGTTGGAAAAATTACTTGATGTGATAAAAGAAAATGGTTCTACATTTATAGCAGTTACCAATGAAGTGGGAATGGGTATTATTCCACCAAATAGATTATCCCGGATGTTTGGGGATATTGCTGGTAGAGTTAATCAAAAGCTTTCTAAAAAAGCAGACAGGGTATATTTTTGTGTATCAGGCATTCCCATAAAAATTAAAGGTTAAAAATTCGCATAAAACATTATTTTTGAGAGGGATAGTATGAAGAGCATTAAGAGATTTATTATGATGGTTCAGTTTTTAACAACAATACCTATAAGAGTTAATATAGACTGTAATAAAGAGGATTATGGGAAAGGTCTTGTTTTTGCTCCACTGGTTGGATTGATTATAGGTGCTGTTTTATTGGCTATATACTGTGGATTAGAGCCTTTTTTTTCTTTAGAGGTGATATCTGTACTTATAATAATAGCCTATGTTTTTTTAACAGGAGGTATTCATATTGATGGGTTAGCTGATACATTTGATGGATTGTTTTCTAACAGACCAAAAGAAAGAATGCTGGAAATAATGCGTGACAGCAGGATTGGAAGTAATGGGGTATTGGCTGTTGTATGTTTACTTTTATTAAATTATACATTAATCATATCTTTAGACTTGCAGAGTACAAAAATAGTCCTACTCTTATTTCCTGTTGCAGGTAGGATAGCGTCTTTAGTAGGAGCGGGAGCATCTAAATATGCAAGAAAAACACAGGGGCTTGGAAAGTCATTTATTGATTTTTGTGGTTTAAAAGAAATTATAATAGGGTCTATAATTTATATGCTGATATTCTATATTGCAATTGGTTTGAAAGGATTAATTTTAGCTGCTATGACAATTATATCTTCCTATATTTTTTTAAAACTAATGACTAGGAAAATACAGGGGGCGACAGGAGATGTTTTAGGTGCTCTATGTGAGATAAATCAAACTTGTTTTCTTATATTCATTACGCTTTTGGGCAAATGTTATTTTTATTAAAAAAATATAGACAATATATAAGTTATATCTAAATTTTCTTTATGAGAGGTTATTAAAATGTTGGAACTAATACTTATAAGGCATGGACAAACAGACAGTAACAAAAAAAGAACTTATGTTGGATGGACTGATGTGGAACTTAATGAAGAGGGAAAAAGACAGGCTTTTAAATTAAAGGAAAAGTTGAAAGATATGCCAGTTGATAAAATATATTCAAGCCCTTTAAAGAGAGCTAAAAAGACAGCTGAAATAATAAATGAGAATTTTTGTCTTGACATTGAATATACTGACAACCTAAAGGAAAGGAATTTTGGCATATGGGATGATTTAAGTAATGATGAAATAAAAAGACTTTACAAAAATCAGTATAACATATGGATAAAAGACTGGAAAAACTATTGCATTAAAGATGGAGAGAGTGCTTTAAAGTCTTATAAAAGAGCTATGGATTTTTCAAAAAATATAATTGATTCTTTTGATAGAGGTAGATTTTTAATTGTATCTCATCTAGGAACAATTAGATTTATAACTGCATATTTACTTGGTATGGACATTGAAGGTTCTTGGAGATTCAGGCTTGACAATTGTGAAATGGTAAGAATTGAAATTATAGATGGATATGGAGTGTTAACTTTCTTGGGATAATAATTACAAGAGACTGTTTTAAAGTGGTAAAAACAGTCTCTTGTTTTAACTTTAAATCATTTGTTAAGGTTTATCTAGTTTACTTTTCATGTTGCTAAGACTCTTCCTTGTTTTGACTATTTTTATAGTCTTTTAATTTATTGTCAAGTTGGTGAACTAATTGGTCAAGGCTGTTTGAGGACTCTTTTATACTTTCTAAAGCTTTAAGTTCATGCTCGGTAGTTGCTGCAACTTCCTGACTTGCAGCGGCAGTTTCTTCTGAAACAGATGAAATATTTTCAATTGCAGAGTTAACTTGATGTTTGTCATTTTGCATTTTACTAACTGATTGATTAACATCATTAATTTTTTCCACAATATAGTTTATTGCATTTGCTATATTGTTAAAAGCATTATCTGTTTTGTTAACTGCACCGTTTTGCTCCTGTGAAACTTTTTTCATTGTTTCCATAGACTTAATTGCCAGTTGAGATTCTTCCTGTATGCTCTGCATTAAAAGGCTAATCTCTTCTGTTGATTTTCTACTTTGATCTGCCAATTTCCTTACTTCTTCGGCAACAACTGCAAAACCCTTTCCGGCTTCGCCTGCTCTTGCAGCTTCAATTGCAGCGTTTAGAGCTAAAAGGTTTGTTTGTTCTGCAATATTTTCAATAGATTCAACAAAAAGTCCAATATCTTGAATTGTTTCAGTTAGTTTTTCTACAACTGCAAATATTTTTTCAGAGGTATCATAGTTTTCTTTTGATTTATCTCTGAGTACGTTGACAGAGTCCAGACCTACATTGTTTAATTCTGTCATCTTTTTTGTCTCTTCTGTAATTCCAGAATAGCTTTCATATACAAAGTCAATTTGTTCAGAGAGGTTATCTACCATTTCAACCCCTTGTTGAGCTTGAGATGCTTGGTCTGATGCTCCTTTAGCGATGTCATCCATTGTTTGAGCGATATCATTCATTGCTGATGTGGCCTGCCCGGCACTAGTACTTACAGTTTGTGTCGCACTTACAATAGAGTTTGACATTTCATTGAAATTATCAATAAGTAACCCTATGTCTGTAAATGCTTCTTTTACGGACATGGCAGCTGATTTTAACATAAAGTTTTGAGAATCATCAAAAGAGTGGGAAAAATCATTTTGTTTTGCAAAAGCTACTTCATCTTGAAACTGTTTAATATGTTTTCTAAATAGAGAATAAGATACAAACAGTATGACAGTTATGGTTATAATGTTTGAAATAAAAAATATAACTGATGTGTGCCAATTACTTGTAATAAGTCCTGAAATAATACTGGACAATATAGAAATCATCAATATTGCCAATATAAATGCTTGTTTTGGCTTGCGTTTAAAAAATTTTTTCATAGTTTTCCCTCCAGCTTAGATATAAAGAACAGAAATTAAGAGTTACATATAGTAAAACAGATTAGCATTACATAATTATATATTTCGATAAAAATTTAAAAAATCCTTCTTTTAGACAATATTACATTTTGTAAATTTAACCAAATGAATATGGGTGGTATATTAGTGAACTGGTTTAGCAAAAGCTAAACATTGGAGGTTTAGATGAAATATAAAAATGGTTGACATACCCTGTATAATTGTATACAATTATACGAGAATACGAATATACATATTTAATCATTATATTTTAAAAGAGGGTGCTTACAATACAGAGCATCCGTAGAAGGGAACCATAGAGTTTTTAGCAAACAAGAAAATTCACAAGCAACAGCGAATTTTCTTAAAGAGTATATATTCTCAACAAGTTGTATTTATTACAATTAAAACGTTTATCTAAGGGGGTTGATTTATGATAGAGTTTAACAAAAAAACCAATACACTTGAACAAACCCAATACAAATATGCACTACAGGATGTCAAAGAGCCTAATCTTTACAGGGAAATATTTAATTATGACGAGGTGCCAAAGTGTACATTTAATCATAGAAGGGTTCCCATGCATCCAGCAGATGAAATATGGATAACTGACACAACATTTAGAGATGGACAGCAGTCTAGAGCACCTTATACTGTGGAGCAAGTGGTTCATTTATTTGACCTTTTGCACAAGTTAGGAGGACCTAAGGGCTTAATTCGTCAATGTGAATTTTTTCTTTACAGTGACAGAGACAAAGAGGCAGTCTACAAATGCATGGAGAGAGGATACAAATATCCTGAGGTTACAAGCTGGATAAGGGCTACGAAGAATGATTTTAAGCTTGCAAAAGATATGGGAATGAAGGAAAGTGGAATATTGGTAAGCTGTTCAGACTATCATATTTTCAAAAAGCTTAATATGACCAGAAGACAGGCACTGGATCATTACCTTGGTATTATAAAAAGTGCAATAGATGTTGGTATACGACCTAGATGTCACTTTGAAGATATTACAAGAGCAGATTTTTACGGTTTTATTGTGCCTTTTGCATTGGAATTAAGAAAGCTTATGGAAGAGAGTAAAGTACCGATAAAGATAAGAGCCTGTGACACATTAGGTTATGGGGTATCCTATACAGGTACAGCTTTGCCGCGAAGTGTTCCGGGTATTATTTATGGATTGAATCATTATGCAGGTTTTCCAAGTGAATTAATTGAATGGCATGGGCATAATGACTTTTATAAAGCGGTTAGTAATTCTGCGGCAGCATGGTTATATGGAGCTTCAAGTGTAAACTGTTCACTACTTGGAATTGGAGAAAGAACGGGAAATACTCCTTTAGAAGCTATGGTTATAGAGTATGCTCAATTAAAGGGCACTATTGATGGAATGGATACAACTGTTATAACAGAAATTGCAGATTATTATGAAAAAGAAATTGGGTATCGTATACCTTCAAGAACGCCATTTGTAGGAAGGCATTTTAATATTACGCGAGCAGGTATACATGCAGATGGTCTTTTGAAAAATGAAGAAATTTACAATATTTTTGATACAACCAAGCTACTCAACAGACCTGTAGGGGTTTCAGTAAATCAGACTTCAGGACTTGCAGGTATTGCCCATTGGATTAACAGCTATTTTGGTCTTCATGGCAAAAAGAAAATTGAGAAAAAAGATGAGAGAGTCTTAAAAATAAAAGAGTGGCTGAATGAACAGTATAAAGATGGCAGAGTTACTGCTATAGGAGACAGTGAGCTAGAAGATGTTATAAGAGAAGTAGCACCTGAAATTTTTGATTTGGTGTTATAAAAAGTAATTAAAAGAGTCATTGAGAGACTTTTTAAAAATAATAGTATATAAGTAAAAATACAAAGAGGGGGAAAATTATGGGACTTAATCTAGCACAAAAAATAATTAAAGAGCACTTAATTACTGGAGAGATGGCTGAGGGAAGTGAGATATCTATAAAGATTGATCAAACACTAACTCAGGATTCTACAGGAACAATGGCATATCTGCAATTTGAAGCTATGGGAATACCAAGAGTAAAGACTAAAAAATCAGTTGCATACATTGATCACAACACTCTTCAGGCAGGATTTGAAAATGCAGATGATCATAAATATATACAGACAGTAGCATCAAAGCATGGTGTATATTTTTCTAGACCTGGAAATGGTATTTGTCACCAAGTTCAACTAGAGAGATTTGGTGTTCCAGGCATGACGCTTTTAGGTTCTGATAGTCACACACCTACAGGTGGAGGAATAGGTATGCTTGCGATTGGAGCAGGTGGACTGGACGTTGCAGTTGCAATGGGAGGAGGTCCATATTACCTTACAATGCCAAAGGTTAGCAAAGTAAATTTAAAAGGCAATTTAAAGCCATGGGTAAGTGCAAAGGATATAATTTTAGAGGTTTTAAGAGTTTTATCTGTAAAAGGCGGAGTTGGTAAAGTAGTTGAATATGCTGGAGAAGGAATTAAAAATCTAACTGTGCCAGAGCGTGCCACCATAACAAATATGGGAGCAGAGCTTGGAGCAACTACTTCTATTTTCCCAAGTGATGAGATGACAAAAGAGTTTTTAAAAGCACAGGGAAGAGAATCAGATTGGATAGAATTAAAACCTGATGCTGATGCCTCATATGATGAAGAAATAGAAATAGATTTAGACAGTTTAGAGCCTTTAGCAGCGAAACCTCATAGTCCGGATAATGTTGAAAAGGTAAAAGAAATAGGAAAAATCAAAGTTGATCAGGTTGCAATAGGAAGCTGTACAAACTCTTCTTTCATGGATATGATGAAAGTTGCAAAAATATTAAAAGGTAAAACAGTAAAGTCTGATGTAAGTCTTGTAATAGCACCAGGATCCAAACAGGTTCTTACAATGCTTGCCCAAAATGGTGCTTTGGCAGATATGGTTGCAGCAGGTGCTAGAATTTTAGAAAGTGCATGTGGACCATGTATAGGTATGGGACAGGCACCTAAAACTGATGCAGTATCACTTAGAACATTTAATAGGAATTTTGAAGGAAGAAGTGGCACAAAGTCAGCTCAAGTTTATCTTGTTAGTCCAGAAGTGGCAGCTGCTAGTGCTATTACTGGTGTTATGACAAATCCAAAAGATTTAGGGGATGCTCCAGAAATTAAAATACCTTCTGAATTTGTTACAGATGATAATATGGTTGTTGAGCCAGCACCTGAAGGAGCAGAGGTTGAAGTTGTGAGAGGTCCTAATATTAAGCCATTTCCTTTAAATAAAGAGTTAGGTGAAAAACTTGAAGGAAAAGCTCTTATAAAGGTGGAAGACAATATAACTACTGATCACATCATGCCGTCAAATGCAAAGTTATTGCCATACAGGTCAAATATTCCTTATCTTGCAGAGTATTGCCTAACACCATGTGACCCAGATTTTCCTAAAAGAGCAAAGGAAAATGGTGGAGGCTTTATAATTGGTGGATCCAATTATGGTCAAGGGTCTAGTAGAGAGCATGCAGCACTTGCTCCGCTTCAGTTAGGGGTAAAAGCAGTTATAACAAAGTCATTTGCAAGAATTCATATGGCAAATTTAATAAACTCTGGTATTATTCCAATGACTTTTGAAAATGAGGCGGATTACGATGAGATAGATATGGGAGATGACATTGTTATTGAAAATATTGTGAATCAGATTAAAAATGGAAGTAGACTAACTGTAAAGAACAAAACAAAAAACAAAGATATACCAGTTAATGTTACGCTATCTGAAAGACAGGTGGAAATGATTTTAGCAGGTGGACTTATAAATTACACAAAAAAGCAAAATCAGTAAACAGAATCAGCCTAAAGTTTAACAAATGCTGTTAGTGATTTAGTAATGGATATAAAAATGTGCTCTATAAAAGGGGGGAACAGAAGTGGTGAAAATTGATATGGTTGAAGGTGAAAACTATATGTACTCACTTAGGGCTAAGGTGTTTTATCATATTCAAAATGATATTTTAAACGGAGTATACAAGCCCGGTGATACTCTTACTGAAAAGAAGTTATGTGAGGATCTTGGTGTCAGCAGAACTCCTATACGTGAAGCTATAATGCAGCTTGAACTTGAGGGGCTTGTTCAGTCTGTTCCCAATAAAGGTGTGGTTGTAAAGGGAATATCAACTAAGGACATTGAAGAAATATATACTATAAGAATGATGATAGAAGGTTTTGCAGCTAAACTTGCAGCAGAGAACATAACAAAAGAGGAACTGGACGAACTAAAAGAAACTGTTGATTTTGAGGAGTTTTATACCACAAAAAATGATAAGGAACATCTTATTAAGTTTGATTTAAAATTTCATGAACTGATATTTAAAGCTGGTAAAAGCAATCCTCTTATACATCTGCAGAAAACATTTAACCACTATGTTCAAAAAGCCAGAGTTACATCATACAAGACTCCTTTGAGAGCACAAAAAGCTTTAGAAGAGCATAAAGCGATATTAACGGCAATAATTAATAAAGATGCTGATTTAGCAGAAAAGTTTGCTGTACAGCATATAAAGAATGCAGCTAGAGAATATAGGAATTGATGCTATATTTATCAAAGTGGAGTAAAGAAATGAATACCTTAGAAGAATTTTTTAAAAAGATGAAAAAACTGCTTGGAGAAAAAGAGTTTGAGGATTTTTTAAAGTCTTATGATAGTTCAGGGTATTATGGACTTAGAATAAATACTCTTAAAATAAGTGTTGAGGATTTTTTGAAGATTTCTCCGTTTGAGTTAAAACCCATCCCCTGGACAAAGGATGGGTTTTACTATTCAGAGGAGGAAAGACCTGGCAAACATCCTTTTTATCATGCAGGTCTTTATTATATTCAAGAGCCCAGTGCCATGTTTCCAGGAGCTGTAATTGATGCCAAACCTGGAGAGTACATATTGGATCTTTGTGCTGCTCCTGGGGGAAAAACTGTTCAGATGGCAGCAGGAATGAAAGGCAAAGGACTATTGGTAGTAAATGACATTAATTATGAGAGAACAAAGACACTTATTAAAAACATAGAACTGTTTGGTGTCACAAATTCGATAGTTACAAATGAAAAGCCTGAAAACCTTTCATCTAAATTCCCTGGCTTTTTTGACAAAATACTTGTTGATGCACCTTGTTCAGGAGAAGGAATGATTAGAAAAGATGAAAAGGCAGTAAAAAGTATTGAAAAATTCAATTCTAAAATATGTGCTGACATGCAAAGAAATATTTTAGAAGATGCCTACAAAATGTTAAAGCCTGGAGGAAGTTTAGTTTATTCAACTTGTACTTTTTCACCAGAAGAAAATGAAATGATGATAAGTTTATTTTTAGACAGGTTTAGTGACTGTAAGCTTGTTGAAATTTTTAAAGAGGAAGGTATTGAGGGAGGCAGACCTGAGTGGGCGAACAAAAATAATCAGCTTTCAAAAACTGCAAGGCTTTGGCCTCATAAACTAAAGGGAGAAGGTCATTTTGCTGCACTTATTAAAAAATCCGATGACAAGAAAAGTATAAATGAGGGAAAAACAACTCATATTAAAAAAGAAGATTTAGAGCCTTTTTTTAAGTTTACAAATGAAAACTTAAATGAACAAATAGAAGGCTTCTTTACTATAAAGAAAAATCACTTATATCTTTTGCCTGTAAAATCACCTGACCTTTCAGGTTTAAAAATAGCCAAATTTGGTTGGTATCTTGGAGAATTTAAAAGAGGTAGATTTGAACCTAATCACTCATTTATTATGCCTCTTAAAAAAGAGAGTATTAAAAATACTATTAACTTTAATTGGGATTCTTTAGAGGCATCTAAATATTTAAAGGGTGAAACGTTGATTGTTGAAGGCAAAAAAGGATATACAGGTGTTTTAGTAGACGGACATACTCTTGGTTGGGCAAAGCAGACGGGTTCTATGCTAAAAAATCTTTATCCAAAGGGATGGAGAAAAATGACGTGAATAATAATTTAAATTCTGTTATAATGAATACATATGCTGCCTGATAATTTAATTAAAGGTAGATTTCATTTAAAAGGAGGCAGTTTTTGGGAGATACTCAAAGAGTGGATAAAGTATTATCAAATTCTGGTTTTGGAACCAGAAAAGAAATTAAAAAATTAATTAAAAGCGGTTTTGTAAAAGTTGATGGGGAAATTGTAACAGATAGTGGTATGCACATTAACCCAGTGGACAGTCTGATTGAAGTGAGTGGGGAAATACTAAAATATCGTGAAAATTTATATGTTATGATGAATAAGCCCCAGGGAGTAATATCTGCAACTTATGATAAAAAACATATGACTGTTGTTGATATTTTACCTGATGAATTCAAGTGCTTTAATCTTTTTCCTGTAGGAAGGCTGGATATAGATACTGAAGGACTTCTTATTATGACAGATGATGGGCAGCTTGCTCATGAGATTTTGTCTCCTAAAAGACATGTGCCTAAAAAATACTATGCTTCTATTATAGGAACAGTTACTGAAGAAGATGTTCAGTGCTTTAAAAAAGGTGTTGTATTAGATGATGGATATAATACCCTTCCAGCAGATTTAAACATACTAAAATCAGGTGATGTATCCAATGTTGAAGTTATAATTTATGAGGGTAAATTTCATCAGGTTAAAAGAATGTTTGAAGCGGTAAACAAAAAAGTTAAATACTTAAAAAGAATTGAGATGGGGAAGTTAAAGTTAGACACTACTCTTTTAAAGGGAGAGTGCAGAGAACTTTCTAAAGCCGAAGTAACTTTACTTAGAATGAAAGATAATTCTAATGTAAATTGAAATTTTGCAATAATGGGGTACAAATTATGAATAAACAGGTAATAAATAAGTTAAAATTATTTTTAACAGGTCTTGAACAAAGATACAGAGATAATATAGATTTTTTTAAAAAGATAAGTTTTAAATTTAAATCTGGGAATAAGGAATTTACGGGAAATATTTTGGCAGATAAAAATACATTGAATTTAAAATTTAATACCGATACTCAAAAAATTAATATAGAACAATTATCGCAAAAAATATCTCAATATGCCAAAGATTATGACAATTTAGAGCTTACATATGAAGAAAGAGGCAGCACTATCATTATAGAAGCTGACCATAAAAATGTGAAAATGAAGACTAAAGATGCAAAAAAAGAAATTGATATGGGCAAAAAACATCATGATACTCCTAAAGTATCTAACAGGGATTATTATATAAAAGTTGGTCAGGCAGATGAACTTTTAAAAGAGATAGGCATTTTAGGAGCTAATAATAAAGTAAAAAATGATATGATAAGAAAGTATAATCAAATTGATCATTTTGTTGAGCTTATTGATGATACAATAAAAGCACTATTAGAAAAACATGAATCTATAACAGTGTTAGACTGTGGATGTGGTAAGTCATATCTTTTATTTGTCTTAAATTATTACATTAGAGAAGTTTTAAAAAAACCCTGCTATTTTATAGGATTAGACTATTCAGAATCGGTTATTGAAGCTTCTAAAAAGACAGCATCTAATTTAGGATATAAAAATATGGAATTTAAAGCTATAGACATAAAAAACTATAAAGCCAAAAGAAATGTACATCTCCTTATCAGTCTACATGCATGTAATACTGCAACTGATGAAGCTATTGGCCTTGCAGTTAATAATAATGTTGAAGCAATAGCAGCAGTACCTTGCTGTCAACAGGAAATACTCAGTCAGTATTCTTTTAAATCTTTTAACAGCATAATAAAGCACGGGGTTTTAAAGATGCGTATGGCAGATGTGCTCACTGACGGCATAAGAGCTGTTCTGCTAGAGGCTATGGGGTATAAGGTGTCGGTGGTAGAGTACGTATCTCCTGTTGATACACCGAAAAATCTTATGATAAGAGGTTATAAAATTCAAAATAAAAACAATAAAATTTTAGAAGATTACAAAAACCTAAAGAAAATGTTAAATATTGAACCTACCCTTGAGAAATTAATTTTATTCTAAAATTCAACCTAGGGATGTTTAGCTAATGCTAAATCAGTTAACGAAACCTTGCCTTATCAACTACCTTAATTAAGGTGTCTTACGGCAAAACTGATAAAAGGGAATTAAAAATATATCGTGTACACATATTAATTTAAATAGTGTATTGTTATTTTTGCACAACAGGTATTATTTTAAGAAGTACTTTAAAAATTAATAAAAAACATATTGTATATTTTTGTGTTAAAAAAATTTGGATTTTATTTTTAATTGGTTGACTATCAATACTTTTTTATATAAAATAGTTTTAGATGTAAATTCAATGTTTTTTAAAAGTATGTATAATTAACTAATTAATTCACCATTTAATAAAAACAAAAATAAAATCTACCTTTTGGTTAATTTTTTTAAAGAAAGCTCCGATTAATATGATGGAATGGTTTTGATTAAGCTTGTAAATTTATCAATTAATACTAAATTTAGCTACATTAAAAGAGATGTGAAATTAGTACGTTTAGAAACAAGCCAATAATAAAGCATGATTCTAAGTGTGGAATTTATTATTTGGTTATTGCTTAATTACTAAAATCAAAATAAGAGGTGATTATCATGGCAAGAACAAAGCAGTTGTATGCAGGTAATGGCGTTGAAGTATCGAAATCATCAATACGTGTCGGTGATGAAGTTACCCTGTCCTATAATGGACTGTTGGCTCAAAGTGGTGCTGAATCAGTTTATGCACACATTGGTTACGGGGAAAGCTGGGAAGACAAAAAATTTATACCTATGGAAAAAAATGAGGATGTTTTTGAAACTAAAATTAAAGTGACTCATCCTGACAGCCTTAACGTTGCTTTTAAAGATAGTAGTGATAATTGGGATAACAATTCTTTTTCAAACTACTCCTTTAAAGTGACTCAAAAAGCATCAAGAACTTCACAAAAATCAAGTAGTACAGAGAAAAAAGCAACCAGCACCAAGAAAAGCACTGCGGGAAAAAGCACTGCAGGAAAAACTACAAAAAAGACTACAGCAAAAAAGTCTACTTCAAAAAAGAAAGAAAGCTAAGGTTTTTTAGACAAAAAGTATATAAAAATCATTAGTATAAAAACAAAAAGGAGGATTAATCCTCTTTTTTGTTTTTATACTAATGATTTTTAAGTTTAGAAATAATAAACAGTATCTTCATTAAAAAGTATAATGTATTCATCTTATGTATTGCCTTAAAAACAAAGCATTTGACAATAAATAAATATAGTATTAATATTAATTTATAAATGCAAGTCTAATAATTGTGGAAAATGACTGTAATTGTCTTTAATTTAAGGATATATTTGTATAATAGATGACAAATTGCAGTTTTAATCATAATTTATTATTTGTCTCTATGGTTTTGACAAAGGAGGACATTAGTTTGTTTTGTGTTATGGTGGTCGAAGATGATCTGATATTACGTGAATGGTTTAAAAGCCAAATTAAATGGGAGGAATATGGCTTTAAACTTGTTTGTGTTGCAAATAATGGGATAGACGCTTTACAAAAATTAAATCAACATGATATAGATCTTGTGATTTCAGAAATTAGTATGCCTAAAATGGATGGAATAGAGTTGTTAAATACAATCAAAGAATATGATAAAAGTTCTATGCTGATATATTTAAGTGAAAATGAAGATTTTTCTTATGCAAAACAAGGTCTGCTATTAGGTGCATATGATTATATTTTAAAGCCTTTAGAAAGTGATAAATTAATTAATGTACTTAAAAAAGCTTATGAAATTTTAAAAAAAAGGCATTTAGAAAGAGACAAAAACCAAATATTAAAAGAAAAGTTAGAAATGAATCTATCTATATCAAGAGAAAAAATACTATATGATTTATTAAGGGGCAAGGAGTCATTTTATAAATTAAATGGTTTGGTTGAAGAATATAATATTAATATTTCAGATAAAATAGTTTTAATAGGCATTATTGAAATAGGAAGTTTTGATGCTAGCTCTAAAGAACTTATTAAAAGTGGGGAGTTTGGAGAGCTAATTAAGAAAATAAGAGAAATAATACATATTGTTGTAAAAGGATTTGATAATTTAGTATGCAATACTATTGATATGGACATAGGTATTATTGGTGTGGTTTTGCAACCCTGTAATGAAATTAAAGACAAAGAATTTGAAGATTTGTCAAATGATTTTTATGAGACTGTGGCTGAGGAAATCAAAAGAAATCATAATGTAAGGGTAACTGTAGGAATTGGAAGTGTAGTTTCTAGTCTAGATGAGATTAGTTTAAGTTATATGGCTGCAAAGTCAGCGTTGCGACATAAGTATATTTTAGGTGGAAACAGGGTTATAAATATAAGTCAATTTGATCAAAATGGTAACAAAAGTCTTCTCTACCCTGTTGAAAGAGAAAAATTATTAGCAGAGTATATAATGGCAGGAAATGATAAGGCTTTGAAGCTTGCAGAGAATATATTTGATGATATAGAAACAGGAAATCAGGATAACCTTAAGAGAATAGCTTTTACTGCAGGTCAATTAATATTTAACATATCACACTTCATTGATATACATTATGGATTTATAAATAAGCTATATGATTTTAGTGTATTTGTTAATATCAATATGTCTGATTTCGATACTAAAGATGAGATAAAGGTTTATTTTATCAAATTTGTTACAAGTGTTCTAGAAGTTGTTAAAGAATACAAACCTGCTCAAAGTAATGCACTAATAAAAAAAGCCTGTGAATATGTTTTAGGTCATATAGAACAAGATATAACATTGTTATCTATCGCTGAATATTTAAATATAAGCAAAAATTATTTTTGCTCCTTATTTAAACAGGAAACAGGATACAATTTTTTGGAGTATGTGACGAAAATTAAAATGGAGTGGGCTAAAATGCTTCTAAAAGAGGGAAGCTATAAGACTTATGAGGTAAGTGAAATGTTAGGTTATAGGGAAGCAAGTTATTTTAGCAGACTTTTTAGAAAATATACAGATCAAAGTCCAGCGGAATATAAAAAAAGTTTTCAAAATCAAAAGTAAGTAACAGCGTGGTGTACTTTAATAATTCAACTGGGTTAAAGCATGAATTAATATTTAACAAGCAAAGCAAGCGTTACATATAAATTTATACTTTTAAAACAATAATAACTTAATCAAAAAACAAGTATTCTGGTGATTTAAACTAAGATGCTTGTTTTTTTGCATAACAAAATAAGCTATCAATTAATTAGGCAATTTTTTTGTTGTCGGTTGCAAAAATTCAATCTGGCTAAATTACGCACCAATATTTAACAAGCAAAGCGAGTGTAACATACAATTTTATACTTTTAAAACAATAATAACTTAATCAAAAAACAAGCACTTTGGTAATTAAAACCAAGGTGCTTGTTTTTTTGCATAACAAAATAAGCTATTGAAAAAGCTGTAACTGTTAGGCAACTTTTTTGTAGCTGTGATAAAGTCCTCCAAGAATTGGCTTTGAAACTAATTTAGTATCTTCCACCTTAGTTTCTGGAGGTTTTTCCGATAAAATTGGAGTTTGGCAATTAAGTCCTTGATGTGTTCTGACAGGATGGTAATACTCTTTTAAATAATTTTTGAGTAAATACTCCAAATGTTTTTGATTAAATGGAATAATATGATTTAATAACTCAGCTCTCAATATGCCTACTGCTCTCTCGCAGATTCCATTTTGTCTGGGTGATTTTATCCCTGTCCTTTTAGCTTTGATATTTGCATTAGATAAAAAATCTCGAAATAACTTTGATGTAAAAGTAGGATCATTATCATGAATTAAATACTTTGGTGTTTCACCAAAAGGAGTTGCTTCTCTTATTTGTTGTGCTACCCATGCCGATGAAGGATTAGTTGTAACTGCAAAATGTTCAATCTTCCTTCGGTCATGGCTGATTATAATAAAGACATACAAGACTTTAAAATAAAGAGTTGGAACAGTAAAGAAATCCATAGCCCAAATTTCCTTCCTATGATTTTTAAGGAATGTTTTCCAAGACTGTTTTTGCTTTTCACTTGGTGGCTTTCTAACTTCTGGTATATACTTAGCAATTGTATTTGGAGAGGGAGCATCAGTTATATTAAGGTCAACTAATCTTTCGTGTATCTTTTCAGGTGAGAGTAAAGGGTTTTCCTTATGTATACGCTTGATAAGCTCAATTGTTTTTCTTGAAATTTTAGGTCTTCCACGCTTTTTAGACTTACGCATCCAGTGAAACTTAAAAGCTGTTTTATGCCAGCCAATAACAGTTTCAGGCTTAACAATAACCAAATCCTCTTTCCATCTTGAATAGAACTTTGAAAGCAAGACCCATAACTGACGGTGGGCAGGTGTAACAGTTGGTTTGGGTATTTTTTTATCAATTACCTTTTGGTTTAAAAGAGCTACCTGACTTCTAAGAGCTATTATTTCCTCATCTTTTTCTTCCTCAGACATAATTTTTATTAATATAAAATCTACTAACGTTTGTAACCATTGTTTCATATATAAAACTACAGCTTTATAATTAGACACTACATCAACCCCACTTTAAAAAGAATTTTTTATATCTGTATGTATTCTTTAATTTTAGATAAAGCAAGTATTTATCCTATAGTATATACCTAATTAACTAAACAAACTAATTTGACAAATAATATTTAATATGTAGTTTTATATGCTATAAAAAGGAATATTCTATTCAAAAACAGCTTATGATTATGACTATTTTAATAACGTGACAAAAAAATGGGTTGGAAGAGGAGCAACAGATTCTTTTGATCCAAGACAGGGTGGAGAGCTTGTTGAAGAAAATATATACGATGTTTTGGGTGACTTGAAATTTCATACTGATGGAAATGGCAACACAACAAAATATAAGTATAATTTATTAGGTCAATTAAAAGAAGTGGAGTATCCAATGGACAGTACAATGGAAATGGACGGTATTTCACCATATAAAGTAAATTATGAATATGATGCTATGAGGAACTTGAAGAAAGAAAGTGACAATTACGATAAAGAGATTCTATATGAATATGATGATGCAGGAAGACTTCAATCTGAAACTGCACAGAAAAACGATGAAACAGAATCTATAACAGTTGGTACACGATATGATTCAAACGGAAATATAAGGTTTAAAATTGATGGAGAAGGAAATGAGATAGAGTATAAGTATGATGAATTAAACAGGCTTAAAGAAATGAAAAGGGTGGTAATAAAGGGCAGCAAAACGATAGAGCATATTGAAGGTTATACATATGACAAAAATGATAACCTTTTGACAACTACGGATTCAGTAATAAGAGGTGGAAACACAGCTGAAAGTACTGCGGAAAATGTATATGATGAAATAAATAGACTTATAGAGAAAAAAGATGCTTATGGAGTGTCAATTGAAAAAATAATATATGATGAAAGTAACCGTCAAATATATTCATATGATGCATTAGATAAGAGAACAGATTATGAATATGACAAAAATGATAGACTTATAAAGACAATGTACCCAGAAGTAAATCTTGAAAGAAGTATTGAGAGCAGTGTATATGATTTTGCAGGAAATATAATGATTAAAGAAGATGGTAAAAATAATCAGATAACATATGTATATGATGAATTTGACAGACTTGACTATGTAATTGATGCAATAGGGCAAAAGACAAACTATGAATATGATTTAAATGGCAATATGATAAAGCAGGAGATGTTTGATGCCAGTGAAAACTTAGTTCTTTCAACAACATATCAATATAATGCATCAGACCTTATGGCAAAAAAGATAGACCACAATGGAGATGAAAATGACAGAAGAACTTTTGAAGAGTATAAGTATAATGCAAAAGGAGAGCTTCGAAAAAAGACAGGAAGAAGCAGTCAGCAGAGCATTTCTAATGGTACAGAAGTTTTATATGAATATGATATTCATGGAAGGCTTACAGAAGAGATTGCATCTAAGTCACAACATTCAACAGTAATAATATCATATGAATATGATGACAACGGAAACCAAATAAAAATGATAGATGATACAGGAGAGACAACACGCACTTATGATGAATTAAACAGGGTAATTAGTAAAAATGTAGGCAATATAAGTGGTGAAGCGTTGTATAAATATGATATACTTGTATTTGACGGAAATGATTATTTAACTGCAGAAGTGAGTGTGGACAATAAGGGAAATGAGACAACAAAAGTATATGATAAGGCAGGGAGGTTGAAATATGTAGTAGATGATGAGTTGGCATCAGGTTCATCAATATCTAGTGCAGATTCTTCAAAATTAACAGAATATGATTATTATGACAATGGAGCAAGAGAAAGTATAAGACATCCTCAATTTACTGAAGGCTCTAATACATATAGGTATAGACAGATTTATAATTATCGAAATGATGGGTTATTAAATATACTGATTACTCATAAGATGGAGATAACAGCAAACGGAGAAACGGTTGATTCTCAATTAGAGAGATTTCAATATTACTATGACAAGGCAGGTAATCAGACTTCAAAATTTGAAATTGTAGATGGAGTAGTTAAGGGTACAACAGATTTTGAATATGATGACCTAAACAGATTAGAGAAGGTAACAGAGCCAGAAGGAAGAGAAACTGTATATACATTTGATGCAGCAGGGAATAGAAAAACAGAAACAATAACAGAATCGGGTACAACAGTTAATAAAATTTATCACTACAATGATAAAAACTGGCTTGAAGAAGTAGAAGTATTAGGAGCAGAAACAATAGAATATGATTACGATGAGGATGGAAATCAAACAGAAGTAAGGAAAGTAGAAAACGGCGTTACAGAAGTTATTGCAGAATATCAATATGATCCATTAAACAGACTTATAGAAGCAGTGACAGATACAGCTACAGTAACATATGCATACAATGGTGAGGGAAGAAGAGTAGAAAAGAGTACGGGACAAGAGACAACATATTACCTGTATGAGTATGACAAAGTAGTACTTGAGGTAGATGGAAATGGAAATCAGGTAGCAAGAAACTTATATGGAATTAATCTACTAATGAGAGATGTTGACGGAGATTCTTACTACTATGTTTATAACGGACATGCAGATGTTACAGCACTAATTAATGCAGATACAGGAGATGTTGAGGCAACCTATTACTATGACCCATTTGGTAATATATTAGAGTCTACAGGAGATGTGAACAATAATATTAAGTATGCAGGATATCAGTATGATGAAGAGACAGAGCTCTATTATCTAAATGCAAGAATGTATGACCCTAAAGTTGCAAGGTTCTTGCAGGAGGACACATACAGGGGTGACCCAAATGATCCACTTAGTTTGAATTTATATGCTTATACAGCTAATAATCCGATAAGGTATTATGACCCAACAGGACATAGCTATGAATTAAGAACGTATATTTGTGATATAAAAGACTTAGAACTTCAATATCAAAGACAGCAATTTCTAAAGCAACTACGAGAATATGAACAGCAAAAAAGTGTTTCTTATAAAAAATATAATCCAGTAACAAGATCTATTCAAAGCTTTAGGCAAATAGGCAGTGGTTTTATTGAAGGAAATAGAAAACGATCAAAAAAATGGCTTGATTCACCATATCACTTTATAAACGCATTCGCTTGGGGAATTCCTGAAAACATGGAAGAAGGGTTTAAACAAAGAGCTGAAAAACGGAAAGATTCAGTGTATCACTTTTTTAATCATATGACTTGGGGATCAGTCGACACTGTCAAAGGTGCTTTTGCACCAGATGAAAGGTATTCTGCAGAACATTGGTTAGATACTCTTGGATTTGTTGGGATGGTTTATGGTGGATGGAAAATGAAAGAAAATTTTTCTAGTCATGGTGGAAATTCATTTACAGGTGATTCAAGAAATCGGGTTTTTAGACAAAGTGATAATTTAGAGTTTAATATGAATTTTGGTGGGGATGGGGTAGTAACTTTGACTGATGCTAGAGTCTTCCAAATACCTAGTATAGGAGAAGTTTGGGGAAATTTTTCAGGAATGGAGACAATAGTTGGTACCGTTTGTTTTGTTTCTGCTGTAGATGGAGTTTCAAGTAGCGGAGGAAATTTTCCTAATAATAAGGGAACGGGTAAAGATCGAACATTCAAAGAGTTATTAGATGATATTGATAGTAACCCAAATGATTGGCAAAAGACTGGAGAATCAATAGTTGAATCTACTAAAAAAGGTAATAAGGGCGGTAATAGTGTAGAAATAGAATACACTAATGTCAAGACTGGTGAAAAAATATATGAACATATTTTAAAAGATATAAATGATAACCTTATTGAACAACCTCATTTTAGACCATACCCCAAACAAATAAAATAATGGAGGGAGGTATATATATGAACGCAAGAGAAGGAATTTTAGATGCTTTAGTTGATGGAGGAGAGAGTATAGTTCAGATTAAAGAATATCTAGATTATTTGAGCATTAATATAGATAAGGATAAACTAATTAATGAAATTAAATTACTTTTTAGACAGAGAAAAATAAGAATAGAGTACCCTCCTGAAGTTAAAGATATTACTGAACTAGATTCATTAAAAATTGAAGATTATTGGTTTGAATTAACGGAAGAAGGATGGGCAGAATGGAATTTAATTAAATCATAGATTATTAATATTGTTGTGGTGTGTTGTAAGTTTCAAAAACTCAATCTGGCTAAAATATGCACTAATATTTAACAAACAGAACAAACGCTACATACAATTTTATACTTTTAAAACAATAATAACTTAATCAAAGAACAGGCACTCTGGTAATTTAAACCAAGGTGCTTGTTTTTTTGCATAACAAAATAAGCTATTGAAAAAGCTGTAACTGTTAGGCAACTTTTTTGTAGCTGTGATAAAGTCCTCCAAGAATTGGCTTTGAAACTAATTTAGTATCTTCCACCTTAGTTTCTGGAGGCTTGTCAGATAAAATTGGAGTTTGGCAATTAAGACCTTGATGTGTCCTGACAGGATGATAATACTCTTTTAAATAATTATTGAGTAAATACTCCAAATGTTTCTGATTAAATGGGATAACATGATTTAATAACTCAGCTCTCAATATACCTACTACTCTCTCGCAAATTCCATTTTGTCTGGGTGATTTTATTCCTGTCCTTTTAGTCTTTATATTTGCATTTGATAAAAACTCTTGAAATAACTTTGATGTAAAAGTAGGATTATTATCATGAATTAAATACTTTGGTGTTTCTCTCCTTATTTGTTGTGTTACCCATGCCGAGGATGGGTTAGTAGTAACTGCAAAGTGTTCAATTTTTCTTCTGTCATGGCTTATTATAATAAAAACATACAACACCTTAAAATAAAGAGTTGGAACAGTAAAAAATCCATAAGTACTTATGATGAATTAAACAGGGTAGTTAGTAAAAATGTAGGTAATATAAGTGGAGAAGCTCTGTATAAATATGATATACTTGTATTTGACGGAAATGATTATTTAACTACTATGTTTATAACGAACATGCAGATGTTACAGCACTAATTGATGCAAGTACAGGAAATGTTGAGGCACCTATTACTATGCCCCAACAGGTTTTGCACCTGTGTATAGACAACAGGGAATGCCTTCGGATTTATGGGTAAGACATATTAAAAAAAGAAACAATAATGCATCTTCTGACTCAAGTGGATTTAAATTATTAAGTAGCGCGAAGGACTTTCAAAAGCTAGAATATGGTAGTGTGATGGACTGGCAAAAGCAAGAATATGAAAGAGCTATAGCGTATTTAAAAGCTTCTGAAGACGGAAAATCCCTTATTGAAAGACTTGAAGGTTCAGAAGAAGGATTACAATCGTATTTATTAGAGAAATGGACGGCGATTATGATCCAGATACAAGAACAATATATTGGAATCCTAAAGCGGGACTTCTTATGACGGGCGGAAGCCTCTTTACCCCAAGGAAGGACAAAAACTGCACCGTTATGAGCCCGGCAATGATGTTGGCTCATGAGATGGGACATGCGGTGCAACATTTAGATGGAGAGATTGAAGCTGGAAAAGAATATAGCAAAAGACAAAGGCTTGCCATAGAAGAGGCTAATTTAGCGAAGTATGAAACTCCTATTGCTAAACAACTTGGAGAACCTACGTGCAGGTCGTATAATAGTCATAGAGGAATTATAAGAATGAACAACTCTACGCACTACAGGACTTTACATAGGGGTTATCACGGGTGGGGATATTATACCGTGGACCATAATAATCTATTTTTTAGTGGCATATCAACAATAACAGCTGATCCAGATAATTAAAGAGGATGAAAAAGAATGATTTATTTGGTAGGAGGAATAGAAATGGTTTCAAAAAAAAATATTATTATAGGATTTATAGTTTTTCTGTTATTTGCCAGCACTTTTTTAATCATTTATGAGAAAAGGAGTCCCCAAAGAGCATTAAATAACTTTTCAAAACTAATTGAATCAGAGAATTTTGATGATCTTAGTTTAACAATTTATTATTCAAATGCTTTTACTATGCTTCCTTTAAGTGTTGAAGATTTAAAGAGCCATCGGTCAACAGTAAAAGTTACTGTTAATGGTGATCAGTTGGCAGAACATATTGATTTGCTCAAAACGATAAGTAATGTTGATCTTATACCTGTTAGAAAGAAATCTCGTATAGATGCACGAGTATATTATGTGTTTGAAAATAAAGGTCGTAAAATATTAGATGTAGCTATGTGGGGCGATGGAGATGACGATGACAGCATATATGTCAATGGAAAAGAATTTAAGGAGAACGATATTTTAATTAATGCCTTAAGGACATTTAGATGAATAATCCTGTGTGTAGGTTGTAATAAATCAATCTAGCTAAAACACGAGCTAATATTTAACAAATCAAACGCAACATACAATTTTATACTTTTGAAACAATAATAACTTATTCAAAAAAACAAGCACTTTGGTGATTTAAACCAAGGTGCTTGTTTTTTTTGCAACACAAAATAAGCTATTGAAAAAGCTGTAACTGTTAGGCAACAAGTTTTCCTTTGATTATGAACAGCCTGTTTGGTTATTCCAAGTTTACCACCAATGCATTTATCAGAAGATTTTGCATGATGAAAGATGGAACTATATGGGAAAGAAACACGGTATGGTTCGAAAATGGAAAAATCAAATTAATTGAAAAAAGGAGCTTTTAAATACTTTAACAGGATGTATAACGCTTCTAGAGCGAGTCTAATTACCGTTCTTAGTGATTCTAGAAGTCCCGCAAGACATAATTCTTATCTTATATGTAGCCAACAGTGGCTTTTTTAAAAAATTACTATGTAATTTCTATGGAGAGAAAATTTTCATGTGTAAACCGTGTGGAAAAATTCATTTTATTC
>NZ_JAVDDS010000060.1 GCF_030848475.1 Herbivorax alkaliphila
AAATACCTATTGGCAAGAGCGTCTTTCATCCCACGGCTAAAGCCGGCAAGTAAAGATGAGTTTCCAGACGCTGTTTTTTATAATTTCTTTGTAATTGCTTTCACCATAAGGTATCTTTTTCATGGTTTCCCTCCTGTACTATTGAATTAAACCGTGTCAACTCTAACTTCTTTACCTTTAAATGCAATACCTATTTTAATAATATCATTTATTCCAAATCCCTTTAACTCTTCATCATACTTTTTATCTTCTATCTGCTTTAAAGCAGATTTTAATGCCTGTTCTATCGTTTCACCTCTTAAATTACTTGCCTTTTTAAACTCAATTATTATACCCTTTTTACTCTTATCCTTTGGTATAATAATGACATCATATCTTCCGTATCCCGATTCCCTATTTGACTTTACATCATATTCTTTGTCTATGTTAACAAGCAACCCCAATACAAAAGCATGATAAAAACTTTCTGCTCTATCTTCTCCCACATCATTATAACTTAAAACATTTATAACTGTACGTGCAAAAATCTCATAAAATGTATCTACATCTCCTGAAAGTAATGCCTTTAGCATCTCGTCAACACTTCCACCTTTTATAGTCTCACTCAACCAACTTCTTAAAATGTTTCTAAAAAAGTGAAAGACTTCTTTATTTGGTGCTTTAAGATCACAATATACTCCTTCTTCTTTTAAGTATAATTTAGATGGTTTTAAATAACCACTCATTAACATAAATGACCATATACTCTCTTCTGACTTTTTTATCTCGCTATATATTATATTCTCATCTATCTTTACATTATCTACAGTTCCACCCTCAATTATATTTTGAATGTCTAGTTGTATACTTTTATCCCCTGTTGTTGCAAGCTCTTTTATAATTGCATTTCCACTTGTATTTATCCAATATGGCTCTAATATTCCCTTATGTATATACATAATAATTGACCAAGGATTGTAAATAACTCTTTGTTTCTTTTTGCCAAACAAATACCCAATGTACCAATCTTTAACTTGTTCCTTTTCTTCTATTCCATAATAATTTAAAACTTCATCTATTTCACTTTGAGTAAATCCAAAATATTCACTGTAATTATCACTTAATATAGTACACACATTTAGATTATTCATGTCACTAAATATACTTTCCTTTGCCACTCTAAAAATACCTGTCAAAACACCTTTGTGCAAATTTTTATTGTTTTTAAATGTTGAATTCATAAAAGCTTTTATAAATTCTATAGCTTCTTGCCAATGTCCATGTATGTATGCTTCATTTAAAACTGTATCATACTCATCTACAAGCACATACGGTAATTGTTTGTGGTGCATATAAAGCATTCTAGATAAAACAGCTATGCTATTTACATAATTATTGTAACTGGCTTTACCATAAATTATTTTTTCAAAGTTTTGTCTATCAGACAATGTCACTTCTTTTGAATCCATTAAATATACATGCCTGTTAAATTCCACTTGAATTACATCTTTTATAAGCTCAAAATTGATATCCCATTTACTTGTTTTTACATTTTTAAATGTCAAGGTTATGACTGGATATTTCCCCTGCTCTTCCCTGTATTTATCACCCTGAGCCCATATTTTGTAATCCTTGAACATATAACTGTTATCTTCTTCGCTTTTCTCAAAATAATACTCTAATAAAGACATATTAAGTGTCTTCCCAAACCTTCTTGGACGTGCAATTAAAATAATTTCCGAGCCATCGTCAATTATTTCCTTTATAAATAATGTCTTATCTACAAAATATAAATCTTCTTCAATTATCTTTTTAAAATCATCTACGCCTACAGGTTGTCTTTTCATATATATCACCCTTTATTTATAATTTTGACACTCCCACACCTAAAGGAATGGGATTCTTGACTGATTAAACCGAAGTACATTTCTGCTATCGGAGTATGACCTCAAGCTTAGGGTATTCCATTACCCCTCCTGAGCCAGTGCATATAGCAACTCAGGCTGATAGACTGTTACCATTTACCACAGGTGCATTAATTATATTTCTTGCACCCACTAAATCCCTATGATTTTTATATCCACACGCACACTTATAGGTTCTATCTTTAGCCTTGTTAAGCTTTCCACATGAAGGGCATATTTGTGAAGTATGTGCTGGATTGACATACTCAACCCTAATACCTTCCAAAAGTGCCTTGTACTCAATATATTGGGCTAACCGATAGAATGACCATGTGCGTAGGTTCTTTTCGTTTTTACGGCTTGTTCTTGCCATGTTCCTTATGTTCGCAAGCTTTTCCATGCGAATTTCAGAAACATTGTTTTGTATTGCAAAATTCACTATTTGCCTGCATCAACCATGCTTTGTACAAGTGCATTTACTGATTGGATATATTCTAGAGACATTCTTTGAAGTATCTTAATTTGTTCTTTTTTCAGTAAAATCTTTATTTTAACAGTTTTTTTCAAGTTTTCACCCCCTTGTCTTTTGTTCTTCAACATAGCGTTTAATTGTTTCACTTGACACATTTCCTGCCGTCGATACAAAATAGCTTCTAGTCCACAAACTAACCATATGGCTCAAATGTTTAAATTCTTCCCTAAGTTTTTTAGAAGTCACCCCTTTTATACGAGCCATTATGCCAGATGGACTATGTGTTGGTAATGCATTCAAAAACATGTGGCAGTGGTCTTTATCACACTCTACTTCAAGAATTTCAAGCTTTAAATCTGTGCAAATTTCCTGCAATAGTTCTTTAAATCTTGTTTCTACATTACCAACAAGCAATTTTCTACGATATCGTAGACAAAAAACAAAATGGTAGTTGATTAATGATACCGTTTTCTTTGTTCTTCTATATTCTTGTCTCATATTGATATTGTATCAGTATTTATTTTTTACTACAACATATATTGTGAAAATGCTTACCTATTGGCAAGAGCGTCTTTCATCCCACGGCTAAAGCCGGCAAGTAAAGATGGGTTTTCAGACGCTGTTTTTTATAATATTAACAAATTACTATATTTTTCATTTATCTATATAGATTTTAAATCTTAGAAATTAAGACATTAAAAATATGTTCCTTGATATGAAAAATGGTATAATGTAAGTAGTGTGAATGGTATAATAAAATTAACAGTTTTCGATCAATAAGATTTTACGACATTTACCAGTAATTGTCAAATACGTGGTCAAAGTACTGGAAATTATATTTATATTCGGATGTCATTATGTTTTTTACTTGTGAAATGAAAAATAAAAAAGAAAAAGAAATATGGGAAGATGAAATTGCCAGTATTACTGATTGGGTAAACAAATCTAGGTGGACTTTGGCACCATAAAAGTATCTGATGCAAATGGTAAGCATATAAGACTTTATGTTATGTGTTTTATATTATCACATTCACGATATAAGTATTGTGAATGGTTGGACAGGCCTTTTACTACTGCTGATACTATAAGAATGCATGAAAATGCATTTGAGTATTATGGTGGAATAGCTGAAGAAATAGTATATGATCAAGATTATCTATTTTTAGTAAGTGAAAACTATGGTGATTTAATATATGGCCGTTATACATGTAGTAGTCGCTTTCACCCTCAACATCTCTCATAAGTAAGTTTAGCCGATATAGGTTTCACCACAAATATGTATCTTCTCCATTATTCCAACGGTTTAAATGCATCCTCAAATGCCTTAATTTTAGTCCTATATCTCTCTTTTCTTCTGTAGATAACTTATCAAAACTTTTTTGAGAATACTCATAAAGTTCTTTAAGGTCGATAACTCTAGACTCCATCCTTCGACAATCTTGAGTTTTTTCTTCAGGAGCTACCTTCTTGATTTTCTCAAGCAACTCTTCCATTAGTTCTATTTTATCTTCTTTACGTGAAATAACATCTATAAACTCTTCAAGTGTCTCTCCTGCATCAACTTCATCTGCTAATTCAAAATAAACAGTAAAGAATTCCTCTGCACGTTTTTCATATTCTGTCAATGAAGGAGACAACTCTAATGAATCTACTTTATCACTACAACCATTTAAAAAAAATAACATTGTAAAAATTAATAAAACAACCATTTTGTTTGCTCGTCTGTTTTTCATACATTAAAACCTCTCTAATTAAATAATGGATAACTTGCCTACACTTTATCCGAATCAGTAGCAAATATAACTGGTGATGGTGAAATTGATTCAACTGACTACATGTTAATGTCACGGTATGTTTTAAATATAATTGATTCGTTCTAATTAAAACTAAGCAAAAGACCACAGTAACCTCACCCGAGGTCTTTTGCTTAGTTTTATTAACATATATTTTATTCTTTTACAAAAACAAGTTCGTTTTTATGGTTAACCTCTACATTTACATCTATTTGAGTTTTATTTACTACTACTCTCCATCCCAAGTCTTTTCTTATAAATCCGAAAAAGTAGTGTCCCCTTGGAGTATACTCTTCTGGTTTTAAATATACGTAATTACCATTAGTAAATTTGGGGTTCTGTAAATTGGTTATAATGCTTTCAACAGTTGCTTCAATTCATATTCTGTAAATATTTACTAAATTAGGACAGGTATTATTTGATACGTTTATCTTTATACGTATTTATAAGTCAATCCTGACGGTGCACCATATTAAACGAAATACTAGAAGAAGAACGAATGGAGTTGAGTCTCCACCTGAAGTCTCAATGTTTAGCTTTAGCTAAACGAGTTCACTTTAAGTTAACTCAGTTTCGCACACAATCTTCTATTTTAGAACAATCTGCCGTCTCCGTTCTCCCAAGGGAAGCTTACGCCAGATTGAATTATTGCAAGGCACAGCTTCATGTAAAATCAAAATTAAATAGAGATCTTTTATTTCTAATGGATCTGTTAATTAAATTCATTGTTTCATCACGCTTTCTTAGGCTGTATCTGACTATCTTTACATTAATAAAATCTTCTTCATTGATGTTTTTAACAAAAATTGTTACACTTCCCCAAAACTCTTCATCTGCTTTATACGAGTATATTATATCATATTTATCGCATTCTTGTGTATTTGACTCTTCTTTGTATGGAATTTCTATCCCTTGCAGCAAGACGTCTAAGTCGTTTTTATTGATAAATAATTCTAATCCTAAGTCATGTTCTCTTGATGTTACCCATACTCTTTCTATATCAAATAAGTGTAATGTAGAAATTCTGAATTCCTTTTCTAAAATGTGTATTTCTTCTGAGCTTTCTAATTTAACTTCAGTTACTCTAGTAGTAAGACCTTTATACATATAGATGCCTATAAGAAAAACAGCTATTAGGGTGAATGTTGTTGGTAAAATTATGATAATAAATTTTTTTTGCTCAATACATTTACCTCCTTGTATCATTTATTCGTGGTCTTTGTCTTCTCATTCTGTCGTTTCTTCTAGTACAATCATGTGAAACATTTTTAGAATCAAGGATATCGTATCTTTCTCCTTCTGTCCAGCTTATTGTAATATTATGAGTTCCATACACTTCGAATTCCTTAGCTCTTCCATAAGCATGTAATTCAGCCATTTCACCATCGACTACAAATCCACCAAAACTATCACTTCCAGTTTTCCAGTTATAAAAATCTCTTAAGTTGTATTCTACACTCATAGAATACAACTCTCCTTCTTTTGCTACCCTTAATCCTTCACCATTATAAATATTTACAACAGTTCTGCTTTTAGTGTTTATTTCAACCTCTCTGTTACCAGCTCTGTCATAAGCATAGGTTGTCTTTCTTGAAGATGGCTCTGTTACAGTTTTAAGTCTGTTTAAATCATCGTATGTGTAAGCTATTGTACCCTTGTTTTCACCATTTATAAATTCTGTCTTTGTTTCTTGATTTCCTGCCGCATTATATGTATATGAGTATTCATCCATTACACTGCCATCTGCCTCTTTATTTGTAAGAGTTTTTAATAGTCCATTGTCATAATAAGTATACTCTGAACTCAAACCACTTTCATATACAACACTTTCTCTACTTCCGTCAGGATAATAATTATATGTTGCAGAAGCATTTGAGTTTATATATCCATCTTTAACCACTTTCTAGGTTCTTTTTTCTAATTTAAACACTAATATTTCTTTTCTTACAGCTTTCTATCACAGTCACCTTACTAAGACGTTTACCAATATTATTCTAGGCATAAAAAATTGTTGGCAACCCTGCGTTCTTTATATAATAAATCCAAAACGGAGTAATAAAGACCAGACTATCACTATTATATTAATAATAACTCCAATAACAGCAAATGTTTTTATTTTGTTCTTTTGAAACAGTCCAACAATTCCTAGTATTAACCCTAATGGTTTAATAACTACTTCAATTTTACCACCTATATTCCAAACATCTCTTAAAAGTTCTGTTCCAATTACTATATCACCATAAATATAAATCCATAATGATGAAAATATAAAAAAAGATAGCACTACCCCAAATATCCCTAGGACTAATGATATTATTCCAAATATCGAATGTTTCCCTTCTTTATTTTTTTGATTGTATGTAAGTTCCATAGCAAAAATATCCTTTCTTTATTTAATAACGTTTTTTGATTGGTATATTCGGCAATTGAAAAACCCCAAGGCTAATAATACTAGTATCATTCACAAGCTCATAATAGTTAGCTTTAGTTAGTATCATAGTTTCCTACTGAAGCTTCGATATTTAGCCCCCTCTAAATAAATTCACTAGCTTTATGAATAATATTTATTGCAATCCATATAATAACTCCATAGCTGTATTTTTAGAATTTTCATAAATATTTAATTGCTCTTCCATGCCCTCTACATTATTATTTTCTTTATAGTTAAAGTATCTACTTGAAGCATCGCACATATTAATTATCGCTAATATTAATTCAAATTCATCTTCAGATAATGTATCTAATCCATGACGTTTAACCTTTTCAATTATATAATATGTTTCTTCTTCACTGACATTTTCTTTAGAATCCATTTTTTGAACCAAAATATTATAACCATATGAAGAAACTTCAAATACCTCTTCTCTAATTCTATATGTTTGTTCTTTCTTTTCATTAATGTTATTTAACACAATTTGAGAAGATATTAAGGATATTGCTATCAATATTATAACTAAAAACTTTTTCACTATAGCATTTATATATCTTTTTTCTGATTGATTTTTCAATACTCTATATACTTGTAAATTAAACCATGTAAAAACAAGAAAATGTGATAAATAAGAAAATAATTTGTAAAAGTAATAATTTACAAAAAATGTTATTATAGAAAAAACTAGAAGAATCGCAACAAAAGGCAATAGTTTCTTTTCAAAAGTTTTGAAACTACTTGGTTGAATAATAAATTTTTTAAAAACTAAGTAATATACTGCTACTATAATTTTATTAATTAGGTATATTATTGGCGTTATAAATAATATCACATATAAAAATTGTATACTTAAAACAGAATATGTACTATAAAAAACAAATTGCAATATTGATAAAATTGTAGCTAAAACAATTATTAATATCTTCATATTTCTTTTATTATAATTATCCAAATAATGGCTAGAACTAATTATTTGTGAAGGATTTATAATACAATTTATTAACATTTTAAACAGTTGCAACATTCAAAATCCTCTTTCCTTCATTTTATTATTATATATCTCAATATCTGAACTCCTAAAGTATTTGTTCAGAAGTTTCATCTAATGGCATTATATATAAATCTCCTGTTAATGTTTTGTTAATTGTCAGTTTTCTTCAATTGGTTACTGCATCGATTCTCAACAATTATTGTCAGCATTAGTATTTGATGAATAAAGTTTTGCTTCTATAGTTCCTCTTTCTCAACAACAAAACCTACTTCAATATAGCTTTCCACTAGTTTATAATAAGTTATTTTGTAATTTTCATCAATTGCAGATTTAACATGCATTAACTCTTTACCATTTTCTAAAACTTGCTTGATATCCATTTCAGTATAATTATAAGTTGTTGTAAAAGCAAGCACTTTATCTTTCAACTTAAATGAATATTCAAAACCTTCCATATTAAATATTTCGTTATTGAATGTTTCTTCTACAGATTTAGAATATACTTTCAAGTCATCAGCATTTCCATTTTTAAGAACATTTTCTTGAATCATTTCTGTTTTCGTTACAAAACCATCTTTATGATACACTAACATTGTAATTTTTACAATTGCTTCTGATTTATTAATAGTTGTAACCACAGGTTCTTGTGTGAATTTTGTAATAGAATAGTTGTTTGAGTTGCAACCTGTAAACGTTATTATTAAAGTTATTAAAATAAATATTAATGACTTTTTATACATATCATAATACTCCCCTTTATTTTTTAACAAGCAATTAGCAACTCAACAGTTAAAAACCACTTCTAAAATACACCAAAGCTGCATGACTTGTTTTTGAATGCTTGATTAATTGGAATTACTTTCAATTGGATTATCAAGTATTCCTAAATCATATAGAGATCCTAGCTCATCCAATGGAGTTATATCACTAATTTGATTTCTATGCAAATGTAACCTTGTCAAGTTTTTGAGATTTGACAATGACAATACTTCATTTATTTGATTTGAGCTTAAATTTAAATCTTCTAAATTAGTAAGCTCTTCCAATGGTGATATGTCACTTATTTGGTTATAGCTTAAATCTAACTTCTTTAAATTTTTTAGTTCTGATAAAGCTGATATGTTAGTTATTTGGTTTGACCATAAGCTTAAGTTTTCTAAATTAGTAAGATTAGATAATACAGATATATCCCCTATATTATTATCGCTTAACGTTAACCACTTTAAACTAGTTAATTGCGATAGTGGTTCTATGTCTTTTATTCTATTTTTCCTTAAGCTTAAAGCTTCTAAATTAGTTAAATTAGCTAATGGTGATACATCGCTTATTTCATTCCAATATAAATTCAAATCTGTTAAGCTAGTAAGTTCAACCAATGGTGATATATCGTCTATTTCATTCCAATATATACTTAACGTTTCTAAATTGACTAAGTATTCCATTCCTTCTAAGCTACTTATTCCTTTTCTTTCTGCAAATAATTGTGTTATTTCTTCAAGATCACTTTTAAGAATATCTCCCCTTCGTTTATCTATTTCTTCTCTTATAGCTCTTTCTAAATTAGAATCTTTGAATCTAACAGCATCAGGGTTAGTTTCTTTATTTATTTGCAATACTATTATTACAGCAATAATTAACAGTATCAATAAAAAAATAATTTTTTTCATTCTGAACACCTCTTGCTAACAATATTTTTTAAATGTTTGCTTTGAGATACATTATAGCACTTCTATGTATCTCAAAACTTTATCTTGACTAATATTATATAAATCATTATAAAACTAACTTTCATTAACCATTTGATTAGACTAAAATTTATTTTTGTGTAAATATAGATATGGAATATCTTTCAAAAAGAACTCCAGCTCTAATTTTGTTTTAAGTTGCATTTGTCTAAATTGCTAATATTAGCAAAAGTTTTAGCCCTATTTAATTTTTGCAACCTACAGCTTTTTTTGATTAAGTTATTATTATTTTAAAAGTATAAAATTGTATGTGCCACTTGCTTTACTTATTAAATATTGGTTCATGTTTTAGCCAAATTGAATTTTTGCAACTTACACCAGCCTAATAAGCTTTATATTTTTTAATAAAATCCACAATTGATAACTTTTTTATATCTTTTATGATAGTATCGTCATCATCCCACCATGTATCACCTGCATAGATTTTGCTATCTAAATAGTTCCATGGAATAAGTTTTTCTTTCATAATTTCTATCGGAGGAACTATGTGATAAATATAAATGTTTTCAGTTAAAGAAACACAAAAGTCTTGATCGATTTTATACATTATTTTAAAATCCTCATTATCTCTTCCTTCAAGAAGGATTTTTTTATAATTTTTAAAAATAACTGTTTCGCTTAACAATCCTGAATTAATGTACTCTTCAAATAATTCATTCATAATTTTGCCTAATCCATATTCTTTTATAAAATCATCAAATGATTTAAAACTGTAATCTGCGGTCATACGTATAAAATTTGATGATGTATATCCTTTATTTAATACCTTATTTCTAACAATTATTTTTTCCATTTTTATTGCCCCCATGTAATGTGTACTCTGAACCCTTGCTTTTTTACTGTAAAGATTAATGTGGTCAATGGCATTTTGCTTTCCACCATAAACATAAACCTTTCCATCAGCCCTTACATAATAATTTTTGCTAACATCACCAATACTTATAGTTGCCATTTTGCTATCTGGATTTCATTTAACAGCATCAGAATCAGTATTATATTTTCTGCTGCACTTCTATCAACATCTCTCATAAGTAAGTTTAGCCTATATAGGCTTCACCACAAATATGTATCTTCTCCATTATTCCAACGGTTTAAATGCATCCTCAAATGCCTTAATTTTAGTCCCATATCTCTCTTTTCTTCTGTAGATAACTTATCAAAACTTTTTTGAGAATACTCATAAAGTTCTTTAAGGTCGATAACTCTAGACTCCATCCTTCGAAAATCTTGAGTTTTTTCTTCAGGAGCTACATTCTTGATTTTCTCAAGCAACTCTTCCATTAATTCTATTTTATCTTCTTTACGTGAAATAACATCTATAAACTCTTCAAGTCTCTCTCCTTCATCAACTTCATCTGCTAATTCAAAATAAACAGTAAAGAATTCCTCTGCACGTTTTTCATATTCTGTCAATGAAGGAGACAACTCTAATGAATCTACTTTATCACTACAACCATTTAAAAAAAATAACATTGTAAAAATTAATAAAACAACCATTTTGTTTGCTCGTCTGTTTTTCATACATTAAAACCTCCCTAATTACATATTCGAGATATCTCTTCTGGCTCATTATCCATTTTAGATTTAGCATCATCATAATTTAGATTAATATTAATTATTTCTTGATAAAAATCAGTTCGAACATTTCTATAATGCTCATTACTTCCTTCATCTGAATAATGTTCGTACTCATAAGAATTATTTTTAATATAATCTATTTCTTCTTCAATCAACTCTATAAAATCCTTCCTAGCACCCCTATGTCTAACTAAATAGTTGTATTCTGTATGAGTTACATAGACAGCTGCGAAACTCCCAAAATATTATTTGGCGGAGTTCCTCTTATAAATCTTCAGGTGGAGTTGAGTCTCCACCTGAAGACTCGATGCTTAGCTTTAACTAAACGAGTTCACTGCGGCTTTAACTCTAGTGTCGGTATGCTACTAAGATTATCTTCTAAAGGTAAAAAATTACTTATTTGGTTCCGACCTAATTTTAGAGTTTTCAAATTTTTTAGTTCTGACAAAGGTGATATGTCAGTTATTTGGTTTGAGCTTAGGACTAGCTCCCACAAATTAGTGAGGTTAGCTAATGGCGAAAGATCTTCTATCTTATTATTATGTGCAAGTAAACCCTCTAAATTAATCAGTTGAGATAGTGGTTCTAAGCTTTCTATTCTATTATGAGACATACTTAAGGATATCAAATTAGTAAGATTAGCTAATGGTGATATATCATCTATTTTATTATACCCTATAACTAAATGTTCTAAATTAGTTAAATTGGCTAATTGTGAGATATCATCTATTTCATTATATTGCAAAAATAAAAGTTCTAATTTATCTAGTTTTGATAATGGCTCTAAGTCGCTTATCTCATTTCTTTCTAAAAATAGCTGTTCTAAATTAACTAAATATTCTATCCCTTCTAATTTTTTTATTCCTTTGCCTTGTGCACGTAACTCAGTAATTTCTTCAAGGTCACTTTTAAGAATATCTCCTCTTGGTATATTTAGTTTTTCTCCTATAACTCTTTCTAAATTAGAGTCTTTGAATATAATAGCATCTGGGTTAGTTTCTTTAGTTACTTGAAATATTATAATTAATGTAATAGCAACTAGCATTAAAACAATAATATTTTTTTTCATAATGCCCCCCTCTTTAATTATTTGTTAAAACAAATATACTCGAAATACTTTTTATTCTATTCAGTCTATGAAAAATCCACCATCATTAACATATCTAACATTACCTGCAGTAAACTCAGCCTCATTAATAAATGTGTTCTCAGACTTAAGATATTCAATCTTACCTCTAGGTTCACTTTCAAATGGACACATCATTCTATTTTTACTTAAATAATCATTAAATTCTCTTTGTTGATGAGACCAAAATCCGATATAAGTAAAATGGAATATTGGATATGAAGCTACGTTTCCATCATAAGCAAAAACTTTTGATATTGTATGTTCTGTTAAAAACTCAGTTGCTATATTTCTTTTATGACACAAGTGACCAGTATTACAAGAGATTAAAGTCAATGTATCAATAATTTTAGTCTCTAATTCACTGATTTCAACATCATCAGTACCACTTATTTTTCTAGTGGCTTCAGAAACCCCATCTTTTATCACTAAGTAACTCTTTGAATCCTCATTATGCCGACCAAATTCTATTGTTTCTGGAGTACCATGAGCTACTATGATAACTTGTTTTATTTTACCCTCCATTTCATTCCATCCATCTTCAAAATCGTGTGTGTGATCGAATCCTTTTTTCCTTTTATTTGCTACATTTTTAGCATGTTTATCAGTAGAATCATAAAATATATATGAAAATGTGTTAGAAGATATATCAAAAGCATTATAAAAATACCCTTTATTAACCATTATATTGTTTTCATCATTCAATACACCAACTTGTTTACCTCCATAAACATAAACCTTTCCACCAGCCCTTATATAATAGTCTTTTTTAACACCTCCAATAGTTATCGTTGCCATTTTGCTGTCTGAATCCCAATCAACAGCGTTAGCGGCATAGTCTTCTGCTGCACTTCTAAGTTGTAACTTGTATTGCCTTGAATGACCTGTTGGATCAAAGTACATGATAGGCTCATCATGGCAATACTTGTAGAGATTTGAACTCAATGGATCATTTGGGTCACCCCTGCAAGTGTCCTCTTGTAAAAATCTTGCTATCTTGGGGTCATACATCCTTGCATTCAGGTAATAAAGTCCTGTCTCCTCATCCCATTGATAGCCTGCATAAGTTATATTATTATCTACATCCCCTGTACTTTCTAATATATTACCAAAGGCATCGTAGTAATAGGTTGCAGCAATTTCACCTATTGTGGTTTTAATAAGTGCAGTTACATCTGCATGTCCGTTATACATATAGTAGTAGCTTTCACCATCAACATCTCTCATAAGTAAGTTTAGACCGTATAGATTTCCTGCTGTCTGATTACCATTAGCATCAGTTTCCAATACAACATTTAAGTTTTCATATAAGTATCTTGTCAAGGATCCGTCTACTTCTTTTGCTACTCTTAATCCTTCACCATTATAAATATTTACAACAGTTCTGCCTTTAGTGTTTGTTTCAACCAATTGATTCTTTTCGTTATATCTATTTGTTGTTACAACTTCTCCATTTCTTGTAAGTGTAAGCTGGTTACCGTTGTCGTCATAATCGTACACTGTTGTCTCTGTTACGCCACCATCAACTCTTGTTGTTATTTCTAGCAGTGTCAATTGAAGTCAAGGCTAAAAAGCTCACCAAAATTCCAAATACTTAATTATTCGTAAGTTTATTCAATTGGATTATCACGTATGTTTAAATCATATAAATATATAAGTTCATCCAATGGACTTATATCAATAATTTGATTGCTTTGCAAGTATAATTTTGTCAAATTTTCGAGATTTGACAATGGTGATAAGTCATTTATTTGGTTTGAATTTAATTCTATTTCCTCTAAATTTTTAAGTCCAGCTAATGGCGATAGGTTATTAATTTGATTATGACTTAAATTTAGCTTTATCAAATTTTTTAAATCTGATAAAGCTGATATATCACTAGTTTGGTTAGAATCTAATTTTAGAATTCTTAAATCAGCAAGATTAGCTAATGGTTCTAAATCACTTATTTTGTTTGAATATAATAATAATTCATCTAGGTTAGTAAGATTAGCTAATGGTTCTAAGTCACTTATTTGATTATTTCCTAGATGTATACTATATAAATTAACAAGGTTATCTAATGGTGATATATCCTCTATTTTATTTTTAAACATACTTATAATTTCTAAGCTAGTAATATTAGCCAATGGAGATATGTCACTTATTTCGTTCTGATTAATAGATAACAATTTTAATTTAGTTAGATTAGCTAATGGTTCTAGCTCAGTTATTTTATTTTCGTTTAAAATCAACCATTCTAAATTGACTAAGTATTCCATTCCTTCTAAGCTACTTATTCCTTTTCTTTCTGCAAATAACTGTGTTATTTCTTCAAGATCACTTTTAAGAATATCTCCCCTTCGTTTATCTATTTCTTCTCTTATAACTCTTTCTAAATTAGAATCTTTGAATCTAACAGCATCAGGGTTAGTTTCTTTATTTATTTGCAATACTATTATTGCAGCAATAATTAACAGTATTAATAAAAAAATAATTTTTTTCATTCTGAACACCTCTTGCTAACAATATGTTTTAAATGTTTGCTTTGAGATACATTATAGCACTTCTATGTATCTCAAAGCTTTATCTTGACTAATATTATATAAATCATTATACACCTATACTTGTATTTAAACTATTGTATTTCTACATGGATTTTATTATCAGCCATATAATACTTCACCATACCTTCTGGTTTTCTCTTCTCAACTCCAACGTTTTCTAATATATCATAAAATTCTTCTTGTTGAAAAACTGGTGTATACGTATAGCCAACCCCAAGAATAGCTCCAGCATTTCCATCATAAGCATAAACTGACGATATTTTATGCACGTCTAAAAACTCAATTGCAACATTTCTTTCATCATAAGGATAGTCACCAAAATAATCTAAGTGACCCGTGTTACAAGAAATTAATGTTAATGTTTCGATAGCTTTAGCATTTAATTCTCTAATTTCAACGTGGTCAGTTTCTATTGAATTTATTACAGGCTCTGAATCTGGATTATTTATTGCTAATGTTGTTACTTGATTACTTTTTTTGCTTTTATCTTTTTCAGTTTCGTGGGAAAAATCTACCATATCATAAGAGCCATGAGCAATTATAGTTATCTCTTCTACTACATTTTACATATCATTCCATGCTTTTGCAAAATCAGGTGTGTAATCAAATCCTTGTACTATAACAGTATCATATTGTTTTTCATGTTTTTTTCTAGTCCTCTTTGCTACTGACCTAGCATAAAAATCATTAGAATCATAAAATATATATGAAAATGTGTTAGAAGATATATTAAAATCATTATAAAACTCACTTTTATTAACCATTATATTGTTTTCATCATTCAATATGCCAACTTGCTTTCCTCCATAAGCATAAACCTTTCCACCAGCCCTTACATAATAGTCTTTTTTAACACCTCCAATAGTTACTGTTGCCATTTTGCTATCTGAATCCCAATCAACAGCGTTAGAGTCATATTTTTCTGCTGCACTTCTAAGTTGTAAATTATATTGCCTTGAATGCCCTGTTGGATCAAAGTACATGATAGGCTCATTATGGCAATGCGTGTAGAGGTTTAAACTTAGTGGATCATTTGGGTCACCCCAATAGGTATCCTCTTGCAAAAATCTTGCTATTTTGGGGTCATACATCCTTGCATTCAGGTAATAAAGTCCTGTCTCTTCATCCCATTGATAGCCTGCGTAAGTTATATTATTATCCACATCCCCTGTGCTTTCTAATATATTACCAAAGGCATCGTAGTAGTAGGTTGCGGCAATTTCACCTGTTGAGGTATTAATGGCCGTTATACATGTAGTAGTAGCTTTCACCGTCAACATCTCTCATAAGTAAGTTTAATCCGTATAGGTTTCTTGCTGTCTGATTGCCATTAGCATCAGTTTCCAATACAACATTTAAGTTTTCATATAAGTATCTTGTCAAAGATCCGGCTACTTCTTTTGCTACCCTTAATCCTTCACCATTATAGATATTTACAACAGTTCTGCCCTTGGTGTTGGTTTTAACCTCTCTGTTACCAGCTCTGTCATAGCATAGGTTGTCTTTCTTAAAGATGGCTCTGTTACAGTTTCAAGTCTGCTTAAATTATCGTATGTATAAGATGTTTTCCCCTTATTTTTCCCATTTATAAATTCTGTCTTTGTTTCTTGATTTCCTGCTGCATTATATGTTTGAGAACATTCCCAAACTGTTCTCACTATGTTTTAGTTTGTAATTATAAGAGTATATAAATAGTAATAAGGTTTAGATTTAAAGAAGGTCAACGAGACGATTCTTCCTTAAAAGAACCGTCTCCGTACCTCCTCCGTGATTCTAAGGAAATCTTAAAGTTAAAATAGCTTCCAAGGGAACCCGTTTACCAATTCCTTCTAAACTTGTTAAGAAACTCTGAAGTTTCGGGTTTATTTATAATTGCAGTTCTTGTTATTCTTACGATAATATCTTCATCATTAATATTTTTTAAATTAATCCCTACTCCACCCCAATTTTCATCAAATTCAACAGATGAAAAGGTCTTGTCATATTCATTAGGTTTGGTAATTTCCCTGTAATCGAATTCTACTCCTTCCAAGAATAAGTTGAAATTTTTCTTTTTCATTGATAGCTCCATTCTTATAGAATGATCTCTCCCTCTTGTTAGCCAAACTCTTTCAATTTCAAACAAATGTAATGTATTAATTTTATATTCGTTTTCCAAAATCCGAATTTCTTCAATGGTGTTAATGGGTATTTCAAGTTCTCTCTCTCCAGAATAACCTTTGTATACAAAATAAATTATTAGTAATAAAGATACTGTTATTGCTAAAACTACACCTGAAAAAATTTTAATGTATTTTTTTTTCATTATCTCTGTCTCCTCATCCCATCATTTCTTCGAGTGCTATCATTTGAAATGCAATCTAACTCGCTAGTATTTAATCTTTCTCCTTCTGTCCAAGTTATTGTTGTGTTATGATTGCCAAATACTTCAAATTCTTTTACCCTTCCATAAGCGTGCAATAATGCCATTTCACCATCAGTTACAAAACCTCTGCGCATTTACTTACTATTACCTGTTAATTTAGTAATAGACTAAATATGTAACTTATTGCGGTTTAATAATTATTCATATTCAATAAATTTTATTATATTTCCTTCTTCAATAGCTTCTACAGAAACTGTTTTGCTTTTCATATAAATTGTTATTTTCCAACCTTTCATTATCTGTAACTCTATTCATACCTGCTGCACCTGCTATTATTGTATGTGCGATATCCAATAATAACCATTAAAGTGCATTGTATCAGGTACATAATCTTTCTTTGTATATATTTCTTCTATACCAAGTTTATGCTCAAACTTATGCATTACAATTTGCTTAATCCTTGGAGATTCTGCGTCTATAAACATACTATGCTAATTGTTTTGAATAGACCATTTGCTAAAAATGCTACCTCTCCAAAAATCACTAGCAGATGTGCTTTCTGTTATTAATTCAACGTCAAAATGTCTTTGGTATTTTAGTTTGACATAATCAATAGCTGACGTACATAGATATATCAAAGTTTCCTCCGTCTCCTCCATTACGCAACTCAACCACAAGTTTAGCCCCGTCCTTATCCCTCTTATATGACCACATTGAAGCAATTGCCATAACCTCTCCGTGGTCAACAAAACCCGCTTCTCTAAGCTGTTCTTGATATATTTCCATTTCCATAACGTTCTCATCTGAAAAATGATAACCTAAACCAGTCACATGATTGGGAAGTGAGAAATAATCATAGGAAATTATCTCACCGTTAATCATTGGAACAGGGAACTTACTGTCAGGTATATTGGCGTATAAATCGCTTTCTTCAATTCTTATTTCCCCTGTAACCGAGTTAACCCAAGCATACGCAATGGTATTAGGAGGAGGGTTGCGGTAGCTCTCAGAATAATCTACTGAAAAACCGTATTGTAGAATGCCGTCCTCTCGTTTTTTCGTGTTCGGTAGATACTCTATTCTGTGATGATATCCGTCAAAACTCTCGATTAATAAATCCTGCGCCTCGGCAACCGACAATATGCTTTCTGTAGGCTCTGGCGTTGCTTGATCTGTTGATCCATTCGTTGCCTGATCTGTTGGCTCTGGCCTTGCTTGATCTGTTGACTCAGGCGTTGCTTGATCTGTTGACTCAGGCGTTGAGATAGGTTCGACGTTATCACCACAACCACTAAGCATCAAAGCAAGACCAAGCGATATACAACATATTAATAATAAATAAATATATTTTTTCATAATAATTTCACTCCTCTTCCATATTGCACTAATTAGAAGTTCGTTTTGCTAAATTCCTTACACGTTCTTATCGTGCGTACCAATTATATGCTAGTTCTGCTGCATCGTTACACGCATTCATTGTACCTGCTGCACCACCACCACCTGAACCATAGAACATACACATATGTCCTCCAACAGGCCATCCACCAGCTGGCCTTGTATTGCTCTCGTTAGGCAAGTCATTACCTTCCACAAAATTCATTGCGTGAGGACGAAGATGAAAACCAACAGCGATTCTCCGGTCATCTATATTGATATAACCGGGTCTAGCACTCCAAGACCAAGAGTCCGGATTAGACCAGTCAACTCCTCCAGTTGGATGGAGGATACTTTTTATAATATCAGTATCTTCCGAGGTCATAGGAGACCAATCAGTATGATACCCACATGTACTTGCCGCCCAAGAAATATTAAATGTTAACCCCGTTTCTAGGTCTGTCAACGCTACGCTTTGCCGTGCGCCCCCACCCCAAGTAGCCGAAACTTCAGCTTGCCCAAGTAATTCTAAAGGTGGTAGTGCTGATTCTGTTGCGACAGACTTAGACGCTGGCAATATATTATTACCCATTCCCTGAGATGGTTGAGTAGTTTTATCAATATCACTAGTGCTTATTTTATTTGTTTGAATACCTCTGTATAATTCTAAGACATCTTGCATTGTTCCACCATAATCCTTACTTAAATAATCATCAATCATTTCTCTGATATCTGGATTATTATATTCAGATGTATTTTTAAGTTCTGCTCTTGCGTTCTCAGCATGAATTCTTGATGATTCCCTATTTATATCAAGTTCCCAACGTCTCTTCGCCACATAAATTTGACGAAGGAAATCTTCGGCTGATGGTTCTCTTGAATGCCCTGTTGGATCAAAGTACATGATAGGCTCATTATGGCAATACGTGTAGAGATTTAAACTCAATGGATCATTTGGGTCACCCCTGTAA
>NZ_JAVDDS010000061.1 GCF_030848475.1 Herbivorax alkaliphila
GAGGCTCTAAAATGAAAACATTATCAATTATTAAATTAGCCGAAACTGTAAAAACCAAAAGAAATGAAAAAAAATTAAAGCAAGAAGAGCTTGCAAATCTTACTGGCATTAATAGAGCCATAATTAGCAGAATAGAAAGACAGGGTTTTGTGCCCTCAATTAGTCAATTTGAGGAGTTAGCTAAAGTTTTGGAATTTGATATTACTGATGTGTTTGAAGAAAAACAAAAAAACAATCCATATAGTATTTTGAGAAGTGAAGCATTAAATAAGAATGAAAAAGAAGGTGTTGATAAACTCTTCACTATGATGTTATCTTTAAGACAGCAAATTTTACTAAGAAGTAAGCATGAAAATGAGTCAATTAATTTTCATAAATGAATTTCAGATATAATTATAGATTCCCATCTAAAAATCTCAAACCAATATTGTTAACGCAACACCTTTGCCTGTCAATGTTGCTCTTGAAGATTACTACGCAGATCATGACAGAGCAATTTTCCCAGTAAGTGCTGCTGGAAATCCATTTACAGCAGCATATATTCAATCAAAGGGCGATCCTATAACAGATCTTACAGAGAATATGGCAGCAGAGCAAAAGGCAAACTGAACACAAAAATATTGAGATAAACTCTGTAATATGTTACAATTTAAATGAGTAAAGTAATAGGAGAAAGTAGATGGGGAAAGATTCAAAGCAAGAAAAGATAAAGCTAGATCAGATGATGAAGGTGCTGTTTAAGCTATCAAAGAAGGTAATGATAAATTTACTAAATGCACTATTTGATGAGAAATATGATTATAAAAAAGTAAGTATAGAGTATTCAAACAGTGAATTTGTGGATGATGATTTTGATAGAATATATGGGGATATATTTATAACAGTAAGAACAGAGAATAAATCATTTAGTTACCATATAGAGTTTCAGACTTTGAATGATAATTCAATGGCAATAAGGATGTTTAGGTATGGTTTTGAAAAAGCAGTTGAAAAAGCGTCTGACAGTAGTAAAGAAGAGATAACACTATATTATCCAAAGCAACTGGTAATTTTTTTGGAAGAGAATAAAAATATAAAAGATGAGATGTATTTTAAATTGAGATTGCCAGATGGACAGGAAATAAGATTTAGTGTGCCTGTATTAAAATATTGGGAATACTCTGCAGAAGATCTAAAGGATAAAAAGATGTATGCGCTATTACCGCTACAGGTATTTAAGTCTAGAAAAAGGATTAAAAATATATACAATAGTGAGAGTATTAGGTATGAAGATAAAGCAAGATTAATTAACGGAGAATTTAAAAAGCTAATAGAAGTTATAAAAACGACAATAAATGTTATAGGAGAATTATACAACAGTCATGAGATAATAGGAACGGATTTGGAAAAAATACTAAGAGTACTGACGAATATATCGGAATATTTGTACAATAGATATGGAGAATATAAGGATATAGGTAAGGAGGTTGATACTATGGTGACTACATTATATAATCCTATTGTTGCAAAAAAGGCAGAGGAAAAAGGAGAAAAAAGAGGAGTTGCTAAAACTGCAATACGACTCTTGACAAAGAAGTTTGGGGATTTGCCAGATGATTTACGTAAAAGAATTGAGGAGTTGGAAGAAGAAACTTTAAATACAATTATTGATGGAATATTTGATTATGAAAGGTTAGAAGATATCAATAAATATTTTGAACAATAAAAATAAGGTGTTTTAATATTTATAACTTATTTGAGCCTTATATAGGCAAGATAAATATACGGATTATTAATAAGTAAAAAATTAGAATGATTAGTAGACTGTAAAAGTCTACTTTTTTTAAATAATTTAATGTTTATTAGTTCAATTAATTTTTCTACTAAAAAAAGACAAGTTGATGTTGTTAATTTGAATACAAAAGAAATAGAAAAAAGGATAGAATTAGAAACGTTTTTTGATACTCTTGTGTATTGTGAAGAAACAGAATTATTATTCTTAAGAAGTATTTTCAGAATTCATATAGTGAATCTATACTATAGATTCACTATATGGTGGCAGTCGTATCTATATAATAAGGTAGGATGTTTTGTCTATAATTGGTTTTGCATATTTATAAATTTTAGAGCTACTCTTTTACAAATTCCAATGTAGCTCCAATACAAATAGTGTGAAATCTATAAAAATTCACATCATACAAACCCACCTTAAAACCTTAAACAATATCCCATAATTTATTAACTTTAAACAGTAATTTACCGATATAAATTATATAGTGTAAGTGTTAAAAAACATACTGTTTATAAATATATGGGGGTTTTACCATGAAAAAAACAAAAAAATTACTGTTTGTAATAATTATAGCAAGCTTACTATTAGGAAATTTTATATTTCCTAATATGGACAATATCCATGCAATGGCTTTGCCTGTTAATGTTTATGTTGAAGAATATTCAGAAGGAGTTTTAACCATAGGCTGGGACAGACCTATGGGAACCAGTTCTTTTGAAATTACATATCATACTCCTGCTGGAGATGAAAATACAATTACAAGTAATGAGGGAAATATTAATACATATGAAATATCTGGACTTCAAAATGATTTTATTTACGATATAAAGGTAGAATTGTATAACGATTCAGATCAGGGTGGAGAAAAAATAGGAGAAGGACTGTTGTATTTCCTTCCCCGAATATCCTTTTTTGCTTCCCATGCAGATCAGGAAAAAGAGGCTATACCAGGTGGTGGCTATCAGATTGGGCATGAACCGAGACTTAATTTAGAATGGGCTATGCCTAGAGTGTGGGATGGAAATGCGGTAATAGAAGCTAATGATTCAGCGGCTATAGAGTCTATTGAAGACAATTTAAATGATATTTATAGTGATAATTTGGATATAGATAGTCTAGACTTTGAAATTAATATTTCCACAGATTCTTCAAATTTAGAAAGTGGACCTTCTCAGGCATCTGTTAATATTAATTATGATAATGGTGACTATGAAGCATATGTGTCAGGAAATCAAGAAGTTACATCAGGTGTTGAAGAATCTAATGTACCTGGCTTTTTAAACTTTGATATCATGGGAAGAAAGGATTTAGATACCTCACTTCCAGATGCAGAAGAATTTGCACTGCCCCACAGCGACATACTTCCAGGAACTGTATACTATATGAATGTTAAGCTTGAGTTTAAAGATGGTGATGGAAATACTGAATCTGTGGCATCTGTGGGTAGTCCCACAGGCTTTAATAGCAGTCGCTTGATGGGAGAACAATCATATACATATACTCCTATAAGATTTGAACTTTCAAAAGATTCCGATGATAATATATATGTAAGAATATATAGAGTGAATCAAGGAAGTCTTGATTTGCCAAGGCTTTTTTATGAAGTGCAGTCAAGTGTAGACCCGTCAATACAGGGAGATTGGCCGGTGAGAAAAACCATAAATGATACCTTTTTTGCAGAGGGAGCAGAAAGTGCTATAACGGTTATATCTGGAGTGAATCCTGATAACAAAATACACTATAAAATAGTTGTTAAAACAGATGGTGCAGATGACCGAATAGAGTCATTGCCTATGGATTATATTTTATCAGAAGACACCAGCAGATCTCCAGTTCCACGAGATGTAACAATTATTGACAGGCAGCCTGTGACCAGAACTATTGTGGAAGATGGTGAAGAGGTGGAGCAACACTCTACTGACGTAACTGTTTCGTGGACAAAACCTCATAACTGGGATGAAATAAGAGACAATACAGATCCAGACGAGGATGTTGTATTTCATTTTATGCTAAATACCCATCAGTCAGAAATTGAAATGGAAAATAATCCTGAGCTTATAGCTGAGGGTGAATCATATGGTAACTATCCAATAAAATACAGGCGAGTCTTATATGTTTCCTCTAAAGATGTTAAAGAAGTGGGAAATCGCTTAGAGTACACAATTGAAGGATTTGATCTTTTTAGAGGAAAACATTTTACTGGTATGGATGGAGACGAACCTATAATTGAAGAAGAGGAATTTTCAAATGATGAGGAATATCCTGACTTTTTGCTGCCTAATACAGTGTATTATATGCAAATGTATACAACAACTGGAGCTGACAGAAATACTGAAGATTTAGAAGAAATGTCTGATAAATCTGTAATTGTAAGTTTTACGACTCGTTCAACAGAAGAAATTGATGTTCCACTGCCTTTTAATTTAAGACTTACTCAAAATGATGCTGATGTTTTCATTGATGATGATGAGGTAGAAATATCAAATTTTGTTGAACTGCAATTTGATAAAGTAAATATAAACTGGTCAAATTATGTTTCTGATACCTCTGTTGAAAAAGATGTACATTATGACATATATATGAGTACAAGACCAGATATAAATTCATTTAAAATGATAGGATCTACTGAAGAATCAGAAGGTGACTTATCATTTGTAGGGGTGGAAGACCCAGAAAGCACATCAATAAGGTTTGTAGTAAGAGAGTTTTCATCAGATAATCCGGGTTATGCTGCCTTTGGTGATAAATTACTACAAAACACTACCTACTACTTTATGGTAAAAACAAGGTTATTCATAGATGGTGAAGATGAAGACCGTCAGTCCGAGTATACACCAGTTGTCAATGTAACAACAGTTAGAGGAGAAATAGGTGATGCTGATGAGTCGGCTAAAAGACCACTGGCACCTGTAGATTTTAAAATTGCAGAGGATGAAGATGGGAATCCTAAGGTTAGTGGTTCAGCTGTAGAGTTTACCTGGGATAGAGAGGAGACAGATGTTATTTACAATATTATATGTACAGCAAATAGAGTTGAGCCTGATGATGAATTATATAATTATGATGAAGATGCCATATATCAAAGCTTCGAAGAAAATTTTGACGAAATATTGTTAGATCCATCAGAAGAAGTACTAGCTGATAACTTTGTATATAATCCAGAAAGTGGAGAGATGAACTTTACAATAGATGAATGGCTTTTTCCAAATAGGCTGTATTACTTTAGTATAAGGGCAATGGATAGGGAAGATCCTTCCCGTTATAGTTCATGGGTTTCTATTCCAGTTACAACATCTTTGATAGATCAGCCTGAGTTTTTAGAGGTTGTAACTGACGTACAATTGGGATTTTTCTTTGAAGATGAGGATATCTACACAAATTCTGAAGATTACAGTATCTATATAAAATCCCAAGATGACTTAAAACTTAATCTATTGCAAAGGGACAGATATACAATAGTAAAATTAGGCTCAAGATGTTATGTGAGACTTGTAGATTTAGAACCTAATTCATTCTATGATGTGAGAGTATATAAAGATGATGGTACCACTTTAGTGTATACACAAGATGGGCTTACAACCAGAAATATTTACAATCATGTAGAAGTTAAGTGGAGAGGAATTTCTGAATATAAATATGAGTTGGCAATAAGAGCTGAGTTAGATGACGAGTATACCATACTTTCAGATGAGAATTTTGAGAATTATATAAATGAGAATGGAGAAATACGTCCATACTATGGTGAAAAAAATATAAGGACAAGTGGTACCAACTATGAAGATTATTATGCAAGGATAAAAACCATTCCAGTTGAAACAGAAGATGGAGATATTGAAAATGTTCCTCTATCGTCAAATACAAAGTACCATGTAAAGGTTAGAGCTATTAGAGAGGATCCTGTAGATAAATCCCTCGTTTCATACTCAAAATACGTAGGTCCTGTTGAGGTAAGAACAGATTTTGACCAAGACGCTTATGATGACGAAGATATAAGAAGAAGAAAGGAAGCAATATTTTATGATAGAATAAGTGAGCTTGAAGAATTGCTTTATTGGAGAATAGATATTGGAAATGGATTGTCTAATAAAATACTAATCAAGAGAGATAGGATGATTGACGCAATAAAAAATGATGTAGAAAATGTATTTTTGCTTGATATTTCAAAACATGCAGAAGGACTTTATGAGGATGTTATATATATTCCTATTAAAGTTGTTGAAGCTTTAGAGGAATTTAATAAAAGTCTAAAATTTAAAACTGTTGGAGCAGAATACACATTAAGACCTGGAACAATTGACACAAAAAATATTGATGTTACAGAATTTTTAAACAGATCAAACATAAATGACGTTTACTACAAGTTAAATATTAAACGATTAGATGAGTCTGTAGAAAATTTCTCTGAAGAAAAAGAAGCTGTATCTAAAATTAACAGGCTTGGTGTGAGTATTGAGGGATCAACAATAACTTCAGAAAGACTCGAAGAACAGATACATGACAGAATGTATAATGAGAGTTCGGGAATTGTTGGGCGAAAATTAAATGAATTGTTAAATGCCCCTATAGAGGGAAATGCTTCATCTAAAGAAATTGATGATGAAATAGGTAGAGTACTTGAAGATATAGAATATGAGCTTTCAATGTTTTTAAAGACTAGAATAGAAGGCAGAAGTGGAGTAAGCCCTATAATAGCTAAAAGCGAAGCGGTAACTGAATTCACAAAGCCTGTGATGGTAAAGCTTGTGTATGCAGATAAAAAAGGCTTAAAGATGCCCTATGTTAACTATGATAGCCAGAATAACTGGCACAAAATATCAAATATCGTTCAATTCCGTAACAGTGTGGTGTTTAATATATTTGAGCCAGGTGAATTTGCAATTTTAATGCTTGATGTTTCGGCAAATGATGTTTATGAAGAACATCCTTATGGCGACGATATCAGGATGCTTTTATCAAAATATGATTTAAGAGAAGTTTTTGGTTCATTAGAGTCTTTTTACCCAGAAGAAAATTTAAGGGTAAATGAGATGATTTTCCTATATGAAGTTGTTACAGAAAAGGATGCTTTAAGTAATGGATTTAATATACGCCAGAGAGCTCAAAAATATAATCTTGATGATTTATTGAATTCAGGTGGAGCAGCAAGGAATGTAAACAGGCAGGAAACGGCACGAGTTATAATGATGGTTTATTCTGATAAGACTAATTTGAATGTTGACAGTATGATGATTTCTAGAAACATTTATATTAATGATGAAGGTCAAATACACCAAAACAATTATAGAGAAGTTTTAATGACATTGGATTTAAATATACTAGCGCTTGATGAGAGATACAACTTTAATCCAGATAAACCTGTTACTCGAGGAGAAATTGTCAGTTTCTTAGTAAGAACTTTAAATCTTACAGAGCCTTAAGAGATAGTCAAGAAATAATATTAGATTTTCGTCGTCAAAAACCCATTAAATTATTGGGATTTTGTGCTTGAGAATAGAGTGTTATTCCTAAATGTGTAAATTGACAAAAGACTGGTTTTATTTATAAATCTATTAAAGGAGCAGGAGATAGTGATATGACTATAGTAAAAAGATTTGCGTTATTAATCATTGTATTGAGTATAGTACTACAACCAAATAGTGGATTTGCACTGGAGTATCGAAATCAAAACCCTCCATCAATGGCTAGAGTTGAGCCAATAGACGAGGAGCAACCTGCTATTGGCTATAATGAATATGACAGGCATTATATAGATCTTGCGTGGGATGTAGATTTTCCTGGTGATGCTACAGGTGGGTTTATTAATTTTTACACAAGAAAAATTCCAAAATCGTATGAGGCTGGAGGTACAAGAACATTAGAAGAGGGAAATCTCCCCGTTTCTACAGCCCCAGATGCTACGTACGAGCACAGAATGAATGAGTTGGATTCAGGGACAATTTACCATATTGACATGACTGCATATCATACATATATGGTAGAGGGAAATACCCTCAACAGTCCTGAGTCTGGATCTTCTAATATAGTTAAAGCTTTAACAGATATAGAAGTAGAGGCATATGCAAAGGGAACAAATGAGATTAAGATAGTGTGGGATGATGTGTGGAATACTGATGGAAGAATAGACTACAAGCTTTATATATCGGAAAACGATACCTTTGCAAATACACCTCCTATATTTATAGGAGAAGAACAAATAGGAGAGGGCAGATCTGTAAGTGTAGATGAAGCCACAGGGAAGCTTGAATATGTACATAATGTAAGAGATCCAGGAAGAGTGTACTATATAAGAATTGAGCCTGATATTGCAGATGATGAGATAAAAAGAACACAGTATACAGAAACTATTACAGTGAGCAGTTTTATACTGGTAAAGACCACAAAAATGTCTTCTACACCGGATGGGACGGTATGGAAATTGGATTGGAGTCCTGTGGTTACAGGATTAGGTGATGGTGATATAGAAATTGTATATCATGTATATCGTGGAAATGCAGATACAAATGAGCTGCCCCAATATATGTCCGAGGTTAATGGTACAGAGTTTTTTGTGACTGTTCCATACGACGATGATCAGTACTATTTTATAATTCGGGCAATAGTTACAAGAAATGGAGAAGAGGTCTACAGAGGCATTAGAATTGAATCGGATGAAGTTATGTTAACCGAGGGTGAAGTTTCTTCAAGGCCTTCTTCACCTGAGATTGTAGATTTATTTGAGCGTGTTGAGGGAGATACCATAATAAGCTATGAAGATGAATTAGAACCTCGTAGTGCTACAGTTTTGTGGAGAGCTCCATTTAGATCAGATGGGGAGGTTGACACAGACGTTTTATATGACATATGGCTTATTGAAGATCCAAATACAATTGACAATCCTCCATCTGATACCCAAATTGCCTCAAGTGCAAATATGGGAAGTGGAAACCATGTGGTTAGTGGAAATAATTTAGTTGGATATAAATATCCAATTACAAATTTAAACCCTAATTCAACCTATTATCTTAAAATGGTTGCTAAAAAGCAGTTTGTTGAATATGTTGATGATACACTTCAACTGGTAACTTATAATTCGGATCCTTCCTATAAAGTTATTATAACTCCAGAAGAAGGTCCGACCGAGCAGCCACAAGTGCCAGCAAGACCACCTCTTAAAGTGAAAGAAGATGAAGATGGAGAATATTTAATTACCCACGATTCAGCCACAATTCAACTTAAGAACTTATGGTATGAAAAATACGATGAGGAATCAGAAACGTGGAAATATATAAGAACTAAAAAGTATGATGAGAATGATGAGCCTCCTTTTGATCCAATAGCTGATGAGGATCAAGTTGATGATTTAAATTATAGAAAGATCTCATACGATTCAGGAATTACCATCGATGTTGGATGTATAGAATTTACTGAAGGTATGTCATATGATGATTTAAATGCAATACCTGCAGATAAAGTGACTGATTTTCCAGTAGAGCCCAATGACGATATGGAAAATCCAGATCTTAATCCTCATAAAATGAATCATAATATTGATATTACGCTGACAGACTTAGAACCAAATAAAACTTATGTAATATGGGTAAGGGCGACAAGAAACAGTGAAGGGCTTTCTTCAGGACCTTCTGATCCTTTGATAATAACTACAGATCCTGTTATAGTACCGCCCATTGAACAGCCAGTAGTACCACGATTTAATTATAGTCTTGCAAGTGATGAATATATAGATTTGGGATGGGATTTTGTACCTACATATAACTATTATATTAAATATGGGCTGGAAGACGATATAAATACAGCAGGGCAGGAGATTGTAATAACGCCTGAAGATTTATACGACTCAATATATTACAGAGTAGAAGACTTGGTGCCTGATAACCTGTATTATTTCTGGATTCAAGCAGAATCTGTAAATGAATCAGGTGAAACAAAAAAATCAGAGTGGAGCGATTCATATTCTGTAAGGACTTTAGAATACATTCCACCAGACACTCCTGTTGGATTTGGAATTAAAAATAGTCGTGATGCAATTACCTTAGACAGTATAACTTATGAATGGATGAGAAAAGAGGGGTTAGAGTACATAATTGAAGTTTCAAGAGATCATGATTACAGAGAATCAGAAGAATATAATGCAGGAGAAGTTTCAGAGTTTACTGTAGATGGACTTCATTCAAATCACAGATATTATGCCAGACTTTATGCATATGATGCAGAAAAGGATTTAAGGTCTAAACCAACTCAGAGTGTAACGGTAAGAACGGAATCAAGCTCGGATGAGTATGATGCGGATCAGGAAATAGATGATGTAATAACAGGGGAATATGTTGAAATAGATGAAGAAATAATTGATGGAGTGTGGAATGTTAAAATAACAGGTGTTAATGCAGACAGGCTTTTAGAAAGTGTTATTAAAGATAAAAGTTTAGACTATATAATTGACTTGACAAATCCACCGGATGAATATGAAAAGATAAGAATGCTTGTGTCTGACAGGGTTTTTATGGGCTTTACCAGACTTGGGAAAAATCTTATTGTTAAAACAAAGGATAATTCATTGACAATTAGACCGGGGGTTATTACAAGCGAGAACAGCAATCCTTTAATTGAAGGCAATTCAAGGGTTGATTATGAAATAGTAGTATCTAATCCAGAAGATTTTGAAACAGACACAAAAAATATGAATTTTAAAAAGGAAGTTTTAAGTATAGAGGTTGGTGTAAGAGATGGAGGAATTACTCTGCCATTTGATGAACTTTTAAAGCCACTTAAAGTTTCGGTGGAATATAGTGAAAGTGGATGGTATGTGGATGGAAAGACATTTGCCTATGTATATGATAAAAATACTTCCGACTGGCAAAGACTTAACACCTTTGCTTCTTATGATAGAGATAGAAATAAGGGCGAGGTAATTATGGAATCTACTAAACTTGGCGATATGGCCATTGCAGAATTGGGAAAGGAATTTTTTGACGATGTTTATTATCACAGGTTTGAAAATGCCATAAATAATGTGGCTTCTGCATATGAATTAAAAAGCATTGATGGTAGATTGTTTGAACCAGATGTATATGCTAATTTAGGTGATACTGTAAAATTTATGTTTGATATTTTGGAATATCAATATAGTGATAGAGTCATGATTGATGCAGCAAAAGTAGGTCTTATAACAAATGCAGAAGTATCAAATTCAAATAGAAACTGTACTGTAGACAAGGTATATGAAATGATTACAAGAGTTTACGAACTAAAGACCGACCAATTTCTAGGAGAAAGAGAAAGACAGGAATTTATAAGACAAAATGGATTAGATTTAGTAAGAGATGACGGAACGGTGGCAGATGGTAGCGACGAAATAACAAGAGGAGAGGTTATGTGGCTTTTAGAAAAGCTTTTGGTATATACAGGAGAGCTCTACTAGTGAAGATTAAATAAAAGTCCAGTTGCATGTAGCTCTACGACTTAATAATAAGAAAAAATTACATATGAAAAAAAGAAGGAGTTGAAGGGTACAATAATGAATATAAATAAAGTGAAAGTATACATAATGTGCTTAATGCTCACCAGTGTACAAATTGTAAGTGCCAGTGGTTTTATGTACAATATAGAAGAGATAGATGAATCTCAAATTTTAATAGAACTTAGAAGAAGAGATGAAGAAACTTCTGAAGGAATAAGAATTAATCACTTTTATCTGGTTAATGGTAAGACGCTACACATAGGATATGAAACAGGAGAAGAATTACCAGAAAAAGCACATTTAGAATATAATTTAATAAATGCAATACCACCTATAAAAGTGAGGCTTGAAAATATAAATAATAGAGATTGGTTACCATTTAGCGATATAAAAGGTATTGAAGCAAAAGAATATATTTTGCATTTATATGATGCTGGAATTGTAAATGGCAGAGCTGATGGGACATTCTCTCCAGATAGCTTTATAACAAGAGCTGAATTTATGGTTCTTTTGGTTAATTCATTAAACCTTGAAGGAGAGAAAAAAGATATAAATATGTTTTCTGACATAAGTGAGCACTGGGCAAAGGAGATTATACTGATTGCAGCAGAGAACAATTTTATATCCGGTTATCAGGACAATACTATAAGACCTGATAGACCAATAACTTTAGCAGAAGTTAGTTCCATAATATCAAGAGCATTTAATTTTAAAACAACAAAAAACGGAATGTATTCTAAACTGAGAAGAGACAAATGGTATAGTGACTCAGTGAAAAAAATGTTTGATTGTGGAATAATTAAAGTCGATGATGAAATTTATGATGACTTTAATGAAGAAAGCTTCATAACAAGAAGCAATTGTGCTATGATGGTAAGCAGAGCACTTTCCACCTATTAACATAAGAAATATTTTAAGGAGGTGACTAAAAAGGTTTAGATAATTTAAAAAATATTGGACGTATATCCCAATGAAAAAAAGGCAATAATTTTACTATAGCAATTCAAGTGAAATGCTAGGAAATGTCTTAGAAATAATTTTTTATTCTCAAGGAGAAAATTCTAATGATTTATTTCTTAGCCGTTACTAAAGGGGGATGTACGTGAAAAAGTTTATTACTAAAAATTTATATTTATTGATATTAATAACGACAATACTATTTACAATTGTATATATTGGACTATACTATATAGAAGGACATTCTTTTTCAATATTAAAAGAAGCATTTAATGCATCTGGGGCAAAGCATTTAAATAGTGAAGTTTATATATGGAGCAGAGCAGGAAGTTGGTTTGGAGACTTTAACAACTTAGAAGAAATGGTAGATGATTTTGAAAAGGATTTTGAAGTTGTTAAAAATGATTTATATTCAAAAAATTACGTTAATAATGACTCTGTTGAGAAGCTAGAGATAACTGGACTAACTAGAGATGGAAACAGAATAAATGTTAATTCGCAAATTAGAGGTGCAAATTCAGATTCTAAAGAGGCATATGTTTCAGTAAGTATCTCTACCGATTTTGAAGATTGTGAGCTAGAGGAAATAACAGAGAGCATTAAGGAGAGTTTTAAAAGATATAACCTTGAACCTGTAGTAAGTACTTGCATAACGGGATATTTTGATGAAAAACTGGACTATAAAGCGCTTAATGCTGTGAGTGAAAATGTATTTAAGAATTCTAATGCAAGTAAAGTAAATGGAATTGCGGATAGGAATTTAATAAGTGTTTCCGCCTATTCGCCTGCTATTAGTGAATCAATAAATGTAGATGGTAAAAAAGTTAATTTAAATTTTGCAATACGATATAACTCTTACGAAGATAAAACATATATATGGATTGCATCGCCTGTTATAACAACTGAATATTGAGGACATCTATAAAAAAGTGTATTTTAAATGTCTTAAATATAATGTCAGCTTCATAAAAGAAGTGAATAAAAAGTTACAGGTGATTTAGTTTGAAATTAAAGAAGTGTTTACTAAAGAAAAAATCAAAAAAAATACGAAAGGAAGAATTGGTGTGCCAAAATTAATAGTATCTGAGGGAAACCCTTTAAGGGGAACAGTGCGGGTAAGTAGTGCTAAAAATTCCGTACTGCCAATTATAGCAGCATCAATTTTAGGAGATAAGGAAAGCGTTTTAGAAGAAATACCTTATCTAACAGATGTGAAAATTATGGGTGATTTGTTAGAGTGTTTTGGAGTGAGCGTTGAGTTTTCAGAAGCTAAAAGCAAACTTCGCATAAAGTGTAACGATATAACAAATACCACTGCACCATATGAATTGGTGAATAAAATGAGAGCATCAATTTTAGTTATGGGACCTTTGCTTGCAAGAACTGGTGTGGCAAAAATATCTCTTCCAGGAGGATGTGCCATAGGGACAAGACCTGTTGATCTTCATCTTAAGGGCTTTGCGGCAATGGGTGCTGAAATTGAACAGGGACATGGATTTATTGAGGCAAGAGTTAATGGGAGGCTTAAAGGAAGTAAGATATATTTAGACTTTCCTAGTGTGGGAGCAACAGAAAATATTATGATGGCAGCATCTTTAGCAGATGGCCAGACTATTATTGAAAATGCAGCAATTGAGCCGGAGATTGTAGATCTTTCCACATATCTAACATCTATAGGAGCAGATATTAAAGGTGCAGGAACTGATACAATAAAAATAAATGGTGTGGCTTCTTTAGGTGGAACAAACCATACAGCAATTCCTGACAGAATTGAAGCAGGAACATTTATGGCAGCTACAGCAATTACAGGCGGGGATGTATTAATTGAAAATATTGTACCTGACCATGTAAAGCCTATAACTGCAAAATTGAGGGAAGCTGGTGTTGAGATTTCAGAAGAATTATCAGGTATTCACGTTAGAGCTGGTGGAATTGTAAAGCCTATAGACATAAAAACACATCCATATCCAGGTTTTCCAACGGATATGCAGGCACAAATGACATCTTTAATGACTAAGGCAGAAGGTACAAGTATGATTATTGAGACTATTTTTGAGAATAGATTTATGCATTTAGCAGAGCTTAAGAGAATGGGTGCTAATGTTAAAATCGAGGGCAGAAGTGCAATTATAGACGGTAATCCAAAACTAACAGGGGCAAAGGTTAAAGCGACAGATTTAAGAGCAGGTGCAGCTCTGATTCTTGCAGGAATGATAGCAGAAGGAAACACTGAGATTACAAGTATTGAGCATATTGAAAGAGGATATGTAAAAATTCATGAAAAACTTAAAGCATTAGGTGCTAATATAGAAAGAGTTGAAGAGGAAGAAGAAGAGTAATACATACCAAATTGGTAGAAGCAAGTTTGGATTAAGATAAACAGAGAAACATGTAGAGGTACAGCTATTTAAGATAAGTGGCTGTACCTCTTTTGAAATTGTAAAAACCTAGTTTTTGTTCTGTATAGTTCTATTTCAAATGGTCTATCTCATTCCAATTAAACCCGAGCAGTTCTGCCGCTTTTCTATCAACTTCTTTTGCGTCAAAACCTGCTACTAATTTATTAACAGGAGGATCACATTTAGCTCCGCCTAAATGAAATTCAGCCATACCAACAGTTGCATCTAAAATGGTAAGGGAAGGGCTAACATATTTATTTAAATCAATTATTGATTCATGCACTCTATTGTGAAAAACTGCTTTATTCCAGACACCATGTTTTCCCATGTAGTATTTAGGAGGAAGCAGCCCCATCATATTTTTCATGGAACCTGTTATTTGAGTTAGAGAATGAGCTTTTAAAACAGGTACCGAAATAATATAATGTGTTTTTATCAGTTCAGGTAAATGCATTTCTTTGTGAACCAAGCAACTTGAGTCTTTGTATTTTTTTAAAGGCACAGTATTTAAATCAACCAGGTCAATGTTATATTTATTTGAAATTTCATCATATCCTAGGTGTTTAAAAGCCTCTATTGTACTATATTCAGGTGAACCACATCCATCACCAATTATTATTTGGGCATTGCTGTGTTTTTTAATATACAAAACAATATTTTCGCATATTTTAGGAGGAGTGGTTATAGGAAAAGAATCCCTATTAACAATATTAGGTTTTATAAGTATATTTTTTTGTTTTTTTAAAACAGAACTTATTTTTAGCATATCTAAAATTTCACAAATAGATTTTTCATAAGATATAAAATTAGTAACAACCATTTAAGACCTCCTTGTTTTACAGTTAATAACGGGTAAGAAATAACATCCAATTTTCATTGTCTAAAATCCGTTAAATCATCGGGGTTTTGTCCTTTAGAATGCAAAGTTATTTCTAAGACATTTCTTAATATATTGATTTAGTGTGATTTTATCAAAAATATATATCGAGGTCAATTAAAACTGGATTTTGGTAAACACCACTTGTTACACTGTAGTTGTTTTTAAGTTATGTCGATATACTTGTAAGTGAGTGAATAAAAAAAGAACCGTGGCATTCTAATTAAGAAGTGAGAATGCACGGTTTTTAGGGGAGTAAAATATATATTTTAAAAAGTTATTTTTGACTTTCAAGATACATATCGATGAAAAACAAAAATTACTTTAGTGTTTTTTTAAAAAAAAATAAAAAATAATATATAATAAATGCAAGGAGGGCTTAAATATGGTTAAGTATATGAAAAAACATGAAAAACTAATTTCAGAAAGTTTAAAGGAGCAAAGAGATTTAGATTTTTTAAAAAAGTATCATAAAAATCAAATAGAAATCATTCAACATGAAAGATTAATTCATCTTTTAGTTACTTTATTTTTTGGGTTGTTTTTTTTACTTTCTGTGTTATTTGCAGTGGTATTTGAAAAAATGATACTTCTATCTTTAAGTGCGGTATTTCTTATTCTTTTAATTCCCTATGTATTTCACTATTATAAGCTTGAAAATGGCGTGCAAAAATGGTATAAAATCTACAATGAGATTGCACAGGACACAGAGCAAAGTTCTGAAAAGCTTAGTGAATTCGTGTAGCTAAAGCTAAATATCTTAAATTTTTTGTACTTGTGATATGCAATAAAGTTGTGTATAATGCAAATGTGAAATACAAACCTTAATAATTTAGTGTATTTCTACTCTAAGAACTACCTATCTTTAGATATGGTGAGTTTCAGTAATATTATAATAGGATGGTTGATATATGAATATAAAAGTACTATTTTCTGATTTAGATGGAACATTAGTAAAACATAGTGGTGACATAACTGAGGATGCAGTTAAAACAGTGAGAAAATTATTGGACAATAAAATAGATGTGGTTTTAGTCTCTGGAAGACATACCGATATGATGAGAAGCATTCATCATAATATTGGATTAAAAACCCCTGTAATAGGTTGTAATGGAGGAGTGATAAAGGATTTAAATACAAATGAGGTTTTATATACAAATCCACTATCTAAAGATATTGTAAAAAAGACAATATACACAGCCAGAGAACTAGGAGTTGACTGGGCGGTTTATGAAAAAAACAATATAATGTTTGAAAAAATGCCTCCAAAGTCATATAGATTACCTTATATAAATGCTCAATTGCCAAAACACTTACAGGCCAATTTTTTGAAAATTGACTCTTTAGATGATATGTTTGAAAAGGACTATGTTTTTTTAAAGGCATTGCTTTTATTTGATAACAAGATGGAAGCAATAGATAAGGGAAGAGAAATGCTGAGCAAACTAGAGGGAATTGATGTAGTTCAATCTGCCAGCACTTATTTAGATGTAATGGTGCATGGTTCATCAAAGGGGCAGGCTATAAAAAGATATTTGGAATTAAAGAATATTGACAGAGATGAAACTGCAGCAATTGGAGATGCTCAAAATGACATAGATATGATTGAATATTCAGGTTTTGGAATTGCAATGGGAAATGCTGTAGACAGTATAAAGAAAATAGCTGATTATACAACAACTCCTCATCCATACGGGTTTGAAGATGCTGTTGATTATTTATTGAAAAGGTGTGTTTAAAAGTGGGAGATTTAAGAGTTTGCTAAACTAATGAGAGAAATTCAATTATAAGGGGCTCTGCCTTTTACTCTTTATCTACTTTTTTTAAAGCTTCAAAGAGGAAGTTTTTTAAATAGCTGTTGTTTTCCTTAAACAAAATCCTTTCAATAACATTTTTCTTATACTCACTGTCAGGTGAATTTATCACCTGTATTAATGCATTTCTTTTTAATATGTTTTTTCCCCTCCAGTATATCGCAGTATTTTTGTATTTTTTCTGGTACTGGGATTTTGTCATGGTTAAGATATCCTCAATTTTAGGATTTATTTTTTCGGCTTCAAAAATATTGGCAGTTTTATACTCACGTATATCAGAATTATAAGGGCAGTTAAGCTGACAGATATCACAACCATAAAGGTTGTTTCCAAAATTTTTTAGAACATCAAAGTTGAAGTTGTTTTTTGTAACTGTATTGTATGCAAGACACCTTTTAAGATTTATGCCATTAGAGGATAATGCATTTGTAGGGCAGTTGTCAATGCATTTTTGACATTTTGAGCATAGGGGTTTTGTACTTTCGACATCAGATACCTTAAATTCCATGTCAGTTACAATACAGCCTATAAAAACAAAACTTCCGTATTTGTAGGAATAAAAACAATTATTTTTGCCAATCCATCCCAAATTAGCTCTTACTGCAAGTGCCCTTTCAAGAAGTGGACCTGTGTCAACTTCCATAATGCTATTTGCATTAAAGTTTTTCTCTAACATTTCACATAATTTAGCCAATTTGTTTTTGACTTTAATATGATAATCTTCTCCAATTGCACAGAGAGAAAGTGTTCCCCTCATGTTTTTGTCATCAATTTGCTTAAAATAGTTGGGGTATTTCTCAATAATTATAATTACTGTTTTCCCACTTTGCATAAGATTTTTAGGATTTAATCTTTTTTGTATGCAAGGGGTTTCAAATTCAGTTGTGTTTTTGTTGTTTTTTCTATTTAAAAGTAATTTTTCCAGAGAAAAAAGTGGCTTTGCAGAGCAAAACCCAATATCATCAATAGTTATACTTTTGGAAAATTCAATAATTTTTTCTTTAACGTTCATGTGAAAATCACTTCTTTAATTTTATAGTTTCTCTTATTCATTATAGCATATTAATTTTTTAGGTGTATTTAATAATTATGTGCACTTAAATTTTTTTTAATGTTGCATTTTATCAAAAGATATAATAAAATGGTAAAAAAGTGCTTGTATATATTGGCACAAAAATATTCTAGGGGGAGTAACAATGAAAAGAAATGTGAGAGTTTTTTTATTTGCATGTCTATCTTTATCCATGGTATTTACAATTTTAATGGGTTTAAGTCCTATTGAGACAAGGGCAAATACTGATGATGGAGAATTTATTTATGGTGATTTAAATGGTGATGGAAATGTTGACAGTACAGATGCGGCATTACTTACACGATATATGTTAGAAATTATATCAGATTTTCCTTCACCACATGGCATGAAAGCAGCAGAT
>NZ_JAVDDS010000062.1 GCF_030848475.1 Herbivorax alkaliphila
GACTTAGGGAAGATGCAGAGTATTATCAAAACATATTAGAAGAATATAACATTGACACGGATGTAAGACAAGCTCACTGTCTTTAGCTGTGGGAAGGATAACTATGTTTTTAAAAATAAGGATAAGTATAAAAAGAGGAATTTTAAATGGATGAAAAAAATGTGAAAACACTTGAAAAAGATCTTTATAATCCAATTAAAAAGTATTTTACCAAAATAGGTTTTGAAGTTAAAGGCGAGGTAAATCATTCTGATGTTATTGCCATTAGAGATGATATAGTTTTAGCTGTAGAGATGAAAATGAGACTTAATCTTGAAGTTATTTTGCAGGCGGCAACAAGACAGAAAGTGGCTGACTATGTTTATATTGCTGTTCCTAAGAATAGCAAAGCACTGACTTCAAAGAGGTGGAAAAACACATGTTATTTATTAAAAAGGCTTGAAATAGGTCTTTTGCTGGTTTCATTTAAAAAGAATTTTACATATGTAGAAGAACATTTGCCATCTAAGCCATTTAGCATGGAAAAGAGTAAAAAACAATCAAGTAAAAAGAGAAAAATGGTTCTTAAAGAATTTGAAGAAAGATATGGGGACTATAATGTAGGGGGTAGTACAAGAAAAAAACTTGTCACGTCTTATAGGGAAAAGACAATTCATATTGCAGCTATGTTTAAAAAACATGGTGTGTTGACAATAAAAGATTTAAAAGAACTAGGTACTGATAAGGAAAAAACAGCAGGAATTCTTCAAAACAACTATTACAAGTGGTTTGACAGGATATCGAGAGGCAAATATATGCTAAATAAAAGAGGGGAAGCTGAACTAAATAACTATGAGGAACTTGTAGAGTATTACATGAAAAAATAATATGCACCCTAGTGAACTCGTTTAGCTAAAGCTAAACATCGGAGCTTAAGGTGGGGTCTTAGAATAATATAAATTATTTGCTTTATAAGTAGTATTTTTGAGTTTAAAAAAAGGCTTACTAAGCAAAAAGCATAATAAAGTTGCAGGTGTACAAATTTTATAAAATTCTATATAATATATTTATATATGGATACTAATAAGTTAAATTTAAAAAATAACTTGATAAAATTAGCCGTGTTTTTTGCAGTGGCGTTGTTATCTATCTTACTTATAATGATGGCTGTGACTATGTTGGATTTGAATTCTTCTGATGATACAGGAGGTGTAGAAAATAAAAGTGCCTCAATAGATAATGAGGATATTGACAAGCACCATGAGGACGAAGATGCAGGAGATCAGGATTTAGAGCAAAAGCAAGATAATCATAATGAACAAGGTGACACAGAGGAGCAAGCTGAAAATTTAGAAGATGAATCTGGCTTAGAAGATCAAAGTGGTGATATAGAAGAACAAATTAGCGACTGGCAAGAACAGGCTAAAGAGAAAAAAGAAGATGCATTCAATCCTTCTGTTGAAGAGGACTATGCTACGGGAGATCAAAACGAGAGTTTGCTACCTGATGCAGGTGAGTTTGATGATGATTTTTTTGAAGACACACCAAACATTGATATGTCTGGAAGACAAGACTTGCCTGATGATTTATATGGTAAAGACTCATCAGGAAAGAGTATTCATGCCAGTGAAGAAAAGTCAGGACATGTACCTGTGTTTGAGGTTTTAGGAAAACCCAATTATCCTTTTTTAAAAGTAATGGTTATGGAAAATTATCATAAAAATCGCTGGATAGTTGATAAAGAAGAAGAACCCGAGCTTAAATTGATGATTGGCGTAGAAAAGCAAAGAGAATTTTCTGAAAATTCTGTAAAAATAAAACCTATTGAACCTTCAAAGGGAAATCTGCCTGTGTTATCAGGAAATATTGAACTAAAATACGATTATAATTTATTAAAATATGAAGATTCAGGTACCTATTTTGCTGAAGACGTTGTAGATAGTTTTTATGAAATGGTTTATCAAACGCCGCCTACAAAGGGGCAATTAGAAAATGCTAAAACTGACAGGTCTTATTATGAGCTTTCATATTCGACGGAACTTGAAGGTATACTTGACACTGTAATAGAAAACAGCAATAGCGATTATGAAGCAATTAAATTTGTTGAAGAGTATCTTTCACAAAACTATGTTTTAGATAATTCAGTTATAAATGATTATGGAGATAACGATGGAATAAATTCTTTTCTCTTTGGAGAGGGAAAAGTGGGAAATAGCCTAGATTTTTTATCATCTTATACTTTTATTTTAAGGGCTATTGGCATTCCGTGTAGATTAGCTGTGGGTTACAGAATTGATGATACAAAACCATATCAGATAGTATATGGAGATCAGAGGTATATTTATCCTGAAATTAAATTCGAAGAATTTGGATGGGTGCCTATGGACGTTTTTGCCAGCTATCCTTTTTATACTCCGCCAGAGTCTACTGAGACAGAGATAACCCATGCTGACCCTATAGCAAAAAGGGGAACAAGCTTTAACGTTAAGGGGACGGTAAAAGATTCACATGGAAATTTATTAGATGGTTTACAGGTGCTTATATATGTAAAAGAAGATAAGGAGAATCCATATCTTTCATATGCAAAAGCAAATGTTGAAAATGGATATTTTGAAATTGAATGTGAAGTAAAGGATATAACAACTCCTGGAAATTATCATGTAATTGCAGAGCTTCTTGAAGATGACACATACAGAACTTCATCTAGTGATCCAGATTTAAAAGTGGTAACAGACACTTATTTAGAATTGAATTCAAAAAACACAATAACAGGTGTTAAGTTTGATTTAGAGGGAAGGATTTTAGATGAATATTCTAAAGAGGGTTTAGAAGGATTTCCTATACATGTGGCATTTGAAAGCATTGATTTATTTGAAGAAACTCACTCTATAAAAGATGGTATTTTTAGAAAAGAGATAGAAATTGATATTACTGATACTCTTTCTCCTGATAAAAATTTGTTATTTGCAAAAAAATATTTATTGCCTTATGAGGTAAAATTTAATGGAACAGATTTTTATTATCCTTCCAGTGCTAAAGAAAACTTAGTGGTTTGGAAGTTAATGCCTGCTGGAATTATAGGGGGGATAATTCTTTTACTGTTTTTATTAGCAGCTATTATCCTTTTGTTTATAAAAATGAAAAAGGTGCTGTTTTTAAGAAAAGCACAATTAGTTCCAGCTGGGGTTGGAAATGATTTTAATTTGACTTCAAATAATAACTTTTTGATAAATAAGCAAAAAAAGACACAAAAGTTGTTTATTGAATTTCCCTTTATAAAAGAAAACTTACCTAATGTTTGGGGGGTTGAAGATGAACTACTAATAAGGTTTACAGATGATAAAGGTAATGGCTCTGAAAAGAGGGCAGTTTTCCACAAGAAAGGAAAATACAGAATTAATATTTCAGGGAACAACATTTTTCCTGTATCAAGACAGATAAATATTGTAATATATAGAGAAGAAGTTATATCTTTAGGAAAAAGATTTTTAAAAGATGTACTAAATGAGGATTTTGAAATCAGTTCTACATTGACATTAAGAGAAGTATATCATTCCTTGAAATCAAAGGTTTTAGATAAAAAATATAAAGTTTTAGGAAGAATATTTGTTGTTTTAGAAAAGGCGGTATACAGCGAAGAAGTTGTTGACAGAAATGATTATGAAATGTTTTTAACTATGCTTGAAAATTATAAATCAATGTGATTTTAAGAAAAGTGGAAAAGTTATCGGAGGAATAAAATGTACTTTAAAAGAACACAGGAAAAAGATGAGTCTTTAAAAAAAATTGCAATTTACCCAGTGATTTTTAGTGTGCTTATGTTATTTTCTTGGTACTACTTTTTATGGCCTGAAGCCCGATGGTACTATGCAAGGGAACAGGTATATTTTTTAATATTTTCTGTAGGAGTATTACTTTTAGTAGTTAGCATTAGAAAGTTTCTTGTTTTTTTCCTCAAGGGAAAGGGAATGGAACTTGCAGGAAATGCCATTATTATACTTGGAACAGGTCTGGCTGCATTTTTGTTTTTTTATTTTGTTTCTGAAAGTGAAAATTTAAAAAATGCAAGCTCAGGAATGATTTTATTATCGATAGCAGTTATTATATACAAGCTTAAAGATTTTTATAAAAGCAACATATATTCAGAAAGTATTGTCATAGCAGTTTCTTATATTATAGCGGGGATTACTGTGGATTTTATGTACAATTCTCTGTTTTCAGAATTTTTTATGGATTTAGATGGAAAGTATTCAATTAATGCTGTTTTAATGCTTTCATTTATAAGTCTTTCGCTTATACAATTGATATCTTTAATAGATATCACAGGGGATTTAAAGTTAGTGAAAATCTCCATGTGGTTAAAAAAAAACCATCTATTAAAATTTATGATTATAAGTGGAGTGCTTTTTATATTACTTGATGTTAGGAGGATTGTTTTGGCTAATAATGTAATGTTTGCATGGATTTTGGTTTTTGTTGTTTTGCTTGTAGTTTTTATACTACTTGTAGTTAAGTTAAGAAGTACAGTAAAAAAAGAGCCTGATGTAAAACTAAAAAAACATTTGCAGCGTATAACGTATGACAAAATCAGGGACATTTCTAATATTTCTGCATATGTAGATGATTTTATATCAACAGGAAAAAAAAGCGGGTTAACTTCCTATCTTTTTTATATGGCATATAAAGTTGAAATTCCTGTGGTTACAGCGAGCAAAATAATAGCTCCTGTTTTAGAGTATAAGGATATTGAGGTTTCAGAAGTGATGTCAAAAAAAAGTTACAGTGTTATTAAAGAAAGAAACAAGCAAAACAGGACTAGGGTGATAGAGTATGTTACAAATAATTTAGAGTTTTATGGAAGGGGAAAACATTATGAATATAGAACAGTTCCATCAATTAAGCCAAAAAACAATTGATGAGATAGGGAAAGTTTTTGTAACAGGGGATAAATCTGCTGTAAAAAAAATATTATGTAGTTTTTTAGCAGGGGGACATATACTTTTTGAGGACAATCCAGGACTTGGAAAAACTTTGCTGGTAAAAATTCTTGCCAAAGTAACAGGGTGTGAATGGAAAAGGATTCAGTTTACTCCTGACTTGATGCCTTCGGATGTTTTAGGTACAAAAATATGGAAGGGGACTTCTATAGGATTTGAACTTGAAAAGGGACCAGTATTTACAAATTTTCTTCTTGCTGATGAAATAAACAGAGCAATGCCAAAAAGCCAGTCGGCTCTACTTGAGGCAATGGAAGAAAGACAGGTTTCTATTGAAGGGACAACTCATATATTAACGCCTCCATTTATAGTTATGGCGACTCAAAACCCTATTGAAATGGAAGGAACTTATCCTTTGCCAGAAGCTCAGATGGATAGGTTTATGCTGAAATTGTCTTTAGGTTATTTAGATAGTGAAGAAAAGGAATATCAGGTTTTAAAAAGAAGAGTTTTATGGCAAAAGGATGACCCTACCGTTGATATACAGCCGGTAATTACTATGAATCAAATTTTGATGATTCAGAAAGAAGTTGAAAAGGTTTATATAGATGACAATGTACTTATGTACATAACTAGAATAATCAGAAGAACCAGAGAAAGTTCCAGCGTAAAAATTGGTGCAAGTCCAAGAGGGGGATTAGCTCTTTTAAAACTTTCCCGGGCACATGCTCTTATAAATGGAAGAGATTATGTTGTTCCGGATGATGTTAAGTTTATGGCTGTTGATGCATTAGCTCACAGATTAATTCTTCATGTAGAACATATATTAGAAGGTACTAGACCGGAAGCAATTATAAAAACTATTATTAAAAGAACAGAAGTGCCTCGCAGCTATACAAGAGAAAAGTCAGGAGGGGTTTGATAATGCAGAGATATGTTTTTATCGTCAGCTCTGTATTTTTAACTCTTATAATATTAGGTTTTTTGTTTGCAAATAACATATTAATAGTTATGTCATTTATTCCTTTAGTATCATTAGCAGTTGGATATTTTATAAACATTCCCAAAGATATAACTGTAAAAAAGAGTGTTTCCAAAAAAAGAGCAACAGTTGGAGAGATATTAAATGTGAAACTAAAGGTGTTAATAGAGTCAGGAACTGGTCCGATACAAATATGTGATTTAGTTCCACAATACTTTGAATTAGTTGATGGAAGCAATTTTTGTGTAGTATGGAAAGGAAATAAATCTAAGGAGATAGATATTCTATATAAGATTAAGTGTACTGTATCAGGGGTCTACCCCTTAAATGGTACTACTTGGAAATCCGGTCATCCAGTTTGTTATTACTGGGAAAGAGGAAGTTGTGAAAGTGATATTTCTGTAGAGATTACACCAAGACTTTTAGAGCTAAAAAAGGTGAGAGGGGTATCTATGACAAGTAAGATACCCATGCCTCAAGGAGCATTAGCCAGCATGGGTATGACTACACATGATTTTAAGGAAATAAGCCTTTATTACCCTGGAGATCCTTTTAAGTCAATTAACTGGAAGGCAACTTCTAGAAATCTTTTAAGAGGCGATATATGGCCGGTGGTAAATAAATTTGAGAAAGAAGGTAAAAAATCTGTTTGGATTTTCTTAGACACATCTAAAGTAATGGGATATGGCACCAATATTAAAAATGTTACAGAGTATTCCATTGAAGCTGTAAACGGGCTTGGTGATTACTATTTAAAGCAAAATTGTAGTCTAGCACTTGTAACATATGGGGGAGAAGATGAGGGATATGTTGCTCCAGGTTCAGGAAGACAACAGTACTTTAAAATATTAAGGGAATTAATGGACATAAAAGACTATTACTCTAAATTTGATGACTCCTATAAATTGGTGAAGCCACTTGATGAGGTAGTATATTCACTTAGAGGTCATTTTCCAGGTCTGAGACCGATGTTTATTATTGTTACTAGGTTTTGCAACAACAATTATTATGAAATTAAAAAAGCAGTGGAGACTATGTCACATTATACAAGCAGAAATGGCTTGCTTCCAAGCGTATTGTTATTAAATATTATAGGATATGAATTGATGGCTGAAAATAAACCAGAAAAAATTGCTTCAGATATTTTGCAAACAATGAATAGAATTATATCTAAAGATTTGAGAAAAAAATGTATTTGGATTGACTGGAATCCTGTAAAAGAAAGTTTAACAGGTGCACTTTTAAAACAGGTGGTGGGAAATACGTGAGACACAAATTGTTAACAGCAACTATATTAATGATGACTTTTGCATATATAATTTCATATTATTTATTATGCAGTACTCCACCATATCAAAGAGCCATATTAACTAAAGAAGGTTTGAATATGGGAATTTTAATCTTTACAAATTTGACAGCTGTATTGTTTGCGGTTTTAGCATATTACCTTAGAAAAAGTATTTACAAAGCAGTGGCAATTGTATGTATACTTTTTTGTTCTTTTGCAGTTTTGCCCCATTCAAAAATTTTAATTGGTTCAAAGGAAATTGAAAATTATCTTTCAGTAGAACTAACTGCCATTGGAGTGTTAGTAGTTGTTGTACTTTTGATGTTTGCATTGAGATTAAAAGAGTATGAAAAGGATTTAAAAGACTGGTCTTTTGAGGGTGTGGAAAAAAAAGAGATACATAAAATAATAAAGAAAAGAATTAGGTTTTATTCTTTTTTCAATATTTTAGAATTTGCAATTTGTCTTTTTTTAATAGGCATAGGGTTTACTATATTTTATGAAAACCCTTCATCTTTAATCACTGTATTTACTGCTGTAACAGGTCTTGTTATCATTATAGGTTGTGTTGTGTTTATAGCAAAAAGAATATCCTATACGAGATAAAACACCTTATTTAGGAGTGAGATTATGAAGAAGCGAAAAACTATTGGGGTTATGGTTACAGGTATAGATGGGAATTATTTGACTCATTTTTGGCTGATGATGAAGAAAGCGTCAGAGCAATATGATTGCAATTTAATTGTCTATGACGGAAGAGCTTTAAAATATAATGCAGAAGCTGATGGGAATCACACTATTGTATATGGTTTTGTAGATAAAAGCAGAATTGACGGATTAATAATGACTTCTTCAGCAATTACCAGTTTTATAGATGAATCGGAGTTTAAGTTATTTATAAGCCGTTTTAAAGGTATACCTCTTGTATCAATAGGAAAGGTGCTATCTGATGCTTCAAACATACTGATTGATAACAAAGAGGGGATGAAAGAAGAGATAAGACATTTGGTAAATCACCATGGTTATAGAAAAATAGCATTTGTTAGAGGACCTAAAAATAATCTTGAAGCAATTGAACGGTATGATGCATATTTGGAAGTTTTAAAAGAAAACGATATAAAGATAGATCAAGATATTATTTTTGAAGGCGATTTTATTTCCCGTACAGGATATGAAATAATGAAAGACATAGTTATTAAAGATATTTATTATGATGCTATTGTTTTTTCAAATGATGATATGGCATTAGGAGCTACAAAAGCATTAAAAGATTTGTCTAAAGTACACAATTTTGATGTTTCCAAAAAGAATGTAATATGTGGATTTGATGATTCAATTAATTCGAGTTTTACAAAACCACCTCTTACAACTGTAAGACAACCCTTTGAAGAAATTTGCGATTGCTCAATAAGAATGATTCTTGATAAAATTGATGGAAAAAAAACAGATAGAGTTGTTAAAGTACCTTCTGCTTTGGTTGTAAGAGAAACATGTGGGTGTAAACCTGATAAAGCCTCAAGTAATATTTCGGATAGTTATTTAAGGTTAGTTCCTAATATTAGTATGCATGAAAACATACAAACTTATTCATTGGAAAGTTTATATAATAAAATTACTGAGATTTTAAAAATATGTAATTTGAGAAGCTGTTTTATTTCAACATATGCAGAGGGCACAGTTATCTATAAAGATCACTATTTATTTGACTTATCTTATGAAGTTCCAAAAAAGTCTGAGCTTATATATGCTTTTTATAACGAAAAAAAAGCTGAATATATAGAAGAGAACATAAAATATTTTAATACTAAGGATATAGTTCCTGATTGCTATATTCCTAATGACAGAAGGTTTATTTATCTTGTAAATCCTTTGTTTTTTAATAATGAACATTTTGGATTTATATGTATTGAGATTGTAAATGATGATGTACTTGACTTTGAACCATTAAGAGGTCAGGTCAGCAATTCATTAAAGGGCGCTCTTATGCTTTTAGAAAGAGAAAATATGCAGAAAGTGCTTTTAGAAAGTGAACGTTTAGCTTCACTGGGGCATTTAATAGGAGGGATATCCCATAACCTTATGACTCCTATTATGTCTATATCTGGTGCAACCTCTGTTATTGAGGATTTAGTAAATGAGTATAAAGAGTCGATAGGAGATTCTAATGTGACCAACGTTGACCACCATGAAATTTCAGATGAAATGAAAATGTGGATAAAGAGATTAAAAGATTATAACTCATATATGTCAGGGGTTATTTCTACTGTTAAGAGACAGGCAGTTCAGTTGAATTCAGATACTACAAATGAATTTTCAGTAAGTGAACTTATAGATAAAGTTGAATTTTTAGTTCAAAATAGTATTAAATTAAAAAAATGCAATTTAAATATTGAGACAAATATAAATACTAAAATACTTATAGAAGGTGCTTTGGCCAATTTAGTACAAATAATTGATAATCTTATCATTAATGCAGTTGAGTCATATGATGAAAAGGATGAGAATGCTTACCGTGTAAATATGTTTGTGTATTTAGATGGAAACATGGTGGTATTTAAAATTAGAGATTATGGAAGGGGTATTTTTAGTGAATATAAGGACAAAATATTTAAGCATATGATAACGTCAAAGGGAAAGAACGGAACAGGATTAAGTCTTCTTTTGTCCTATTCAACAATTAAGGGTAAATATAGAGGTGAAATGTGGTTTGAAGATGCAAAAGATGGGGGAACTGCATTTTACATATCAATTCCTGCAAAAAAGCAGTAAAACTAAAGGTCTATTCTTCCGATAAAATAAGTGGATGCTGAAATTCACAAAGAAGGAGAATGCCGTTATGATTGAACTAAAGGAATTATTAAGAATGGGCGTTGATGAAAAGGCTTCTGACATACATATTACAGTAGGAAGAGCCCCTTCTTTCAGAATTAATGGAGACATGGCACCAATCGATGCACAAGAACTCACACCAGAAGAAACAAAACAATATGCAAGGGAATGCCTTGAACAGGAAAAATTTGATCAACTTATGACAGAGGGAGATGTAGACTGCTCTATGACCGTTCCAGGTGTTTCAAGGTTCCGTGTAAATGCTTTTTTTCAACGGGGATCTGTGGCAATGGTTTTTAGAGTGTTATCTTCTAGCGTTCCTACAATTGAAACTTTAAATCTTCCACCTATAATTAAAGATTTATGCAAAACAAAAGAAGGATTGATATTGGTTACAGGACCTACTGGAAGCGGAAAATCAACTACAATGGCATCTATCATAAATGAAATAAACTTAAACAAAGGTGGACATATTCTAACGTTAGAAGATCCAGTAGAGTATGTGTTTAAACATCAAAATTGTATTGTAAACCAAAGGGAAATGGGACAGGACAGTAAAACATATGCAAGAGCACTAAAGGCCTCTCTTAGAGAAGACCCGGATGTTATATTTATAGGCGAGATGAGAGATGTTGAGTCCATTAGCATAGCTGTTACAGCAGCAGAAACCGGACATCTTGTCTTGTCAACTCTTCACACTCTAGGTGCAGCAAAAACCCTAGATAGGCTTATAGATGTATTTCCAGCAGATCAACAACAGCAAATAAGAGTTCAGGTTTCAGGTGCATTAAAAGCCGTTATTTCTCAAAGACTTATTCCAGATATTGAGCATAGGGGAAGAGTGGCTGCCTTTGAAATTATGGTTGTTACTCCAGCCATAAGCAATCTCATAAGAGAAGGAAAAGCTACAGGTATTAACTCATGTATTCAGACAGGGTTTAATCAGGGTATGCAGTTAATAGACAAAAACATAGCAGACTTGTATGAACAGGGCAAAATTTCAAGAGATGACGCATATGCTTTTTGTGTAGATAAGGATGGATTGAGAAGGTATATAGGTTAAACATAGAAAATTGATGAGAGTGAAGTGAATTACAGGTTGTGTTATTTACTCCACTCTCTTTTGGTATTTACCATCTTCGAGAACTACCACCGCCGCCGCTTCTACCGCCGCCTCCGAAGGTGCCTCCACCGCCGGAGAATCCGCCTGATCCTCTATTATATCTACCACGTCTACTGAACATGGATATTAATAACAAAAGTTTAAAGAGAGATCTTGTAATACGACCTTTAAAGAAAATCCAGTCAATGACAAGTACCAATGCAACAATTATAAAAACAAAAATATCAAAAATAGTTGATGAATGTTCTTCTGGTGGAAGTTCTAAGGTTGTTTCAAAATTAGAACTATCAATTCCATACTCCTCAAAAACTTCATTCATAATTACAGAATAACCTAGCTTAATACCTTGAGAGTAATCGTGGTTTAAAAAATGAGGTATCATATAATTATCCTGGATTCTACCTGTTTTGCCATCTGGAAGAGCTCCCTCAAGGCCGCGTCCGACTTCTATTCTAGATGATCTGTCCCCAACAGATACTAAAATCAAGACACCATTATCCAATGAAGAATCTCCTATCTTCCAGTCATTAAAAAGACCATATGAATATATTTCTAAAGGTTGGCCTTCAAGACTATCGACAGTGACTACCACAACCTGTGCTTTTGTTTGCTGTTCTAAGTTGTGGCTAAAATCCACAATGTATTTTTTTGTAGGTGAATCCAAAACATTTGCAAAGTCATTCACGTAAAATTCCTGGGTTGCATCAGGATAATCTTGTGCTGATGAATAGTTACTAAAAATAAAAAGGCACAGTAAAGATATAAACAATATTGAAAGTTTTTTTCTCAAAATTAATCACGTCCCTAAAAAAATTAATATTTAAAGAGGGGTGAAGCTTCCCCTCTTTTCTTGAATGTAAGCCAATAGGGTTTGTACTTAAAAACTAACATCCGGTACTTCACGTGCTTCTTCAGATGCTTCAAAAGGATCATAGTTTTCAAAATCAAACATATTAGCAACAATTGTATGTGGAAATCTTCTTTTGTATCTGGCATAATCGTACGCAGCTTCATTATATTGAGTTCTAGCAAAAGCTATCCTGTTTTCAGTACCTGCAAGTTCGTCTGCAAGTTGTCTGAAATTTTCATCTGATTTAAGTTCAGGATAATCTTCTGAAATTGCTAAAAGTCTTGAAAGTGCACCAGTCATTTGTGCATCTGCTTCTGCTGTTTCTTCTACAGTATTTGCACCTGCAAGTTTTGCACGTGCCTCAGAAACGTTTGAAAAAATTTCCTCCTCATGAGATGCAAAACCTTTTACCGTTTCCACTAAATTTGGTATCAGGTCATTTCTACGTTGAAGTTGAGTTTCGATTTCGCTATATTTTAGTTTGACCTCTTCATTTCTGTTTATCAAGCCGTTATATGAACCTATAAAAATCAATACAGGAATTAGTATTACAGCAGCGACAACAGCAATTACAATTAATATATTTTTCATGATACATTCAACCCTTTCTAAATTATGTTGTCTAATCTAAAAAAATTTTAGATTAGAATTCTAATAAATATTGTTACTGTGAACATATATAATAATACAATACTATATGCAAATATGTCAAAATTAATAATGTGGCATTTTAAAAGATTTTAGAGTATTTTGTTGACTAAACTTTTATGTAATGCTATCATATGCATATTTAGAGGAAAAAAACATGCAGTTGAAGATATAGTATGAATTTTGCAAAAGAGAACTTCCTTAGATTAGCTAAATATAGGAGCTTTAGGATATAATTAAAACTTAATTAAAGTAGAAATACGTATAAAGAAGCTGGAGAATAAAATGAATTCAGGGAGTGATAATTTTGATCGAGTTAGAAGAATTATTGAGGTTTGCAGTTGAACACAGAGCATCGGATATGCATATTACTGTGGGAAGGGCACCAGCCTTTAGAATTAATGGCAGAATGAGGACGATTCCAGCAGATAAGTTATCAGAAAATGATACTTGTCATTATGCAAGGGAGACTCTTAACAATGAAAAATATGAACAACTTTTATCAAAGGGAGAGGTTGATTATACCATTTCTATTCCTGCTATTTCTAGATTCAGAGTAAATGCTTTTTTTCAAAAGGGCTGTATAGCAATGGCTTTTAGAGTACTTCCGTCTGAAATACCAACATTTGAAGAGCTGGGCTTTCCTTCGATAATAAGGGATATATGTGAAATTAGAGAGGGACTAATATTGGTTACAGGACCTACAGGAAGTGGTAAATCTACAACTATGGCATCTATAATAGATGAAATTAACTCGACAAAAGATGGACATATATTGACATTAGAAGATCCAATTGAATTTGCTTTTGAGCATAAAAAGTGTATAGTCAATCAAAGAGAAATAGGAAAAGACAGCAGGACATATGCAAATGCCTTAAGGTCTTCATTAAGAGAAGATCCAGATGTAATATTTATAGGTGAGATGAGAGATGTTGAGTCAATGAGTATAGCTGTAACTGCGGCGGAAACAGGTAATCTTGTTTTTTCAACATTGCACACACTTGGAGGAGCAAAAACCATTGACAGGCTTATAGACGTATTTCCAGCAGATCAACAACAACAGGTTAGAACTCAGGTGGCTGGAGCCTTAAAAGCCGTTATATCCCAAAGGCTTATTCCTCAAATAGATAATAGAGGAAGAGTTGCAGCATTTGAAATTATGATGGTAACGCCTGCTATAAGCAATTTAATTAGAGAGGGAAAGGGAGTTGGAATTAATTCCTGCATTCATACAGGAGTAAGTCAAGGAATGCAGCTTTTGGATAAAGATATAGCACATTTATACAAAAAAGGGAAAATATCAAAAGAAAATGCCTATCTATATTGTGCAGACAAAGGTTTGTTGAAAAGATTTATAAATGAATAATATGATTTGGTGAATATACTTAATTTAGAAAGAATTTTGTATAAATAAAAAAGTCGGCTTCGCCGATTTAAAGCCAAGGTAATTCTTTAAAGTACAGCCTTTCGGTAGACTTTTTTGATGCCAGAAAGCAATGCACTTTTCTTAGGCATTAAAAAAACAGGTTTTAGAACCTGTTTTTTTATTTAATTTATTGCAGTATTTTATTTTTTATAGTAAGAATTATGATATAATTTTATAGAACGTGTCGATAATTCTTATATGGGGGAATAAAACATGAAAATAAAAAAGTATAAACTTAAAAAGCCTTTTAACACTGTAAACATGTTTTTAGTGGTAGCATTAATTATTCTTCTTTTGTTTTCAAGACAGTGGGCTGGATTGGTTTTCTTTGCAGGTGTTTTTGTAAATTGTCTATACTATCTTATATCAAGTAAAAATAATTCGATAAAGAACATAGGGTATATTGTATGTGTTGTAGTTATTGCTCAAGCAGCAATGTTAAACTTTTATAGTTTTTCAAAAAGTATTCTTTACACTAATGGAACTTATGTATATAAATCCGATGCAGAGGATATAGTGAATTTTCTTGAAGAAAAGAGTCTTAACACCTCTTTTTTGGATAAGGAAGAATATATTAGCGTTAAAGATAATATGTTAGATAAATTATTAATTAAAAAAAGTGATGTAGAAGAGTATTTAAACGAAGCAATTATGCTTAGTAGAGAAAACGATATGTTGTATTCATATATTAATATAGAGGAAGATGTAAAAAAAGAAGTTGATGAGTGTGAAAGTGATAGTGATGAAGAGTCTATTTTTGAAGATCAAGGGACTGAAATATTTGAATATATTGAAATATCAGAGTTTGATGAGTGTAATTTCAAAGTCTTTGAGAAGAGATTGGAAGAAAAAAAGAATGATACTTTGATAATTGATTTAAGAGGTAACAGGGGTGGTAGAAGAGATGTATTAATAGATTCAGCATCATTGCTTTTGCCAGAAGGTGAAGAAATTATGACTTCCCATGAAAGATATTTAAGGACAACGTATTTTTCGAAAGGAAATAATTATAATTTTGATGACATTATATTTTTAGTGGACGGAACAACAGCTTCTTGTGCTGAAATACTGGCATTTACATTAAAAGAGTACGATCAGGACAGAGTAAAAATAATAGGGAATAATACAAAGGGAAAAGGAGTAGGGCAAAAGGTTAACAAATATTATGGAAGTGGTATCGAAGTTGGAATCGTGACTTCAACATGGACTGTAGCAAATCAAGATGTAAGTGCACTTTTTGAGCATATAGAAAATGATAGTGGAGAAAGAGAATTTAAAAGTGATAATGACTATTTTAGTGTTGTAGCAAGAATTTTGTCAGAAAATCAATGATAAATTAATTTAAACAAATCTTTACATTTAGAGTTTTGGATGATAAAATCAACGTGTTATAAAATAAAATTAAAGGGGGAGAAAAAATGGGAGTAAAAAAAAGCATTATTTCTTATTTTGTAATTTTATGTATGTGTTTAACTGGTTTATCTTGTGTTTATGCAGAGATAAATTTGGATGGACAGCAAAAACAAATTTTTTCAGACATTGAGGAACACTGGTGTCGTGATGTTATTGAAAAATTTATAGAAAATGACTGGGTTGTGGGTTATGATGATGGACTTTTTCGTCCAGATAGATTTATAAATAGAGCAGAGTTTACTGCCATGGTTGTAAATATTTTCAAACAAGCAGAAAAGTCAGTAGATTTAAATTTTTCTGATGTTAAAAAAGAAGATTGGTTCTATAATTCAATTGCTTATGCTTCAAAGGAAAAACTAATACAAGGCTTTGAGGACGGAACATTTAGGCCGATGGATAATATAAGTCGTCAAGATGCTGCGGTACTAGCAGCTAGACTTTTTGATGTAAATTTTTTAGAAGGAACTGATGAAATTAAGTTTCAAGACGAAGATGAATTTCCAGAGTATGCATACGAAAGCATTAAAAGTCTTGCTTCTCAAAAGGTAATTAAAGGTTATCCAGACGGTACATTCAAGCCTTCTAGATTGGTAACAAGGGCGGAAGCAGTTAAAATGCTTGATATAGTATACGGTTATATTGAAATTCCAGAAGAGCAAATTCCACAAGCTCCACTGGAAACACCAACACCAAGTCCTACAGAAACGCCAGAAGAGCCAACACCAACACCTAAAGCTACACCACGTGCTAGAGAAGGAAGCAGAAGGGTTACACCACAGCCTGTAGTTGCAGGTCGTACATATTCATCAACAGAAGACTTCAATGAAGGACATTTCTATAATTTAAGTACAAGAGTAGAGGATACATTGGTGCTTAAAGATATAGAAATTGAAAATAATGCTATTAGTAGTGTATATGGGGATATAGAAGACTCAATTTATATAGAATTTGAAACTATTGCTGGAAAATCTTATCTTTCTTCAGAAAGTGATGAAGTTGATGTTTTACTTAAAATGACTGGTAAGGGTGATCCAGAGTTACTTGATAGAGTTCCCATTGATATGGTAATTGCAATAGATGATTCAGGAAGTATGGAATGGGGAAATACGGATAATGTTGTGGAAAGTCCTAATCGTTTAGATTTTGCGATGGAAGCCTCAAAAAGTGTTGTAAACATGCTTCAGCCTTTTGACAGAGGTGCAGTACTAGGGTTTGCAGGAAGTGCTTGGATCCAACAGGAATTTACTTATGACAAGGAACTACTAATGAAAGGTATAGATGCTACACCTCCTTCTCCTTGGGATGGAACTGCTATAGGATTGGCATTGAGAGAGTCTATTGATTTACTTTTAGAAAATGCTTATTCTGATCATCAAAAAGCAATTTTATTATTAACTGATGGTGATGATAACAGATGGAGTTATTCACAAATAATCCAACAGGCAGAACGAGCAAAAGAAAAAGATATAGTAGTGCTATGTGTAGGGCTTGGCAGTGGAACTGATCAGGAATTACTTAAAGATATTGCAGAAATAACAAATGGAACATATTCTTTTTCTCCAACAATGGAAGAACTAGAAGAAATGATGTATCGTTCAGGTGATGAAGTAGGAATATTTGATAAAGCAGGAGAAGATATTTTAATTCAAACTACTTTGTCTGATGACATAGCTGAAAACATGAATGTAGAACAAGAACCAAACAATATAATTGAAAATGAAGATGCTAGTATAACATATCAATGGAATCACAGTAGATTAAACATGGGAGAAAAAAATACAAAATCATTATTCTTTGAGTTTGAAAATCTTGAAGATGGTGATTTAGTTTCTCTGATGAAAGATACAAAATTTACTTATGTTGATAGAGATGATCAATTAATTCTTATAGAGGCAGATGGTATTGAATTGCCAGTTTATGATAGTATTGATTCTGGTACATGGGAAGTAGTGTTTGACAGTAAAAATTCAGATACTAAATGGGGGAATATTTGTTGGAATGGAGAAGTATACAATGATGGAGAATTAAATGTAAGTGTTTCAAGTAGTAAGGATAATAAAACTTATAGTGAACCTGTTGAGGTTTCAAACTATAGTGACTTTAACATTCCAAATGGAAGATATATTAAAATTCAGGTTGAATTTAGGATTTCTTCAGATGGATATAGTCCTAAATTATTTGATATTTCAGTAGGTTCAAAGGGGTATACAATAGAAAAAGAATCTAATAATGCTCCAAATATAGAACTAGAATCTGATATTAGTACTGAAATTGGAGAACCTACACTGCTTACTGCTAAGGTAAAAGGTGAAGGAAATATGATTTTTGACTGGGAAGTAACCGAAGGAGATGCTGATAGCGTAAATATAGAGAATAAGGATAGTTTTTCTACAGAAGTTATTTTTGATGCTGGTGGTATGTATATTGTTACATTGAGTGCAAGTGATAATGATAATATATCTATTTCAAGTGTTGAAATAGCTGTTGAAGGAGAAGATGATACAGATGAAAATTAAATTGTTTTCTAGTTTTAGAATGTAGTGAAATAATTAAAAGCTCGGTAAGCTAAATAGCTTCCGAGCTTTTAATAGAATAAACTAATTTGATAAAATAGAATTTGTTTTTTCCGATAACTATTATATAAAATAATTTATGATAGGAGATAATAATATGAGCGAATTAAAAGATAGTTTGTACACACATGCAGGCCTAGAAAATCTAACAGAAAATATTGTATTAAAAGAATTAGAGGAATTTATAAAAGACACTGAAAATATGCAGAAAAATGGATATTGTAAATGCTGGATTTGTTTAGCTGATGTTGCTGCAATTGTTCTTAATGAATTAAAGCCAAATTATTGCTCGAATTTCATGGATAAAAATGTAAATAATGAATATTTTACAAATTTGAGGACTAGAGTTGGTAAAATGATTGAGAGAGCTTTTAAAATAGTTAAAAAGAATCCTCATCACAAGGGCTGAAATTTTTCTTTATAATATACAAGAGTGAACTCGTTTAGCTAAAGCTAAACATCGAGGCTTCAGATGGAGACTCAACTCCACCTTATAAAAGGTGGAGTCTTAGAATAAGATAAAAAAATAATTTGCTTCAAAAAGCTTCCATAATAAGC
>NZ_JAVDDS010000063.1 GCF_030848475.1 Herbivorax alkaliphila
TGATAAATACAAGTCAAAGGTTTTGGTCAGAACATCCCTTTTAAATTTTAAAAGAGATGAAAGTTTACTAAATATTCCTTTGTACATGATTTGGAATATTGAAAAATTACTTTAAATCATGAGTCTGCGCAAAATGTCGGAAAGGATAGAAACTAAAAAAAGATTTTAGATTTATTTTATTCTAAGACTCTACATTCTATAAGGTGGAGTTCCTCTTATAAATCTTCAGGTGAAGTTGAGTCTCTACCTGAAGCCTCGATGAAGCTTTTTTGCAGCAATGGTATCTGGGATTATATATGGTTTTTTCTTTATATTTGTTTTAAGCCTATTGATTTTCATAAGCAGTTTTGTCAAGAAGTCATTTTTAACAGCATCAATTATATAAAAACCGTTGTGTTCAAGTGTGTTTTGCATATCTTCCACCGTTTCCATCATTGAGTTAATTTCACTTTCTGATGCATTGGACATCAACTGTCAAACTGTCAAAGACCCGGTTGAACTAAATAGAGTTAATTGATATAATGGTAAAAAATATTATTTGAAAAGGGGAGATACTATGAAAAAGTTATTATTAACTCTAATGGTTTTGGTTTTGTGTAGCAGTAGTATATTTTTAACAAGTGCTAATGCACCTGATGTAAATGTTGAAGTAAATGGAGAAAAGGTTTTTTTTGATGTGGAGCCTTATATTGATGGAAATAATCGTACAATGATACCTGTAAGATTTATTGCTGAAAATTTAGGTTGCGAAGTAGGATGGGATGGTAAAAACAAGGTTGTTTCAGTAGATAATTATGATACGAATATTGAACTTAAAATAGGTGAAAACAAAGCAACAGTCAACGGAAAAATTATTACATTTGATACTAAAGCAGTAATAGTAGATGGGAGGACAATGGTTCCTCTAAGGTTTATAAGTGAAGCTTTAGGGGCTACTGTAGCTTGGAATGATAAAACTAGAACAGTAATAATTGAGACAGAGACTAAAGAAACAGAGGATATTATCAAATTTGAATGTGAGAATTTAGAAGAAGCTGTGCGCCAGAGTATTGATAAGGCTTATGGTGCAATATACTTTAAAGATGTTGATAATATAACTGATATAAATTTAAGTTCTAACGAAATAAATGATGTATCAGGACTTGATGGTTTTGTCAACTTAGAACTTTTGAATTTAAATGATAATAAGATAAGTGACATATCGGCTCTGAAAAATTTGACTAATTTGACTGAGTTAGATTTAGGTAGAAATGAAATAGAAGATATATCAGAAGTAAGTAGTCTTACTAATTTGACTGAGTTAGATTTAGGCAGTAATGAAATAGAAGATATATCAGAAGTAAGTAGTCTTACCAATTTGACTGAGTTAGATTTAGGCAGTAATGAAATAGAAGATATATCAGCAGTGAGTAATCTTACTAACTTGACTACACTGAATTTGCGAAGTAATGTAATAAGCGTTAGTAGCTTTGATGATATAACTGAACAGACAATGAATAGTGGAATAGAAGATATATCGCCAGTAAGTAATCTTACCAACCTTACATATTTAGATTTAGGTAGCAATAGAATAAGTGATATATCAGCAGTAAGTAATCTTGATAACCTTACATATTTAGATTTAGGTAGCAATAGAATAAGTGATATATCAGCAGTAAGTGATCTTACTAACCTCACTTATCTAGATTTAAGTTGGAATGAAATAGTTGACACATCCTCGCTGGAAAACCTTGCTAATTTGGTTGAGTTGCATTTAAATAGAAATAAAATAAGCGACATATCTGGACTCAGTGAACTTGATAATATAACTAAGTTGTATTTATATTTTAATGAAATAAGTGATATATTGCCTTTGGCTAACCTTACTAATTTGAAATTGCTGAATTTAAATAATAATGAAATAAGAGATATATCTGCACTTAGTGAGCTTACTAATTTGAAATTGCTGTATTTAAATAATAATGAAATAAGAGACATATTTGCACTTAGTGAGCTTACCAATTTAATAAGAGTGTCTTTAAATGATAATGAAATAAGAGACATATCTGCACTTAGTGAGCTTACTAATTTAACAAGATTAGATTTAGACAATAATGAAATAAAAGAGATACCTGTACTTAGCAATCTTATTAATTTGAATATTTTGAAATTAAATAATAATAAAATAAAAGATATATCAGTTCTTGGGAATCTTACTGATTTAGGTCTTTTACAGATGAATAGCAATGAAATAAATGAAATATCAGCACTTAGCAATCTTGACAATTTGGGCATTTTGAGTTTGATTGATAATGAAATCAATAATTCCCAAACACCAAATGCAGTTCACAAGCCGGAATTGGACTTTACAGTAGGTAGTAGGAGGTATGAGGTTTGGGTCGTTGAATAAACAATAATGCAGACTTTATTGGCATTATTGTTTACTGGTGTTTATAAATTGATATGCTCCAAGAAACTCATATTGCATCGATGAAAAGGGTGGGGAAGCATTTGTTTTCACTCAGATTAATCTCCATCAACATTTAAAATAGAAACTTAAAAAAGAGCTGTGCAAAGCGATTTATTTAAATGCTTGTGCACAAGCCCTTTTTTGTTGGATATTTTTACTTAAAGCGTTAGTCTAAAGTGGACAAAACTGTGTGTTAAGTGCTTCGAAATCATCTTTGATTTCCTCAAAAATAGCAGGATTACCGCTATCAAAAGCCTCTTGAAACAATTCAATAACTTTATTTGTAGTTAAATCGTAATGAACATTGGGGTGTGATGCATTAAGCAGTGCTGCTGTTGCTTACCTAGCTAATTGTTTTAATAGAGTTATTGGTGTTTGAGGATTAATTGCTTGCAATAATGTTATAGGGGAATCAAAAACATTTCTCTCAAAGATAGTATTAAATATATCATCAATATTAAAAGCCGTTTGATTCCAATTATTTAGATTTATTGGTCTTCCCCAAAAACCAGCACTACAACCTTCACGAATCCCCATATTGACCGCTCCTTTCCATATAGATAAAACAATGTTTTTCAAAAGCTCACTAATACAAGATTACAGTGTTACTATATAATATGCTGGTGTGGAATAAAGTGATGCAAAAACTAAGAATACATCTTCTATGGCGCTGTTTGCTAGTTATGCCTAAATGTTGTTCACATCTCATGTTAAATAACATAATATATAAAAAACAGTGTAAGCTATTAAGTAATAGAGTTTAGACGGTGGTGCACATTAAACTAGGTGATGTTTATGGACAAAACAATGAAAAAAGGGCAGAAAATATATATAGGGCTTCTTGTTAGTAGTAGCAGATTAAGAGTATCAAAAAAATATTTTTTATTTAACATTCCAAATGTTTGTCTCTTTTCTTTTTCTTTAAATGATATTAAATGGTCAAAACAAAAAATAGTTGGATTTACGCTAAAAGAAGACAATTGGCAAATAGGAGAATTTCCTTATCCAACAGTTGTGTATAATCGATGTTATTCTAGTAATAAAAGAACCATAAAAAAACTAGAAAGTATAATTGGTAAGGGAAGAGTATTTAACTGCATTACCAGATTTGACAAGTGGGATATTTACAATATTCTAAAAAATACGCAATTTAAAAATCTTCTACCTCAAACATATCTATGTAGCAGTCTTAATTTGATTAGTCAACTAGAATTAGAAAAAGAATTGATAGTGAAGCCTTGTAAAGGTCATTATGGGAAAAATATTCTTTTTGTAACATTAAATAAAGATAAAAAGTTCTGTATAAGTACAAATTCTATTAAACCTATTTTTATTTTTGAGAATAAGGTGGATTTTATCAATAAAATTAATCAAATGATTAGTGGTAAAAAATACATTTGTCAAAAAAATTCAGCTGTTAAGCCTAGATGGTTGTGTTTTTGATATACGTGCTTTGGTACAAAAAAATATACTAGGCAAATGGAATCTTGCAGGAACTGTAAGCCGAGTTGCTCATAAGCACACATATACCACTAATATTTGTCATAAAATAAGTAGGACAGAAGAAATTTTGACTCAGCTTAACCTAAATTCTTTGAGTATAATGGCAAAAATCAATGACTTAAGTATAAAAACGGCAGAATTTCTTGAAACTAAGCTTGGTCACTTAGGAGAAATAGGAATAGATTTTGGTTTAGATGATAAAGCTAATTTGTGGATATTCGAAGTCAATGGTAAACCTACGAAAGGTTTTTTCCGAGAAGCTTTCAGTACACAAATTGTAGAGGATTTTTTTACAACTCCTATTCAATATGCTTGTTATTTTCACCTGCAAAAGGAGAATATATGAAGATTGCTCTTTCTTTCTACGTTCCATTAACAAGCACAACAACTTGCTTCACAATGTTTCATTCAATTCAATGCACCCATCCTAAAGAATCTAATGGATTAATCAGGGAATCTATGATAATATTAAGAAAATCATAAACTTTTAGTTCTGATGAAAGAATGAGTTTTGGTTTTAAATTAAATAAATAGAATACTTCAAAGAAACAGCTGACATAGCTTTTAGCTCAATTGATAAGCTCAATACGTATTAACTTATATAACTGTAGTTATTGGATATTTTCAATATGAAATTGGGAGTGGTTTTGCATGAAATAGGGTTAACTAAAAAATATTACATATTAATCGTATGTTGCAATTAATGTATGATACAATAATTCTAAATGATAGTTATGGGGATGAATTAAATGAATTTTAGGGATAAGGTTTTCATTATTTTGGGAGCATATTCAGGCATTGGAAAAGCATGTGCATAAGCTTTGCTCAATATTGAAGCGGTGGTTTTTGGGATTGATATAATGCCTTCTTCAATAAAGCATGAAAAATATACACATTATTTGCTTGATGTAACAGATGAGGAACAAGTAGCATCGGTAATAAATCAAGTTGATGAGACATCAGGGAGAATTGATGAGCTTGCGAATTGTGCTGGGATCTTTGCTAATTCGAAACCATTTTAATCAACTCAGAGAAACGATAAGAATACTTGAGAGAAAACTTGGAATATAAGAAGAATTCCAAATGGCTTGTTGTGGTATTACAATGTCATTTTCATTCATTTGTTTAAGTACTATTTTTTCTGTACTATTTACATATTTAATATTTATTTAAAGATTTAGAAGAAGATTTAGACAAATCAAAGCACAAAATGTCGGGAGTAACTGCCTTGAAAGTAATAAGATATAAGTAGCAGAAGGGAATGATTATATGGGATGGATTGAAGCTATTGGTGAAGCTATCAGCTATATTGAGGACAATATCACTGAAGAACTTGCAATAGAGGATATTGCAAAACAGGCATTAGTGTCTCCATTTTATTTTCAAAAGGGATTTGCGTTGCTCTGTGGTTTTACAGTTGGAGAGTACATCAGACAACGAAGGCTCACAATTGCCGGCAGTGAGATTGTATCTTCTGATGAAAAAATCATTGATATTGCATTGAAATATGGTTATGATTCACCAGATAGTTTCACAAAAGCTTTTACCCGTTTTCATGGTGTCACACCTACTGCTGTTCGAAGAGATGAGGCAATGGTTAAATCTTATGCTCCACTAAAAATTAAATTTTCATTGAAAGGTGGTTATATTATGGATTACAAAATTATTGAGAAAGAAGCCTTTACAGTTATGGGTGTATCAAAGATGTTCAAGTACGATAATGCAAAGGAAGAAATTCCACCCTTTTGGACAGAGCACTATCAAAAGGGAAAAGGTGAAATTGTATGCGGGATGTACGGATTGTGCATAGATGAAAGCATGGGAACAGATGAATTTGAATATTTAATTGCCGATGACTATACTTCTTCTAAAGAAATTCCTGATGGATTTGTTACAAGGACTATTCCAAAACACACTTGGGCTGTTTTTGCCTGCAAAGGTCCGATGCCAAAATCTTTGCAAGATGTAAATCAAAAAATCTTCTCAGAATGGTTGCCAAACTGTAAAGATTATGAGATTGTAGCTGGTTATAATATTGAAATGTATACCAACATAGCTAATTATCCAAAAGGCAATCAAGATGAAAACTATTACAGCGAAATCTGGATTCCTGTCAACAAAAAATAATTTTCAAAGTATATGTATTGTATAAAAATTATAAGACACTACCTTATCGTAAGGGGGTGTCTTATAATTATACCTTAATTGTAGTTGTTTAGCGTTAGGTGAAAGAATTCACTCTTCCTTAGTTTCATCCTTTAAGGGTGGTTCTCCCTCTATAATAATATATGCCTCCTCTATCGGTCTTTCCAATATAGGTTTTTTGCATACATTCTTTAAGGGGAGCTCTTTTACAATTCCTAATAAATATCTTTTTAAAATACTAAGATCTATTGAAGTAATTGAGCCATCTAAATTTAAATCAGCAACATCTAATGAATTAGCGACAGGTATATCTTCTATTCCTAAAATATATTTTCTTAGTATTACATAATCATTTGAATCTACCAATCCATAACCGTTTAAATCACCAAGTATACCACTTATGTCTTTAACTGATATTTCTCCAATTTTAGGTGCTGATACGGAGGACCAAAAGGCACCAAAGAAATCAAAATGGTCTCCTTCTTCATATATTGAGAGACTAAGCCCTGTCAACCTAAAAACACTAAAATTCTTTTTTGCCGTAGGCTTAATTTTTACAGTAATCTGTGCAAACTCACCGTCTAATTTTAGTAATTCATCGCCTTTCGAAGAATCTTTAAAAGAAAAATTTATTGTACTTTTTTCATTATCTACAATAGCTTCAAAATTGTCTTTATTCTCTATTATTTCTCCAGGTTTTATATCTAATATTTCTAAGCATTCTCCATCAAAAGCAACTTTTAAATTACATTCTGATAGACCATTTGAAGAAACATTTGAAATATCAAGACTTAGTGTTAAAATTTCTCCTACACTTGTAGAAACATCTTCAATACTAGGAACTATACTTTTGGGGTTTTCTAGAAGCCTATCCCCATAAACATTAACTGTTGCAAATAACATTATAATTGCACAAATAATGCAAACATTAATTTTTACTTTTTTCATCATTTTCAGCTCCTTTTTTAAATTTTAAAAAAATACAAAAACTAAGATATTTGTGCATAGAATTATTGCTTATTTATAATCTAGATACTGAGATTTAAATATATAGGCATGCGCAAACCGTACTTTTTGTTTTATTTTATCATATATATGAAATTGTTTCAATAATGAGTTATGAGTTCAAAGTTGCAAGTTGGGGACGGTTCTTGAATTGAATAGCGAATCTGTATATGGTAGAGTATAGATGAATATTAGGTAGGGTTTTCGAAAACTATTTCTCTTAGTCTCATGTTTTTTCTGGTGAAATCAATTCCTAATGCGTTTCCTAGTGCATCTGTTACATCATCACGATAATCAAACAAGTAAATGTTTTCTTTGTTATGTTAGCAAGATATTTTCCTTAGACTTTCAAGTATTTTGGGTACACAATACTCGTTTTTTAGCCTATGTTGAATAATTCTAGAAATAACTAATGAAATAAAGCCAGTTAAAAAGTGAGATTCAATCCTATTTTGCCTAGAAACATGCAAAGGTCTAGCTTCTAGATCACTTTTAGTTATTTTAAATGCTTATTTTTTTACATGTTTAGAGAAATGAGTTCTGTATTATTAATATTACTTGCATGTATTTCTTCTGTTATACTTGGAACTTTTTCAAATTTAGCCATAGTACCTCAAAAAGCTAATTTAAGGTAAGAGCTATGATACAGATGTATTTAGAAGGGTGAATTAAATATAGTAGGAACACTGCCACAACAAAATTTTACTAAGCGAAAAATCATACTTATCGTTATCCTCATTATGTATAGGAGCGAAACATTGGTGGAGGAGAATTTTTTGCAAAACCAACTAATAACTAAAGTTTTATAAGGTGCAACTGCCAGTTGCTAAAGAGTAAAGTAAAATTGATTGAGTATTCTTTCGTATAGTATTAATATTAAATTATATCATTTATAATATAATTTAAGGGAGTGATTCAATGAACCTTGGAGCAACAATTTTAGAACTAAGGACTAAAGCTAATATGTCACAAGAAGACTTAGCTAATGCTTTAAATGTCTCAAGACAGTCAATTTCAAAATGGGAAACAAATTTATCTGTTCCTGAACTTGAAAGGCTGTTGAAAATGAGCAAGCTATTTAATATCTCAATTGATGAATTAGTTCAAGGGAGTACAGAAGTAGTCAATAAAAAATCAAAAGACATATTGGATCGTGGACAAATTCAAGGATTAGAAATTAGAAAAATTGTAGGACTGGGATTGATAGGGATTGGATTTCTATTTTCTATTTTACTTTTTGTGTTTGGAGAATTTTTTTCAGCACTGGTTTTACCTTTGCCATTTTTCATTACTGGACTTATTAGCTTATTTGTCAAAAAACACACAGCTTTATGGTGTGGTTGGGCAGTATATATTTTGATTTCAATCTATTTTAGATTTGCAGCCACAATATGTTTTTGGTGGGTTTTTTACAAAAAGTTTTATCAAGGTGGTTTAACAATAAGAAATATAGTTGCTTGGATTATGACAATTGCACTTGGTATACTGATTTTTTTAACTATTAAGGCAAATAAACATCGAAATTCACCTGAAGCCTTAGAATAAGATAAAGAATTCAGAATTAAGCAGTTGTGAATTGTAACAGCTTGCTGGAAGCCTGAAAGAGTGGGGTAGATAATTTTGGAAATTTGACATAAGCAGGCAAATATATTAAAATGGCAACAAAGTTTAATGTAAGAGAAAAAATCAGCATATTATTTTATTTAAGGGGGCTTAGCATTGAAAACATGTTCTAAATGCGGAGAGTTAAATGGAAATGGTAGAAATGATTGTTGGAAATGTTCAACTTCTTTAAAAGAGAACACATATAAAAAGATTTGCACTAAGTGTGGTTTACTGTATTCTCATAAAGCAGAAATGTGTGAACAGTGTAGTGGCAGATTATCTGTATATTCAGGAGATTCTTATTACACTACTTCAAGTGGCAGTGACATCGGATGTTGGATGTATGTTGTTTCTTTTTTTGTGCCCATCATTGGGATAATCTTAGGGTGTATTTATATTGCACGTGGAGAAGATGATGAAGGGAAATCTTTGATATTGTTTTCTGTGTTTGTTCCTATAGTAGTATTTGTTTTTTTTCTTATGTTTGCAAGTTGTATGGGGTAAAAATTTAAGAGACTTAAATGGCTAATAGGCTGTTGCCTAAAAAAAGGAGAATTAAGAGAATAATATGAAACCAATTTTATTAATATACAGGACAAAAACAGGATTTACAAAAAAATATGCAGAGTGGATTTCAAAAGAGGTTACTTGTAAGACAATACCCTTAGAAAAAATTAAGGATGAAGATATTAATTCTTATAATATCATTATTTATGGTGCTGGTATGCATGCTGGGCGTATACAAGGATTGAATAAATTTAAAAAGAACGTATTAAATTTAGCAGATAAAAAGATTATTGTCTTTGCGACAGGAGGAACACCTTGCATTGAAAAAGTTGTAACAAAAATAAAAAAAGACAATTTTACAGATGAAGAGCTTGAAAACATTAATAAATTTTATTATTTTCAAAGTGGAGTAAATTATGAACGAATGGGAATGGTTGACAAGGCAATTATGAAAACATACAGTAAAATTCTTGACTTAAAAAATAACAAATCCAAAATAGAAGAGGGAACTCGAAATGCAATTTCAAAATCTTATGATAATTCTAGTAGAGAATATATAAAGCCTATGGTAGACTACATAAATCAATTGATTTAATTGCATAAAAAGCGATAAATTAATCTTTTTTACTACTTAATGCAGGGGGGAATACAGAATGAAGCTTCCTAATGGAATAGCTGGTTTTTTTAGTTCAGAAACAAATGAGCCTCTAAGTGTAGATGGAAAACAGTTCAAGCAATTATGCTACCATATTGCAATACATAACGAAGGAAAAGTAATAGATTTTAATGAACCTAAATATCCTAGAAAATTTTATTATGCTCAAGTTGAGATTTTAGGTGAACAGTTCTATATATTGCTTAATGGGCATCATCCATATATTGCCTTTTCATCAAGCATTGGATTTGGAAACATTAAGTTTATAGACAAGCCTTTTATTAGTGAACAATTTTCTCTTTTTTATAAAGTACTTGGTCTAGCAGATTTACACGTTAGTGTTGATGAAAATTTGATAAAGAAAACAGAATTAAACATTGCGGAATTAGAACAGCTTGCTTACTGGAAGCCTGAAACGGTAGGTCAGATAATCTTTAACTATTGGGATTGACTTGGAAATAAGGGGACGGTTCTCAAATTGAATTTTGGAATTTGATATGTTTAACGACAACGGAAATGATATTTCAAAGATAATGAAAAGTATTAATGTAAGTTATGTGCATTATTTTAATTATAAGAATAAAATAATAAAGAAAAAGATAATTTTGTTGAAAATGACCGTGTCTTATCCCTAATTTCAAATCAAAAGAAAACATCGTCCATTGATTATCGAAACTATGTTTTGCAGTTTGAACCAACGTACAAGATTCTAGATATTGAAGAAGACATGTTTTTATTTCTAAGAAAATAATACTGAATATATTGATTCTTTTGAAACGGCTCATCGACTAGTTCAAAGGGAACTTGAGATTAGAGGTAAAACCTTTGAAGATATGGGTAAAGACAAAGAGTTTAGATTAGAGTTAATCAAAAGATTGAGAAAAATTCAATTCAAGAACCGTCCCCGCCTTGAATTCTGATTTATGTCTTTACTTTTATTGCATTTAAGGCTAAAATTTAATTAAGTTTAACTATTAAAAGTTATAATGTAGATATATTAACTTTTATTCTTTATTCTAATAAAGAGTAGGGGTCATTTTTATTTAGAGTATTTTTAATAAGAGGAGTTGTTATAATGAAGATTTATGAAGAATTAGTAGCCCGTGGATTAATAGCTCAGGTTACTGATGAAGAAGAAATTAAAGAACTTATAAATAACGGCAAAGGAATATTTTATATTGGATTTGATCCAACGGCAGATTCTTTGCATGTTGGTCATTTTATGGCATTGTGCCTTATGAAGAGACTTCAAATGGCAGGTAATAAACCAGTGGTTCTTTTAGGGGGCGGTACTGGACATATCGGTGACCCGTCTGGACGAACAGATTTGCGTTCAATGATGACAGCTGAAATAATACAGAATAACTGTGAGTGTTTTAAAAAGCAGATGGAGAAGTTTATTGAGTTTGGTGACGACAAGGCAATTATGGTTAATAATGCAGACTGGCTGTTAGATTTAAATTATGTTGAGGTACTTCGTGAAGTTGGAGTGCATTTTTCTGTAAATAATATGTTAAGGGCAGAATGTTATAAACAAAGACTTGAAAAAGGTCTGTCCTTTTTAGAATTAAACTATATGATTATGCAGTCCTATGATTTTTATTACCTGTATAAAAAATATGGGTGTAATTTACAATTTGGTGGCGATGACCAATGGTCTAATATGCTAGGTGGAAAAGAGCTTATTCGCCGTAAGTTAGGTAAAGAAGCCCATGCCATGACAATTACATTATTAATGAATTCAGAGGGTAATAAAATGGGTAAGACTGGTAAAGGAGCTATTTGGCTTGATCCTAACAAAACTTCGCCTTTTGAATTTTTCCAATATTGGAGAAATGTCAGTGATGCCGATGTTCTTAAGTGTATACGTATGCTTACCTTCTTGCCGCTTGAACAGATTGAAGAAATGGACAAGTGGGAGGGAAGTCAACTAAATGAAGCAAAGGAAATTTTAGCATATGAATTAACAAACCTAGTTCATAGCGAAGAAGAAGCAAAAAAGGCAAAAAAGGCTTCCCATGCCCTTTTTGCAGGTGGCAAGGATGACTCTGATATGCCAACTACTGAAATTCCACTTGAAAAATTAAGTGATGGTTCTATAGGGATTTTAGATTTAATGACGGCATGTGGTTTGACGGCTTCTAAGAGTGAAGCAAGACGTTTAGTTCAACAGGGTGGAGTAAAAATTGATGATGTTAAAGTTGAATCTATTGATAATGAAATTACTTTAGAACAATTAAAAGATGGTGTAAAAATACGTAAAGGTAAAAAGACTTATCATAAGGCTATTATGAAGTAGCATAGATGAGGTCTGTACAATTTAAGGAGGAGCTACATTAAAGCCTTCAACAGCACTGGCAGGAAATGTTTGGAAAGAATGGCTGGCGGCATTCCTTAGTAATTAAATAGTTTTAATAGGCCTGGTTTGTTTTTTAAATCGGCCAGGCCTTTAAAAATATATTTAGTTGTTAGAAGATTTAATGGTTGGGTATATAAGGACTAGGGAAATGTCAAATTTATGGGAACGGATAAACTCTGGTGGGTTTCACGGACTTCAAATCCGCTGTCGGGTGGTAGGACCAACCGAGGTAGGTTCAACTCCTACACGTTCCCGCCAAATTTTTAAAAGTGGGTTCTAAGACTTATAAGGGTAGAGTTTGGTAATTTGTTTAAAGTATCTACCTGATATATTTTTTAAGAATGGCTGGGAAGTTGTTTCCAGCCATTTTTCACATCCTTTAAAGGAATTAAAATGGTGTTTGTAGCCAAAAATTATTGTAGGAGGGAATGTTTTGGATAAAAATAAAGAACTAAATTTATTGCGTGGAATTCCTCCAGTGAATGATTTTCTTGAGGAGAAAGAGCTTTCAGAATTTTTAAATACATATGGTAGATCCTTTGTATTAGAAAAGTTAAGAGGAATTTTAGATAAGGTTAAAACCGCTATAAGAAAAGAGGAAAATTATTGTATTGACAATTTTATTGAAACTACAAAAGATGTGCGTAAACACATTATAGATAAATTAATAAAGAGTTTAAAGACTCATAAGTTACATACTCTTAGGAAAGTGATAAATGCCACTGGTATTGTACTTCATACAAATTTAGGTCGTGCACCTGTTCCAGAGAAAGCTTTGCAAAAAGTAGTTGAGACTTCCTCTGGCTATTGTAATTTGGAATATGATTTAGAAAAGGGAAGTAGAGGCTCAAGGTATAATTATATTGAAGGGGAACTTTGCAGGTTAACAGGTGCTGAAGCAGGGGTTATTGTAAATAATAATGCAGCAGCTGTATTTTTGTGTTTAAATACTTTTGCAAAGGATAGGGAAGTAGTAGTTTCTAGAGGTGAGCAAGTGGAAATTGGGGGGCAGTTTCGTGTGCCTGATATTATAAGGCAGAGTGGGTGCTCTATGGTAGAAGTTGGAGCTACTAATAAAACCCACGCGTGGGACTATGAAAATGCAATAAATGAGAATACTGCTATGCTTCTAAAGGTACATACAAGTAATTATCGAATAACTGGTTTTAGCTCTTCAGTTACACTAAATGAAATTAAAATAGCACAAAATAGAGATGACATAATACGCGTGGAAGATCTTGGGAGTGGGTGTCTGATTAATCTTTCTATGTTTGATGTTACACATGAAAGGTCTCCTGTAGATTGTCTTAAAGAAGGAGCTGATTTAGTTACTTTTAGTGGGGACAAGCTATTAGGAGGACCCCAGGCAGGACTTATTATTGGGAAAAAGCAATATATTGAGAAAATAAAAAAGAACCCACTAACAAGAATGGTGCGATGTGATAAAATGACAATAGCTGCAATAAGTGCTGTACTTAAGATGTATTCTCTTTCAGAATCAGAAATGATGAACATTCCAGCTTTATCTATGCTTTCACAAAAAAAAGAGAGCTTAGAAAAGAAGGCACAGGAATTGGCAAAAGTTTTGAGTCAGGAAATAGGCAAATTGTGCGATATTGATATTATTGATGTAGAAGAAGAAGCTGGAGGTGGCTCTTTGCCAGGGACTGTTTTTGATGGAAAGGCAGTTGCGATTACACCGTTTAAAGATACGCCTGATAACATTCGTGATAGATTGCGAAGGGGCGAAATACCTATCGTTTGCCGTATTTTAGAGAACAGACTTATTTTTCATGTGAGAACTTTAAAAGAAGGGGAATTCAACATAGTTGCCACCTCATTAAGAAAAGCATTGTGAAAGTGAAAGTGGGGACGGTTCTTGAATTGAATTTTGTGACTCTAGAAAGGAATGATTCTTAAAATGAAACACATTACGATAGGAACAGCAGGTCATATTGATCATGGAAAAACTGCATTGGTAAAAAGACTTACCGGAACAGATACCGACAGGCTGACAGAGGAAAAAGAGAGAGGAATGACCATAGAACTTGGCTTTGCTTCATTTAAGCTTCCTTCAAAAAATACAGTCTCTATAGTTGATGTACCGGGGCACGAGAAGTTTATTAAAAATATGGTTGCAGGTGTTACGGGGATAGATTTTGTTCTGCTTGCTATTGCAGCTGATGAAGGGATAATGCCACAGACTTCTGAACATATTGATATTTTATCGGTACTTCAAATCAAATCAGGAATTGTAGCTCTAACTAAGTCTGACCTAGTGGATGATGAAATGATTAAAGTCAGAAAAGATGAAATTAAACAGGCTTTAAAGGGGACTTCACTTGAGAATGTTGAAATTTTTCCAGTTTCATCTGTTACTAAAAATGGAATTGATGAGCTTACAAATAAGATAGATGAGTTGGCAAATACTATATCAAAGGAGTATAGACAAGCCTTATTTAGATTACCATTGGACAGGGTATTTACCATGACAGGTTATGGAACTGTTGTTACAGGAACTGTTTTTGGAGGTTTTGTACAAAAAGGAGATATGGTAGATTTATTGCCGGAAGGGTTGTCTTCAAAGGTGCGAAATATTCAGGTGAGAAACACAAATGTTGAAGAGGCTGTTGCTGGAGATAGGTGTGCACTAAATCTTGCAGGAATTGAAAAGGAAGATATAAAACGTGGAACAGTGGTTGCTCAAAAAGGTATTCTTTCAAAGGTTATACTTGTTGATGCAGCTGTTCAAATGGTTTATGGCAGTGAAGGACTTTCTCACAATCAACGAGTTCATTTACATATAGGAACATCTTCAGTGCTGGCAAGAGTGCGGCTTATTGGTGGTGACAGGATAGAACCGTCTAAAAGGGGCTATGTTCAGTTAAGGCTAGAAGAACCGATTGTTGCTTTAAGAGGGGATCGATTTATATTGAGATCCTATTCTCCTGTAAGGACTATAGGTGGAGGTAAGATTCTTTTTCACAGAACTAAAAATCGCAAAAGATTTGATGAGGCTTCTATAAATTTATTGCGTATTTCTGATGAGGGGGATGAAAAGGTTCTAATAGAGAGCGTAATGAAGGTTTTTACTGGATTTTTTAATGTTGATAATCTTTATTATGAGACAATGATAGACAGGATAAATATTAAAAAAATATTAGATGATATGCTTTTAGAAGGGAAAGTACGTTATATAGAAGATTCTGATTGCTATGTAAGGGAAAAGTTTTATAATGAGGCTTTAGAGAATATTGAAAGAGAATTTCAAAAGCTCTATAAAAAGTATCCTTATCGATATCTTGTATTAAGAGAAGAAATAAAAACTAGAGTGTTTCCATTATTGTCTGCAAAAGATTTTACTGGCTTAATTAAAATTATGGTGCGAGAAGGGAAGCTTAAAATCAAAGGCAATATGATGGCTATGGGGAATGAGAAAAGAATTAATGATATTTTATCTATGGAGAAAGTATTGCGAGTAAAAAAGGCTTTTTTAGATGAAGAATATAAGGTTCATAAAAAAAAGCAGTTGATAGATAAAGTTAAACTAAATGAAAATGTATTAGACGAAATTCTTAACTTTTTAATGTCTGTTTCTTTAATAAAAGAACTAGAGGATGGTTTTTTTGTAAGTAAAGAGGTGCTTTTAAAAGCATATCAAAAAGTTAGAAAGATGATTGAGAGTCAGGGCAGTGTCACTGCGGCAGGATTAAGAGATGCTTTAGGGACGAGTCGTAAAGTGGCTATAATTTATCTTGAATACTTTGATAGCCAGCTTATAACTAAAAGAGATGGCAATGACAGAACAGCAGGTCCCAAGTTTCAAACAGGGGACGGTTCTTGAATTGAATTTTGAATGGTGTTTATGACCTATGGTATAAAAAATCAGTTGATAGATAAAGTTAAATTAATTGAGAATGTATCAGGAAAAATTCTTAACTTTTTAATTTTTCTTTCCTTAGGTGCTATTGAACTTGTTTAGCTTTAGCTAAACGAGTTCACTCTTAGAATAGTTAGACAAGAATTTGTTGCTCGGAATATCGGAGTAATCATATACATAAATAACGCTACAGTAGTATATTTTTTTTGCATTCCTATATACTTTCTGGATAAATTAACAATCAACATAATGATATAATTATCAAAACATACTTAAATATAGTTACTTTATAAACTAACTATATTTAAGTATGTGCAAAATTATATTCAATGTTAGCCACATAAAAAAAATCTATATGAAATAATGTCACTAGTGAGAGAAAGACTGGTTTTGTGGAGTATATATAAAAATTAAAAACATGGAACGTTAATCTAGTTTAAAGTATCTTATTAGTGAGGAGGTGAAAAGATGGACATAAATGAACTAGTTCATGCAAGTCAATCAGGAGATATGACGAGTTTTATACAACTACTGACACAAAAACAGGATACCATCTATCGTATAGCAAGAACGTACACAAAAAACAGTTATGATGCAGAAGATTGTATCAGTGAGGCTTCTATACGTGCTTTTGACAGGATAAAGCAACTGAAGAATCCCGAGAAGTTCTACGTATGGTACATATCAATACTGGTAAATATAAGCCGGAAGCAATATAAAAAGGTATGCCGTGAAACTGAATTTATACCTAATTTACATGAGTTAACATCTACAGATATAGCGAAAAACACCAACAATAGCATATTGGTGGATGATATTTTACAATTCTTAAATAAAAATGAAAGAGATGTGCTAATTTTGCGATATTTAAAAGACTTTAAATTGGAGGAAATTGCACATATTCTTGGAATTCCGGAGGGGACTATTAAATCACGTTTAAATAGAGTAACAAGAAAATTAAAGTATGGGAGGTTTTTTTATAATGAAACATAATTATGATGAACAAATTCCTGATGGAATGATGGAGAGAGTAAGTGAACGTTTATACTTGCACAAATCAATTAGGAAAAGAAGGACAAAAATGGCCACAATTATGTTAGTAGCTTTTGCACTTCTTATACCTATATCTGCTTATAGTATTGGGATCTATGAAGGAAGTTGGCAACGGGGTATAAGAATTGCTAATGAAAAAGGACGAACCATTCCTTTAAACGAAGTTTATGATGATGGTACAAACAGGATAAAATTTGATAATGTTATATGGGAAGAAGATATGCTTCTAATTTCATACACTGTTGAGACTGGAAATTTTATACCGAGAAATTATAAACTATTGGATGAAAATTACAATTTTATAGATACTGGAGCTGGAGGCAGGCATATACATCCTGTTAATAATTCAGGTGCATTGCAATTAGATATAAAAAATGATATTTTAGAAGAAAAAATTTTTTTAAAGGTATATTCGTTATTTGACTATACAAAGATTCATTTACAGGAATCATCTGGCGATAAACTAACTGATTGTGATAAAGTATATACATTTCCATTAAATATTGATGAATCATTTTTAGAAGAAGGTAATTCAAATATAAACTTAAGTTTTAAGACTAAATATGGATTATTTAAAATTAATAAAATAATGAATGAAAAAGGTAAAACGCAAATAGCATATGAAATTGAATTAAATGAAGAGACAAAACAGATATTAGATACTCCTGATGGATTTCATCTTATTGATGTATTACCATCGCTATTCTTAAAACCAAAAGATGGAGATATTCTTACAGGAGAAGAATCGTATGCTGGAAGAAATGAAAAAGGTTATGATGGTATAATAATTTTTGATGGAATTGTTGAAAATCTCGAACAGCTTATTGCCTTAA
>NZ_JAVDDS010000064.1 GCF_030848475.1 Herbivorax alkaliphila
GCAGGTTGAAGATGGAGGGTTTAAAGTGTGAGACTAGTGATATTTACCCTATATCAAGTCAACATTTAGTAGGATTAGAAAAGTATTTATCTATTAGCTTTTCTGCAAGTCTTTTATGTGCATTTGCCTGTGCAACCAGCATGACTATGGTTAAGAAAAGCTCAGCGATTTCTTTATCATTTTCTATTTTGTCAGCTTTTTCTTTAATCAACTCAAATTTTCTATTTAGTTCAGCACCAAAGCTACTAAATTCTGTATCAATTATTTCTGTGTATGTGGAATAGATATCTTCGAGTGATATAACGTTATCTTCTATTATGCTTATATCATTTAGTATCGGCTCAAATAAAGATCTAATATCATTAATAGAAAGTATGTTTTTCAATTTATATACGAGTATAAGCAAGATTATATGATCTTTACTGTATTTTTTGTTCTTGGGCGGCATAAGAACTTTAGCTTTGGTATAGTTATTTATCATTGTTTTGGTCAAAGTCTTATCGTTATCATCCCTTTTAATGTTATCAAACTTTTCGTTTATAAAGGAAGTTACCTGATCTATATAAAGTTCAAGATTAGGAATATCGTCAAGTTTTATATTATCTGTCAATGAGAGTTCTTTAATTATTTCTTCAAGTTCTATTTTATCAAACATTATAATCACTCCTGTTTTTTTAGTATTAGTTTTCCTAATAACATTATACGGTATTGAAAACTATATTACAAGTTTTAGTTTACGGAAAAATGAGATATTTAGCATTAGAATGAGAATAGATGACAAAAACTTAAAAAAATCATATATTTTCAATGGATATAGTTTTTGCGTAACATTTTTAGATGATTTATTCACTTTCACATAAAAAGAAGCTGTACACTAAATTTATTAGTGCAACAGCTCCTTTTTCTTATCTAAATAAATTATCTAACTGAAGCAGATGGTCTTGAGTATGAACCACTATATGAAATGTTAATTCCAAATGATACTGAATCACCTGGCTGTATTGTTCCATTCCAACCAGTATCGCTCACACTTACAGAAGAACCACTCTGGTTAAAGTCACCATTCCAAGCACTTGTTACATTTGCATCTCCTGAAAAGTCTAAATCAGCTGTCCATCCATTAACTGCCGATGAGCCATCATTTGTTATTGTAACATTTAATGTAGCTCCTCCACCCCAAGTGTTTTCAGAAACAGATACTGAAAGATCTCCAGTTCCTCCTGGCTGCTCTGGTTCAGGCTCAGGCTCAGGCCCAGGCTCTGGTTCAGGTTCAGGTTCTGGTTCAGGCTCTGGCTGTTGGGGTTGTTGTGGTGTTCCGCTACCTGAATCAAATGCAAATGAATCTACATTAACTGGCCCTGAAAATCTCAATACCAAATCATTTACTCCTGTAATATTACTAATAGTTGTAGATAATTCGGTATAATCATTCCACCCACCAGTTGATGATACTGACAAAGAACCTAATCGAGTACCATTTGCACTAATTTCAATTTCTGTTGCAGAACTCATATCTGATGCAACTCTTGCATTAAAACTTGATGCTCCACTTCCAAAGTCAACATTTCTATAAGTTACAGTATTTCCATTTTCAATATAACCAATTCCACTTCCATTATCTGTGTTGATTATTTCGATGTTTGATGCGTTTGAATCATCAAAATCATTTGCCTGAATTGAATTAAAAGCACTTCTTTCACTTGATGGTGGCTGTTCTGGTTCAGGCTCAGGCTCTGGCTCTGGTTCAGGCTCAGGCTCTGGCTCAGGCTCAGGCTCAGGCTGTTGTGGTGTTTGATTCCCAGGAAAACCATCTGGAAAATATTTAACATATTCATATTCTGCTGTTAATGGAGTTGTTCCGTCATAAGGATCTAACCAATCATCAACACCTATACCTGGCCATAAATTCATCATTATTTTACTTGGAGTTTGTGGAATATTTCGAGTTCCTGTATGTACTAGTTCACCATTTACATAAAAGTCAATTGAATCCGGTTTCCAATCAAAGCCATATGTATTAAAGCTTTGTGATGCATCAAATCCTAAATCATGGTAATATTCATTGTCTCCAATTCCATCCTTCCACCAATTGAATTGAACTCTAGTTGTATCTTTTCCAAGAAACTCAATGTCTATTTCATCCCATGGATTATCATCCGACGGCCCTGTATATGTAAAAAATGATGATACAATGCCTGGATTTTTTGCAGGTTTCATACTTACTTCATAGTAGCCGAATCTAAAAAATGATCTTGTTCTGTATTCGCCACTCTTATATGGATATTGGCAACCAGGATCACCATCATCCAATGTAAGAACCATATTTCCATTTCTTGTTGAAACCTGACTAGGTCTCCACATACAATTAAACATATCTCCATTATCCCAATCAGCTTCTTCCCATAAACTCGCATCATAATCTGAAAAATCAGCTTCAAAATATGTTTTTGTTATTTCTCCTGCTCCTAAACTTTCGGTAGGAGTAGCAAACATAATGGTGCATAGAAGTAAACTTGCTAAAATAAAAGCAAAACAAGATTTTTTAAACATATTATACCTCCCTAAAAATATAGTTTTAAAAATAAAAGTAAAAGATTAAATTTTTCACCTCCATGATAAATATTTTTAATAGAGTGTTTTTTAATAGAAGTATTTCTTCGAAATAATTAAATAAACTGCATTGAATTAATCTATTGATAAAAAATTACTAACACGCGTTAATTAAAGTATAGAGCATTTCTCTTTTATTGTCAAGTATTCTAAAATGGTAGGATACGGGTTTGCGAATTAAATTTTTTCTCTATAGAATTACATAGTGATTTTTTTAAAAAGTCACTGTTGATTGTATATAATATTAGAGGTATGTTTTGTTTTCAGAATCAATGTTTTGGGGCTTTTTATTATGTAATAAGTGGCAGGCGTCGGCTAAAATTTAATTTCCGTTTTCTTCAATAGCATCGGAAAGATACATTCGATGGAAACGTCTCTAGGGTATCTCATGAATGTACTTTCCTCAGATGTCTTTCTTACGGGTCAAAGAAGAAAAACTCCAATTAAAATTTTAGCCTCCTTTGGTTTAGTGTATGGAAAGTTATGCTTTACAAATATGAAGTATTTAATAACTTTTAGTGGAATTTATATGAAGATTCTACTTGAAGATATTATTGTAAATGTTATAATGTAAACAAAGCTCTTTAAGATTTTTCTGAGAAAAAAGGATACGACGAACTAACAGAGAATATTACTGTTTATTAAAGTAAGTAGTATAATTGTCTGATTATAATATAAAGATTTAGGGGGATAAGCAGTGATTACAGGAGAATTAAGAAATAAGATTGATAAGATTTGGGAGATGTTTTGGACAGGGGGAATAACTAACCCATTGTCTGTTATTGAACAGTTTACATATCTATTATTTATAAAGGCATTAGATGATAAACAAACAGATTTAGAAAAGAATGCTGAGTTTCTTGGAATAGAAGCAGAGACTATATTTGATAAAGATGAACAAAATCTTAGATGGAAAAATTTTAAGCAGTTAAGTGCAAATGAAATGTTTGAAGTAGTGTCCAAAAAAGTATTTCCATTTATAAAGAAAATGCATGGTGATAAAAATTCTGCTTTTGTAAAATATATGGACGATGCTATATTTATGATTCCCACACCCCAAATGTTAGAAAAAATTGTAACCAATATTGACACACTACCTATAAAGGACAGAGATACCAAGGGGGATTTATATGAATATTTGCTTTCAAAGGTAGCTACATCAGGAACTAATGGGCAGTTTAGAACTCCAAGGCATATAATTAAAATGATGGTTGAGCTTGTTAAGCCTACGCCTACAGATATTATTTTAGATCCTGCGGCAGGGTCGGCAGGTTTTTTAGTGGCATCAGGAGATTATTTGCAAAAGAATAATGAAGGTGTATTTTCTGTAAAGGAAGTAAAAGATCATTATAATAAGGGTATGTTTTATGGAAATGATATGGACAGAACAATGCTTCGTATAGGTGCCATGAACATGATGCTCCATGGTGTAGAAAATCCCAACATTGCATATAAAGACTCTTTAGCAGAAGTAAATAGAGATAGGGAACAATATACTCTAGTTCTTGCCAATCCACCATTTAAAGGCTCTTTGGACTATGAAAGTGTTTCAGCAGAATTATTAAAATTGACAAAGACGAAAAAAACAGAAATTTTATTTTTAGCATTATTTCTTCGTGTTCTAAAAAAGGGTGGACGCTGTGCTTCAATAGTACCAGATGGAGTATTGTTTGGAAGTTCAAGTGCTCATAAATCAATTAGAAAAGAAATTGTAGAAAATCATCATTTGCATGGAATTATTTCTATGCCTAGTGGAGTATTTAAACCTTATGCAGGAGTATCTACTGCAATTATGATTTTTACAAAAACAGGAGCAGGAGGAACAGACAAAGTATGGTTCTATGATATGAAAGCAGACGGTTATTCTCTAGATGATAAACGCCAGCCAATAGAAGCAAATGATATGGAAGATATTATTAATAGGTATCATAATTTAGAGGGTGAAAAGGACAGAAAGAGAACAGAGCAATCATTCTTTGTTGATAAAGAAGAGATTGTGAAAAATGATTATGATTTATCTATAAATAGATATAAGGAAATTGAGTACGATGAAGTAGAGTATGAAAAGCCAAAGGTGATAATAGGAAAGATTAAAGACATTGAACAGCAGATTCTTGATGGGTTAGATGACATTGAGAGGATGGTGTAGAGGTGATAATTAATAAAAAAGTAGCTATAAAAGATTGTTGTGTATTTTTAAAAAGATCAAAAATCAAAGCTGGAGAAGGTGTAGAGCAAGGTATATATCCATTTTATACGTCAAGTTCTATGCTAAATAAGTATTTAGACTATTATGAGGTGGAGGAGGAATCCTTGGTTTTTGGTACGGGTGGAAACGCAAGTGTTCATCACTCATATGGCAAGTTTTCAACATCAACAGACTGTTTTGTTTTGCAAAACAATAGAAAGCATGATATTAATCTTAAATATATGTATTTATTTTTAAAATCAAATATACATATTTTAGAGAATGGATTTAAAGGAGCAGGGTTGAAACATATATCAAAAAAATATATTGAGAATATTATCATACCACTTCCACCACTCCAAACCCAAAAGAAAATTGTTGAAGTATTAGACAAAGCACAAGAGCTACTTGATGCAAGAAAAGAGCAAATTAAACTATTGGATGATTTAATCCAATCAGTGTTCTATGATATGTTTGGTGACCCTGTGACAAATTCTAAGGGGTGGGAAAAAATAAAGTTGAACGATTCATGTAAAGTGATAACTGGAAATACTCCAAGTAGAAAAGAAATAGATAATTATGGCGACTTTATTGAATGGATAAAGTCAGATAATATCAATACACCCTATACATATATAACTAGTGCAGATGAATATTTGTCACAAAAAGGCTTTGAAAAAGCCAGAGTTGTTGAAAAGGGTTCAATTCTTATGACTTGTATTGCAGGAAGTCTTAACTGTATAGGTAATATTGCAATAACTGATAGAAGGGTAGCTTTTAATCAACAAATTAATGCTATTATTCCACAAAAATATAATCTAATATTTCTTTATGCAACGTTAAAATTATCAAAAAAGTATATACAGAATTCCTCAAGCAAATCGATGAAAGGAATGATAAGCAAAGGAAAACTACAAGAATTGAAATTTGTTATTCCACCAATTGAACTGCAAAACCAATTTGCTGAGACAGTACAAAAAATAGAATCACAAAAAGAACTTATACAACAATCACTTATAGAACTTGAAAATAACTACAATAGCTTGATGCAAAGAGCTTTCAAAGGAGAATTATTTAACGACTAGGGAGGGAGAGTATGTGCTATAATTTTGAATTCCTGAAAAAAGAAGAAAGTACAATAATTTGCTCAAATAGTACAAAAAATACAACAACAAAAAGAATTTATGCAACAATCACTCACAAAAATTGAAAACAATTTCAACAGCTTGATGCAAAGAGCTTTCAATAGAAATATGTTTGTATAAAGGAAGTGAGAATGAAACTATGCGGATAAGTAAGATTAAATTATTAAATGATTATAAACTATTTAAAGAGAATCAAGAGTTTGCTTTTGGGACTGAGTCTATCCAAGGTATTGTAGGGATAAATGGGAGTGGGAAATCAATTCTACTTGAATTAATTTCTAGAGTCTTCATTGAAGCTAGTAATCAAATAACTCAGGAAAAATACTCAAGCAAGATATACTTTGAAGTTATTTACTCATTAGTTAAAGACCATATGATTAATAGTGTTCTTGTTGGAATAGGTGGGGGATGGGAAAACGTAGACAGAATCATTGTAAGATTTTGTAATAACAATAACCAATTTAAGATGTGGATTTCTAACGGCATTGAAGAGTATGAAGTTAGTAATTCAAATCTCTATTGTGTGTTTCTTCCACGCAAAATCATTGTATATTCTTCTGGACACAATGAAGGGATTAGTGATGAAATTTTTAATTATAAATTATATTCGTTGACAGAAAAAGACAATCAAAGGTTGAAAAGGAATAATGCTGGACAAATCATTGACAAAGGTATTTTGTATAAATATAACGAGATATTCTATTACTTTAATGATTCAATTAGTAAGTTAGCTATTTTAACAGTATTTTTATATGGTTCAATAAATCAAGAAACTATGTCACAATTTCTTAAGAGAATGAAAGTTAAGGCGTTTAAATTAAGGTTAGATAAACAGGATATATATGGTGAGGAAATTTATTTTGATGAAAAAGCTAGATATTTGTTAACTGAGCTTGAAAAGATTCAACACACCAATCATATCAATGAGAATGGATTTGAGTACTTACAATATATGATTAAAGATAATGAAGTTAGAGAACAAAGTGGTCTTTTAGCTGTTTTTGAAGGTTTCCAAAGATTAGATGATTTTAATGTATATAAGATTAAGAAAAGGACAAGAAGTAAAATTATACATAGTTCTTATGAAAACAAGAAGTCTTTTATTAACTGGAATATTGCAAATAATAGGGTTTTTGAATTGTTAGAAGTAATATTTAAGACTGAAGATAATCATGATTTAAATCTTAGAGCATTTTCTGATGGTGAGTATCAAGTTTTACAGATTATTAGTATTTTAAGTATTTTCAATGGTAGTAATAACTTATTTTTACTTGATGAACCAGAGACGCATTTTAATCCTAGTTGGAAATCATTATTTGTTTCAAGTATTAGCAAAATGGTTGATGATAATTCACAAGTAATCTTCACTTCTCATAATCCAGAAGTTATTACAGACCTAAGGAGTACAGATGTGATAAGTATGAATAAAGGAATTCAAAAATCTCTTCAACTAGAGACTTTTGGAGCTAACCCAAATATTATAAGTGCAAATTTATTTGACAAAAAAAACACAGTTGCAGAATTAGCAAAACAAAAGATTAAAGAGTTTAGAAAGAGGATTAATGAATCTCAAAGGAAAGAAGAATTAGAATATTTAAAGAGGGAAATTGAAAGTTCATTAGGTGATTCTTCTGAAAGATTAATGTTATTACTTGAAATTCAAAAAAGGATGATTTAGATGTGGTATTTTTATACAAAATTTAATAGTGAAAAATTGAATAATCTCATAGAACAAGTTAATGGTTTATTTAGAAAGATTTTTGAGCGAAAAGAATATGAATACCCTGATTGGATGGAGCAAATTAAACTCAAGGAAAATTTTCAAAAATTTAAACAATATTATGAGATGAGTTCAGAGAAAGAAAAAACAAAATTAAATCTTTCGTTCAATAATAATATCCAAATCGAAAAAATATGTAAAAATGAAATACGACCAATTACATATGATGAATTATTAACCCATGCATCAAATGATTTTAAGAACTGTATTAAAATTCTAAAGTCAATTCAGGAGTATCTTTATGAGAATTTGCTTAAACTTAAAGGATTTGAAGAAACAGCAGGGACTTTGAAAAAATACTATGAAATGTTTTATAAGGAAACAATTAAATATGTATGTCCTTTTTGTGGACTTGATAATATGTTAAATTCAAAAGATTTGTATAGAGAGGCTTTTGATCATTATTTGCCAAAATCCAAGTATCCCTTTGTTTCATTTTTAAGAGAAAACATCTTTCCTATTTGTAATACATGTAATTCAAGATATAAAGGTGATAAGGATCCAAAAGATTATGGTAAATCATTTTATCCTTTTGCCTCAGAGCTAAATGATTGTGAGCTATCATTTGAAATTATTGCTGGTGAAATTGTTAAGACAGATATAGATAGTAAACATTTTTTAGAAGAGATAGAGTCTTGGAATAGAATGTTTGATATAAAAGATAGGATAAATAATTTTGCTGAAGTGAACCTAAATGGCTGGGTGTCGAATGTTCAAGAAGTGATGAAGATCTATAAAGTCAACTTTGAGTGTGCATGCAATGCAGAAATACAAGGATGCAAACCCAAAATGCAAGATCATAAATTTGTTAAAAAAGCTATTTTGAAAGCGTTATAGATAATAGAGGGGGGAGAATATGTGCTATAATTTTGAATTCTTGAAAAAAGAAGAAAAGTACAATAGCTTTACATATGCTTGCATTGAAGCAGAAAAAAGCCTAGGTGTGTCATATGCAAGTACCGCTATTCTGTGTAGACGTGCTTTGGAATTGGCTGTCAAATGGGTATTTAGTTATGATGAAGAATTTAAGGCACCTTATCAGGATAAGTTGGCAACTTTAATTTATGACTACCGCTTTAAAGGAATTATAGATAGCAAACTATTTCCTATGCTCACATACATTCAAAAGCTTGGTAACAAAGCTGTCCATTCTGCAACCCCTATATCAAGAGAGCAGGCGGTTCTTTCCCTTAGAAATCTCTATGAATTCATATCTTGGATAGATTATTGTTACTCAGATGAATTCCATGAGGTAGATTTTGATGAAAGTATTTTAGGTGACAATGATAAGAAAAAGAAAACAAAGCAAGAATTGAAAGGTTTGTATGAGGAATTAGGATCTAAAGATAGAAAACTTGAAGAGGTAATAAAGGAAAACGAAGCTTTAAGAAAAGAAAATGCAGCTAAACGCCAATACAATAAAAAGCAAAGAGAATTTAAAGTTGATGAAATATCCGAATTTAAAACCAGAAAGATGTACATTGATTTGGAAATCGAATTAAATGGTTGGATTATCGGAAAAGATTGTATTGAAGAAGTTGAAGTAAATGGAATGCCTAATAGTACAGGTTTAGGATATGTTGATTATGTATTATATGCAGACAATGGTAAACCCCTTGCACTGGTAGAAGCTAAAAAAACAAGCGTTAGTCCTAGAATTGGACAGGTCCAGGCTAAAAGATATGCAGATTGTCTTGAAAAGCAATACGGTGTAAGACCAATTATATTTTATACAAATGGATTTGAATACTATTTATGGGATGATAAAAATTATCCTGAACGTGTAGTGTCAGGCATTTACACAAAGGAAGAACTTGAATGGTTGATGTTTAAAGGGAAAAATAGAGAGTCTTTGAAAGATCCAATTATAAATGAAGAGATAACTGACAGGCATTATCAAAAGATGGCTATTAATGCTGTTTGTGATACTTTAGATAAAGGAAACCGAAAAGCTCTACTTGTTATGGCAACAGGGTCAGGTAAGACAAGGACAGCAATATCTATTGTTGATGTTTTAATCAAAAGAGGATGGGTGAAAAATGCTTTGTTTTTAGCTGATAGAAAAGCTCTTGTGAAACAAGCCAAAAAGAATTTTAAAAAGTTATTACCAGATTTATCATTGTGCAATTTGTTAGATAGCAAGGATAACCCTGAAAGCAGGATGGTTTTTTCAACCTATCCAACAATGATGAATGCCATAGATGATGTTAAAAACAAAAGAGATGAAAAATTATTTACAAGCGGACATTTTGACTTAATAATTATAGATGAGAGTCATAGAAGTATTTATAAAAAATATCAAGATATTTTTAATTATTTTGATGCTATTCTTTTAGGGCTTACAGCAACACCTAAAAATGATATAGACATAAATACCTATTCAATATTTGAACTAGAGAACAATGTCCCAACGTATGCATATGAACTTGGGGAAGCTATTAAAGATAAATACCTTGTCCCATATCACACTATTGAAACAAGAACAAAGTTTATGTATAAAGGGATTCACTATGATAATCTTTCAGAAGAAGAAAAAGAACAGTTTGAAGAAACCTTTGATGATGATGTAAAAGATATTAGCAGTGAAGCTTTAAATTCATTTTTGTTTAATAACAATACTATTGATACGGTATTGCAAGAGTTAATGGAAAAAGGCATAAAGGTTGAAGGTGGAGATAAATTAGGTAAGACCATAATATTTGCCAAAAACAAAAAACATGCAGATTTTATTGTAGAAAGATTTGATATACTTTATCCAGAGTACAGAGGGGATTTTGCTAAAACTGTATACACAGGGATTAATTATGTGGAAAGTACAATGGAGGATTTTGAAATTAAGGATAAATTGCCTCAGATTGCTGTATCTGTTGATATGCTTGATACAGGCATAGACATTCCAGAAATCGTGAACCTTGTGTTTTTTAAAAAAATCCGTTCAAAGGTTAAGTTTTGGCAAATGATTGGACGGGGTACAAGACTTTGTGAAGATTTATTTGGTGTAGGCATTGACAAAGAAGATTTTAGAATATTTGATTATTGTGACAACTTTAAATTTTTTAGAGTAAATAAAAATGGTAAAGAAGCTAAAATGATTAAATCCTTAACTGAAAATTTGTTTAATATTAAGATTTCAATTATTAAAGAATTACAAAACCTTGACCATCAAACAGAAGAATATATAGAGCATAGGGAAAAATTAATTGAAGGTATTATAAAAGAAGTATCAAAAATTGATGAGACTAAATTTAATTCACGAATGAAAATAAAATATATTCATAAGTTTAATAAGAAAAATGCCTATGAAGATTTAAAAGACCTTGATGTAAGGGAATTAAAAGAGCATATAGCACCAATTATTCCAGCTATAGACGATAATGAAATGGCAAAAAGATTTGACTACCTAATGTATACTATTGAATATGCTGATCTTAACGGAAGTGCGGCATTAAAACCTAAAAACAGAGTTGTGACAACTGCTGAAAAATTATCACTTAAAGGCGGTATTGATGAAGTAAAAAAACAGGAAGACTTAATTTTAAAAGTTCAGACAAATGAGTATTGGGAAGAGGCGGATATTTTTGACCATGAGATTGTAAGAGTTGCTTTTAGAGACTTGATTAAATTTTTAGATGAACGTTCTGGTGAGATATACTATACTAATTTCACTGATGAAATTATTGATGTTGAAGAAAGACCTGGAGAATATACTACAAATGACATGCAAAGCTACAGAAAGAAGGTTAACAGATACCTTAATGAGCATAAAGACGATTTAGTTGTTTTTAAATTGAGAAATAACAGGGAACTTTCGGAAGATGATATTAAGCATCTAGAAAAAATATTATGGAATGATATTGGAACAAAAGATGACTATGAAAAAGAATTTGGAGAAGAACCTCTTTTAAAACTGGTTAGCAAAATTGTCGGATTAGATTCTAAAGCTGCTAATGAATTGTTTTCTGAATTTTTATCAAATGAGACTCTTAACAAAAATCAAATGGAATTTGTGAAGCTAATTGTAAACCACATTATTAAAAATGGAAGCCTTGATAAAAGCGTGCTTAATGAACATCCATTTAATAGAGGTGGAAATGTAATAGATTTGTTTGAAGGGAAGCTGGATATTGCAAAAAAGATTATTGGTATTATCGATAAGATAAATGGAAGGCTGAGTGTATAGTTTGAAAGAGTTGAGATATTACTTTCATTAATTTTTGTGCCTTGAGCACAAGCGAAAGGAATGATACTTAAAATGAAGATTAGCTTTTAAAGGAGTTAACTTTTACAAAGTTTATAATTCAGAAATAGAAAGGTCAATGCAAAAAAGAGACAAATAAAAAGTCAGTAAGTTGAAGTGGGGCGGTTTCATTAAGTAACTAGTGAGCAGCTCCCTATTATTTTAAAAATTAAATTCTAGAAATGCAGTGGGGGTTTTTAACTTTTGAATAGATTTAACAATGAATTTCTATTCAAAAATTAACTATGAGCATTTACTTTTGAATAGAAAAAGAGTATAATATCAGTGTGATTGTTAAGTGGGGAGGTGTTTGATATGGGAATTAATACAATTATATATGAAGAAATCAAACGCAATAACAATATGATTACTACGGCACAAATTATTGAGCTAGGTTTTTCCAGAGCATTGCTTACCAATTATTTAAAGAAAGGCTTATTAGAGCGAATCAGACACGGAGTTTATATTTTGCCAGAGGCTGTTCACGATGATATGTATACGCTTATGCTGCGTTCTGAAAAAATTATATTTTCTCACGAAACAGCATTATTTTTAAATGGTTTATCAGATAGAACACCCTTTATTCATTCGGTGACAATACCAAGTAATATGTCGCTGCCAAACTCATTAAAAGGCGAATGTAATTGTTATTATATCAAGCTGGAATTACATGACATTGGAGTGACTGCAAAGAGTACTACTTTTGGAAATAAGGTGCGTTGCTATAATGTGGAACGTACAATTTGCGATATTCTGCGTTCACGAAGAAGGATGGATGAAGAAACTGTAATTAGTGCTATTAAAAATTATGCGTCATCTGATAATAGGGATTTAAATCTACTTGCGGATTATGCAAAACAATTTAATGTCCATAAAATATTGAAAAGATATATGGAGGTGTTGTTATGAGTTCTAAAGCTATGAGTTTGAAGGGCAAAATTAAGAATTATGCGAAAAACAATAATATAGCGGCTCAGGTGGTACTTCAAAATTATATGTTTGAACGTCTGTTGCAAAGGCTGTCCGTATCAAAATACAGCGAGAAGTTTGTTGTAAAAGGTGGAATGCATATAGCTGCTGCAGTTATCGATATATGTAAAATTGATTTGTCTGATGATGTAATATTTGACTTAAAGTCCATTGCACCTATCCGCAAGGATGATGTATATGGTGGATATTGCATGAGGCTGGATGCGATTTATGACACGATTGTAACGCCACTTTCTATTGATATATCTACTGGGGATATTATCACCCCATCAGTTGTAAAATATAAGTTCAGCGGAATTTTTGATGAAGATGTAAGAATAAGTTTATGGGGATACAACATTGAAACGGTAATGGCAGAGAAAATAGAAACTATATTGAGCCGAGGCATTTTCACCACAAGACCTAGAGATTTTTATGATGTTTACATACTTGGAACAACGCAAAAATTTGATGAAAAAGTATTAAGAGCTGCTTTGAAGGCAACAGCAGAGCATCGTGGCAGCCTAGAAAAAATATCTGATGTGAATGCCATAATAGAGCAGATTTCTAAAAGTGACGATTTGAAGCAAATATGGAGAAAGTATCAAAAGAAATTTGCATATGCAAAGGATGTTTCGTATGAAGGTATTATCAAGATACTAAAAGATTTAACAGCGCAAGCAGTATAAGCGGTTTTTAATACACATATATCATTATATTGGCGAAGCTCCTGATTTTGGGGTGTTTATTAATGAAGTAACAAATCTCTCATAGAATACTTTGAAGCTTCATTTGAGATTACATAATTTTATTTAGTTTTCTTGATAGTCGTTTTTAAAAAACTTTTTTTGCTTAGTAAAAGTAGCTATCTTATGAGCGTCAATATCCATATTTATCAATTTGATTTTTTCTTCATTTTCAATTTTATCTCTATTTAAAGTCAGTACATATTGAAAATCTTGGAATTTATTTTCTTGCTTACTTAAGTAATTTAAACATTGAACTAAGGTATCTTGATCGACATCAAATATATTATCATGTACTAAAAATAGTGGATGCCTAATTCGTGTAATACTGTTAAATAATAAAGCCATATCATAGATAAATACTTTCGTTCTATTTACACTTCTACTACCATCATCATATATTCTTAAATTTATTTCAGCAGGTGTTTTGCTTTGTGTCTTATCTATTGATTGAATTGTAAAGGAGCATTCCTTATTACCCATAATTGCATCATGGATTTCTAAAATAGTATTTGTAAAGGCATCTATAGATGATTTATTTTCTTCTATAAGTGTATCAATATCTAGTATCTGTTGAGATTTTTTAAGCATTAATGATTTTTTAAATTTTTCATTTTTTTCGTATTCTTCATATAAAAATTTTGTATGAGAAAAAGAATCCTTTTTGCTTTCATATATTTTTAAACTAGCTTTTAAAGTTTTTAAGACACCTTTTTTATCAATTATTTTAATTTTTTCAGAATATTTTTCGTCGAGAATTCTGATTTGTTCTGCTAAATCATTTAATTGTTCTTCGAGTTCTAGAGCTTTTTTATTCACTAACATGCGTTGAAAATTTTCAACCTTGTTTTTAAATTCAACAACATCATTAAGAGATTTAACAATCGCATTCCCTAAATTTGGTTTAAACTGATTATATACAAGCTCTATTTCGTTATCATCAACTTCTTCAGGTTTAGGTAAATCTTTTATTTTTTTATAGTCATATCTAAGAACTTTTTGTTTTTTTCTTAATTGATCCAAAAGATTTTCAAGTTCAATTAATTCTGATTCCATTGAATCAAAAGCTTCATTGCTTCTAAAACTTTCAATAGCTGACTCCATTTTAGATAGCTCATCATCAAGAGAATTTAATTCTGCTTTTACATCAGCTATTTTTTTTTGTTTGTTATTAGTTAATGCATTTTTATTCTTAGATATTATAGTTTTTATGTTTTCAATTTCTTTAATTGTATTAAGACACCTTTGGTAACTTTCAATTGGCATACCTAGCAGAAACAAATGGGAGTTTAAATCATCTGGAATTCGCTTTGATGAATCATGACATTTCAATATGTCTGTAAACTCAGAACGC
>NZ_JAVDDS010000065.1 GCF_030848475.1 Herbivorax alkaliphila
ATTAATCCTGGATAATTTACTGAAGGATCTTCTAATACCATGCTCACTCCCCTATTCTATTTAAGTAAAAAGTTGTAATTATATTTTTTTAAAATTATATCACTTATAATACTGATATTCAAGTTTTTTCAAACACTTTTCAAGCTCAATCAGAATACTTTTACTAAACTGCTGACATATCAATGGATTATCTACATATACCTTAAAATGTTAATAATAAAATAAATACTAGCAATTAAATTGATTATTGTTAAAACAATCTAAAATAATATTATATTTGTGCCAATAAAAAAACTACCTTTAATTTGGTAGCTTAAATCTTATAAATATTAATTTTATCAAAATCTACTGTTCATCATTAATCTTTGAGATAAATTCATCGATACTGGAAACCTTAGCTGCCAGCTTGAGCCATCCCCTTAGCTTTTCCATGTTTTTCTGCTTTCGTATAGTTTGCTCTAATTCTTGTGGAACATCTGATATTTCTTCTAATAATTCAAGAATAGATTCTATTTTCTCTTTTTCTATTCCTTTTTCCATTCCTTTTTCCATTCCTTTTTCCATTCCCTCGTCTAAATATTTGTTCTTCAAATTAAATTTTTCCATTATTCTCTCTAATCTTTCCATGTCTTTATCGGTTAATTTATATGTCATTTCATACACCTCCATAATTTTACTTACATGTATAGTTGCTATTATATTCATCAATGACTCATATAAATTATTTTTAGGTTCCTTTATTGACTCATCTATTACCTCTAGCATTTCTGCCTTTATATTTACTCTTTTAGTAAGCAATCTTATGTATCTATTTACCTTCCTTGGCAATTGATCTATAACTATTATCTGTGTTGCTATGTCCTCTCCTTCAATGTAATATATTCCTTCACTATGGTTAACAATATTTTTATTTAGTTCCTTCTTTATATGTGCTGTCATTGCTTTTGGATAATTATTACTAACTAATGTTATACTTATATCCTGTAACTTTATTAAATCAACTTTTTCAACTAATGTCTTATATAGATATGCATATGCTTTTACTTTATAATAATCGTCTATACTTATATAATCATCTGGTGATTTATATTCAATTATATTATGTCCAACAAATATCTGTGCTATATTTCTCAGTATCTTTACATCTTTTCGCTTTTTTATTACCAGTATATCAACTGCAAGTGGTTTTGAACTTAACTGATGCTCTTCTTCTATCTCTAGTATTTCTGGATAATATTCTTTTAATTCAAGCTTCATTGCTGATGCAAACACTGGATGCCATTGTATCTTTTCACTCCCCAATTTAAAACACTTCCTAACTTACATTTTACCATATTTCTATACTTAATTATATCCCGAACTAGTGTTCGGTGTCAACCTAAAAAAATATATGATATTTTTTGTTAAATACCAAACTTTCTTTTCTTAAAATTTATTTTCATCTGCCTTTATAAATACACTATCTATTACATTTGTTCTTTCAGACTTAACCAAGAATTTAGTTTCTAGACATATCAATTTATTATTTACATATACTTTAAAATATTGATAATAATAAAATACTGGCAATTAAATTGATTATTGTTAAAACAAGCTAAAATAATATTATATTTGTGCCAATAAAAAAACTACCTTTAATTTGGTAGCTTAAATCTTATAAATATTAATTTTATCAAAATCTACTGTTCATCATTAATCTTTGATATAAATTCATCTATGCTAGAAACCTTAGCTGCTAGCTTGTGCCATTTTCTTAACTTTTCCATATCTTTTTGGTTTCTTATAGTTTTCTCTAATTCTTGTGGAATATCTGATATTTCTTCTAATAATTCAAGAATATCTTCTATTCTCCCGATTATATCTTTTTCAATCCCTTTTTCCATTCCCTCGTCTAAATATTTGTTCTTCAAATTGAATTTTTCCATTATTCTCTCTAATCTTTCCATGTCTTTATCTGTTAATTTATATGTCATTTCATACACCTCAATAATCTTACTTACATGTATAATTGCTATTATATTCATCAATGATTCATATAAATTGTTTTTAGGCTCCTTTATTGACTCATCTATTACCTCTAGCATATGGCTAGCAGAATCTATATTGTAATATATATTTTGAAAAGGACAGGGCTATCTTCCTGTTACAATTGGTACTTTGGTTTTTATTATATTGTAAATAGGAGTATATAAATCAATATCTTGTTTTGGTGTTTCTAATGAAACAATTAATGAATATCTGATCTTTTGATTCCACCTTCCAAGCCAAGCTCTTTCTCTCCACCAACCTATAGCTGGATAAATTCCTATTAAATTACTTACTGCAAGTTGAGCTGCTGTACCCTCCCATATATCTGAGTGAATTGATCCTAAATGCCTATTATTTTTCCCTATTTTCCAGTCAACACCGCCACCATTACTTTTATATCCCTCATCTTCTCTCTCTGATTCAGCAGTTATTCTTCCTAGAAAAGATTCTTTTGTATCAGTTCCATTTACATCAAATCTTAATCCACATGATGCATATCTGTACCTTTCTTTCCATCCTATTTCTCCTGGGCTTGGTTCAATAAAATATGATAAAGTTACTTTCATGCTTACTGGAATGTCACCTAACTCAAGTAATAATTCTTTTGGCCATGGTATTTCATGTATGTGCATATCTTTAGTTACATAACGGCTCCCATCTTTGCTTTTATCAAATGGCTGCAATTTAGACTGAACAATTAAGTTAACAGAATTCTCCATACACCAAAGGGCTTTATTTAAGTTTGGTACACCATGTCCACATATTCGTAACAATTCTTTATAACAACCTTTCGTTTCTCTGTCTAAAAAATGCTTTTTCATTGCTGGTGTCCATTCAGCAGAATGAATTATCAACGCTCTTATTGTCTCAGGCCATGCATCAGGGTATTGTGTTTGAATTTTAGCAGCTAAGCAAGCTGCCTGAGCAGTTGCAGCACTTGTAGCATTGGTAAAGTGAAAGTGCCTTTTTGATGGTTTATAATATGTAGTCAACAAAGATAATTCTTCGCATTCCCAACACCCAAGCGAATCCTTCCTTACATTTCCACCTTCCATAACAATGTCAGGCTTTATAGGCCCTTTTTTATCCCAGAGATAAGATGTTGAACTATATGGCGACAATCCTCCTTTAGGAGCTACTGATTCTGTCTCAGAATACTTTTTCTTATCTCTATCTAGATTTATCATATCTGTATATGCCCCAACAGTAACAGCATTCCATGATTGTCCCGGGTTTTGAACAGTTAAAGTTTTATTACTTTCTGGATAATTATTCCAGTCTCTTCTGTCAACAATGTTTCCAGCAGAAACAAAAAATAATTTTTGCTCTTCATCTAAATAACCTGAAGTTAATTCATCTATTGCAGCAGACCACGAAGAGGGTTTTCCCTCCCTCATTTGATATTTGGGTGCTGTAACTGCCATACAAATAATCCTCTTTCGTTTTGGATTATCAATAATCATATTACTAATTGCCTGCTCAGTTATTGCACCATATAACTTTTTTTTATTTTCACCTACTGGAGGCAGTATTTTGCATGACTCGATAATATGATTTAAATAAACATTGTGATTACCTTCAATAGCAAGTTGTAAATCCCCATAGATAGCTAAACCGGCCATGCCAGTTCCATGACCTTTATGGTCATGAGTACCCCATGAGTTGTCATAACTTTTACAATCTTGATCCTTTAGAACAGGTTTTATCAAAGGGTGTCCATTATTTACACCAGTATCAAGAATACAAACACAAACATCACTATCATCATTAATTGTTGTTCTGCTTTTAAGCTCTTTTACCCACTCTATCTGTTCACTATTATCCATATCTATAAAAAATTGAGCTGTCTCAGATGCTCTACGAAACTCAGCTATATAAGGACATGCTGCTATTAATTCAACTAATAAACTTTTATTTACTTTTCCAAGAATAACTTTTCTTTCAGGAAAATCTAAAGACTCTTTTTGAATAGATATGTTAAGTTGTTTTGCCAGCTTACGGGTATAATCTTCTACTTCTTTATCACTTGAACTAAGCCAAATTTCACACCATGCAGGCTCTTTTTCGGGAATCCACTCTTTATTTCCCTGCCAAAAAGACTCCAAAACTGCAAGTTTAATATTATTTAATGATGCTATTAAAGGTTCATTTTTTGGCTTATGCTTATCTGTGTCTTTATCAATATATTCTTGAACTTTATTTAAGTAATAAGATTCTTTTCCTTTAGGTATGAAAACAGTTGCTCTATTAACAAAATTGTCATCATCTAATTTTTCTGTTTTTACATTAAGTAAACGAATTCCTTCGCCTTTACGATGGTGTTCAAGGCTTTTAGTAGCAAGTTCAAAATTAGGAGCACCTTCAAACTCTAAATACATACCTTCTTTACTGGGCAATGACACTGCTGTTCGTTGCTCATTTATTTGTTTTGCTTCATCCCAAGCTTTCTTTAGCATACTCTTGATGCGTTGACCATGTAAATTGCGTTCAACTTCTGGAATAGATTTTGATGGTATTTTCTGTCTCTTTTTTGTGTATTTTCGTGATTCGGCAATACCATCAATAAAGAAATGTTGGTATTTTCCATCTCCCATAACAATTATTCACCCCTTTGATAGACAGAGTTCCTTTCAGCAATCATTAGATATAAAAGTTTTTTATCTACAGTTTCCTTGTCGTTAAGTATTGCTTCTTTTATGGCATCATCACATGCTCTAGCTATTTCAGCATGACTTAAAAATATACATTTTTTCACTACTTCTTTTAACTCTAACTTACTATCTATAAAGCCACTAAGCCTATTTTTTATAAGCTTTTCTATCTCGCTCTCTTTTGGAAGTCTATAATGTAAAACATCATCAAACCGTCTAAACAAAGCCTGATCAATAAGTCTTAAATTATTTGTTGCAGCTACTATAAGACTGAGTGATTGATCTTGCTCAATAAACTGAAGAAATGAATTAAGAACTCGTCTCATTTCACCAACATCACTGTCCATACTCCGTTCAGATCCAATTGCATCAAATTCATCAAAAAGATAAACTGCTTGAGTTTCAGCTATTGTTTCGAAAATCTGCCTAAGCTTTGCACTTGTTTCACCCATAAATTTTGTGACCAATTTATCCACCATAATGGTACATAAAGGTAAGTGTAATTCTCCAGCTAAAATTGAGGCTGTCATGGTCTTGCCTGTGCCTGGTGGTCCAGCTAATAATATTTTTCTACGATTATTCATACCATGTTTTTTTAGTTTGTCTTGTTGACGAAACTCTTTTAATATTCTCTCAACTCTTGCTTTAATATCGTCTTCTACTACCAACTCTGATAATCTATTTTCCGAAATACTGCTGGCAATCATATCACCAAAATCTTTATTAAGATGAATTACTTTGCCACTAGATTTTGATTTATCAATTATAGATCTAATCTCTCTGGCTAAAGAAGTATGTCCTTTTTTCGATTCATATGCAGCAAGTTGTAAAACCACAGTTTTAAATCTATCGTCATCTTTGTCAAAATGTGACTGAATAAGCATTTTAATCTGTTCTGCAGTTGCCATGACCATTATCACCTCTTTTCATTTTGAATTATATCATATTTACACATGTTTTTCATTAGGTACAAGAATGATTGCTTATTAATTAAAAATTTGTTTTTACTGTTTTTCTATTTTAAAAAACTCCTACTTTTTTTCTTCTCCTAGTAATACATTTAATATTATCATTTTTATAAGTCTTTAAAATCTAATTTTCTCTATACATAATAATCTCATTTAATTAATTCATTTATTATGTATTTCTTTTTTGTATAATTCATTTTGAACATTATAGTTATTATACTTTTTATTTGCTTTATAATATTTGCAACACATATATACAGCTGTTTCCATATCATGTGTTGATATTATGATTTGAGTATCATTAAATTCATTTCTTAAAATTTCAGTTAATGATGCAATATTTATATCATCTAAAGACTGAAAAGGATCATCAATCATAAACAAATCCAAGTTTGTTTTTTTTATTTTTCTGAAAGCTAAAATCAACGCTACATTTAAAACTGCTTTTTGCCCCGAACTAAATTTATTAATTACATCATGTTCTGAATTGTCTCCAGATATAGTTAACTTGAACTGCGTAAATTTATCTGTTTCTCGTCCTGTATTACAAAAAACGCCAAAACCATTTTGGTGGGTTTGCAATAATTTTCCACTGTAAATGTATAAAGGTATTTCTATATTTCTTATAACATCATTAATATATGAAGACTTTCCGTTTTTTATATGAGTGTAAATTTTATCAATTTTTTCTCTATAAATCATAAGGTCTTTTAATTCAAGCTTCATTGCTGATGCAAACACTAGATGCCATTGTATCTTTTCACTTCCCAATTTAAAACACTTTCTAACTTACATTTTACCATATTTCTATACTTAATTATATCTCGAACTAGTGTTCGGTGCCAACCTATGAAGATAATATTTAATGTAAAATTATCAATCAAATAATCCTTTTAATACTTGCTTATTTAAACTTAAAATGTTATATTTTTATTGTGCTAGCTTCATAAAAAAATTACGTTTGATTAAATTAGAAAAGAAAAAAAATTTCATTTTATAAAATAAAAAAAGAAAATAATATACTAAAACTTTAAATTTAGTATATAATATATACTAAGGAGTGATACACTATGTTAACAAAATTAAGGATTAAGAATTTTAAATCTTTTAAAAATGATACAATTATTGATTTTACCAAAACTAATTACAAGATTTTATCTGATACTAACACATATAATGATGTGTTAAAAGGTGGAATATTTGTAGGAGCTAATGCTTCAGGAAAAACCAATGCAATTAAAGCAATTTCTAAGTTATTAGAACTACTATTTGCTGAAAAAATGATGTTTTTAGACAATGATAAATGTTTATTTTCTAATGAAACCAATATCCTACTTGAGTATCATTTTAAAATTAATACTTCCAACATAAAATATACTATAGAATATGACTGTAAGGAAAAATCTATAACGCTTGAAAAACTCTATCTTAATAATCAATTAATATTAAATAGAATTGGTGAGAATGGGGAGTCTGAAATAACAGAAAACAAAATCTTTAAAGAAGTTGATAATAACTCATTACTCTTAAGAGAAATATATTTCAACACCAAATTTAGAGGACATGATATCTTAAAAGATTGGTTTGATTTTTTGTTAAACTCTATATTTCTAAATGCTTATCACAGAACAGTATTTACAACTGGTCAAAAGATATTAGATTTTAAGGAATATGTAAAATCAAACGGTGTTGATTTTATTAATGAATTTTTTAATGAATTAGAATTTGATCAAAATATTGAATATGCAAATAAATGCAAAGGAAAACTAACTGAAATTATTTATGGTTCTAACGAAGAAAAAAGTATATTTTTTAAGAGGAAAGGTGTAGGTGAACCAATTCCCTATCCTATGGAATCATTAGGCAATCAGAATCTTTTAAATATATTGCCCTCTTTTTTTCATACAATTAAAAACAGCGGAATGTTAATAATTGATGGATTTAGCAATGGCTTTCATAATAAATTAGAGGAACTTCTAATAAGATACTTTATGAAAAATTCAAAGCAATCTCAAATATTTATAGTAACTCATTCGACTAACTTATTGACTCATTCATTATTAAGACCTGATCAAATCTTTACAACAACTTTTAACGGTTCAAATGGTAGTTTTATAAAGAGAGCTTCTGAAGAACGTCCTCGCGAAGCACAAAATTTAGAAAAGATGTACTTAGGTGGAGTATTTGGGGGGCTACCTATATACAATGATGAAGAATAATAAAATTAATAAAGATAAAAGTATCGGAAAAGTATTATTTATAGTTGAAGGGACAATTCTTTTAAACTAAAATTTGATACAGGTAATGATATAAAACAACATTTACATGAGAAAAAATTTAGCCATCAACTAATAAGCAAAACTTCTTTAAAAATGGCAGTTGAACAGATGGGGCTGGCACTAAAAAATATAAATGCAGAAACATATTCTTTAGATGAATTCGGAACTACAAATATTAAGGTATTCGATGAGCAGGAAAAAAATTATTCAACAAGCTCTATGTATAATGTATTAAGCCTATTTTGCATTGCACTATTAGACTTAGGTCTAATTTCTATTGAATAACTTTTCTCCTGTAGTTTTCATAAAACTCATATCATATATTTAAATATTTATCGAATATATCTATTCTATTTTTAATTGTTTCATCACTTGGATCCATCCTTAAGGCATACTTAAAAAAGGCTCTTGCCTTGCTGTAGTCTTTGTTTAAATCATAAGCATGTCCTAACTTTTTAACAATATACAATAGTCCTGGTGTTTCTTCATTAATTTTTTCTAACAGGTAAATTGCCCTGTCAGTTTTATTAATAAGTCCATAAGTTATTGCCAATCTATATTTATAATTAATATCTTCTGGGTTTCTCTTTGATAAAAATTCGTATAACATCATAGCTTCATCATATTTTTTAAGTTCAATATAAATTTTAGCCTTTAGTGAAAATACATTATCTTTAAATGTATCTCTGCGAATACTCTCTACCTTATCAATATCTATTTTTTCAATTTGATTTAGACTATCAAAATATCTTTCTAAATTGTAAAACACATAAGCCATATGGTACATAATGTCCTGAGAATTATTTCCACTACTCATTTTGTAATTAAGAAAAGTTTTTGCCTCACAAAACTTGTCATCCTTATAAAAACTTATGACATTTTGCATCCAATCATCTTTGGATTCTTTCTCTATTGTTTTAAGACATAAAGAAGTGCCTTGCTCTTTACTTTCTAAAACTCTATTAACAATTTCTTCTTTAAATTTATCAATACTCTCATACCTATCTTCAGGATTTCTCTGTAAAGCTTTTAATATAATCTCTTCCAAACTTTTAGGAATATTATCATTAATTTCTCGAGGTTTTGGAAAAGGAATATTATTAATTACCTGAATAGGAGTTTCATGAGGTGTCCTCCCTGTAAGTAACTGATATAGCAGTACTCCCAATGAATATATATCTGAAATAAGATACCTTTTATTAGAACCTGCTATTTCTGGAGCCATATATGCCCATGTTCCCCCTGCATCTACCGTTTTAACAAAAACATTTTCAATAAATTTGCTTGTTCCAAAGTCGGTCAATTTTACTTGGGTACTATTAAAAAGAACATTTTGAGGCTTTATATCACCGTGACATATATTTTTTTTATGAAGAAATTTTACACCTTCTAATATATCTAAAAATACCAATGCCACTTCTTTAATAGTTTTAGGGTTTTTAAAACCATCATCAGTTAACTCCTCAGCCAAGCTTTTTCCTTTAAAATACTCCATTTCAATAACAAAAACTCCATCTAACCTTCCCATCCAACTTATTTGAATAATATTTGGATGAGAGTCACCAATAAGCTTTACCCCTTCTGATAATGTATTGTCCCCTCTCTCTTGGTCTTTAGGTATCTTTAAAGCAACTAACTCTTCAGTCTCAAGATTTATAGCAGACCACACATAACCAAAAGTACCCTCATTAATATATTCTTTTAATACATACTTATCGCCTATAACTAAATCTTTTTTAGGATAGAAATCCGAAGCCCTCCTAACCATTTTATCACCTCACTTTTATCCACTGGTTAAAGGTTAAATTTTCTTTGTCTCCTGATGCCACACAATGATAAACTAAATATTCTGTCTTTCTTCCATTAATACCATAAACACGTATTCCATTCCCCATAGTAAATCCTTCGTCAAAAATTCTTATGTAGTTAGAAATATCTCCTGGAGTAACCTTAGAATAAGTCCAGTAAACAAATAGTATTAATGGCACATTCCCTCCTAATTGGTGGTACGCAATAAGAAGATTTTGTATTTTTTCTTCAAGCTTTTTATTCTTTAATCTACTATTATCATATCTTTCAAATTCACAAAGCAGTAAAGGTTGATTATCCTTAGTTGAATACCAAATAGAATCTGGACGCACTGTTGGTTCCCCTTTAACGCTATAACCCCAATTAATCTCTGCCGCCTTGTGTTTCACAAATGATTTCTTTTCATAAGAGTAAACAGGACACTCTGAAATAGCAGTGGTATCAATAATAGTTCTTCCAATAGCTGTTAAATAGTTTAATCCCATGGTATGTACTGTCTCTGAATAATCCCTAATTCCAAAATCCGTCATCATAGGGAAAAGCTTTTTTCTAATCTCTCCCGTTTTCATCTCTTCCCTAATTCCCTGTATCAGTTTTTCTCTAACCATTAAAAACTCCCCATTCGTCAATGACCTCTGGAGACTCTCCTCCATGTATTAAAGCTTTAGTCCCGATTTTAACTAACAAAGGTGCTGGAATTGAACGTCCATTTATTAATGCTTCCCCTGTACTAAGAGAGGGAAGTTCATCAATATCAGCTTTAGAAAACATATCACTGGTTTTAGCCATGAACTTCTGGTCATCAGGATTTTTTAGTCGCATGGTTATTACAGTGTTACATTGGGATGTAACATCAGGATCTAGTTTTGATGGTCTTTGAGATATAATGGAAAAACCTACACCAAACTTTCTACCTTCACTGGCAATCTTTTTAATAATCTTTTTTGAAATACAAGGTATTCCGGCTGGTGCAAAGTTATGTCCTTCTTCATAAACCAAAAAACTAGGTCTTGTTTTTCTTCTTTTGTCACCTGAAGCCCTCATTATTTCACTTGATATAAGAGCAGTAATAATTTGTTTTGCATCATCAGACAACCCTTGAAGATCTACAATAACTAATCTACCTTTGTTATCCCCTTTTTCTCCTATCATATTATAAATATCACTTGGCTCTCCAATTGCTCTAGTATAAAAACTTTTTGCTTCATTAATTACACGACTTAATTTGGTGGCTGCTACCGCTGCACTTCTTCCATTTAATGCTTTAGCTTCAGCAGGGCTCAATTCTTCCCACTCTCTAAGTTCTTCTAAATCACCAGATAAAATCTCCCTTAAATCCTGAATATCTCTTGGTGGACTGCTATATTTCGCCTGCCAATAACGAATAGCCACATCAAGCACCCTTTCTTGTGGCTCTGTTAACCCAGGTAATATAGAGGACAAATCATCTATATCTAAACGGTCAAACTGCAAAGCAAGGTGTTTATTTTTATTCATGTATTTATAATCAAAGGCATCAATCTGAGGAGTATAAACTTTTATTCCTCCACCTGCATCCAATAGTTTTCTCATCATTTTCTGCACTTCTAAGATGCCTTCTTTGTCTCTTGTATCTTCAATGCTATCTATATCATCATTAAACTGTAATTCCCCTTTTGCAAAGGCCTTACCATACTCACCATGAACATCAAACACTACCACTGTTCCATTCATCTGTGCTACCAGTCTTTCTATAATTCTTCCTACAGTATATGATTTTCCTGAACCAGTCATCGCCAATATAGCTAAATGTTCTGTAACAAGTTTATTTACATCTAAATATACAGGAACAATATTTTCTCCTTTATCATAACCTATTAAATTTCCAATATGAATACTTTTATTTTCATCAAACTTATAAAAACCTGACAAAAATTGATAATCCACACCAAAGACCTTTTCACCAGGATTTAAAGGTCTTCTAGGGATTTTAATTTGTCCTGAAGTATCCCTGTATCCTACTAATTCAATTGTTCCAAATAAAGTTTCACCTGTAACCTGTGCACCAGGAAGTATTTCTAAGTCTGATAAACCTTCTCCCATATTAGAATTATAAAGTATATTATTTCTTGAAATAGATACAATTCTCCCAAGTACATAAGTTTCCTGTTCATTACTAGATTCTCTATGTTTAATTTTTACAAACTCTCCTCTTTTGGCTGAAAAGCTGTCTTCTAATGCAATTTTAATATCATTTGGATTTCCTGTGTTTCCTATTAGTTTTCCTATATACTTATCCATTACTATCCTCCTTACTTATTGGTCATATACATCTAAATCTTCTTTCCATATAGCTTCTAAACTCTCATTCTTTAGCATTTCCTTGGCATGTGATTTATAAAATTCCAAAACTCCAGGTCTTGCCTCTATAGGCTTTAGTGCATACTTTGCATACCAAAGAGGTATTGGTAAAGCTTTTGCCTGATCAAAAGTAATTAAAGTCATAATTTCTGCACAAACTCTGTCCAACATTTCCGAATTCCAATCACCGACTTTCCCTAATACCTCAATTAGCAAAGGAGGTGTATTGTTTCCTGCTTTCATATGCATCGACATAAGTCCTAATTCTCTTACAAAATCAGGCTCTAAACGGTTATCGTCGGTTATGCCATCAAATTGAAAAGCGGCAGTTCTAGAACGCTTAACTAAAATACCCTTTAAAAGTCTTTTGATACCAACCGTTTGCATCTTTGACATGTATTGTTCTAGTTCAGAAGTAATACTTTTATCTATATCATCTGATACATACTTTAGCTTCTCTTTTGTAAGTGCAAAGAAAATTGCTCCAAACCTTTTACCCCCAACAGATACCACTTTTACCCCGTTTTTATTAAAGGGATAAATCTTGTCCTTATGCTCACTCCAAAACTTTTCTATGGTTTTTTTACACAACTCATAATACTTTATAATATCAACACGATTAGATAATGGAGTATCTGCTCTTTCTAATAACAAAGGAACATCCATAATGATTAACTCTGGTAAATCCTTATCTTCCATTGTATCCATTAAAAGCTTATAAGCATTTATCATATCAATAAATTTAAGTTTTTTCTGCCAATCTAAATCATCTATTTCATCAACATCCACAACACTTTCTTGTTTCGTTTGATAAATTGAACCCTCTTGAATTGAAATATCTTGTCTTACTGCACCTGATATATATAATATGCCTCCAAATGCATTGGTAGTCCTATGACTTGTTGATATCCCTGAGCATTTAATACTTATTGGTTGAATTAAATCCAACGTTCTAATTACTCCCTGCTTCTTGAGTAAAGGAGCTATCTTATCAATAAACCTCATCTTATTGGATAATTTAGATACAGTTGATGGTAAACCTAATTGTACATTAGCCACAATACTCTGAGAAACTGGCACTCCCTTATCATAATTACCATTCATCAGTATTCTCCCTCCCTTCCAATACCTTAATAAAAGACTTTAATCCCTTTTTATTTATAAAAGTTCTTCCTCTATCACTTATCTTCCTGCTATTAATTAAGCCTTGTTGTACTAAAACTTCTTCTAATTCTTTTATACCTTCTATTTCTATACTTTTATTAAAATACTGGCTAAATGCATCTTTTATATCACTATCTATCTTTATACCAGCTGCCAAAAACATAAACAGTTTTAAATGATCCTCTCCTATTTCAAAAGCTTTTTTTTCTTTAATTTGACCTTTATCTTTTTGCTCCTTTTGGTTTATACAGATAGAAAAATACTTTTTAAATTCATCATGTTTATAACTTAGTTTATAATCCAAAAGTGGCAATGTAATAATAGTCAATACTCCACTTCCTGTATCCTTACGATAATGAACTCCAAAGCTTCCC
>NZ_JAVDDS010000066.1 GCF_030848475.1 Herbivorax alkaliphila
GCCGCGTCCAATAGCATCATATCCTATTGGACAGTTTGTATTTCAGATTTATAGTATAATTGCTAATGGAATGACTATAGAGGGCTTCAAAATGATTCTCTATTCTAATTGGCACTATAATGTAAACAAGACAGATGAAAAATGGAATGAATTTATTAGTCAATTTAAAAATGTTCATGCGTATTTTGAGAATCTAACTAGAATAGAAAATTGGATTGAACAAGCAGAAAAGATATTAATATATAAATATGAAACTTCTAAAATTGATTTATATAGATGGCATCCTTTTAATCATATAGACATAGAATTCATAAAATCTTTGTCTGATATATTGAAGGAAATTCATATGATTATTAACTTAGTAAAAGATATTGAGGGTAGCATTGAGGAACATATCGAAGAACTAAAAAATCAAATAATGGATGCTGGCAGAATATTAAATATTGAAAAGCAAGATATGAGTTTTGATCAAATAATAATAAAAAAATTTAGTACTGCAATTAGTCAAATTGGTAAAAATTCTATAGTAAGTGGAATAGATTCAAACTATTTTTCTGATAATTTAAAAGGTATGCTGACAGATTGGGAAAAAGATTTTTTAGAAGATGAAATACCTGATGGAATCAAGATAAATGTAGTGAATCTAGAGAACATGCACAAGTATAAATACTCTTTCTTTATGATGCTTGAGTCAGACAAATATCCTAGAAAATACAAATATGAATTTCCCTTTACAGAAGAAATACTACAGATTATGGATGATAAGAAATATGAAATTAACAAACGTCCAGCTGAAATTCATGGAATTAAGTATCACTTAAAGTTAGAAAGATATCTATTTAAAAATGTACTTGATTTTACTAAAGACAAACTATATATAACTTTTGCTGAAAAAGAGGATAAAATTACTAACAAACCTTCAATTTTTGTTGAAGACATTACTTCTATGTTTGATGAAAATATAGAAGATGTTTGTCAAAGTAATATCATAAAATCAAAAACAAGTTTTAGTTTTAATAAAAACAAATATACATCTATAAAACTACCCAAAAAGAAAAAGTATTCGGTAAACGAATTAGGAAAATACATGTTGTGCCAAAGATTATACTTTCAATTGTACTATAATAATCAATACAAACATATTGCATATTCAAATAGCTTTCAGTTAAAGTTCTATTGTGAAGCTGTTTTGTATTGTTTAGTAATTGAGAAATTCAAAGAATATAGTGAAGCTAATAATATTATTTATTCTGCACATAATGATGAGTTTTATTTTATCATAAAGTCACTTATAGAAGATTGTTTTCCTAAAGTTATAAAATACTTTAGTTTTATAACTGAGTATGAGAAAAAAGACATAAAAAATAGGGTTTTGAGTAAAGTTGTTAGATTTATAGTAGGAAGTATTCATTTTTCTAAATTTAATGAATTTAAAGTAAGAGAATATGAAGAAACAATCACTTCTGATAGATACAAATATAATTATATTTTTGAGAATGATATTCTATTTACAGATGCTAGTAGTAAAATTATAAGAAGATATCAGACTAAAAATATACTTGAATTTTTGACGTGGAAAACAGGATTTAAAGGAAATAGAGAAGAAGTCAAAGAAACTAATGAGATTATTGAAGCTTTAGAGGAAAATGACCCTGATATTGATAGAATTAGTTTAACGCGAAAACTTATCTTTAGAATAAATGTTTTTTTTAAAGATAACTACATTGTTGCAAATGAAATTGCAAAAAAGATTGAAAACACCGACTTTAAGTTGGCAGAGATGAAAAAGAGTAGGTTTTGTAATTACTGTATGATGGAAGAAATGTGTAAGGGTTTTCGTCATATGTCTAAGGAGGATAGGGATGAACTTTAATAAGTATAATAAAAAATTAAAAGAAAAAAATACTACAGATATTCAAAATCAGGTTATATTAGATGAAGTCTATCCAAATTATTTAAAGGCAGGTGCCGGAACAGGAAAGACAGAAGTTCTTGTACGTAAGATAATGCACATTATTGAGAATGTAGAAGGTGTTGGTTTAGATAATTTTGCAATAATAACTTTTACAAATAAAGCAACTGATGAAATGAAGGAAAGGCTAAGTGAACGTTTTTATTACGAGTGGTTAAAGCATAAAAAAATTGCTGTTAAAACTGGGAAAATAAAAACAGAAGAGTTTATGAGAACTCAGGTAGAAATAACCAATATGCTTTATATATCTACAATACACGGTTTTTGTGAAAAAATTCTTAGAAAATATGGACTTCATATTGGTATTCCTTCAAATTTTAAAATTGCATCTATAAAGAAGAATGTTAATGAAATAATAAATTCTATAGTCAACAAACATCATCATGAATACGTATTAAGAGAAATACCTCAATATAAAGTCGCTAAATTGCTTAGTATACTATTAGAGGATAATTGCAATAAGGGAATTGAATTTGATAGGGAATCAGTTAAAGAATATAATTTTAATACTGAGAATAATGATTATTGGAATGATTTTAAAAGGCTTTTTATGGATATGTATCTTGAAATATCTGAGAAAATAGATGAATTTAAACACTCTGAAAATGTTTTAACTACAGATGATTTAATCAAAGAGGCTGCTCTTTTGATGAAAAACAAGTATGTTCTTGATAAGGCAAGCGAAAAATACAAATATATTTTAATTGATGAGTTTCAAGATACAAATAAGGATCAATTTAATTTAGTTAATTCTCTTATGAATAATGGTGTTAATGTTTTTTTAGTTGGTGATGAAAAACAGTCCATTTATGCCTTTCGTGGATCGGATATAGAAAATTCTGTAGAAATGTCAAATATTATTTCAAAAATAAAAGAAAAGAGAAATGAAAATTTACCTAAATCAGTCATGAATGAAAATTTCAGGACGGATTACAAACTTCTTAAAAAGATAAATGAAATATTTAATCATGATTTTTCATTTAAGGGAACCAAGATAGATTTTCAAAAAATGAGACTTGAAAAAATTGATGAATTAAAAGCCTCTGACAAATCAGAAAAAAATCCTATTAGAATATCTTTTGAAACAGATATTATTGATGTTATTAACCATCTTGTTGAAAATGAAAAAATACGTGGTAAGAAAATATCTTATGGAGATATAGCTGTTTTTTGCAGGAGCAATTATGATTTAGATGTTTTAGCCGACCGTTTAAAAGGTGCTGATATACCTGTTGAAGTAGCTGGAGGTAAAGGTTTTTACAAGTCAAAAGAAGTAATAGATACATACAAATTATTTAACAGCATAATAAATACAGGTAAAGAATATAAAACTGAATTATATTTTACCGATTACTATAAAGCTATTACAGAAAATGAGGCAGACATAGATTTTGACAATTTTTTAAATGAACTTTCAACAGTTTTTAGAGAAGATACAGTAGAGAGAATAATTGATTTTATTTATTCTGAGACACATATAGAAGAGTACTATTATTCAAAAGGAATGTATCAGCAAATTGCAAATCTTCAAAAATTAAAGGATAAAGCAAGGGATTTAATGATTAAAGAATTTATGCAGCCAATACAATTTCTTGAATACTTAAATGTTATGATTATGTCTAATCAGGAAGAAGATGATGCGGATATTGCTGAAGTTGAAAAAAATAGTGGAGTAGTTTCTTTATATTCAATTCATAAAGCAAAAGGTCTTGCTTTTAAGGTTGTCATTGTGCCATATTTTGATAAAAAAATAAACAGACCAACTGTATACCCTAAAATAATCTTAAAAAACAAATCAGGTGAAAAGAGGCTTGCAATTGGTAGTGACTATTTTAATGATGAGGTAAAAATAGAGGATAAAGATTATACAGAGCTTTTAGAGAATAAAATAATTGAGTTTCTTGAGGAAGAATTAAGAATACTATATGTAGCTCTTACAAGGCCAAAGAATATGTTAATACTTTTGTGTGATAATTCAAAACAGTACTTAAATAAATGTATGAAACAAATACAATTTGTTTCATGGGCTAAATGGATATCAGAAATTGATAATGGCCACTTTTTAAATGATCACATCTGGCAAATAGAGTTTTGAGGATAAAAGTCTCTTGAATGTAGTTGTATATTAATATAATATATAATTATGATTTAAAAAGAAGAAAACCTATGAAAATACTCCTGTAAAAACGAAGGGTGATACATATCTGGTGTAAAAATTGCGAAAAAGAAGTGCTTGAAAAAATATGTCCTACATGTAATGAAAAAACTCAAGAGGATATTCCTGTTGAGATATATTGGTGTGATAATTGCAACGTTCCAATAATAAGAAGTGCAAATGACACCAATAAGCATTGTTGTACTCTTTGTAAGGGAAAGGTTTATTACTTGACTGTAGATTTGAGACCAGTTTTTCCAGAAGAGAGGCTTTTGATGGAAATTATAAAAAATATAGAACCTTTCCAGCATGAAAAGGATGCTGTATGGGCAGCTACAGGCAATAAGTATTATATAAATGGTTTGAAGAATAAAAAGTATTTTATTAGTGCAAAAGATATGAAATTTGCAGATATTGATTATATAATAAAAAAATTAAATGAAAATAAAGATAGAATTAATTATAGTTATTTTAATAAAAACATAGATAATTTTATTAAAGCAAATAAAGACAGGCTTGATTATTTAAAAAATGAGGCCTATAATTTTATAAATGAGGCAAGGGAAGGGTATGCAGACCAGCAAATAATGGTATCCTTCTCAGGAGGAAAAGATTCTACAGTGGTTTCAAGCTTAGCTTTAAGAGCATTAGGTATTCCTCAAATAATACATGTTTTTGGAGATACAACATTAGAATTTCCATTAACAAAAGAGTATGTAGAAAGATTTAGAAAAAATAACAGGCAGACTATTTTTAGGACTGCTGTAAATGCTGATCAGGATTTTTATGAGGTTTGTGAAGATATTGGACCACCAAGTAGAGTTATGAGGTGGTGCTGTACTATGTTTAAAACAGGTCCTATTACTAGAACTATAGCTTCTACATTTAAAAGATATAGTTCTATACTTACGTTTTATGGAGTAAGAAAATTTGAGTCTGCAAGCAGAAGCAAATTTGAAAGGATAACAAAAAATAATGAACATGCAAAAATACAAAAACAAATTGTTGCTTCACCTATATTTTTTTGGAAAGACATAGATTTGTGGCTTTATATGCTGGCAGAAAAAATTGATTTTAACGATGCCTATAGATTAGGCTATGACAGAGTTGGATGCTGGTGTTGCCCAAATAATAGTGAAAGATCTCTTTTTTTATCAAAAATATATATGTCTGAGGAAGCTAAGAAGTGGAGAGAATATTTAATTCGATTTGCAAAGTCAATAGGTAAACCTGATGCAGAACAGTATATTGATGATGGCAAATGGAAAGCAAGACAAGGGGGATATGGTGTAGACGCAGCTAAAGATGTTAAAATAAATTATAATGACTGCACAACTGATGAAAATGCAAAGATATATAAATTAAATAAAGAAATGGATGACAACTTTTACAATATGTTTCTACCTTTTGGTATTGTTTCAAAAGAATTGGGTAAAAAACTTATTGGAGAGGTATTGGTACTGCATCAAAAAACCAATATACCGATTATATCTATTCAGCCATACTATGGTTCCGAGTATGTTCATGCAGTAAAAATACAAACTTTAAATGTAAATAAGCACAAGGACATTAAAAATCATGATGACCTTCAAAGGATGATTTCGTACCAGATAAGAAAATATAATGCATGTAGAAAATGTTTAAGGTGTGAATCTATTTGTAAATTTGGAGCAATTAAAATAACTAATAATTCATATATAATTGATAAAGAAAAATGCAAAAAATGCAAAATGTGTGTAACAGCAAAATATTTAGATGGTGGATGTATGATGTACAAGTATTTATTTGTATCTTCAAATAGAGCTTAGGAGGAAACTAAATGAAGTTTCGAGCACATGAGACCTTTTATATTAGAAAAGGATGGTTAAATAAAGGATTAAAAAATGTAAAAAAAGAACCTAGAGTGTTTTCAGATAAAGAATTTGTGCAGACAGATATTTTAGGGATAGGGGCTAATATGGTGAAATCCTTAAGATACTGGATGCAAGCAGTGGGGCTTACTGTGGAAGAAAGAGTTAATAGCCAAAAACCCCAACGGTTTACTAGGTTTGGTGAAATTGTATGGGAAAATGATAAATATTTTGAAGAGCCAGGAACACTGTATTTTCTTCATTACAAGTTGGCATCAAATAAAGAATTGGCTACATCCTGGTATTGGTTATTTAATGAATATAATGTAAGAGAGTTTTCAAAAGATGATTTTGTAAATGGTTTAGATGGGTATATTAGATTTAACGAAAAAGAACAAGAAGTTGCTATGAGTTCTCTTGAAGCTGATTTTAGCTGTGTTATTAATACGTATTTATCAAAGAGAAGAGGATTAAAAGAAGCAATAAATCCTGAAGATATCATTGAATCTCCTTTGAGTGAATTAGGGTTAATCGAGCATGACGAGTGTAAAAATATTTACTATAAAAAGAGTATTAAACAAGGACAAGTAAGTCCCTTAATCTTTCTAGCAGTAATACTTGAACACTATAAATTAACTGCTAAAAATAAGTTTAAGGAAATAAAAATAGCCGACTTGCTTGAGAAAAAATCTAATGTGGGTAAAATATTCAATATGGATTTAATGACATTAAATCATTATATTGATGAACTTAGTCAATGTGGTTATTTAAAGGCAATAAGGACTGCTGGAATAGATGTAATACAGATTACTACAGATATGAAGTGGGATGAGGCACTTGAAAAATATTACAATGAGATAAATTTATAAAAAGGTTGAGGTATGAAAATGAGCCAAAGAAAAAATGTGTTATCAAATATTATTAGCACAGCACCTGAATTTCAGTATTCCATAAATTTAGAATATGATTTTAACAGTGATCAAAAAATTAAAAATTATATTTTAACATCTAGTGCTATGGAAATAATGGAAGAAGTATTACTAAATTATAACACTACTTCAGATAGTACAACTAGAGCAAGGATATTAATAGGTCCTTATGGAAAGGGAAAGTCACATTTAGTACTATTAATTGCTTCAATGCTTTATAGAAAAGATGCAGGGCTTTTTTCTAATATTCTCAATACGATGAAACAGCATAAAAAAGAATTATATGACTTAGCAAAAAGTATTATTAATAAGCCTGAAAAGCTATTGCCAGTAATAATATCAGGTAACAGTCTTAGTATAAAGCAAAACTTAATGGTTGGACTAAAACAATCTCTTATTAGAGAAAAACTAGAAGAAATAGTACCGGATACTTATTTTGATTCTGCCATTAAAATGATTAAGTTATGGCAAAAAAAATATAAAGATACGTACAAAAAATTGGTGAATGAATTAAATATACCTATTAATGAATTTATAACAAAGTTAAGTCAATATGATAAGTCAACATATGATATCTTTACTTCTATATATCCTAAATTAACTTCAGGAAGTGAATTTAATCCAATTCAAATTGAAGATGTATTAGGACAGTATAAAAGCGTTATTGAGAAAATTAAGAGTGTGGGCTACAATGGGATTTTTATAATTTATGATGAGTTTAGTAAGTTTTTAGAAGCTAGTGTAGATGTTAATTCTTCTATGGAAATCAAACTATTACAGGATATAGCTGAGTATTGTAATAGGAGTGGAGGGAATCAACTTCACATAATGCTCACATCTCATAAAGATATTGATAACTATGTAGATAAACTTCCTAAAGAAAAAATAGATGCATGGAAAGCAGTTAATGAAAGGTTTAGACATGTTAGTATAAATAATTTAGAATCTCAGACTTATGAAATAATGTCAAAGGCTATTATAAAAGATGAAGTGCATTGGAACAGATTTAAGCAAGAAAACAAATTAAGATTTGAAGAGCTAGCAAAAGATGCTAGTAGGAGTGGGTTATTTGATGAAATAGGAAAAGACCTTGAATCTAAGGTTATTTATGGATGTTATCCACTTCAACCAGTGGCAACATATATTTTGCCTAAAATATCTGAGAAAATTGCACAAAATGAAAGAACTCTTTTTACTTTTTTATCTACACATAATAAAAATACATTGGGTTATTTTGTTAAAAATGTAGAAGGAGATTTACCATTTATAACAGTTGCTTATATTTTTGACTATTTTGAAGAATTATTCAAAAAGGAGAACTACAGTTCAAATATATATAAGGTTTGGAAAGAGGCAGTAAAAGCTTTAAAAAACGTTCAAAAATTAGGGGGAAAGCTAATAGATCAAGATACATCGAATAAAGTTATTAAAATACTTGCAGTTATTTATATGCTTGATGGTTTTGATAAAATTCCTCCAACCATAAATACAATAAAACATTCCCTTTTTCCATGTGTAGTAGATTTTAAAAATATTGATGAAATAGTACAAGATCTTGTAGATAATAAAATACTTCACTATATGAAAAGTAAAAGACATTTAAAATTTACAGAAGCAACAGATGTAAATATTGAAGATTTAATTTTAAATACAATAGAAAAAAGAAAACCTCTATACAATGTTAAATCTGCAATAAGAGAGTACAGCAAAAACTATTATGTTTATCCTGTGGGATATAATGATGAAAATGAGATTGTAAGATATTTTAATTTTGATTTTATATCAGGTGAAGAATTATTAGAAGTTAATGACTGGGAAAAGAAGATTTCTAGTATTAAAGGAGATGGCGTTATTTATGCTGTTCTCATAGATGATATAGATATTATTAAAGATATACGAAAAAAGATAAATAAAGTAAAAAACAAAAGAGTAGTTTTTATATTACCTCATAAACCTTTAAAGTTGTCAGATGATTTGAGAAAATACGATGCCATATACTATTTAATAGGAGAAAACGAGCACAGTAATTTTGATTCTGTGTTGAATGAAGAGCTTAATGTATACTTAGAAGATATTAAAAATATTATAGATAATAAATTAAAAACATTTACAGCCCCAGAATATAGATTAGCTGATTATTATAATAGTGGTGAGAAGGTTAATATATTTAGAAAGTCTACATTATCAAGACTATTGTCAGATATTTGTTATGATTTATATCCTCACATGCCTCTAATAGTTAACGATATGATAAACAAAAATAAAATAACAAAACAAATTAAGAATGCAAGGCGAAAAGTACTTCAAAATATACTTAAAACAAAAACAGAATATAAATTAGGTCTTCTTGGAAATGGTCCTGATTACAGTATAATGAGAGCTACACTTTTAGTGCCAGGAATTTATAAAGAAAAAACTGAGGATGATACAGCTTATCTGACAACGGAAGGACTTAATGAAAGGTTTTCAAATGTAATAAATATAATAAGAAAGTTTATAATTGAATCTAATGAAAATAAAAAAAGTTTTGGAGAACTCTATGATAAGTTAACAAAGCCTGAATACGGCATAGGGCTTAAACTAGAGCTTATACCAATTTATATTGCAGTTGTTTTAAGAGAATATAAAGAGCATACCGTAATAACATATAGTAATGTCGAAATGGAAATCACTGGACAGCTTTTAGAAAATATAAATCACAAGCCTTATGACTATGAAATATACTGTGAAACATGGAATGAAAAAAAAGAAAAATATATAAATGAAATGGAAAAGATTTTTTTAGATTATTTAGATGAAAGTGAGAAGGAATATAATACTTTTGAATATATAGTTAAAGCAGTTCACAGATGGTTTTTACAGCTACCTAAATATGCAAAAGAATATAAAGTGGACTATGTAAAAATACATAAAAAAGAAGGTGTGACGGATAGTTTTACCCCTGAAGCTATTGATCAAAAAATAGATAGGTTCAGAAATAGTTTAAGAGGAACTAAAATCAATTCAAGGGACTTTTTGTTTAATAAGCTTTTTAGTATATTTAATACAAAGGATTATGATAAAGTTATAGATGGTTTAAAAAAATGTATTGTATCCTTAGACAATGTTGAGTATGACTTAATAGAAGGATACTTAACGGATAACCTTAAAGAGATATTTGAACCTAGAGGAAATGAAGGGTTAACTTTAACTTCTGCTGCTAAGGATTGGTATGATGGTCTTAAAAGCAGTACAAAAAACAATGTTTTTGCAGATTCAAAAGATCAACTTTTAAAGAAGGTAAAAGAACTAGGTAATGATAATGTGGAGTTTGTAGAGAGTTTAGCTAAGATATTTACTGGATTAAGAATTGATGATTGGAACGATAATACTGTTGAAATTTTTATGAAGGATGTAAAGTGTGCTGTGGATAACATAAATGATTTTGATGAGCAGAATGTGATTGAGGCAGGAGACAAGGAGACATATAAAATTAAGTATTCAGATAAAAATGGTGAAGAAGTTGAGATGACATTTGTAAATCAAGATATAGAAGGTTTTAGTGAGAATTTATTAAATGATATAGAGACATTGATGTTTGAGGATTATAGAGAGGCTGTTTCAAATAGTCAAAAGATAGCGATATTGTTGAATGTGCTTAAGAAGTATTGTTAGAGTGATATAATAAATATTTTAATATATGTTGTAAAACGATATGGTTATAAATTATTAATTAGGAATTTTATGCTTAGATTGCATTGATACATTTTGAAAAAATTTTATACTTAATCCATGATAATTAATTATTAAATATTCTTGCACTTTAAACTGATAATAGGTATAATTTAGTTAAATGTGATTTGCATAGATAATTAAGGGAGAATTTCTTTATGGTTGTTGATAGAGCAACAAACGTTGCTGATAATATTCATGGGATAATTACAATTAGTGAATATGAAAAAAGAATAATTTCTACAACTATTTTTAATCGATTGCATAATATACATCAAAATTCTACTGCATACTTAACATTTCCTGCAAACAGAACAAAAAGATTTGAACACTCTCTAGGAACTATGTTTTTGTGTAGCAAAATATTTTTTTATAGTATTTCTAATGCAAAGTCTGAAACACTGAAAGAGTTTTTTAATGTATCACGTATGGAAATTGAGAAAGTATTTAACAATATTAAAAGTGATGCAAATTATAAAAACAAATTTGCTAATAGATTTAATAGAATAGATAATCTTAAAGATAGCCTTAGCATTTGTGGAGGTATATATAACTACTTCATGCCATCAAACATTGACCAAAACTATAAATGGATATATTGTGTTATATTTGAAGCAGTCAGAATAAGTGCTTTATTACATGACGTTGGACATCCGCCGTTTAGTCATATTACTGAAAATGCAATAAATGAAGTATATAAGCATATAGAAAACGATATAAGCGACAATGATAGGATAGGATACTTTTTAAAAGTAATAAAACCTTGTGTTGATGGAGATGCACAGTTACATGAAGAGATTGGAATTAATGTTTCTAAGAATATAACTCTTGCTGCTATCAAAGATTTAAATCAAAGTATGCATCATGATGATGACAAATATAGGAATCAAATATTTGAAGTACTTGTGAGAGAAATAACTATTGGGATTTTAACAGAAAAAACTGATTTTTTAACGGATATTCATAATATTATAGATGGAACACTAGATGGTGATAGATTAGACTATATTACAAGGGATGCATTAAACTCAGGATTAGATGTTGGAAAAATTGAGTATGAGAGATTAATTAATAGTATGAAACTACATTGTATAAAAAACAGATTTATATTCTGTCCGTCTATAAAAGTATTAAATACTTTAGATAATTACTTTCAAAGAAGATTTGATATATATAAAAATATAATATATCACCATAGAGTAGTTAAAACTGATTATTTATTACAAGAAACAATATTTAAACTTAGTTTAGAATATTTATATAGCAGTGAAAATGAGGGTACTGAAGAAAATGGAGATATATTGCCTTATGATATTTCAGGGATTTGGAAAGCAATAAAAAATCAAACTTCGGAATTAGAGTATTCTAATTCTCTTATACAGTGGGATGACTCTTGGTTAATAACGATATTAAAAAAGCATTATTTTTTGAAATATTATAATTTAGATGATATATTGTCATATAAGCTTAAAGAACTACTCACTAATGAAAAGTCGTATTATTCTATTATAAAGAAAAAAGAAGATTTTGGAAGAATTGATTTGGCAGTTGCTAAAGTCCTAAATGAAAAATATAATGAAGTAGAAGACATTATAGAATCTTTAAAAGAAAAATCGAAGAGTCTAGATGAGAATGATAAAAAAATGAATATAGATGAATATTTTAAACAATTAAATTTTATTAAAACAAAGAGTGAAAAATATATAAATGAAGAAAACATTACAGAGATTGGTGGATATATTTTACCAAGAATAAGTTCAAATTTGTTTGTTGAAAGAGTGAATCCTTTTGAAGAGACAACTGCAAAGGCAATATCACGTATTAGAGAAGAATATGGAGAATATTTTAAGGATATTATTATAATTCACAGAACCTTGAAAACTGGAATTGGTAAACCACTTTACTTATATAAGAATAATGACGATAGAGAAGATGAGATTTTATTGTATAAATGTGTTTCAAGCGTCCAAAAAACTTTACAATATGACATAGATTTTTATCAGAGTTTTTATGTATATGTTTTAAATCAAGAAAAGAAATCGTATAATGATTGTATAGCTATTTATAATAATTTTAGAGAAAGAATAGGAGAAGTAATTGGTGAAGAAATTATTAATAATATTAAAGAGCAACTATTAAAATTTAATAGTACCTAAAAAAAGTGTTTTATTTAGTATTTTATAATTATTAATAAATATATTAAGTTTTTACAAGGAGGATGTAAATATATGTGTTTTGTAAAAGCACCTGTTGAAAATGAAAGGGATATTAACTTTATAATTTATAATATGGTTTTATCTAAAAAGCATAAAGAATTTACAATAGATGAAATAACAAATGAACTACAGGATTATATAGACTGGGAGTATCAAAAAATTGAATTAAAAGTTAAAAAACTAGTTCAAATATGGATGAAATCTGGTATTATTGAAGAACATATTAATAGTTTTGTTAGGGTATAGTTTGTGTACGTATCAATCTATACGTTAAAAGCTCACTAAAAATTTTTTGAAATGTTATTTAGAAAGATGTCAGACAAAAGGTAATGATGAGCAATGGATTTTTAAGAATTGCAGGAAATGTGTAGACAAAACTATTTGTTATAGGGTTAACTGCTACCAAGCTTAAAGCTTAAATAATATATAACAA
>NZ_JAVDDS010000067.1 GCF_030848475.1 Herbivorax alkaliphila
GGTGCGTCCATGCACCGATTGTATAAGCAATTTCGTTGAAGAAATTCTCAATACTAGATGAAGAAATATCAAAATTATGATATAATATAAGTATTAATTATGATAGGATGTGATGTTATGCCAAATATTAGACCAATATCAGACTTGAGAAACAAAGCAAATGAAATATCGGAAATTTGCCATAGTGAAAATGAAACAGTTTTTATTACAAAAAATGGCATAGGAGATTTAGCGGTTATGAGTATAGAAAGCTATGAACGCCAGCAAGCCTTGTTAGAGTTATATTCAAAATTGTTTGAAGCGGAAATTGAAATTAAAAATGGAGTAAAAGGTGAAGATTTTTTTGAAGTAGCAAAGCAATTGAGGAAAAACGTCCATGGAAGAATATAATATTAAGATTTTTCCACTAGCAAAGCAAGATTTGTTGGATATTATTGATTATCTAAATACACTTTCTCTTCAAGCCGCGATTAGACACTATGATAGCATTATTGAGAAGATTGGAAGTTTAAACGTTATGCCAAATAGATGCCCAATGATTAAGTTACCTCAGCTAAGACAGAGAGGATATAGGGTATTAATTGTCGATAATTATTCGGTATTTTTTATAGTAAATAAAAACACAGTTGAAGTAAGAAGAATACTATACGGACGTTGTAAATATGAATGGTTTTTATAATAAACAGAGAAAAATAGGGACTACACCATCCCTGATGTCTAGGCTACGAGGGGCTACCCACTTCAGAGAACAAGTCCATTCAAGTAAAGGTCAAAGCACGTAGAAGGGCTACAAAGAAGGGTCATGAGGTCATCCTGCCCAAATTCATTCGCTGGGCACGTTGTGAACACTTAGCCAACGTTCCGAAGTTTTCGGCACAAAAAAGCTCTATCCAAGGCTAGAATGGATAGAGCTGAATTTATGTACATCTCGCTGGAAATTTCGGAATTGCATGATGAACGAAGCCGCTGAAACTAGAAGCTCATATGGGGATTTAATTTTACTTCCTTCTTGCTAGTGGCAACATTTTAATCGTAATATTCCTAATTTTTAACATGGTTTATTGCTTGTTTGCCAAAAATAGGCATAGCAAAACAGACCCATGGTTAATGAGTTTTTAATCTTTTCTATTCAGTTAATAAAAAGTCATTCCCTTAAAATAATTCTGTTTATAAACTCAGAACCACAAAGAGGACAACAAAAAGTATCAGAACCAAATATTTTTTTTATAAATTCACGTCTACTAAGTCTTTTTACTTCAGTAAACTTTGAACCAGTAAGTTTTTGACATACATGTTTTGCAATAATCCTTTTATAATATTTCTTTTAAATATTGCAAAATCATGTTCCTTGATTTATGAATTGCATATTAACTTTATGAATAATATTTATTGCAATTCATATAGTTTAAGTTTTGTCTTTTTGTTTCTATTACTTAAAAGTCCAAAATGTCTAATCTTAAAAAACCCCTTAGGTAGAACATGCATGAGAAACCTTCTTATAAATTCAAAAACAGAAAGATTCATTACCTTTTCTTTGTTTTTATCTTTATAATCTCGCCATTTAAAATAAACACGATTATCTTTAACGGTAATTATTCTACTATTGGTTATTGCAATTTTATGAGTATATCGACCAAGGTACTCAATAACATTTTCAGGTGTTTTAAATGGTGGCTTACAATAAACAACCCATTCTTTACTATAAAGTTCATTCTTAAGAGCTTTAAAGTCAGTTCCAGTTGGAAGAATAATATCTTTTCTTTCTAAAAGTAAACATAAATTATGCATAAACTTTCCTCTAAATTTCCTGCTAAGAACTTTTATAGGAATGAAAAACTTCTTTCTTGAGTGTTTAAAAGTTTTTTCAGAAGGCAATAACCCACCGCTAGGAACTATACAGTGTATATGAGGATGAAATGATAAATTTTGTCCCCAAGTATGTAAAATAGCAGTAATGCCAATTTGAGCTCCCAAGTATTTTTTATCCATTGCAAGTTCAGAAAGAGTTTCTGACGCACACTTAAAAAGAAGATTATAAAGCTGTTTTTTGTTGTTAAAAATCAATTTATTCAAAAGGTCAGGTACTGTAAATACAACATGAAAGTAATGAGTGGAAAGTATTTTGACATTTAGGACAATGCCTATTGCGACAGGAATTATAACGAGGCTAGAAAAAATAGTAATCACATATCTTTAGCCTCGTTGAAACGGTGTGTTGCAATTGCTTCCGTTGTTATAAGATTTGTACCATCTTCAACGAGATGAGTGGCAAAACTATGTCTTAGAGTATGAGGAGTAACTTTTTTAGTTATACTAGCTTTTTTAACTACGTCTTTAAATGCTGATTGAATAGTTCTTGTGCTAATAGGATTAGAAGGATTTTGACCTGGGAAAAGCCAATCAGTATTCTTCGGATGAAGTTGTTTATAATAGTTTCTAAGTAGATGAATTGCAATAAATACTTTTCATGAAGTTAATGAAGTTTATATGCAATTCATAAATTAAGAAACATGATCTTGCAATATCCCCAATAATTATTGTAAAAGGATTATTGCAAAACATGTAGATAAAGAGTATTCTTTGAAAGTAATGCAAATCTGTCCCTATTTTCTTTGCCTTGCCTGATAAATATTTGCATATTCTTATTATCAATATCAGAAGTTTTTAATTTTGAAACTTCACTAACTCTTAAACCTGCCGAATAAGCAGTTACAAGCATTGCTTTGTGCTTTAAGTAAGAAACATTTTTAAATATTGTATTAATTTCTTCTTTAGATAATACTACAGGAAACTTTTTCTTACTTTTAAGACGGGGAATATGTTTCATATTCCAATCTCTTTCAAAGACACCTTCATAAAGAAACCTTATAGCACTATAGGAAGAATTAATATATTCACTGCTAAGTTTTTTAACTTTTATTGCATGTAGTAAAAAGTCTCTTAGTAATGGCTAAGAAATAACAACCGATTCTCATCGTCCAAAACCCGTTAAATCATCGGAATTTTGTCCTTGAGAATACGAAGTTATTTCTAAGGCATTCCTTACATGATCATAATTCATTTCACTAAATGGCAATTTGAAATGATTTGTAAAATGCCTTAAGTGCATTAGATAAGTTTTTTGAGTTGAAATTGCAAAACCTCTAAGTTCCATTCTTTCTTTCATTTTTTCAAATGCTTTGTTATTTGTCATAATAACCACTCTCCTTTAAAATTATTTAATTTCATTTTAAAGGAAAGTATAGTATAATTGTTATATAATTTACGTGAAATTAAAACAAGCAACAGCCACCGCGTAAGCGGTTTAGTTCAACAAAAGATTCACACAAGGGCTTGTGGAAAAAAGCATAAAGCAGTCCTCTAAAGCATGAACATGAAGAAGGACTCGCCACATTCCTTCACCAGGCGGACAAGCCGCCGCCAAAGAAGAAAGACTCTCAGGGTCTGGTTCAGGAACGTTGTGAATCAAAACGTTATATGCAACCCCATGAGGAATTTCTCCGCCACATCGTGTGGCTTGGAATGGCTTTGAAGAAGCCATAATAGGGGAAATACGTTAATTTTAATACTTGTTTTAAATTTATATAATAAAGGAGATGCAAAGCATGAGCAATTATCGAGTTATTAGAAATAGGAAAGCAGATTTGAATAATCCAATAGTTTTACATAAAGGTGAGAAAGTTATATGTGGCGAAGAATCTAATGAAGGTGATTGGATTAATTGGATTTTTTGTAAAAGCAATAATAATCAAGGTTGGGTTCCTAAGCAAATAATTGATAGAAGTGGTGATACTGGACTTATACTAGAAGACTACAATGCTAGAGAATTTGATATAGATGTTGGTGAAATCATCATTATGGATAAAGTGTTAAACGGTTGGGTATGGGGGAATAAAAAAGATGAGCCGAGTATAAAAGGATGGGCTCCACTAAACCACTTGGAAGAAATCTAGCTTTTAAAACACTAGATAAATATGAATAGTGAGGTGTTTTAATACGCATTATTATTTAAATGCTTCATCGAAAGACTATAAGACGGCTTGATAGATTTAATGAACATAACTATTTATCAAGATGCAAGATAATCAACTATTTTGAAGATAGCCTAATCATTCTGAATAAAACAATTAAGAAATGTTTTTTAACTAGCAATCTTGAAGTATAAAACGGTGCTGTCACAAACCTTGATAGTATAGTTTTTTCAGAAGCTATTATTCTTAAAACAAAAAGATTAAGCAAACAGAAATGATTAGTAAAAATTTAGGAGCCACGTCCATGTGGCTCTGACGTTGGGGTCATGGGGCAGCATATAACAATATAGTTCTAGCAATTCTACCCGCAAAGGGGCGGAGCCCTAAGCGGCTGAAACAGAAAAACTAAACAACGTTATGTGAAATACCACGTAAAAGAGGCACAGCTAATATGCACATATTTATAAAATAAATCTATAGAAATTGATGCTGTGTAATAGTTAAATATTGAGAGTAAATATAATTATATTTTGTACAAGAAGGAATTTTAAAATGGATTTTTTAAAGTTAGCAAAACGACGATGTACAACACGAGGGTTTACGGAAAAGAGAATAGATAAAGATGATCTTGACCTAATATTATCTGCCGGACGAGTGGCACCAACAGCTTGCAATAAGCAACCACAGCGAATTATTGTTGTTCAGAGACCGGATGGTATTTTCAAGGTTCAAAAAGCATATCAAACTTTCGGTTCTCAATGTGTTCTAATTGTATGTCAGGATAAAAGGAATCCCTTAATACGACCTTTTGACCAAAAATGTTCGGGCGACTTGGATATTGGTATTGTTTGTGACCACTTGATGTTGGCTGCAAGGGAATTGAATATTGGTAGCGTAATGGTGGGCTTATTTGATCCGGGGATTATAAGAAAAGAATTTAATATACCTGAATACATAGAACCAACTGCATTACTTATCTTAGGTTATCCTTCCGAAGGTTTTTTGAGTTCTGATCGTCATAAAACCGAGAGAAAACCCCTCGAGGATACAGTTATGTATGAAAGCTATAATTAGAGTAAGTTATTTAAGTAAAATAAGATAATAACAGGTATCAATATGTTTTGAGTGATAGATTTAATTAATTTTTTATGCACTATTGACAACACTGATAAGCATTATTATCATTAATAAATGGCTCCTCGCTATTTTGTGTGGGGAGAATTAAATAACACAAAAATTCCACACAAAATAGCGAAGAGCCATAATTTTGTTACTAAAATAAATATAAATATTTTCTAAAAATATATAAGTGTCATTTTAAATGCAGGCATACTTATTTTAAACATATTATACTATAATTAACATAGCAAAGTAATAAAAAAATATAAATGTTTAAAAATATATTATAAATTTAGTTACAACTAAAAATATTTGTATTTTATAAATTATCAAAGTTTAAAGATAGAACATATTTTTAGAAATCTCTTTTTAAAAATGGATATTAACTTTTCCATCAGGTGGAAGCGTTCATGAAATGCTAAAAGCATTGTTGTCAGGAGATATTGAGACTTTTTATGAGACTTTTGCAAGTACCGTATAATGACGTGGGAAGAGATAGTTCAGAAAGCTTTTATCATGTTTTGATGTAATGATTATTCCAAACGATAAAAGGAAAAAAGGAATAATAATTGAGTTTAAGACAGCGAGTGAGTTGAGAAATGAAACTATAGATCAAGCATTAGAATCGGCATTAAAGCAAATAGAAGATAAGAGGTATGTTGAAGAAATAAAGGGAATTGGAATTAATGATGTTGTTAAAATAAGTATTGCGTTTAAAGGTAAGGAAGTAAAAATAGATACGGTTTAATTTTGTAATTTTTAGTAGTTTAAATCAGGTGCATAGAACTAGTGGGGTGTTTTTGGAGCAGTTTGAACGCATTAAAAGAGATTTTGTGGGTCCAATATAGCCCCTGTCATGTCTCTTATACAAGTTAACAGGGGCAATTTCGTATCTCTAAATCTGAATTTACTGTATGAACTATGCCGCTATCATGATCAAATTCAGCAGTATCACTTTTTATTATAATCTGAAAGCTAGGGTTCCCCATATAATTATCCCAGACTGTAAGTTGAAACTCTCCACTTTCCATAACTGGTTGGAAGAGATTTGATTTTATCTCTATATTTGCTGTTCCCCTTATTATAAGGGGAGAGGTAGATGAAGGACATTTTATATGTAAACTGGTGGCAATAATGCTCTTCATTACACCATTTTTATGTACAGAGTAGGAAAGTGTATTGTACTTTGAATTTTTGCAATTCTCACATACGCATACCTGGAGGACAGAAGTATTATTATAGAATTCATCCATAAAATTTGATACTTTCCCAACTCCTCTACCCGTAAGACTACATTTGCACTTTTTATGTGTAGTAGTGGTTGTACTTGTAGAAGTATAACTCTTAGTTGTACATGTGGTGGTTGAACATGAGGAGGTAGTGGATGTTGATTTTGTAGTAGTTGATTTTGTAGTAGTTGATGTTGTAGTTGTAGTTGTAGTGGTAGTAGTAGTGGTAGTAGTAGTGGTGGTTGTAGTAGCAGGTAATAATTCAGAGATGTTTTCAAGTTTAAACTGTAAAAGCATCTGGAGCTTAATTATGTTTTTTACAGTCTGATCAACACTTTTGTTTACATCCAGAGCATCCTTTGTACAAGAATTTTTACATTTGCATTTATCTAAAACAAATAATATTTTTTTCGTCTCAGCATCAATAAGTTCAGAAAGTCTCATTTCTTCAAGTGCTACTGAGACTAAAAGAAGATTGACGGCATCTTCAAATGTTATACTAATTTCGGGACTAATATCTGGGATAATTGGAAATGACATTTTTAATCCTCCTTTGAATCTTCTTGATTTCGGTCTAGTGGGTTTTGTTTTTCTTTAGGGAAAAAATTTCTGGGAAAAGGAGTTTTACTTTTATCCTTAAAGATTGTACAGTTTCTTGTAGTATTGTTCTTTTGTTCAGAAGGAATTGGACAATAGCCCAATGTTGGCACAAGTACATCAGTTTGGTACTGACACTTGATAATAAAAAATACTCCTATATCAAACATTAAAGCTCCCGTAGAGGGACAGAGTACCTCCCCAAAAGCTGTTGAAATTGCATTAGCTTTTATTTCATACTCCATAATATCATTTAAAGATTGTTTGGAGCTAATATGGTTAGGACAATATATATCTTCCACTACCAGATTAAAATCAGAAGAATCCTGTTGTACTAGGTGATTAAATCCATCAGAGTAATAAATAGTATATGTAATTTTTATGTACAAATTAAGCTTTTTATGTTCAGGTCTAGTAATAGAATTTTTAACTGACTTAACTTTGAATTCTTCTGTATAATAGTCTTTTATTTGATCTAAATTAAATATTGGGTCACATACTTCTTTTCCAGGGGATAGTACAACATCACGTTTAACACAGCTTCTTAACGCAACTTGGTCTAATATTTTTGTAACATTAATGCATACTAGTTCCTTTGAAAACACATTTTGTAGTTGACTCCCATCATTTTTAAATTTATCATTATATAAAGACATAGATCTCTCCCTTCTATACAACATGCCCCAACGAAAGTTGCAATTAAGTAATATTTTAATATTCAACTTTGCTATCAGTATACTTATATATGATGAAAAAGTTTACAGGGAATGGTGTATTTTATAGAAAAAATATGCTATATAAAAGTCAAAAAGTTTTTATATTAACTTTTTAAAACTTAAGTTCTTTCAAAAAATGAAAATTTCAAAAAAATAAAAAAGGACAAGACAACATAAGTGACCTTGATTTTTATACATATAAATTTAAAAATTTGAATAGTATGGAACATAACAACAATGAAAAGAGAAAAAATATGTCATTTCCAATTATACCTGATGTGATACCAGAAATAGATGTTGATAGAGAGGACGCAATAAACCTTCTTTTAGCATCAATAGCTTTTGAAGAATTAGGTTTTAGCCCATATAATTAATGCTGAAGCAGAAAAAATTCAGTATGTCCTTGGAACACTTCAAAGGAAAACTACTTCACCAGCTCCAACAGTAAAAGATTTACTTACCATTAATCGTTCAGTAGAAAGAACATTAAGAGCAGTAATCAAAAAAGAAATGCTTCTTCAATTTAAATTGGAAGATGTAATTACCATTCCAGAATAATGTTGAGGGACAAGCTTTTCTTCAGTAATTCCTTGAATTTGCGACAACTTAGACTTCAGTAAGGTAGTTGGAAAGGATTCGGAACCACCCGAACCCTTTTTTAATTTAGATATGATATAATATCAATTATTTACAAAAAACCAACTACATCAATTGTATTAAAGGTTGAGATACCTTTCAAGTGTAATCCTGAAAATTTTAATAAAATTTATCAGGAACACTATAAAAATATAATAACGCACGATTTCATTCGTGGCAAGTTAGGACTTTTGGATAGTGTCAAACTCAAGCTAAATGGTACTTTTAAAAGACAGCTTTATCTACTTGATGAAAATAATTGTCTTTATAGCGTTGAATATAGAGTTCAAACTGCATTGTGGTTCAATGATGAGATTAGCAAATGGCAATATGTAAGCATATTTCCCAGCTTTATAAAGAAATATATTCAGCCTTGTATTAATTTACTTGAGTATATTAGTTGCAAAACCAGAAAGGGTGAGAATATTTTTGAGCACATTGATGACCCAAGAGAACTTCTTGACTGCGAAGATCGTATTGTAAACATTATTAAAGGCATTGAAAGTAACTGTAAAGAATTCAATTATACTGGGTTACTTAACTCTAAATATACAGAAGTTTATAATTCTCCTTTAATAATTGAAACAAAAGGTTTATCACAAAAATTATTTGGTACTTTATACATGCTTATAATAACAGCAAGAGCTTTTTGTGGGAAACAAAATGGAGCACTGGCTCTTATAAATAGTCTAATTACCATATAATTTTCTTAAACAAAATTTTCACGCCTCTAAATTCCATAATTAAACTTCTAAGTTATAATGAGTTTTAATTAGTGTCTAAAAATATTGTTTTTGGATATCGATAATTGAACTACTCCTGTTCTTTTTGTTCTTTTATTGTGATATTTTTGTACTAAAAAATTTTTAAATATACAGCAAGAAACTATTGTATAGTTATTACAGAAGCATTAAGATATGATAATCCATAATGAAAAATTATGGAGGTGTTTTAATGAATCAATTGCCGATAAAAAAAGAAGATGCTGTTGCATTTTTCAGATTTCAGGTAATATCAGAAATGTTAGATGCAAAACCTGGATTTGTAGAAAAAACGGCAAAAGAACTTGCAAAAAAGCATTTTAATGATGTAGTAAACAAACGTCTTGTAACATTTTCTGAAAGGACAATCTTTAGATATTACTCAGACTATAAAAAATATGGGTTTGACGCATTGAAACCTAAAAGAAGATGTGATAAAGGTACTCACCCAACTATTGATGATAATGTAATTACAGAAATTCTCAACCTAAAAAAAGAACTTCCTAGAAGATCGGCTCCTAAAATTATGACTATGCTTATTCTTGCAGGAAAACTAGAAGATGATTCAATTCATGTAAGAACAGTAAACAGAATTTTAAACCAATATGGTTATACACGTGAGAGCCTTTCTAAAGACAAGAGAGTGTACGTTAAACATGAGAAGGATAGAATAAGTGCCATGTGGCAAAGTGATGTTATGGAAGCTTTTTATATACCTGATGGAAATAATGCTAATAAGCTTGTATACTTGATAGGATTTTTAGATGATTATTCAAGAAGAATTACACATTCAGAGTTTTACTTTGATGCAACCCTTCCTAGACTTGAAGACACTCTAAGAAAAGCGGTTATAAAGTATGGAGCTCCAGATACTTTATATGTAGATAACGGCAAAATTTTTATATCAAAACAATTCAAATTAATATGTGCACGCCTTGGTATTGTAGTAAAATATTCAACTCCGTATAAGCCATGTGGAAAAGGAAAAATTGAAAGATATTGGAAAACAGTACAGGATTCTTTTATTTCTGAAATCAAAAAACACCCAGTTAAATCATTATCTGAACTTAATGATTTGTATTTTGCATGGAAAAAAACGAATACGATGACAAAATACATTCTTCTATAGGAGTATCTCCAAAAGAACGGTGGGATATGTCCTTAAATAAAGGTACTAAGCTAAGATTTTTTTCACCTGTAGAAATTGAAGAAATTTTTCTACATTCAGAAGAGAGAACTATTAATAAATATGGAGTTATATCTTTTGAAGGAAATACATATGAAGCTCCAGCAGAGCTCGTAGGTAAAAAAGTCATTATCAGATACAACGCTTTTCATATAGACTATCTTCATGTATATTACAAGGATAAATATTTTGGTACAGCAAAAGTTATTGATTTAAAAACACAAAGACACAAAAATGTTGCTGGTATACCAGAAGAATCTGGATATGAAAGTGATATATCAAAATTATACTTTAAAAATATTAAAAGCAGATATCAAAAATATCTTGAAAATCAACTTCAAATTGATATTGATAAAAATATTTCAGGAGAAAATCTTCAAATTGAAGAAACAAATCATCCTATTAGACCACCTGTTGAAGCAACTGTAACAATTACAAGAGATGAATTTATTGATATTGTTAAAACTTCTATAGGGCTAAAACAACTAACGTTCCAAGAAAAAGGAAAGCTTAATGAGTTGTGGGATACTTTCAAAGAATTTAATAAAGATATTTTAGTGTCAATATTAAAAGACTTGTCTGAAAAAACAAAAGATTTTAACAGAAACTTTTTATATTATATTGCTCAAATACGTTTAAATTACATGGAAAAATTATCTAAACTTGAGAAGGAGAATAAGTATGAATAATATTTTAAAACCAATATGTGAACATTTTTCAATTTGTAATATGCCCTTTATACAAAGGTCTAAGACACCTTTTGAAAGTGAAAACTTTTTAAAGAATCGTACATTTTTATCACCAGCATTTTATTCAAGACATTTAATGGTTGTGACAGGTGTAGCAGGTTCCGGAAAAACTTCTCTTTTGTTTTATTTAATAAATGAACTCGATCCATCATATTTTAGAATCTGCCATGTAGAACTTTCGAGCCCCAACAAAAAAGCTTTATACAAAACTCTTGCTGTCAAAATGGGGTTAAATCCTCCATACAATGCAGACGATATTAAACTACAAATCATTAATTTCTTAAGAGAAGAAAATGAACAAGGTAAATTTAATATTTTAGTGATTGATGAAGCCCAAAGCCTTTCCATACCTATGATAGATGAGCTTAGAAGCTTTTATGACGAGGCTTCTAACTTCACCTTAATTCTATCAGGCTTACCACCTCTTCTATCTAAAACAATGAATCTTTCTGTAAATCTCCCAATGAAACAAAGAATTAATCTCTCTATAGAAACAGAGTCTTTTACACCAGCTCAGACAATAGAGTACATTAAGCACCAGCTATCTGTAGTAAAATCTAAAACACCAATATTTGATGATAAGTGCTATCCTGTAATTCATTCGCTGACTTCTGGTATTCCAAGAAAGATAAATCAATTATGCTATAAATCCTTATTTCAAGGCTATATGGACAAAAAGACTATTGTTACAGAAAATTATATAAAAAGTTTGTATGAAGAATCCCCTCATATTTTTGATAAACCAATGCCTATTTAGGTACAAATATCATACAAATTAAGACCTAGAAAAACAGAAATGAGGTGACTTTATTGGATATCATAAAAAATCCTACAACAGTTAAAATGCTTGCAGCCCAATTAATCTATGCGTGTGATGGATATATCTCTAAAAAACTTAGTGAAAAACAACTAAGAGAACTTTTATTCCATTATGCATCAAAACACGGTAAAAAATTATTTAGTGTAAAAGGTTTTAATCCTACCGTTACAAACCGAATAGGGAAAAAGAGATTAGAACTTGTAAATATTATGCTTGAAGGATTTCAGCAAAAACTTTTTTGAAATGGGAGTGATAAAATGAATTTTGAATGTACTATGAAAAAAGGCAAATCCGTTGAAAGATGGTTTGGAACTATAACAAAAATTCAAAATTGGGGAAGTCACTATGAAATTAACATTTTAAGTAGATCAAGTATTATGGTTCTTTTTGGTGAGACAAGTCGTGGTTACTATGCTTGTATGCCTGATTTTAAAGCAGGCTGTCACCTTGTTAATTTCCGTGATTTGTTTTGGAATACAGAAGCCTTAACCGAAGTACTTAGAAAAGTAGATGGAATTACAGTAGCAACTGCACTTTATACATTAGAAAAGCATCTTTGATTTTAAAATATTATCAAGGACAGTCAAATTGGCTGTTCTTTTTTATTCCTGCTATATTTCTTGTCTTAACTGTCAAATATCTTGTCTTACTGAGTTGTATTTTCAAATTTTTAGATGTTGTCTGTTTCCTGCAAATTATCTTGTCTAATTCCCTGCCAAATAGCTTGTCTTACAACAACAAATATAGGTCACTCAAATGCTCAAGGTTGTGGTCAGTTCATAAGTGGTTTTGTAAATATGCAAAATGTTAGATGGATTCACTGTGAACTAATGAGACCTTTTAGCCCTGAGCCTAGAATTGATGTGCAAAAACTTGTATCACCAGATGGAGGAATTACCTTCTTAGATGCTGATACTCCTCCAGGCCCAAATGTTCCTCAAGGAACTGATCCTATCTTTAGATATGTTGTAACTAATACAGGGAATGTAATACTTGATAATGTGACATTAACCGATGACGTATTAGGATCAATAACTATACCAACCACCACACTAACTCCTGCTCAGTCATTTACAGTTGATGTAACTGGTACTTGGGCGGAAGGTCAACAAGAAAATATAGCAACTGCTACTGGTCAATATGAAGATATAACTGTAACAGATGAGGAT